>NZ_JAALET010000002.1:0-920923 GCF_011800655.1 Paenibacillus sp. EKM10P | reverse complement strand
TCAGATGCTGTCCGTAGACGGACAGTGCAAGAGCTTCGGAAAGGGAGGCAACGGCTTTGTCCCAGGAGAAGGCGTGGGGGTCGTCTTATTGAAGCCGCTGTCCAAGGCGATAGCAGATGGAGACCCGATCCATGCGCTCATCCGGGGAACGAGCATCAACCATGGGGGCAAGACCAACGGGTATACCGTGCCTAACCCGATTGCTCAAGGGGAGCTGATCCGGTCAGCACTAGAGCGAGCCGGGGTACATGCCCGGACCATCAGCTATATTGAAGCTCACGGAACCGGTACAGAACTGGGAGATCCTATTGAAGTAACCGGTCTGACCCAGGCCTTCAGGAAAGATACCGCAGACAAAGGATTTTGCGCCGTGGGCTCTGTAAAGTCCAACATCGGACATTTGGAGGCGGCAGCGGGCATCGCAGGAATTGGGAAAATTGTTCTGCAGATGAAAAACCGGACGCTGGTTCCCAGCCTGCACGCCCAGGAACTGAATCCGAACATTCCTTTTGAGCAGACGCCGTTTGTCGTACAGCAGGAGCTGGAGGAATGGAAGCGGCCGGTGGTTGAGCTCAATGGAGAGACACGGGAATACCCGAGAATGGCTGGGATTTCATCGTTTGGAGCAGGAGGCGCCAATGCCCATGTCATCATTGAAGAGTACGTTCCAGAAGAGAAGGCGCCCATCCGTGTAACAGCTCACAACCCCGTTATTATTGTGTTGTCGGCCAAAAATGAGGATCGACTGAAACAGCAGGTCGAGAGATTGCTGTCCGTGATCGGGAAAGGAGAGGTCACAGAAAGCAATCTGGCTGATGCAGCCTACACGCTTCAGGTAGGACGTGAAGCAATGGAAGAACGCCTGGCGGTAATTGCCGAATCGATGCCAGCACTGGTGGAAAAGCTGGAAGGATTTCTAGAAGGCCACGATGGGATATCCGAGCTGTACCGAGGACAGGTCAAGCGAAACAAAGAGGCACTGTCCGCACTGATAGAAGATGAAGATATGGAAAAAACGATCACTGCCTGGATCGGGAAACGGAAATATGCGAAGATTGTGGATCTTTGGGTGAAGGGACTGGCGATGGACTGGAGCATGCTTTATGGAGATGCCAAGCCGCAGAGAATAAGCTTGCCAGCCTATCCTTTTGCAAAGGAGCGGTATTGGATCACGGATATTACGATCCCATCTGTAGAAAGAATCCCTAGTGAATCTCAAGAAAAAGCAGTTCATGTTCAGTCTCAAGTAATGCAGTCTGCTCTTCCTGAAGCTTTAATGCCATCCAGTTTTTCGAGTAGTTCTGAAAAACCAAGCGGGATTTCTTTACGGAATTTGTCAGACAGTCAGCCGCAGCTTAGCAAGTCTGCCAATCAGCAGACAGCACCGATTATTTTAACTTCCCCGGAAGGGGTAATGCACACGTCAGATAATGACAACGAGACGGAAGAACAGACGCCTGTGGCTCCTGCCCTATCCATATCGTCAGAAATATTGCAGGAGGAGCTGACAACAAGTCTGGCGCAAGCTTTATATATAGATCGGGACGAGATCGATGAGGATAAAAACTTTGTTGATCTTGGATTGGATTCCATAATAGGCGTAGAGTGGATTCGAAACATTAATAAACATTACGACACATCCATAACAGCGACAAAAGTCTACGATTATCCAACCATACGGGAGTTTAGCAAATTTTTAGAAAAGGAATTGGGCAATCGTGTAGCCCAATTAATCATGCCGTCTTCTGCTGCGTCTATTCTGGATCAGGCGCCTGCAAAGCATTTACCGCCGCTCGTATCATTGGAAACGGATAAGCAGACAGAGGCCTCACTTCAGATTAATTTAATGCCGATATCGCCTGAAAAGCAGCCGCAATTCGGCACGATTCCGTCTGGTGTCTCTACAGAGCAATTACGGAAAGAACTGACGGCAAGCCTAGCTGAAGCCTTGTACATGGAGCAAAGCGAGATTGAGGCAGATAGAAACTTTATAGATATCGGTTTGGATTCGATTATAGGCGTAGAATGGATTCGAAATTTGAATAAGCGCTACGGCACATCCATTGCAGCTACCAAGGTCTACGACTATCCGACTATTCTGCAATTTACCGAGTTTTTGGCACAAGAAATCAATAAGCACGGGGGCAAGAAAAGCTTCGTTCAGCAGCCCTTGAACACAGTCTCGGACACGGTCAAACCTATAGCAGAAGTCCATTTACCGCGACCAGAGACGATCCAATGCTCTCCAGCGCAGCTCCCTAAGGAGGAAACGGTGCCATTGCGTCGGGTAAAAGCAGAAGAGGAATCAGTGCCAGCAACTTCGGAAAATCAAGATGCAATTGCAATTGTTGGGATTTCGGGAAGATATCCTGGTGCCGAAGATGTACAGCAATATTGGAAAAATCTCGCTCAAGGTCAAAACTCCATTGTTGAAATCCCGAAGAACCGCTGGGACGTAGACCCGTTGTATGATCCGCGTCCGGCACAAGAGGGGAAAGTAAATTGCAAGTGGCTGGGTGCCTTGAAGGATATAGAATATTTTGATCCGTTATTTTTTAATATATCTCCTACCGAGGCGGAAGGGATGGACCCGCAGCAGCGCATCTTTTTGCAGGAAGCCTATAAAGCCTTTGAGGATGCAGGTTATAGCGGCTCACAGTTGGGAAATAAAAAATGCGGTGTTTATCTTGGCATTTTAAATAATGAGTACAGTATGATGCGCTACAAAAATGAAGCACAGTTCA
The DNA here is from genome assembly GCF_011800655.1 of Paenibacillus sp. EKM10P. Lineage (NCBI taxonomy): Bacteria > Bacillati > Bacillota > Bacilli > Caryophanales > Paenibacillaceae > Paenibacillus > Paenibacillus sp. EKM10P. Next base: position 918,179 of record NZ_JAALET010000002.1, on the reverse strand, counting down.
GCAATACTACCGGGAACAGCAACGCTATTGCAGCGGCTCGTATTTCCTATTTCCTTAATTTGAAAGGACCCGCCATATCCGTAGATACGGCATGCTCCTCATCGCTGGTGGCAACTCACCTTGCTTGCCAGGCTTTATCAAATAAAGAGATTGAAATGGCGCTGGTCGGCGGTGTGTCCTTATACCTGACTCCTGAATCCTATATAGGTATGTCTGCATCCGGAATGTTGTCACCAGATGGTCAGTGTAAGACATTTGACAATAGTGCCAACGGCTTTGTTCCAGGCGAAGGAGCAGGGGTGCTGGTTCTGAAGCGGCTAAAGGATGCGGAAGCTGACCGGGATCACATCTATGGGGTTATTATCGGAACTGGGATTAATCAGGATGGAAAAACCAACGGAATTACCGCTCCAAGCACGAACAGCCAAATAGAGCTTGAGCAGGAGATATACAATAAGTATCAGATTGAACCCGAAAGTATTAGCTATGTTGAAATGCATGGGACAGGCACCAAGCTGGGCGATCCTATTGAATTGGAGGCTTTATGTACAGCTTTCAAAGAAAAAACAGATCAGAAGAAGTTCTGTGCCATAGGCTCGGTAAAGAGTAATATCGGGCATACTTCGGCAGCAGCAGGCGTAGCAAGCATGCAAAAGGTGCTGTTATGCATGAAGCATAAGAAACTGGTACCGACACTGAATTTCAAGAACCCGAATGAACATTTTGATTTCGATGATTCTCCATTTTATGTAAATACACAATTAAAGGACTGGCAACCTTCTCAAGGTAACAAAAGGCGGGCCGCTGTGAGCTCTTTTGGTTTTAGCGGTACCAATGCCCATCTTATTATTGAAGAATATCGTCCAGAGGCTGCAATTTCACCAGCAGACGACGAGTCACATAGTCCCGTTCTTTTCGTATTGTCTGCCAAAAATGAACAGCAACTAGTAACTTATGCCGAAAACATGAGAAACTTTATTGCCACTCAGCCCAACCTTAACTTGACAGATATGGGGTATACGCTGCAAGTAAGCCGTGAGCCGATGAACCACCGTCTGGCTTTTGTGGCAGATTCAAAAGAGAATCTACTACAAGCGCTGGATGGCTTGGTTCATCACCAACGGCCAGCTGGAGTCCTGACGGCTCAGGTGAAAAAGGGCAAGGACGGGATCGTGCTCTTTGAGGCAGATGAAGATGCCAAATCCTTGCTTGAAACCTGGATCAAGAAAAGAAAATTGGGGAAAATTGCAGAGCTGTGGGTACAGGGGCTAACGATGGACTGGAACAAGCTGTATGGGAACATCAAGCCTCGTCGGATTAGTCTGCCCACCTATCCTTTTGCAAAAGAACGGTGCTGGGCGCCCGAGCTAGACAGTAAGGCTGGTAAAGGTACAACTTCTGTCATGGCTGCAACGCTTCATCCTTTGCTGCACCAAAACACTTCCGATTTTTCGGAGCAGCGATTCAGTTCTAGCTTTACAGGCCAGGAGTTTTTCCTGAAGGATCATGTGGTGAATGGGCGCAAGGTGCTGTCTGGGGCCGCATCCCTTGAAATGGCGCGGGCGGCAGTGGAGCAATCACTAGGGACGGATGAGGGCGACCTGGTCGGAATGTGCCTTAAAAACGTGGTTTGGGCACGGCCTATTGCCGTAGAGGATGGCCCAATACAGCTGCATATCGGGCTTTTCCAGAATGAAGATCAAGAAATTTCATATGAGATTTATGGAAATAACGGAGCCGATGATACAGAGCTTATGGTATATAGCTACGGCAATGCGGTTCGGAGATCAGCGGTGGAGGTTCCTGCATTGAATATTAAAGATTTGCAGGATACATGCAGCAGAAGCTTCCATCCGGCAGCATTGTATAACCTTTTCAGAGAGCTGGGGATTGATTATGGTCCTGGGCATCAGGGGATTGAGATGGTATATGCCGGAGATGGCCAAGTGCTGGCGAAGCTATCCTTGCCCTCCTCAGTCTCTGACAATCAAGGCCAATTTGTCCTGCATCCAAGCATGATTGATTCAGCTTTCCAGGCATCCATAGGCTTGACGCTGGGCTCTCGCGAGATTAAGCCCGCTCTGCCGTATGCCATTCAGGAAGTTGAAATTATAAAACATTGCAGTTCCACCATGTGGGCGCTGATTCGATACAGTGCAGATGGTACAGCAGGAGATAAGGCACAGAAACTAGATATTGACCTGAGCGACGAAACCGGAGAGATCTGCGTGAGGATAAAGGGTTATTCATCAAGAATTCTGGATATAGACTCTATTCCCACAGACGCGCAGTCCAATTCTGGTACCTTGATGCTTGAACCCGTGTGGAAAGAGCAGGGAGTTAGCATAGAGGGTGATTTACCTGTATATGATCGCCATGTCGTGATCCTTTGCCAGCCGTCCTATATTTCTCGTGAACAAGTAGAAGCTCAAATAAGCGGCGCAAAGTGCATAATATTGCAACCTGATCAAAACGGAATCGGGGAACAGTTTCAGCATTACACCGTTCAGATACTTGAGCTAATACAAAGAATTTTTAGAGAAAAAAATCATGGCAAGGTGTTAATCCAGATTGTTACTAACGACCAGGAGGAACAGCAGCTTGTATCAGGGCTCTCAGGTCTTTTAAAAACCTCCAGAATAGAACATCCAAAACTGGTGGGGCAGTTGATAGAACTTGAACAGGATGAGGCCCCGAGTACAATCATAGATATTTTAAAAGAAAACAGCTGGAGTCCTGGAGACATCCAGATCCGGTATGGGAAAGGTAAACGGTGGATTTTCAGCTGGAACGAGATTCCATTTTCTCCGGAAACGGCGGACATTCCGTGGAAGGAGAACGGAGTATATCTCATTACCGGTGGTGCCGGTGGCTTGGGACTTATTTTTGCCAAAGAGATAGCGAATAAAGTCCATAATGTCGTGTTAATTTTAACGGGGCGTTCAGCACTGGATGAGGGCAAGCGGGCAGAGATAAAGAAATTGGAGTCATTAGGAGCACGAATAGCATATAAGCAGGCCGATGTGACCCGGGAGCAGGTTGTGGCTGATTTAATTCGGGGAATTGAGGCAGAATTCGGGAGCCTGAATGGCATTATTCACAGTGCAGGAGTAATTCGTGACAACCGCATACTCCAAAAAAATAGCGGGGAAATGCTGGAGGTTCTCGCTCCCAAAGTTTTAGGAGTAGTGAACTTGGATCAGGCGAGCAAGCACTTGCCTCTTGACTTCTTCATTCTGTTTTCGTCGGTTGCCGGAGGGCTGGGCAATCAGGGACAGGCAGACTATTCTACCGCTAATGCGTTTATGGATGCTTATGCCAGATACCGGAGCACATTGACAGGATCACAGCAACGCCAGGGGCAAACGCTATCCATCAATTGGCCACTATGGAAAGAAGGCGGGATGCATATTGATGAGGAGACAGAGAAGCTGGTAAAGCAGCACACAGGCATGGGCAGTATTTCAACTTCTTCTGGTATTCAGGCTTTGTACTGCGCCATGCTTACGGGTGCTGATCAGGTTATGGTGCTGGAAGGCAATCTCGAGAAAATGAAAAGAGCAATAGGCTTAGATATTCCGGAAACCGGACAGTTTGAAAAGGCGACGGGTGCTTCAGCAATTATTTCAGCCATTTCCACGACTGACGGAAATGCCGCGCCGGACCTGCAGGACAAGGTGCAAATCGCCATGATGCAGGCGGTATCGAAATTGCTGAAAGTCAAGCTTGAAGATATTGATGCCTATGTAGAACTGAGTGAGTATGGCTTCGATTCGATCTTGCTCACGCAATTTGCCAACAACATCAATCACTTGTATCGGCTTGAGCTGACTCCTGCCGTATTCTTTGAATACACTACACTTCATGACTTCTGCAGGTATTTAGTGGACGAATATGCCACCTTGCTTGGTGAGCAGTTTGTCGTCCAGACCCGGACTGAGCCTGCCGTGCAGAATGAAGAGGATGATAGGGAAGACAGCATCCGCAGTAGACGCCAGCGTTCCCGATTTGCAAACGAGAATGTGCTAGCTATGCCGCAACAGACCCAGGCTGGTTCTGAACCTATTGCAATCGTAGGCATAAGCGGTGTCTTTCCCATGGCCCGGGATGTAGATGAGTTTTGGAAAAATCTTGAGGAAGGCAGGGATTGTATCACTGAAATACCTGAAGATCGCTGGGATTGGAAGGCGTATTACGGTGACCCTGCGGAAGAGACCAATAAAACAAACATCAAGTGGGGCGGGTTTATTGACGGGATCTATGAGTTTGACCCTTTATTTTTTGGAATTTCACCGAGGGAAGCTGCACTCATGGACCCGCAGCAGCGTCTGTTAATGACCTATATTTGGAAGGCGATTGAAGATGCAGGCATTCAGGCAGCGAGACTGTCGGGAAGTCGTACAGGTATCTTTGCAGGAACTGCGAACAGCGGCTACAGCGGAATGATCTATCAGGGAGATGTGGGTGTGGAGGCGTATTCCTCTAGCGGAATGGCGCCATCGGTGGGACCGAATCGTATGAGCTATTTCCTTAATATTCATGGTCCGAGCGAGCCTGTCGAAACTGCCTGCTCCAGTTCGCTGGTGGCCATTCACCGGGCCGTAAAGGCTATAGAAGATGGAAGCTGCGAAATGGCCATTGCAGGTGGTGTCAATGCAATTATCACACCTGAGCTTCATATCAGCTTCAATAAAGCAGGGATGCTGTGTGAGGATGGCCGGTGCAAAACCTTCTCTGATCAAGCCAACGGTTATGTGCGTGGTGAAGGGGCAGGCATGGTTTTCCTGAAAAAGCTGAAGGACGCAGAAAAGGCTGGAGACCATATTTACGGCGTAATCCGAGGCACAGCTGTCAATCATGGTGGCCGGGCTAATTCCCTGACAGCACCTAATCCGAGGGCACAGGCGGATTTACTGGTAAATGCATATACAAAGGCTGGTATCGACCCAAGAACAGTCTCTTACATTGAGGCCCATGGGACAGGCACCGAGTTGGGTGATCCTATTGAAATCAACGGACTGAAAGCAGCCTTTAAAGAGCTATATGAGAGTACAAAGGGACCCGGGATCAAAGAGCCCCATTGTGGCCTAGGTTCGGTGAAGACCAATGTTGGACATCTGGAGCTGGCTGCCGGAATCGCTGGTGTCATCAAAGTTCTGCTTCAGTTGAAGCATAAAAAGCTTGTTAAAAGCCTTCATTGCGATGCCATTAATCCCTATATCAAACTTGAAGACAGTCCTTTCTATATCGTCCAGGAGACGAGTGAATGGAAGCAGCAGCAAGATGCTTCTGGGCACAATATTCCTCGGAGAGCAGGTGTCAGCTCTTTTGGATTCGGCGGCGTCAATGCTCATTTGATCATCGAGGAATATGTTCCGGAAAATCAGGAGAAAGATCCGGTAACCTTCGCAACCGAAAAGCCGGCTATTGTCGTACTGTCAGCCAAGACTGAAGGACAGCTGCAAGACCAGGCACGGCAATTGCTGGCTGCAATCCGGGAGCGCCAGTTCACAGACGGCAGTCTGGGAGATATAGCATATACCCTGCAGATGGGGCGCGAAGCGATGGAAGAACGTTTGGCCTTCACTGCGGTGTCTCTCTCTGAGTTAGAGGAGAAGCTAAAGGGATTTGTGGAAGGGCGAGAAGGCATCCCTAGCTTATATGTAGGGCAGGCAAAACGCTATAGAGAACAGGAAACAAGAGCGGGCGCGGCCGAGACGATTGAGTCGCTGGCTAGTGAAAGCGACTACGCCCAAATCGCACATCTTTGGGTAAAAGGCGCGGTTTTTGACTGGGACGTGCTGTACGAAAAGCATAAGCCAAACCGTATCAGCCTGCCGACCTATCCTTTTGCCAAAGAACGATATTGCGTAACCGATACCAATAACCTGAGGGGTGCCAACGATGTTGTGCTGAAGCAGGAGACGTCAGCTATCATTCATCCTTTACTTCAGCGAAATACGTCCGATATTTATGGACTTCAGTTCAGCTCCACATTTACGGGAAGAGAATTTTTCCTCGCTGACCATGTGATCAAGGGACAGAAGCTTTTGCCTGGAGTGGCCTTCCTTGAAATGGCGCGAGCGGCAGTAGAGCAAGTCGCTACATCTTCGGAAGAAAGTCGGATTTGTGTTCGTTTAAAAGATGTATTATGGCTCCGGCCTGTGGTAGCTGGGGAGCGGCCGATTGCTATAAATATCGGGCTTTATCCGCAAGATGGCGGAGAAATTGCCTATGAAATCTACAGCAAGTCTGAAACAGTGGATACAGAGTTAGTTGTGCATAGCGAAGGCAGCGCAGCAATTGCTCCGTTGGCTGAGATTCCTGCCATAGATATTGAGGGTCTGCTGGAGCAGTGCAATCTGGGAACCTATTCATCCCAGCAGTGTTATGAGGCGTTTGCAGCCATGCAGGTTTCCTATGGGCTAGGGCATCAAGGAATTGAAAAGATCTACACTGGCGTGGATCAGGTACTTGCCAAATTGTCCTTGCCTTCTTCTATTTACCAGACCATGGGACAGTTTGTGATGCATCCTAGCTTGATGGATTCCGCTTTGCAGGCGTCCATAGGCCTGATGATGGACACATACAGCGCTGCCATGTCTGACGGAAAAGTTTCAATAAAGCCGGCTTTACCGTTCGCATTGGAAGAGCTTGAGGTGTTTAGTGGCTGCACATCAGAGATGTGGGCTTGGGTCCGTAATCGTGAAGGCAGCAGACAGGATGGTCCAGTGCAAAAGCTGGATATTGATTTGTGCGATATGCAGGGGAATGTTTGTATAAGCATGAAGGGCTTGACATCGCGAATTGCAGAAGGAGGAACAGGGGGCTCAGATGAATTGACGATATCTGAGACTTTGATGCTTGAGCCTGTATGGGAGGAACAAGCCCTTGTCTCGGGAGGAACAGCACCTGAATATCGGCAGCATTTGGTCATTTTATGTGAACCAGCACATATTTCCGGGGAAATGATTGAATCACAGATGAACGGGGTGCATTGTCTTATCCTGCAATCCGAAGAGGAAAGCATGGATGCACGCTTTAGAACTTATGCAGCACAGGTGTTTGAGCAAATTCAACAGGTGCTCAAAACCCAATCCAAACACAAAACATTGGTTCAGCTTGTCATTCCGGTACAGGATTACAGACAGGTATTCTCCGGACTTTACGGACTCTTGCAAACAGCGCAGCTTGAGAATCCCGTACTGGTGGGCCAACTGATCGAAGTGGATGTGGAGGAAAATGCAGCAGATATTATAAATATCCTGCAAGAAAATAGCCGCAACTTCATGAGTACACATATCCGCTACCAGTGGGGCAGACGATATGCTGCCGCATGGACGGAAATCAAATCCTCGCAGGAAGTGGACCGTATTCCTTGGAAGGACAAAGGGGTTTATTTGATTACTGGCGGAACCGGCAGCCTCGGTTTGATTCTGGCTGAAGAAATGGCACGACAGGCTAAAGATGTCGCGTTAATTCTCGTCGGACGATCTATACTCCGTGGTCACACCAAAGCAAGGATTGAGGAAATAGAGGCTCTAGGAGCAAGAGTCGTATTTCGGCAGGCCGATGTCGACGATAACAGAGCGGTTGAGGATTTGGTTCGGGATATTCGGGAAGAGTTTGGGAAACTGGACGGAATTATTCACGCTGCAGGAGTAACCAGCGATAATTTTATGATTAAAAAAACAGAAGAGGAATTGCAGAAAGTATTGGCGCCAAAGGTTACAGGGTTAACGAATCTGGATCAGGCCTGCAAGGATATTCCGCTGGACTTTTTCATTCTGTTTTCATCTGTTGCAGGCAGTCTTGGGAATATAGGACAGGCTGACTATGCTGCTGCCAATGCCTTTATGGATGCCTATGCCAGATATCGCAATACACTTGTAGAACAGAAGCAACGCTATGGGCAGACGCTTTCAATCAACTGGCCGCTCTGGAAGGAAGGCGGAATGCGTATTGATAGTGAAATGGAACAAATCATGGAGGAAATGGGGATGTTCGCTATGGGGACCGACACAGGAATGCGGGCTTTATACCAGAGTCTGGCTTCTGGAAAAGATCAAGTCATGGTATTGGAAGGGCATGCCAGCCAGCTTAGAGAAACGCTCCTGCAGCAGCCATCCCTGAATCAGGTTGAAGATGCCTCCTCTATGATCATGGAGAGCAGAAAGGAGCCTGAAATCGGTCAAGACCTGCTTGCCGACAAAGCGGCAAATTATTTAAAGCAATTGCTTGCTACATCCATCAGACTGCCGGCAAGGCAGATTGAAGCCGATGCCCCTATGGAGAAGTATGGAATTGACTCTATTATGATCAGACAGCTGACACGTGAATTGGAGAAAACATTCGGCACATTACCCAAAACGTTGTTTTTTGAATACCAGAGTATCCGGGAGCTGACCCAATATTTTCTTGAAGTTCACCAGAAGCAGCTGATTCAACTGCTTGGAATGGAGGAAGAGGTCAACGCCGTCCAAGCGTTTACGTCTTCCACTGTGAAAGAGAACCCGGAAAGGCCGCTTTCCAGCAGCCGAAGACAAGCTCGTGAAATGCCGGCTCAGGCAAAATTGCTGGATCAGAAAAAACTCCAACCGCAGCCGAAAGCAGCAGGTGGTACGGGGGATATTGCCATTATCGGCTTGTCGGGCATGTATCCTGAGGCCGAGAATGTTGAGGAATTCTGGAACAATCTGCGTAATGGAAAGGACTGCATTACGGAAATTCCCAAAGAGCGCTGGGATCACAGCATATACTTTGACGAGGAAGGGAGCAAGTCTGGAAAAGCTTACAGCAAGTGGGGAGGCTTTATCAAAGGCGTGGATCAATTTGATCCGAAGTTTTTCAATATCTCTCCTAGAGAAGCAGAGATTATTGATCCACAGGAGCGCTTGTTTCTGAAATGCGTCTATGAAACGATCGAGGATGCAGGTTATACACGGGAAGGGCTTGGACTGGAAAGGAATGTAGGCGTTTTTGTCGGCGTTATGTACGAAGAATATCAGCTTTACGGGGCGCAGGAGCAGGCTAGAGGCAAAATGATTGCCGTTCCGGGGAATCCGGCCTCCATTGCAAACCGTGTTTCTTATTTCTGTAATTTCCACGGACCAAGCATGGCTGTGGATACGATGTGCTCATCCTCATTGACGACCATACATCTTGCCTGCCAGAGCTTACAGCAAGACGAGTGTGAGCTTGCCGTTGCTGGCGGTGTCAATGTCTCCATTCATCCGAACAAATACCTGATGCTTGGGCAGGGAAGATTCGTATCAAGCAAGGGACGATGCGAAAGCTTCGGAGAAGGCGGAGATGGGTATGTGCCGGGTGAAGGCGTAGGGGCCGTGTTGCTCAAACCGCTGACCAAAGCAATAGCAGACGGCGATCACATATACGGGGTCATCAAGGGAACCGCTGTGAATCACGGCGGGAAGACCAATGGCTTTTCAGTTCCAAATCCTAAGGCGCAGGCTAGTGTAATTGGAAGGGTCTTTAAGAAAGCTGGTATAAACCCCAGAACAATCAGTTACATTGAAGCACACGGCACCGGGACATCTTTAGGTGATCCCATTGAAATCGCTGGATTGCAAAAGGTTTTCCAGGAATACACGGAAGACACCCAGTTCTGCGCCATTGGTTCGGCAAAATCCAATATAGGGCATTGCGAGAGTGCAGCAGGGATTGCAGGAGTGACTAAGGTGCTCCTGCAGCTCAAATACGGACAGATCGCACCTTCGCTGCATTCAAGCACACTCAACCCGAATATCGACTTTAGCAATAGTCCTTTTTTAGTTCAGCAGGAGCTTGAAGAGTGGAAAAGACCGGTCGTCACGATAAATGGGAAGACCGTTGAATACCCGAGAATGGCAGGTATTTCCTCTTTCGGCGCCGGAGGCTCCAACGCCCATGTGCTTATTGAGGAATACATCCCTGAGGTACAGGAGACTAGACAAGCTCCTATGATATTGCAAAACCCGGCCATAGTCGTGCTGTCAGCCAAAAATCAGGAGCGATTGTACGAGCAGGTGCAAAGATTGCTTTCTGCACTCAGAACACCGGAATACGCGGAGGCCAGTTTGGAGGATATAGCATTTACCCTTCAGGTGGGACGGGAAGCTATGGAGGAACGGTTAGCAGTCATAGCTAAGTCTACGACGGAGCTTGAAGGAAAGCTGGAGTGCTTCCTAGCGGGGAATGAGGAAATCGACGGACTCTATTCGGGTCAGGCAAAGAAAAATAAAGATATTCTGACGGTTCTTGAAGCAGACGAGGACATGGAACAATTGGTGGATATCTGGATAAGCAAGGGCAAGTATTCAAAGCTGGCAGAGCTGTGGGTTCAGGGACTACTATTCGATTGGAACAGGCTTTACGGAAAGGTTAGACCTCATCGGATGAGTCTGCCAACCTATCCATTTGCCAAGGAAAGCTATTGGATCTCTACGTTTGGAAGCCAGTCCAAGGAAGTCAAGACGGAGCTCCCTGTAGTTGATATTCCAGCACAAAAGCAAGAGCCCGTTGTTTTCAGCCCTCCTACTGCCAACGCTAATGTGCAGGTACAGACATTGGCAAAGGTACCTGAAAAGCCGCAGGGTATTTTGCTGAGCTCAGTCTCTGATATCGAGAAGGTAGCCGACGCACCCAAAAAGGCAGCTAAGCCTGCAGAATTGAAGCCTGCTCCCCCGCAGCCTAAACCTATCAATTCTACACTGCAGCCCGCTGTCAGGGATGAGGCCAAGCGACCTGCTAACGGACCTACGGCTGTACGGGTGGATGCATTGGAGAAGGAACTAATTAAAAGTCTCGCTAAATCCTTGAGTATGGATGAAAAGGATATTGGCCGGGACGATAAATTTATCGATATGGGACTGGATTCTATTATAGGCGTAGAGTGGGTACAGGACGTGAATAAACGGTTTGGAACGGCTATTTCAGCAACCAGAGTATATGACTATCCTAACATCAAAGAATTTTCCAAATATTTAGCAAAGGAATTAAGCAAATCGGCGGGAGCCTCAAACCAAGTACCTGTAGAGTCAACTTCTACGCAGCCCATGCAAGCGTTGATCCAGAAGGTGCTGCAAGGTGAATTAAATGTTGAGCAGGCCGATCAGTTGTTCAAGCAATTACACTCGTAAATTGCCGACACGATATTCGTCCTATTTCATACGGCTAGGAGGGCATTTTTATGGATCCAAAAGATATTTTTCGTGCGGTACAAACAGGAGAAATAAATTCTGAAGATGCCGAAGCACGATTGCGCCAATTGATGGGCGGGCTTTCGGATGAATCTTTGGATGAATCATTGGAAGTCCGATCACAGGAATCAACTATAGAGGAATTGTCTCTTTCGCTACAGCCATTGGACAGCTTTCACGGACCGGAGAAGGAGAGCAACGGCGAAACGGAAGTGCCGCCTGTGGTTCAATTGCAGGAATTTGAGCATGGCATTGTCCTGTTAACAATGAAGGATACCGTGCACAAAAATACATTTTCCGATGAACTGATTGTGGGCCTGAACCAGGCGTTCGCTACGGTGCAGGCTAACGAGAATTATAAAGTTGTGATTCTGACGGGATATGACACCTATTTTGCCACAGGGGGTACGCAGGAGGGATTGCTGGCCATTCATGAGGGAAAGGCGAAATATAGCGATACCAATGTTTACAAGATTGCACTGGATTGCAAGCTGCCAGTCATTGCTGCTATGCAGGGACATGGAATTGGCGCAGGCTGGTGCATGGGGATGTTTTGCGATTTTATCGTGATGAGTAGAGAAAGCATCTACACCACTAATTTTATGAAATACGGCTTTACTCCCGGTGCGGGCTCAACCCTCATTTTTCCTGAAAAATTCGGAGTTAGCATGGCGCAGGAAATTTTATTCACTGGTACTAGATATAGCGGTTCAGAGCTGGAGTCCAAAGGGACTCCTTTTCCTGTTCTGCCGAGAAATGAAGTGGTGCCGTACGCAATGCAGCTGGCAAGGAAACTGTCCGAGTCGCCAAGAGAGTCATTGATTGAGCTGAAAAACCATATGGCTCAGCCGATTAGAGAAAAGCTGGCGGCTACGATTGAGAAAGAAATAAAAATGCAGGACAAAACGTTTGTGAATCAGCAAGAGGTCAAGGAACGGATTCAGACGGCCTACGGACAACTTCCGAATAGCGATGGTACGCACAAACTGCTCAAGCAGGCGGATATGAAAAAATCTGTGCCCAGTATGCCGCATGGTCAGGAGAAGGATTCTATCGCAATTATTGGCATGGCGGGTCAGTTCCCCAAATCCAAGACATTGACTGAGTTCTGGGATAACCTGGCTCAGGGCAGGGATTGTATATCGGAAATTCCTTCAACACGCTGGTCCATTGATGAATATTATGATACTGATCCCAAGGCTGAGGGGAAAACCTATAGCAAGTGGATGGGTGTGCTAGAGGATATAGATCGATTTGACCCGTTGTTCTTTAATATTTCTCCTGCGGAAGCAGAGATGATGGACCCTCAACAGCGTTTATTTCTGGAAAGTAGCTGGAAATGCATTGAAGATGCTGGATTGAATCCAGCCTCACTGTCGGGGAGCCGTTGCGGTGTTTTTGTAGGTTGTGCAGCTAGTGATTATGGAAGGTCCATGAGCGGACAGGGATTGAATGCGCAGGTTCTTATGGGAGGATCACCTTCAATTTTATCGGCCCGGATTTCGTATTTGCTGAATTTGAAGGGCCCTTCTCTGGCGATTGATACCGCATGCTCTTCCTCTCTGGTAGCTATAGCTGAAGCTTGCAACAGCCTTGTTTTAGAAACAAGCGATCTTGCTTTGGCGGGCGGAGTAATGATCATGGCAGGGCCAGGGATGCATGTCATGACCAGCAAAGCAGGAATGCTGTCCAAGGATGGACGATGCTTTACTTTTGACGCCCGTGCAAACGGGTTTGTCCCTGGAGAAGGGGTTGGCGTTATTTTATTAAAACGGCTCTCTGATGCAATCAGGGACAAGGACTCCATCTATGGGGTTATCCGGGGATGGGGAATGAACCAGGATGGGAAAACCAACGGCATTACTGCTCCAAGTGTAAATTCACAGATTTCGCTTGAAAGTGAGGTTTACCAGCGGTTCAATATTAATCCTGAAACGATCTCTATGGTAGAGGCCCATGGGACAGGTACCAAACTGGGCGATCCGATCGAAGTGGAAGGGCTTACCGAAGCTTTCCGATCCTATACGAACAAAAAGGGCTATTGCGCGCTGGGATCGCTGAAAAGCAATATGGGACATATGCTAACAGCGGCCGGAGTAGCTGGCATAATGAAAGTGCTTCTCGCCATGAAACATCGGCAATTGCCGCCAACCATCAATTTTGAATCCCTAAATGAACATATTTCTTTGGAGGAAAGCCCGTTTTACATTAACACTGGGCTACAAAAGTGGGAGTCCAAACCGGGGATACCTCGACGTGCAAGCGTCAGTGCTTTCGGGTTTAGCGGTACTAATGCGCATATGGTTATTGAAGAATATGTGCCTGTAACCTCTGAGGTGCAGCTGAACCCAGTCGATCAAGACAACCCAGTGCTATTTGTACTTTCTGCCAAAAGCGAACAAGCCCTGAAATCCTATGCCGCCGACATGATGGAATTTGTTAAATTGCACGAAAGCACTAAACTGTCAGACCTGACTTATACCCTGCAAGTGGGCAGAGAGGCTATGAACTGGCGCCTCGCGTTTTTGACAGATTCAAGAGAAAATCTGATCCATGAGCTGGAACATTTTGTGAATGGCAACTCGTCGGACAAGGTGTTAACTGGACAAGTGGACGATGCTAGAGACGATATTGAACTTTTTGATTCTGACGAAGATACTGGAACCCTCGTTCGGACCTGGCTTCAGAATAAAAGAATTGATAAAGTAGCCAAATTATGGACTAATGGCGCAACTATTGAATGGGATGCACTTTATGGGGCAATCAAGCCCCAGCGAATCAGTCTGCCGACCTATCCTTTCGAGAGGGAACACTATTGGTTGTCTGAGACAGACATGGGCCAGGAGAATATAAACCCGGCTATGACCGCCCAAATTCACCCTTTGCTGCATCAAAATACTTCCGATCTCTCCGGGCAGCGCTACGACTCCACCTTTACAGGCCGGGAATTTTTCCTAGCAGATCACCGAGTCATGGGCCAACCGACATTACCTGGGGTGGCTTACCTTGAAATGGTGCGAGCGGCCGTCGAAGAAGCAGCAGGGGATGTCATGGAGGGTGAGACCCGTATTCAACTGAGAAATGTAGTATGGGCTCAGCCCATCGTTGTAGCTAACAAACCGATCAGGGTACACACCAGCCTATATCCTCAGGACGATGGAGCGATTGCGTTTGAAATATACAGCGGCGTGGAAGAAAACGCCGAAGATATTATACACAGCCAGGGGATAGCTGTGTTGGAGAGAAGCGGTGAGCCGCAGTACCTGGACCTGAATGTTTTACAGGCCGAATGTATTCACAGTTCACTATCTTCAAGCCAATGCTATGAAGCTTTCAGAGCTATGGGAATAGACTATGGCCCGGGACACCAGGGGATCGAGACCATCTTACGGGGAAAGGATTTCGTGCTGGCAAAGCTGTCCCTTCCATCCAATGTACCTCATACCCAAAGTGAATTTGTATTGCATCCGGCTTTGATGGATTCAGCCTTGCAGGCCACAATCGGCTTGGTGATGGATCGGGAGGAACATGTGTCTGAAGGCAACCTCTCGGTACCCTTTGCCTTGCAGGAACTGAAAATATTCGAAAAATGCACTTCTGTGATGTGGGCACGGATTTCCAGACAAGCGAGTGAGGAGACACTAAATGGATTGAGCATAGTACATATCGATCTCTGCGACGAGAGCGGAAAGATTTGTGTGCAGCTCAAAGGGCTCTCATCCAGAGAACTGGAAAAAGGAGCAGGGCAAGCAGATTTCGTCGAGAATGTGGGCACACTCATGCTGGAGCCGGTCTGGGAGGAGGCAGTCCTTGCAGGAGAGAACGCGTTCAACGATATACGGCATATTGTGATTCTGTGCGAATTTGAAGGTATTTCCAGAAAGGATATTGCAGCTCGTATGGATGGTACTCGCTGCATTGTTTTACAGTCATCGAGTAATGACTTGGATGCGCGGTTTGAAGACTACACTATTCAGATATTTGAAGAATTGCAAAATATAATGCTGGATATACACAAACCAAAAACTTTGCTGCAAATTGCAGTCCCTGCCCGAAATGACCAACAGGTTTATTCCGGGTTCTTTGCCATGCTGCAAACCGCCCAAAAAGAAAACCCGAATGTCATGGGTCAACTGCTAGAGCTTGATGCCAAGGATGGCCCTGAGGGGATTATTGCAAAATTACAAGAGAACCGTTACGGCCAGTACGGCGAACGAATACGATATCATGGCGACAAGCGACAGGCTTTAAAGTGGCAAGAAATTGAAACCTTGCATGAAGATGCAGCCCAGCCATGGAAAGATGGAGGGACCTATCTCATCACTGGCGGTCTAGGCGGCCTGGGACTGATTTTTGCCAGAGACATCCTGTGCAATGTGAAAAACTCCACCGTCGTACTGGTAGGACGATCACCTCTGTCAGCGGATAAACAGACCTTGTTAAGCGAATTGGAAGCGCTGGAAGGTCATATAGAGTACAGACAGGTGGACGTGGGTCAAAAGGAAGCGGTCACCGAGTTAATTCATGGCATCGTCGAGCAATATGGCGGTCTTAACGGTATTTTACACACAGCAGGAGTGATACGGGACAACTTCATCATCAAAAAGACGATAGAAGAAGTTAGAGAAGTGCTGACTCCCAAAGTCTCAGGGTTGATCCATCTGGATCAGGCCAGCAGCTCCCTGCCTCTGGATTTCTTTATCCTGTTTTCTTCCGGCGCCGGAAGTGTTGGCAATGTAGGTCAGGTTGACTACTCTGCTGCCAATGGCTTTATGGATGCTTATGCTTCTTATCGAAATGCTTTGGCGGCACGCAAGCAGCGCCAGGGGCACACGCTGTCGATCAACTGGCCGTTGTGGAAGGACGGTGGGATGCATGTCGATGGGGAAACGGAAAAGGCAATGCAAGGTCTGGGCATGATTGCCATGGAAACAGAGAGTGGAATAAAGGCTTTGTATCAAAGCTTATCTTCCGGTAAAAGCCAGGTCATGGTTATCGAAGGGTATCCTCAAACGATTAAGACGGCCATTCTGGGACAGCCTTCAGGAACAGAGATTTCAGGCCGTTCCAGAATGGAAGATGGGGAAGCCTCGATTATCGGCGAAGAATGGCTAAGAGAAAAAGCTGAAGACTATTTGAAAACATTGCTTTCGGCTGTAATCAAGCTGCCAGCTGAAAGTATAAATGTAAATGCGCCTATGGACAGGTATGGGATTGATTCCATATTGGTCATGCAGCTCACAAATGAATTGGAAAAAACGTTTGGCTCACTGCCGAAGACATTATTTTTTGAATATCATAATCTTCGCTCATTAACTGGATATTTTCTTGAATCGCACCACGGCCGGCTGGTAGACGTTTTAAAAGCGCAGGAGAAGAATGCGGCTCCTCATAAAGTGGCGAACGAACCTGCAAAAGCAGCAATAGAGCCTTTGACTTCGATCGCTGCGAGTCGCAGACGTACATGGCCTTTCCCGACAGGTACGCAGCCCCATCAGGAAGAGAAGGGCTTGGACATTGCCATTATAGGGATATCGGGAAGATATCCGGGGGCAGCAGGTATCCAGGAGTTCTGGAAAAATCTAAGGGATGGGAAGGACTCCATCACTGAGATTCCCAAGGAGCGTTGGGACCACAGCCTGTACTTTAATGAAACTAAAGGGAAGCCCGGGAAAACCTACAGCAAGTGGGGAGGATTCATCGATGGGGTGGACTGGTTTGACCCGTTGTTTTTCAACATTTCGCCAAGAGAAGCGGAAACGATGGACCCTCAAGAGCGCCTTTTCCTGGAATGTGTGTATGAAACCATAGAGGATGCGGGCTATACGCGCGAAACTCTTGGTGCAGACCGGGGACTTGGCGGCATGGAAGGCAATGTTGGCGTTTATGTCGGAGTAATGTATCACGAATATCAGCTTTATGGAGCCCAGGAACAAGCCAAAGGGAATATGCTCGGGCTTCTCGGGAATGCTTCGGCGGTTGCCAACCGTGTATCGTATTTTTGTAATTTTCATGGACCAAGTATCGCTGTGGATACGATGTGCTCTTCGTCACTGACAGCAATCCATATGGCCTGTCACGGACTGCAGCATGGAGAATGTGAACTGGCGGTTGCAGGGGGAGTCAACGTTTCCGTCCATCCTAACAAATATCTATTACTAGGACAGGGAAGCTTTGCATCAAGCAATGGGCGGTGTGAAAGCTTCGGACAGGGTGACGGATATGTGCCAGGAGAAGGAGTCGGGGCTTTGCTGCTCAAGCCGCTGGCCAAAGCTATAGCAGATGGAGACCGGATATATGGCGTCATAAAAGGTACTGCAGTGAATCACGGAGGAAAAACCAATGGATATACCGTACCCAACCCTAACGCACAGGCTAGCGTGATTGGGCAGGCTATTCAGGAGGCGGGAATCAACCCTAGAACCATTAGCTATATAGAGGCGCATGGGACAGGAACTCCTCTGGGTGATCCGATTGAAATTGCAGGCTTACAAAAGGTGTTCCGGGAATATACCAGAGACAAGCAGTTCTGTTCAATTGGGTCTGCCAAGTCTAATATCGGACATTGTGAGAGCGCAGCCGGTATTGCTGCGGTGACAAAGGTGCTGTTGCAGTTGAAATATAAACAATTGGTGCCTTCACTGCATTCAAGCAAGTTAAATACCAACATCGATTTTAGTGATAGTCCTTTTAAAGTACAGCAGACATTAGAGGAATGGAAAAGACCTGTCGTATCCATGGATGGTGAAATCAAGGAATATCCAAGGTTGGCAGGAGTCTCGGCCTTCGGGGCAGGTGGGTCTAACGCGCATGTGGTAATTGAAGAGTACATTCCAGCAGAGACTGGTCAGCTGCAAGCTGCTCCTGCGTCTCTTCATCCTGCCATGATTGTGCTATCGGCCAAGAACAGGGAAAGGCTGAACGAGCAGGCGCAAAGATTGCTATCTGCCATTAGAGAGCTGAATGACCCGCGTATAGGTCTCGCAGATATCGCCTACACGCTGCAGATCGGACGAGAAGCGATGGAAGAACGGCTTGCGATCATCGCCACATCCATCCAAGAGCTGGATTGGAAATTGGAAAGCTTCCTGCTGGAAAAGGAAGGTATAGAAGAACTGTATAGAGGACAGGTAAAGCGCAACAAAGGAGTATTGGTCACTCAGGAAATCGATGAGGATATGGCTAAAATGGTGGGTGCATGGGTGAGCAAAGGTAAATATGGAAAGCTCGCCGAGCTTTGGGTGACAGGACTGCTGTTGGACTGGAATAGGCTTTATGGGGAAAAGAAGCCTCGCAGGATTAGTTTGCCAACCTATCCTTTTGCCAGAGAAAGCTATTGGGTGCCCGTAAACCAGGTAAAGAACGATGGTATGACAGCCGCTCTGAGTCAGTCTACATTTTTGTCGCCTTTACTGCACCACAACACTTCAAACTTCTTGAAGCAGCGGTTCAGCTCAACGTTTACAGGCGAGGAATTTTTCCTCAGGGATCATACGGTAAAAGGCCAACGGATTCTACCAGGCGTCGCTTATCTTGAGATGGTGCGGGCGGCTGTGGAACGCTCTATAGGAGATGAGGACAACTGCACAACAGGAATCCGGTTGAAAAATGTAAACTGGATTCGGCCAATTGTGGTCGAAGATCAGCCATTCCCAGTACACACAGGCCTATTTTTGGAAGACGCGGGAAAAATCAGCTTTGAGGTATATAGTAAGCAAGCAGGAAGCGATATCGGACATACCGTGCACAGCCAGGGCAATGCGGTGCAGTTTAACGTGGAACAAAAGCCAGTGCTTAACCTAGAGGCATTACAGGCAGAATTTGATCTACACGGATTTGAGGGGGAGCGTTGCTACGATATCTTCCAAAAAATTGGCATGGATTACGGCCCAGCCTTCAGGTGCGTGGAGAAAGTGTATACACGTCCGGGAAAGATGCTGGCCAAGCTGGCATTGCCCTCCGTGCTCTCCGATTCGGCTGACAGCTTTGTTCTTCACCCTAGCCTAATGGATGCGGCCTTGCATGCATCCATTGGATTAATCATGGGTCAAGATGGAGAGCTGCCGGACAGCACAGGACCCAATACGCCTTCTATGCCATTCGCCCTTCAAGAGATCGAAATCCATGGGGCATGCACCCAGAATATGTGGTCGTTGATTCAATACAGCGAGGGCAGCAAGAGAGAGGACAAGGTACAGAAGCTCAATATCGACTTATGTGATGAGGAAGGGAACGTTTGTGTCAGAATAACGGGATTATCCACCCGAGCGCTGGACGGAGATATCCGCACTGAGCATGCACAAGGCGTAGTTGCAGGAGATCATGCCTCCGATCCGCTTGTAGGAGCCGTTATGCTCATCCCCAAATGGGACCCGGTTACGCTTAAAAAGGATACAGTTTACCCATCGTCGATAGACCGAATGGTCATTGCAGGTGGTACGGACAAAGATAGACAGGCCATCCGGGAATATTATCCGAAGGCGCATTTTTTGGAGCTGCAGGCGCAGGATTCCATAGAAACGGTTGCCTCAAAGGTTGAAGAATATGGAGCCGTTGACCATATACTGTGGATTGCACCTACGATTTCTGTCGAATCGGTCACTGCTGAATCCTTGATTGAGGAACAGGAGCCCGGAGTCTTGCTCTTCTTTAGAATGGTCAAGGCGCTGCTCCTGCTGGGGTATGGGACGAAAAAGCTAGGCTGGACCACCATAACCACCCAGGCTCAGTCGATCGATCAGGACGATACAGTCCACCCGGCCCACGCAAGTTTGCATGGGTTGGTAGGCACGATGGCCAAAGAATATCCGAACTGGAAGGTTCGTATCATAGACCTGCAATCCGACTATGACTGGCCGTTATCCGAACTATTTACGTTGCCTTCAGACCGTCAGGGTCGGATGTGGGTTTTCAGAGGCGGGCAGTGGTATCGCCAGCAGTTGATTCCGTTTAAACAGACTCCAGGCTCAAAAGGACAAACGCTGTACAAAACCGGAGGCGTCTATGTGGTTATCGGTGGTGCAGGCAACATCGGAGTGGCGTGGAGCAAGTATATGGCTTCGACCTATCAGGCCCAGATGGTGTGGATAGGCAGAAGGCCAAAGGACGCGTCCATCCAGGCTAAATTGGACGAATTTAAAGGCCACGGACCTGTTCCATACTATATTACGGCAGATGCAGCAGATGAAAGGTCGCTGCAGGGGGCATATGAGGAGATAAAGCAGCGGTACTCCAAGATCAACGGCGTAGTCCACTCTGCCATTGCCTTTTTGGAGAAGGGGTTGGAAGATTTGACGGAGGAAGGGCTCCGGTCCGGGCTTTCAGCAAAGGTCAATGTCAGTGTGCGTATGGCTCAGGTTTTTCAAAATGAACCGCTGGATTTCGTGTTGTTTTTCTCTTCTATTATTGCCTATGTAAAAAATCCGGGACAAAGCAGCTATGCTGCCGGATGTACCTTTAAGGATGCGTTTGCGCAGCGGCTTTCACAGGAATGGCATTGCCCGGTGAAAGTCATGAACTGGGGATACTGGGGGAACGACGCAAACAATACCTCCCAAGACAGGCAGCAAGAAGTCGATAATTACTCAAAACTAGCGCAGATCGGCGTCGGACTTATTGAGCCTCACGAGGGGATGGAGGCACTTGAGACGTTGCTTGCCTCACCGCTGGGTCAAATGGGACTGATGAAAACAACAAAACATTTGGAGTTGGAAGGGACTAATCCGGCAGAAGCCATCAATCTATACCCGCACAACACGGATCCCGATCTTCGGGATATACAAGAAAGTATGGCTGCAGTGATCAAATCAAAAGCCCAGTTTGCCGAGGAATATGCGGCAGAGGATGCTGGCAGCCTGCAGGAAAGGGAATTGGAGCATCTCCTAGGCAAGCTGTTGCAGGAGCAGCTTTGGTCCATGGGGTTGTCAGGGACAGATCGTCAGTCTGTTGACGAGTTCAAACATAAGCATGGACTGTCAGAGTTATACGGCAAATGGCTAGGTGAGAGTGTAAAGATTTTGGCACGGCTGAATGATGAACTTACAGATGGAAATGCTTCCAGCCCGGCTTACCGAGAGGATGTCTGGCAGGAATGGGGAGAGCACAAGCATACATGGCAAAAATATCCGCAGATGCGGGCGAGGGTACATTTGGCTGAGACAACGCTGCGGGCCTTGCCTGAAATTATTACCGGCCAATGTCCTGCAACGGAAATCATGTTCCCCAATTCCTCGATGGAATTAGTGGAAGGGATTTATAAAGACAGTCTGGTAGCTGACTATTTTAATGAAGTTCTTTCCGATACGATCGCCGCCTATGTTCAGCAGAGAATTATGAGCAACTCTGCTGCAGAAATCAGAATTCTCGAAATCGGAGCAGGCACCGGAGGAACCAGCAACACCGTATTCCTCAAATTACGGCCATACCGCAAACACATTCAGGAATATTGTTATACCGATATTTCGAAGGCCTTTTTGATGCATGCGGAGAAAGAGTACGGGCCAGACAATCCGTATCTTAGTTATCGAATATTTAATGTGGAAGAACCTATTGCTGGACAAGGTATTGATGCAGGTAAATATGATATTGTCATTGCTGCCAATGTACTTCATACGGCCAAAGATATTCGCCAGGCATTGCGTAATGCGAAAGCGGTTTTGAAAAGCAACGGCCTGCTTCTATTAAATGAACTCATGGGCAGCAGCGTGTTTACCCACCTTACCTTCGGATTGCTGGATGGCTGGTGGGCTTATGAGGATTCGGAATTGCGTATTCCCGGCTGCCCTGGACTTTATCCTCACGTATGGAAAAGCGTATTGGCCAAAGAAGGCTTTCACACAGCGTTTTTCCCGGCGCAGGAGGCGCATGATTGGGGCCAGCAGATCGTTGCAGCCCAAAGCGATGGCTTGGTTCGGCAAAAGCGACAGCCAAAGCAGAAATCCCTATCGGTAGAGAATAGAACCGTTGAAGCAGGATCAATAAAACAATCAGCTCAGCCCAAAAGAGAGGCAGTACAGGCGGAATCAGCGGAATCAGATAATGTACTGCGCAGCAAAAGTACGGCCTACTTTAAAAATTTACTTGGCGAAACTCTAAAAATGGAACCGGGAAGCATCGACTCTACGGTTGCCCTGGAAGAGTACGGGATCGACTCGATATTGGTTGTGCAAATCACCAATGTTTTGCGTGAAGTGATCGAGGATTTTGCCAGCACCCTGTTTTTTGAGTACAACACCATAGATGATCTGGTAGCGTACCTGCTTCAAACGCAAAAGGATTCGTTGAAGAAGCTGGTAGGTATGAAGGAGACAGAGATGAGCGAAGAAACTTCCAGAGTGGAAGAAGTCCCTGCTCCACAGGTAGTCGATATTGCCCCGATGAGGTTTGCACAGGAAGGACGCTTTCTTAAGCCGTCTGCCAGTAAAGGTGAGAAGCCGCAGGAGCACTCCTCTAATATCAGAGATATTGCGATTGTGGGCTTGTCCGGGCGCTATCCAGGAGCTCGTAATGTAGAGGAATATTGGAACAACCTAAAAGAGGGTAAAAACTGCATCACTGAAATTCCGAAAGATCGTTGGGATTGGAAGACTTACTTTGACGAAGAAAAAGGAAAACGGGGTACCATCTATACGAAATCAGGCGGCTTTATCGAGGGAATCGATTTATTTGATCCACTATTTTTCAAGATTTCTCCTGCAGAAGCCGAAACTATGGACCCGCAGGAACGGCTCTTTCTGGAAGCTGCATACGCAAGTATAGAGGATGCCGGATATACCCCTGCCAATCTTTGTGAGAGTCGTAAAGTGGGCGTATTCGCAGGCGTGATGAATGGAAATTACGGTTTGGGACCTCAATACAATTCCATTTCCAATCGGATATCCTATCATTTGGATTTCCAAGGTCCAAGTATGACCATCGATACCGCTTGTTCCTCTTCATTGACGGCTATCCATCTAGCTTTGGAAAGTCTGTATAGCGGTATCAGCGAGTGCGCTATTGTCGGAGGGGTCAATTTGATCGTAGACCCAATCCACTATATCAAGCTGTCAGCGATGACGATGCTTTCGAAAACTGGCGAATGTAAGTCGTTTGGAGACCAAGCGGATGGATTCGTTGATGGGGAAGGCGTCGGCGCTATCGTGTTAAAGCCGCTGGAGAAGGCTATTGCAGACGGTGACCATATTTATGGTGTCATCAAAGGGAGCATGCTCAATGCTTCAGGTAAAACCAGTGGTTATACCGTGCCTAGCCCTCAAGCTCAATCTCAACTGATTGAGGATGCGCTACGGCGTTCGAATGTTGATGCAAGAACCATCAGTTATATTGAAGCCCATGGAACCGGCACGGCTTTGGGAGACCCTATTGAAATTGCCGGATTGACCAGGGCTTTTGAGAAATTCACACAAGACAAGCAGTTCTGCGCCATAGGTTCGGTCAAATCCAATATTGGTCACACCGAGAGCGCAGCAGGCATTGCAGGAGTAACTAAAATATTGCTGCAACTTAAGCATCGCCAGTTAGTACCGTCCTTACATTCTAGGAATTTGAATCCTGAAATTCATTTCAGCAATACTCCTTTTGTCGTCCAGCAGAATCTAGAAGAATGGAAGAGACCGGTAATTACAACCGATGGAATCACTCAGGAGTGTCCGAGACGGGCTGGAATATCGTCTTTCGGTGCAGGTGGGGCCAACGCTCATATCGTGATTGAAGAGTATATTCCCGAGGTTCAGGAGCCATCAGGAATAGAACCTGCTTCTAAGGGACCTGCGATGATCGTGCTATCAGCCAAGAGTGAGAAGCAGCTTAAGGAAAAAGGACGACAGCTGCTGGAGGCTCTTCAGGGTCAGCTATCCTCGGCCAGCATATTGGATATTGCCTATACGCTCCAGGTGGGACGCGAACCGATGGAGGAGCGTCTAGCCATGCTCGTGGATTCGATCACAGATCTTGAGGAGAAATTAAAGGAATTTGTGGACGGACGCCACAGCATGCTCAACCTGTATAGAGGTCAAGTAAAACGCAACAAAGAAGCGTTGTCCATTTTTACGGGGGACGAAGACCTGCAACAACTGATTGAACATTGGATTTCCAAAAGGAAATATACAAAGCTTCTGGAGCTGTGGGCCAAAGGGATAAATTTGGATTGGAAAAAAATTTATACGGGGAAGGTACCTCACCGTATCAGCCTGCCAACCTACCCATTTGCAAAAGAGCATTATTGGACTTCGGATAGCAAGGATCAATTAAAAGCCCACGCATTACTGTCGCAAAATGAAAGCAATGTAGATTTTGATGATCAATTGTGCGGCAGACTCTTGGATGAAATGATGAACGACGCCATGTCTGTTGATGAGGCCGCCAATGAAATCTTCAATATATTCATACGTAAATGAGAAGTTTCTACATGCTGGGAGGCAATCGAAGATGAAGGACTTTTTTCAAACTATTCTGGGCGAGGTAAAAAGCGGACGGATGCAGAAAGAGGAGGCTCTCCTCAGAATACGCCAAATTCAAGCTCAAATGGCTTCAGATGGAACTCTGCACAGCAGAGCAGGGAACACGGAGGGGGCTCTAGCGGATACAGGAGTCCTTATGCTTGAGCCTTCATGGAAAGAGCAAGCTGCGCTCCAAAAAGCGGCTCTCCCTGAATTTAGCCAGCATCTGGTGGTGCTTTGCGAACCGGATCAGATCTCAGAGCGAAGTATTGAAGCGCTCATGAAAGGAACCCGATGCATCAAGCTCCATGCCGGTCAAACCGGCATGGATGAACGCTTTCAAGGCTATGCCCTTCAACTGCTTGCGGAAGTACAAATGCTCCTCAAAGAGAACTTGAGGGGCAGCGTGCTGGTACAGATTGCTGCTTCCTCACAAAGCGGGCAGCAGCTCTCTGCTGGGCTTTTGGGATTGCTGCAAACAGCCGAAAAAGAAAATCCAAAAATCGTAGGGCAATTTGTTGAATTGGAAGCTACAGGGTTGGAAGAGATTGTTGAGAAATTGAAAGAGAACAGCCAACACCCCAAGGACAAAAGGATAAGGTACGAGAACGGTAAACGTCTGGTTCTCAGCTGGAATGAAATGAAAACCCCTGAAACTCCGGGAAGAGTACCCTGGAAGGATCAGGGGATTTATTTGATTACGGGCGGTGCAGGAGGTTTAGGGCTTGTTTTGGCGAGAGATATCGCCCGGCGAGTTCGAGAAGCTACGCTAGTCCTTGTAGGACGCTCCATGCTTGACGAAAGCAAGCAGGCCATAGTGGAGGAGTTGAAGGCGCTGGGAGCCCGCGTAGAGTACAAACGAGCGGACGTATCCCGAAAGGAAGAGGTCTCGCAACTGGTCCTAAAGATCCGAGAGGAGTATGGGGGGCTTGATGGTATCCTCCATAGTGCAGGAGTGATACAGGATCGTTTTATGATTCATAAGACGCAGGAAGAGTTCGAGGAAGTGATGGCGCCCAAAGTAGCCGGGGTGGTCAACCTGGATCAGGCGACGAAGGAGCTAGATCTTGATTTCTTCATTTTCTTCTCTTCCATCGCAGGGATTATGGGCAATCCTGGTCAGGCCGACTATGCCGCAGCAAATGCGTTTATGGATGCCTATGCCTTTTATCGAAACAGCCTCGTCTCTTGCAAGGAGCGCAAAGGGCAGACGCTGTCTGTCAATTGGCCTCTCTGGAAGGATGGAGGCATGCATGCAGATGCTGAAACGGAGAGGGTTTGGCAAAGTATTGGCATGGTGGCCATGCAAACTTCAAACGGTGTTAAGGCTTTATATGATAGCCTGGCCTCTGGCCAGAAGCAGGTGCTGGTGATAGAGGGGGATTTGTCCAGATTGCGGAAGCATCTATTGGAGCCTCAGCCACAGGAGAACGTGTACGTTGAAGAGACAGCTTCTTCACCGATAAATCCTGAGCTGCTTCTGGAAAAAACCTTGCACCAGCTTAAAGTGTTGTTTGGAGAAGTGACTAAGCTGAGCGTTGAAAAGATTGATGTCAGTGAGCCTTTGGAGAGCTACGGTATAGACTCCATCATGATTACAAGGCTCAATCAAAAGCTTCAGGGAGTTTTTGGTGAAATCTCGATGACCCTGTTTTTTGAATATCAGACGTTGGAAGCGGTAGCGAAATATTTTATTGCTGACTACTATGAGGAATGCGTACGGTGGACAGGACTTGGCAGACGGCTGGAGCCGGAAGAAAACTTCGTCCCTGCATCCTTGCATGTTAATAGCGAATTATCATTGCCGACTCTGCCAAAGGAAGAAAACCAACGTATCAGCAGCGCAGCTATAGACACAGGCAGTGCGAAACACGAGCAAATAGCCATTATTGGCATGAGCGGACGATTTCCACAAGCAAAAAATATGGAAGAATACTGGAGCAATTTACAACAGGGCAAAGATTGTATTACAGAGGTCCCTGCGGATCGCTGGAAGAGAGAAGGATTTTACTCTCCTGACATCAAGGAAGCTGTGGAGAAGGGCAAAAGCTATAGCAAATCTGGAGGATTTGTGGAGGATTTTGCAGATTTTGATCCTCTTTTCTTCAATATATCGCCCCGGGAAGCGATGAGTATGGACCCTCAGGAACGGATATTCCTGGAAGAATGCTGGAAGGCCTTCGAGGATGCTGGATATAGCAGAGATCAGCTTGCAGTGCAATACAATGGGCGAATCGGCGTCTTTGCAGGCATTACCGCAACAGGCTTCAATTTATACGGCCCCAAGCTGTGGGAGCAAGGCAAACCGATCTTTCCTCGCACATCCTTCAGTTCGGTAGCCAATCGAATATCGTATCTCTTAAATTTGAAGGGGCCGAGCTTTTCGGTCGATACCATGTGCTCTTCGTCATTAACTGCAATCCATGAGGCTTGTGAGCATATTCATAACGGAGAATGCGAGATTGCCATTGCAGGTGGAGTCAACTTATATCTTCATCCTTCCAACTATGTTTTTCTAAGCACAATGCGAATGCTATCGCCAGAGGGACGTTGCAAGAGTTTTGGCGAAGGGGGGGATGGATTTGTCCCTGGTGAAGGTGCGGGCGTTGTGCTGCTCAAACCTTTATCTCGGGCCATTGCTGACAAGGATCACATTTATGCGGTTATTCGGGCTACTAGTATCAATCATGGTGGAAAAACGAACGGATATACCGTTCCTAATCCGGTAGCACAAGGAGAATTGATCCGAGAGGCTTTGGATAAAGCAGGCGTCAATGCTCGAACAGTCAGTTATATTGAAGCCCACGGAACAGGGACAGAGCTTGGTGATCCTATTGAAATTACCGGACTTACCCAGGCTTTCAAGAAGGATACACAGGATACAGGGTTCTGTGCGATTGGCTCGGTAAAATCAAATATAGGCCATTTGGAGGCGGCCGCAGGGATTGCGGGTGTCGCTAAAATTATACTGCAAATGAAAAACCAGAAAATTGCCCCAAGTCTGCATGCCAAAGTATTGAATCCCAATATAAATTTTGCCAAGACGCCATTTGCAGTTCAGCAGGGACTTGCTGAATGGAAACGTCCGATTCTGGAGGAAAACGGCGAGCAACGGGAATACCCGAGAATTGCAGGAATATCTTCCTTCGGAGCCGGAGGATCTAATGCCCATATCGTTCTTGAAGAATACATTCCAGCAGAACAGGCTGCCTCTACTCCGCAAAGGCCAGTTGTCATCGTATTGTCGGCCAAAAGTAATGAAGCATTGAAAGAGCAGGCTGTTCAATTGACTGCTGCAATGGATAAAAATGACTTCTCGGATAATGACCTGATAAATGTGGCTTACACCTTGCAGATAGGGCGTGAGGCGATGGAAGAGCGCCTTGCTGTGGTCGTTCAGTCAGTGGAGGAACTTAGAAACAAGCTGCAGGAATTTATTGGGGGAAGGCAGAATATTGTACAGCTTTATCGGGGACAGGCTAAACGAGATAAGGAGAGTTTAGATGTCGTTAAGCAGGAAGAAGCGCTGGATGAATCCTCTGATGCCTGGAATCTAGCAGAGAAATACGGCAGGCTTTCGGAATTGTGGGTCAAGGGTGTGCACATTGACTGGAACAGACTTTACAGTGATGTCCAGCCTTTCCGCATCAGTTTGCCCACGTATCCCTTTGCTAGGGAACGCTACTGGATATCAGTAGATGAAGAAAAGCCCGCTGGCGTCACTCCGGCATATCTGCACCCCTTACTGCATCACAATACTTCCGTTCTTTCTGAGCAAAGATTCAGCTCAATCTTCAACGGTCAGGAGTTTTATCTGAATAACTCCGTCGTTGATGGAAGACTTGTCCTGTCGGATGGAGCATGTCTTGAAATGGCGCGGGCAGCGGTTGAACAATCGTTAACAGTTCAGGAGAAGGGTCAGGCAGGCATCACACTCACAGACATGGTATGGACACATGCTCCTGTCATAGGAGATCAGCCGGAAATACATATAGGACTCTTTCCGGGAGATCAAGGTGGAGTTGGCTTCAAAATTTACAGCACACGAACCGAAGCAGGAGATCCTGTCTTACACAGCGAGGGAAGTGCCGAGCTGGAGGCTTTAAATAGAACGGAAACATTAGATATTCAGGCTTTGCAGATGGAGTGCATTGATCATATTTTACCTAGGGGAGACGATGAAGCACTGCGCACGACTGGAGCCAACTACGATTCGGAATTCCAGTCCGCTGAGCAAGTTTATATAGGTCAGGGTTTGGTGTTGGCCAAGCTATCACTGCCTTCCGGTATTGCGAATACTGGGGGCCTATTTGTTATGCATCCCTTCATGACAAGTGCTGCCCTGCAATTGCCGTTATACCTGCTTTCGAATAATGAAAATGTTATGCAGTTCAATGGCATTGATTCTCGGAAAAAAATACTGCCGACTGCGATAGATAAGCTTCAAATATTTCAGGAATGTCCGAGCAAAATGTGGGCGTTAGTACGGCATGGAAGAGGAAATCAGATTAATCATAAGATGCACAAGTATGATATTGATTTGTGCGACGAGGCAGGCAGAATCTGTGTGCGCATAAAAGGGGTCTCCTATAAGGAAGCGGAAACTTGTGAGCAACCGCTCGGTGCAATGATGCTACAGCCATTCTGGAAAGAACAGGCGGCTAATGAGGAAACCATAGCAACCGACTACGAACGGCATGTGGTCATACTTTGTGAGACAGATGCCATAGCTGCGGTACATGTCGAGGCCTCCTTGACAGGCGTGGAATGCATCACCCTACAGGCCCGCATGGAAGAGGTCGA
Organism: Paenibacillus sp. EKM10P; assembly: GCF_011800655.1. Classification (NCBI taxonomy): domain Bacteria; kingdom Bacillati; phylum Bacillota; class Bacilli; order Caryophanales; family Paenibacillaceae; genus Paenibacillus; species Paenibacillus sp. EKM10P. The sequence continues at coordinate 888,742 of NZ_JAALET010000002.1, read as the reverse complement.
CCGACGCTTTGAAACATATGCCGTTCAGGTTTTTGAGAAAATACAAGGCATCCTAATTGACAAGCCTAAAGGCAAAGTGCTGGTACAAATGGTAACGATGTCTGGAAATGAGAAGCTACTTTTCTCCGGGCTGTGCGGCATACTCAAAACGGCTCATAAGGAAAATCCAAAGTTCTATGGGCAACTGATTGAAGTAGGGGAAACGGAAAAAAATGAAGGACTCATTGAAATATTAAGGTCGAGCAGTCAGCGTCCAGAGGACAGCCGCATCCGTTTTGTAGAAGGTAAACGTTGGATTCCTGCCTGGAACAAGGTTGAAATGCCAGCGACACCACAAATTCCATGGAAAGATCATGGGGTTTACCTGCTTACTGGAGGTGCCAAGGGCCTGGGTCTAATTTTTGCCAAAGAAATTGCGCGCCAGACCAGGGAAGCAACCTTGATTCTGACTGGGCGGTCCCTGCTGACCGAGGACAAGCTGGCCCAATTGGAAGAATTGAAGGCTTTTGGCGCCAAGGTGGAATACAGACAGGTGGATGTCACGCAGAAGGCAGCGGTGGTTGGCCTGATTGAGGACATCCAAATGGCATACGGCGGAATTAACGGCATTCTGCACAGTGCTGGAATCAACAAAGATAACTATATTATCAAAAAGACGAGCGCAGAATTCAGGGAAGTTCTGGCACCGAAGGTGGTCGGACTAGCCAATTTGGATCAGGCCAGTAAGGACATGCCCCTAGATTTCTTTATTCTTTTCTCATCAGCTGCCGGAGTGGGCGGAAATGCGGGTCAGTCTGACTATGCCACCGCGAATGCGTTCATGGATGCCTATGCTTGGTATCGTAATACTTTGGTATCCTCCTGGGAGCGTATGGGCAAAACGCTGTCGATCAATTGGCCGTTATGGAAAGACGGCGGAATGCGACCTGACCAGGAGACGGAAAAAGCTTTGCAGAATGTAGGCATGTATGCGATGAGGACAGAGACTGGTATTCGTGCGTTGTATCAAAGTATAGCCTGCATATCGAATCAAGCGATGGTGGTAGAAGGAGACATTGAACTGATCAGCAGAATGATGATTATGGAAGGACAGCTTGAAGACAGCGGAGAAGCAGCCCGAGATCAGAGACTCGGATCAGAAGACAACATCGCTCCTTTCTCAGAAAATAAGACAGTGTCCGTCCAAGATGAACATCTGCTGCGTGAAAAGACGGCCCATTACTTGAAGACTTTGTTGTCTTCGTCAATCGAACTGCCTGCATATCGAATTGAAGAGGATGCGCCGTTGGAAAATTACGGGGTGGATTCTATCAAGTCCATGGAACTGACTGACCAGTTGGAGAAAACGTTCGATCAGGTGTCGAAGACGATATTTTTTGAATATCCGAATATCCGGAGCTTAACCGAGTATTTTCTGGAATCTCATCGAGACGAATTAATCGCTCTGTTTGGTCTGGAGCAGGCAGTAACTGTAGGTGTAAAAGCCACCACCGCTACGACAGCAATGGATACAGAACTTCGACCAGGAGAAGAACAGTTGCGTGATCAGGTGACAAGTTATCTAAAAGGCTTGCTTTCTTCGTCTACCGGACTGCCGGAACAGCGCATTGAAGAGGATAAAAACCTGGAGAACTATGGAGTTGACTCCATAAAGTCTATGGAAATAACCGATCAGCTGGAAGAAACGTTTGGATCGCTGTCCAGAACCTTACTGTTTGAATATCCGAATATCCGAAGCTTAACCGAATATTTTCTAGAATCTCACCGAGACGAATTAAGCACTTTGTTTGGTCTGGATCAGGTAGCGACTGTAAGTGCAATAGCTGACACGGCTTCCGTAGCCAATGAGACAAAATCCCTGGTTGGAGAAGAGCGGTTGCGTGATCAGATAACAGGTTATCTAAAGGGCTTACTTTCCTCATCCACTGGACTGCCGGAACAGCGCATTGAAGAGGATAAAAACTTAGAAAACTATGGGGTTGACTCCATAAAGTCTATGGAAATAACCGATCAGTTGGAAGAAACGTTTGGATCACTGTCCAGAACCTTACTGTTTGAATATCCGAATATCCAGAGTTTAACGGATTACTTCTTGGAATCTCATCGGGACGAATTGAACGCTTTGTTTGGTGCTGAGCAAGAGCTAGTCGCGGCAGCTAGCACGAAATCCATCGGCATCGTAGAACATGCAAAAGCGCCCTCTCCTTTATTTCGGCACTCACCTATTTCGTCAGTGCGAGTAGAGCCTAAGGAGGAGGCAAAAGAAACGGAAACAAAAATAGAAACAAAAATAGAAACAAAAACAGAAACAGGAGCGATGGACATTGCTGTCATCGGGATGTCTGGAAAATATCCTGGAGCGGAAAATATTCAAGAATTCTGGAGAAATCTCCAAGAGGGCAAGGACTGCATTACCGAAGTTCCCAAAGATCGCTGGGATCACGATCTTTACTTTGATAAAGAAAGAAATAAACCGGGAAAAACCTACTGCAAGTGGGGGGGCTTCCTAAACAGAATAAATCCGTTGGATTCTTCTTTCTTTCACCTCACTCCTTATGAGGTGAGTTTGATGGACCCTATGGAACAGCTTTTCCTGGAAATGATATGGAGCCTGCTGGAAAGTGCGGGATATACGCGAGAGATGCTACAGAAAAAACACCAATCCAAGGTTGGGGTCTACGTTGGTGCTACGTATCATAAATACTGCACCTGTGATACAAATACGGATGCCCCTCGGATCACATCCTTTGGTTCTGTTGCCGTCGCCAACCCCATGTCGCATTATTTCAATTTCCAGGGACCGAGCATATCCATTGATACGATGAGCTCTTCCTCTGCTGTGGCTGTCCATATGGCATGTGAAAGCCTGATCAGAGGTGAGTGTCAAATCGCAGTAGCTGGCGGTGGGAATCTGTTGACAAGCCCCAAAAAGTATATTGAATCCAGCCAGAACCAATTGATCGGAAGCCATGAAGAAAGTCGAAGCTTTGCGGATGGAGACGGATATCTTCCTGCTGAAGGTGTTGGGGCAGTTCTCTTAAAGCCGCTTCATAAGGCAGAGGAGGATGGAGACTGCATTTTAGCAGTCATCAAATCTACGGCCACTAATCATGGAGGACACAGCAATGGGTACACGGTCCCCAATCCCAATGCACAGGCACAACTTGTTGAAGAGAACTTTTTGAAAGCTGGCATTCATCCTCGGACAGTCAGCTATGTAGAGGCAGCAGCCAATGGATCTACATTGGGAGACCCAATTGAGCTAGTCGCCTTGAAAAAATCTTTCCAGAAATTTACGGATGAGCAGCACTTTTGTGCCATGGGTTCGGTTAAATCCAATATAGGCCATGCAGAAGCGGCCTCAGGGATATCGCAGCTTACCAAGACCATATTGCAATTGTGGCATCGAAAGCTGGTTCCCACCATTAAAGCGGAAAAGCTGAATCCTAATCTTACGTTCAGCAATACTCCATTTTATTTGCAGCGGGAGCTTCAGGAATGGAAGCGGCCTGTAATAGAGCTGGAGGGAGAAGAGCGGGAATTTCCGCTACGGGCAACAGTAAGCTCCTTCGGTGCTGGGGGATCGAATGTTCATTTTATTCTGGAAGAATACATCCCTTCGCCAAAAGAAGCTGTCCAGTTGCAAGGGGCAGATCAGACAGAAGTAGTGATTCTCTCAGACATAAACTGGGAGCGACTAAATGCGCTTGCGAGTCAATTACTTGAATATGTAGAGCAGCAGCACGAGCTTTCCTTACATGATATTGCTTTCACCCTTCAGACAGGCCGTGAAGCGATGAAGTGCCGGGCGGCAATCGTAGCGAGCTCACGGGAGGAATTGCGAACTGGTCTTAGAGAGCTTATCGAGTCAGTCGGCCAGGGCAACGAGCCGGAGAGAGCATCTATTCCAGTATTTATCGGAGAAGGCGGAGAAGATTCAAATACAAGTGCACTTCTGTCAGGAAAAGTAGGCGAGAAAGTTTCTCAAATACTTCTAGAGGAGAGAAATCTGGAAAATATTGCGATGTATTGGACCCAGGGAGGCAGGATTACGTGGGAGGCGCTCCATGAGGGACACACTGTTCGTAGAATTCCCTTACCGACTTCTCCTTTCTGAGCACACATTGGGGAACAAAACCCTGTCTAACGAAAAATACGAATATTCCGGAGGTAAACATGAGGGAGTTTAAAGATAAGGTAGCTGTGATTACGGGAGCTGCCAGCGGAATTGGCCGAGCTATTGCAGACCGATGTGTCAATGAAGGGATGAAGGTTGTTCTGGCGGATATTGAGGAGGGGGCTCTTCTAAGGACTGAACGAGAATTGCAAGAAATGGGCGCAGCTACACTATCTGTTGTGACCGATATTTCCAAAGAAGCTGATATTCGTTTATTAGCGCAAAAAACAGTTCAGACCTTTGGTGCTGTGCATCTTTTGTTCAATAATGCAGGTGTGGATGCCGGCACAGGCCGCTTATTATGGGAGAATACTGTGGCAGATTGGCAGTGGGTAATTAACGTAAACATTTGGGGAATTCTGTTTGCTACCGAAATTTTTGTTCCTATTATGGTGAAACAAAAAACTCCATGCCATATTGTAAATACAGCATCGATTGCTGGTCTGCTGTCCGGTCCTGGAAATGGAATATACAGCGCGTCAAAGCATGCCGTTTTAAGCCTGTCTGAAACGCTATACCAAGAGCTAAGATTGATCGGTTCTAATGTGGGAGTGTCGGTTGTGTGTCCGGGATTCGTCCGTACTCAAATTATGGACGCAGAGCGAAACCGCCCGACAGAGCTGCGTAAGCCAGATGGGAGTGGAAATCTTCCGCCCGAAAGACAAGTCATTACCGAATTGGCTCGCAAGGCTGTCCAAAATGGCATACTTCCAGAGGATGTGGCCCATCAAATTTTTGAGGGCATCCGAAAGGGGCAGCTATATATCATCACAGAACCGAAATTCAAACCTGCAATCAGGCAGCATATGGAGAATGTCCTTAATGAAAGTAATCCTACGGCATCCCAAATGCAATTAGTGCGCAATTTGTTATGAACTGTGAATGATAGAGGAACTGCTTAGGCGAGTCTGATCAATACGTTGTGGGGGTTACTCGGATGGACAGATCAGTGGTTTTTATGTTTTCAGGTCAAGGTTCGCAATACTACGGTATGGGAAAGGAATTATATATGTCCAACCCGGTTTTCCGAACATGGATGACCAGGTTGGATGAGATTCATATGGATGTTACAGGCAGGTCTGTATTAAAAACGCTGTACGATGACACGCGTCGCAGGGGAGAAGAGTTTGACAACCTGCTATATACTCATCCTGCCATTTTTATGGTTGAATATGCGCTCACACAGGTGTTATTGGTAAAGGGAATTTACCCTGATTATGTTTTAGGCTCTAGCCTGGGTGAGTCTGTTTCTGTTGCTGTGGCTGACTGTATGAGCTATGAGGACACACTTCAATGCATTATCAAGCAAGCACAGCTGGTGGAGACGTACTGTCCGAAAGGGGGCATGATGGCCGTCATTGGCGATCCCGGTCTGTATGATGAAGTACCCATATTGAATACCAACTCAGAGCTGGCATCCATCAACTTTGACTCGCATTTTGTTATTTCAGGCAGCTGCGAGGGTCTGTCAGAGATTGAACACTATTTGAAGGCAAATGAGATGATCTGTCAAAGACTGCCAGTACACTATGCTTTTCATGCTTCCTTAATGGACCCAATCGCATTGGAATATACGGAATTTTTAAAGCTCATGACCATAAGAAGCCCTAAAATAAATATGGTTTCATCTATGTACGGCGGGAAGACGACATGGCTTGACAACCGTTTTCTTTGGGATGTTACTAGAAAGCCTATGCAATTTCAGAGCGCTCTAAAGTGTCTGGGAGACAGGGACGGGGTTGTCTATATTGATCTCGGTCCCTCGGGCACGCTTGCTAATTTTGTACAGTATAATTTTGGCCCCAAGAAAAAGGCAAGCGTCTGTTCTATTCTCTCCCCTTTTCAACAGGACATAAAAAATTTGGATCGTCTGTTCGAAATATTTGCCTAATATGCATCCATTACTAACAAGGAGGAAATCAATGATCGCATATCTGTTCCCTGGACAAGGAGCTCAAGTAAAAGGTATGGGCGAAGGACTGTTTGATGAATTTCCAGAATTGGTTGCCAAAGCGGATGCAGTTCTTGGTTATTCTATTCAGAAGCTGTGCCTTGAAGACCCTGCCAACCAGCTTGGGCAAACGGATTTTACCCAGCCAGCCCTATTCGTCGTAAACGCTTTAAGCTATCTGAAAAAAATAAGAGAGACCGGAAGAAAACCCGATTATGTTGCAGGACATAGCTTGGGTGAATATAATGCTTTATTTGCCGCGGAAGCGTTTGATTTTGAAACCGGCTTGAAGCTGGTCCAAAAAAGAGGAGAGCTGATGGCTCGGGCTACTGGTGGCGGAATGGCGGCAGTTTTAGGCTTGAAAGAAGAAGTGTTTCGGGAAGTAATGGAGAAAAATAAATTAATAGAGCTCGATGTTGCCAACTATAATTCGCCCAGCCAGATTGTCATTTCAGGGCCAAAGGAACTGATTGAGCAGGCGAAACCGATTTTTGAAGATGCAGGAGCCAGAAATTATGTGGTTTTGAATGTAAGTGGAGCATTTCACTCCAGGTATATGGAAAATGCCAAACAGAAATTTGAGGCCTATGCGGCGCCATTTGAATTCTCGAACATCAAAATACCCGTTATTTCCAATGTCCATGCCAGACCCTACAAGCAGCAGGACTTAAGAAGCACGCTGATCAACCAGATTGTAAGCCCGGTCAAGTGGTCGGAGAGTATACGGTATCTGATGGGTAAAAGTGTAACCCAGTTTATCCAAATCGGGCCTGGAAATGTTGTGGCAGGATTGGTTAATGCCATACAACGAGAAGCCGAGCCATTGATCGTGACAGAGGTTGAAGACCGAAACGAACAGATACAGAAGAGGATGTCGAAGGAGACGTTGAGAAATGATGAATCGATATTCGAAAAGCGACAGGCTCCCAGAACAAAATCCGGTCATGACGTACTGGAATCCAGCAAACGATTTACGGCAGAGTCTCTTGGGCATAGCGAATTTAAACAAGATTACGGAATTAAGTATGCGTATCTTATAGGCTCTATGTACAAGGGAATCTCCTCAAAAGAGATGGTCGTAACAGCAGGAAAGGCAGGAATGATGGCATTTTTTGGAGCTGGGGGAGTGAAGATGGATGCTCTGGAGGAAACCATAAAGTATATTCAGAAGCAATTAAACCATGGCGAAGCCTATGGAATGAATCTGATTCATGTGCCGGACCACCCAGACATAGAAAATAACATCGTTGATTTGTACATAAAATACGGTGTTAGAAATATTGAAGCCTCTGCGTTTATGAGTATCACACCTTCTTTGGTTAGGTACAGGCTGAAGGGGCTGAGACGGAATGCACAGGGAAATGTTACGCCACAGAACAGAATTATTGCGAAAGTATCCAGGCCAGAGGTTGTTGAAGCCTTCCTGAGTCCTGCGCCTCAGAATATTATCAATAAGCTGCTGGCGGAAAATAGGATCAGCCGGGAAGAAGCGATGATGGGGATGGAAATTCCCATGGTAGATGATTTGTGCGTCGAGGCTGACTCAGGTGGGCATACTGACCATGCAGTTGCTTATGTATTGGTCCCGCTGATGCTTCAGATGAGGGATGAAGCGATTCGAAAGTATAAATACAATAAAAGTATAAGGGTAGGGGCGGCCGGGGGAATAGGGACCCCACAAGCTGCAGCGGCGGCGTTTATACTGGGTGCTGATTTTATCATGACGGGTTCAATCAATCAGTGCACAGTTGAAGCAGGGACGAGTGATGAAGTAAAAGATTTGCTTCAGCAGTTAAACATTCAGGATACGGACTACGCTCCAGCAGGGGATATGTTTGAAATGGGCGCAAAAGTTCAGGTTATGAAAAAAGGAGTGTTTTTCCCAGCCAGGGCGAATAAATTATATGATCTTTACCGTAATTATAATTCCATAGATGAAATTGATAGAGAAACAAAACAATATATTGAAGAAAAATATTTTAAGAAGAGTATTGAACAAGTCTACGAAGATATTAAAGCTTATTACCCGCCTGAAATCATTGAAAAAGCTGAAAGAATCCCGAAACGGAAGATGGCCTTGATATTTAGATGGTACTTTACTTATTCTACTCGACTTGCCATTAATGGCGACAAAAACAATAGGGTCGATTATCAAGTACACTGCGGGCCAGCCCTCGGCGCTTTTAATCAATGGGTTAAGGGGACAGATCTTGAGAATTGGAAGAATAGACATGTTGACGATATAGGACAAAAAATAATGGTTGAGACTGCAGAGCACCTGAATGAAAGATTTACAGCATTAACTGCTAGTCTCCTTACAGTCTAGTTGAAATCAAGTAATGGCGGGAAGCTAATAATAAAGTTAGCATGTTCTAACCGAATAAGCCCATGGCGGGATTCATACAAAATTGAATGACAATACCTGCAACAGACCATGGGTTACATCATTGAAACCATTTAGATATTAGGGTAAAAGAAAGAGGGTGTTTTCGTGCATAGATATAGAACTCATAACTGTGGAGAGCTGAATCAGACGCATGTCGGGGAAATCGTGAGAATTGCAGGCTGGGTTAAAAATATTCGTAACCTCGGTGGGATTGTTTTTATTGACCTTAGGGATCATTATGGGGTTACGCAAATCGTTGTCTCTGATCCTAATGAATTAAAGGATTTCGTATCCAAGATCAGCAGGGAATCAACCATTTCTGTCGTAGGAACTGTATGTCACAGGTCCGCAAGCACGATCAGTCCCCAAATGAAAACCGGATATATTGAAGTCGTTGCCAAGGAGATAGAAGTGTTAGGGAAGGTCATGAACCCATTGCCTTTTGAAGTATCTTCAGCACATGAAGCCCGGGAAGATTTAAGATTAAAGTATCGTTTCCTGGATCTGCGCAATGAAAATCTACATGATAATATTGTACTTCGCTCTAAAGTCATTCAAAGTATCCGAAAAAAGATGATTGATTTGGATTTTTTAGAGATTCAGACACCGATTCTGACAAGTTCATCTCCAGAGGGCGCCAGAGACTATTTAGTTCCTAGTAGAGTGCATCCAGGTCAATTTTATGCCTTGCCTCAGGCACCTCAACAATTCAAACAACTATTAATGGTCTCCGGCTTTGATAAATATTTTCAAATTGCTCCGTGCTTTAGAGATGAGGATGCAAGAGCAGACAGATCACCCGGTGAGTTTTATCAGCTGGATTTGGAAATGGCTTTTGCTACACAGGAAGATGTTTTTAATGTAGTTGAAAATATGCTGTATGAAGTTTTTTCTGAATTTACACATTTTAAAATTTCAAAGCCTTTTAGTAGAATTCCCTATCAAGAAGCCATGCTCAAATATGGGAGCGATAAACCTGATTTAAGAAATCCATTAATTATCCATGATGTTACAGAGCTTTTTACAGAGAGTGATTTTAAAGTGTTTAAAAATAAAACGATACGAGTTATTGCTACTCCTGGTTGTGAAGCACAGCCAAGAAGCTTTTACGACGATATCGTGAACTTTGCTATGGAGGCTGGAGCGAAAGGTCTTTCATGGATTAAGTTTAATGATGATATGTCTCTCAGCGGCTCGATTGCAAAGTTTATACCGGAGAAGGTAAAGAACGAACTGATCAATGTAACGCAAGCTGGTCCGGGATATGCACTGTTTTTTGCTGCCGATGAGCTTAAAAATGTCGAAAAAATAGCTGGCGCTGTCCGAAACCAATTAGGCAAAAGGCTGGATTTATTGGAAAAGGATACGTTTAGGTTTTGCTGGATCGTTGATTTCCCCATGTTTGAATTGGACCCTGATACTCAAAAAATAGAGTTTAGCCATAATCCGTTTTCAATGCCGCAAGGCGGTATGGAGGCGCTGCTAAATATGAACCCTCTGGATATCCTGGCGTACCAATATGATATTGTATGTAATGGAATTGAATTGTCCTCGGGGGCTGTCCGTAACCACGATACAGAGATTATGGTAAAAGCCTTTGAGATTGCAGGTTATACATATGAAGAGATCAAGAGTAAATTTCCTGCACTCTTTAATGCTTTTCAATTTGGGGCACCCCCTCACGCAGGTATAGCACCTGGAATTGATAGGATTGTAATGATCCTTGCAAATGAATCGAATATTCGAGAGGTTATTGCTTTTCCAATGAACAGTAAAGCACAGGATGTATTAATGGGAGCCCCTTCAGAGGTTACTGACAAACAATTGAGAGATGTTCATATAAAATTGGCAAATGCCAAGCCACAAACAGAATGAACGGATTCAACAAGATACTGCAAGCAAAGCTGAATCCAGCACGCAATTAAATCCGATTGAGTGAGCTAAAAACTCTCCCTGCTAGAAGCAGAGGAGAGTTTTTTTATGTAGCTTAGATTGTTCAATTTAGGTTAGTAGCAACTGCTGCAACCTTTCTATCGTGAACCACGTCAAGAAGTTGTTAACGGCCAAGCGGCCTAATTCAACTACAAGGTGGAACTTAACATGAGCATGAGAAATAGTGCAATCGCAGCCCTTACGACTATAGCTCTGCTGTCCTTCTCGATTGGAGGTCATTTGTCTGCGGCAGACAGTCAATTCAAGGATTTGGGCCATGTAAATGGCAAAGAAAAAATCATATCCCTTAAAGAGCGGGGGTTACTTAAAGGTGCCTCTGACACGCAGTTTCTCCCCTCATCTAAAGTAACCGCTGCCCAAGGCATTCAGTTGATCTCGGGCGGACTTCAGCTTAGTTTGGCCGCCATTGATTTGAACCAGGCGCCGCAGGCGAGTGGACTGTTTACCCAGGTTAGGGATACCGCCTGGTACGCCGAAGCTTTTATTAACGCGTATTATAACGGTGTAGACATTCCAAAAGAAATCAATCCTGCCAAAGCACTAACCAAAGAAGAGTTCACTCACATGTTGATTCAGGGCATGGAAAAAGCAGGTGCTCTTCCCATGATTAAAATCGCACCTGCAAATATTGCGGATGACAGCGAGCTGGAGCCTTCTTACCAAGGCAGCATTCAACGCTCGCTAGTGTACAAGGTCAATGCCCTGGATGGGAAAGGAAATTTCCATCCCAAAAGTGCGATTACACGTGCCGAAGCTGCTGTTATGTTATACAATGCATTGGAATACCTGAATGCTCATCCAAAGTCGTAACCAATACAGCAATAAAGAGCTTTACTTCTGAGGAATTTAAGCATTCAGTTACTTGACATCAATACCGTGAATGCTATAATAAGGAAATCGAATTTAGACCCCGCGGTAGTTGACTATCGTAAGAATACTTTTCTGGTCCTTCGGCATAGAAACACAAGTAACGAATAAATAAGCTGGCTCCGGATGAGGGGTCAGCTTTATTTGTTTGTACAAAAGTTAACAGCTTTCACAGATTTACATATTGAGAGGAGACAGCAGTATGTTTGGGAATGACTGGGATGATGTACTACGGGAAGAGGTCAAAAAGCCTTACTTTGATGAATTAAGGTATACGTTAGCTCGAGAGTACAAGTTACATAAGGTATATCCTCCAAAGGAAGATTTGTTTTCAGCACTCAAATTAACGCCATATCATCTGACCAAAGCGGTTATATTAGGGCAGGACCCATATCATGGAGAGGGACAAGCTCACGGCTTGAGCTTTTCGGTTAGACCCGGTGTGCGTACACCGCCGTCTCTACAAAATATATACAAGGAGCTGCGCGATGATGTCGGCACTCCCATTCCGAATCAGGGATACCTCGTTCCTTGGGCGGAGCAAGGTGTGCTGCTGCTGAACAACGTGTTGACCGTGCGCGAAGGACAACCGCAATCTCATCAGGGAATAGGTTGGGAACGTTTCACGGATGCTGTCATTGAAGCGATTAATGAACGTGAACAGCCGGCAGTGTTCATTTTGTGGGGGAGCCATGCTCAGAAAAAAGCAAGCTTCGTGAATACCAGCAAACATTTGGTGCTGAAATCTGCTCATCCGAGTCCATTGGCGGCTCATAGAGGTTTTTTTGGCAGCAAGCCTTTTTCACGTACCAATGCATTTTTGCAAGAGCATGGAATGGAACCGATTCGGTGGGAGATTCCTAACCGCTAGCACGGGAGGTGAGGACATGCGTCAATGGAAGGGACGTCAGGTCATTTTATATCACGGCAACAACGGTCATACCCAGAAGGTGCGCGGCACACTTGAAAAATGGGATGATGTACGAAAATGCGTTATTTTGGGCCCGAAAATGCTGGCTATTCCTTTTGAAAATATTACGCATATTACCATGCTTCCTCCGGGACGTGAGCGTAAAAGCCGCCAGCCAGCGAGGCTGAACGCTTTCGGTTATGTAATGAATGTTCCGTTACAGTTTGATAATGCCATTCATTTTCAGTCGGCGGTGACGATTTGGAGAGATGATCAACTGATTGCTTATAATGTAAAGCTGGTTAGTCACTCGGCAGACCATGTGACTCTTGAGGATGGACAAACCTTATCCAAGGCAGAGCATTTATTTGTAGTGAGGTCACTGCGTGGCGAACTTTAACTGTTATAATTCACCTTTTTTTGATGAAGGGTTCAATTTAGTTAGCTGCTTACCGATAAAAGATAATGGGATTGTTAATAATATCCTGTTTTATAGAATGAAACCAAGGGAGAGAAACGAATGGAGCGTATGAAACGTATGAGCAAACGGAGTACCTTCTTACTTGCTTTGCTGATGTTTGTATTCGCAGCATGGCCAGCAGGTTTGATCCGGGCTGAGGAGAAAACGACCTCCACAGTACAGTGGGACAGTCAAAATCCAACCACAATCAATCTGGGTGGAAGCCCCGCTCAATTAAAAGTGTGGTCTGTGACGGAGACTGGTAAAACGGATGTAACCAAAGAAGCTGAATGGATCTCCGGGGACTCAAGTATTTTAAAGGTAGAAAAGGGACTCATTACCCCAGTGTCCAAAGGGCAGATTAAGATTGTTGCCACATATGGTCAGAAAACGGTAAGTACGACGATTACGGTAAAATCACCTTACAGCAAGCTGCAATTCAATCCGACGGGTCCACTGAATCTGACTATTGGCGGAGAATCGAAGCAACTGACTGCTCAAGGTGTGCTTAGCGGAGGTGGCACGGAAAATGTGTCCGGCGTGGAATGGACATCCACGAATGAAGCTGTTGCTACCGTAGAAAATGGACTTGTACGTCCTCTTGCCAAAGGCGTGACTTATATAAAAGCCGCCAAAGATGGACTGAATGCACAATTGATCGTGTATGTTCGTTCTTCATCCCAGGCACTGGTACTGAGTGAGACTGGCTCCAAATCGGTCTATATGGGTAGCTCCCCCATTCAGGTTACTGCAACCGATGTGAACCTGACTGGCGGCAAAACAGATGTGACCAACACAGCAGAATGGACTTCCTCTAATTCGCTGGTTGCCACTGTAGAGCAAGGGAAAATCACACCGATGGATGTAGGGAATTCGACGATTACAGCTTCCTATCATGGTTTGAGTAAGACTCTGAAGATTAATGTACTTCCAACTGTCGAAAAACTGGTCTCAAGCAAAGCCAGTCTGGCTCTTGAAACTGGCAGCAAAACATCTCTTCCGAGTATATCTGCTTATTTGGTCAATGGAGCCAAAAAAGCAGTTCAATCCGATGTAAAATGGAGCTTAAGCAGTGAGAGTGCAGTCAAAATTGCAAATGGTAAACTGGTAGCAGTAAACCCAGGTAGTGCAACATTGACAGCGACAGTAGGTGCGCTAAAGCTGGATATTCCAGTGACCGTACAATATAAGGTTCTTAAGCTGACGGCTTCTGAGAAAAAATATGTATTGGTTGCAGGCCAAGAAACGAGTATTCCGACTGTAAAAGCACACATGGCTGGTGGCGGAGTACTGGATGTGACCAACCAGGTAAGCTGGGTAGCTACAACAGCCGCAGTTACAGTGGGAAATGGCAAAGTAAAAGCGGTGAGTGGTGGAAACTCGGGAATCAAGGCAATGTATATGAATAAATACGTGAAAGTGCCTGTCATTGTGGAGGGAGCCATTTCTACATTGACACCAAGTTTTTCGAATGCAGAGATGAATTTGAAGGGAAGTAAGTCCATCAAAGTCGTCGGCAATTATACAGATGGTAAAAAAGTTACCCTGAGCAGTAAAGTGAAATGGACAACATCGAATGCTTCTGTAGTGGTCGTAAAAGGGTCTTCCATTAAAGCTGTTGGAATTGGAACAGCAACCATTACGGGTACGTACCAGGATAAGTCGTTTAACGTGGAGATTAAGGTTACACCTAAGTTGCTTAAGCTGGTATTGAGCAATAAAAACCTGAAGCTGCCTAAGGGCTCATCTCAAGTGCTTAGCGTGAGTGCAGTTTATGATTCAGGCGCGACTGCGAATGTGACCAATTCAGCGGTGTGGACATCCTCCAAACCGTCGATCGTACAGGTTACAGCTGGTCAGGTGAAGGCCTTGGATAGCGGAAGCTCCAGTATTAAAGTAGTCTATGGTGGTAAGAAGGTAACGACGTCTGCCAAAGTGTTAAAATAGTCTACGTACATTGCCAAATCTGGCGTATACCAAACAAATAAACCCCCGGTCCAAAGACCGGGGGTTTTATTTTCAGCTTATTCTACGCCGTCCTGATAATGATTTTTCCAGTGCTTATCGCCTTTGTGCGCGAAATCTTCAACTGTTTTCTCCAGAGTAGCTACTAGTTGGGCTTTAATCTCAGCGATTGTGTCACGAAATAATCTTTCTTCCGTACCGTTGATTTTTTCACCATATAAAGCTTGAGCAGCTACAAATTGACGATGTTGTTCTACAAAACTGTCAATCGAATGCAATGCATGCTCCACGTATTGTGAAATGCTATGATGCTCGTTAGGCAGTTGTAATTTTAATTCCTTAACTCTGTTTAATAATGCCATGATGATCACCTCGTGCGTTTTGTTATGTCAATAATTATACATCATTTTCGGAAAAATTTCATTAAATTTCGGTTAAATTGTGACTTTTATTATGTCATGATTGCATTTTCAATGGTGATCAGTCCTAATCTCGGAATTTTGTGCTTTTTTCTTGGTATCGTGATTTCAAAATTTAAAATATATGATACGAAGACAATGTAAGAGCAAGCTGCGACAGCTGTCTTTCTGACATGCTATAATGGGGAAAAAGCCCAGTCGGAAAGGTTGTCAGTATGGTATGAAGCTTTTTAAAGGTTTATTTTGGGGAATTCTGATTAGTCTTCTCCTGTGGTGCGCCTTGTTTGGGCTTGTCCGCTGGATGACTCATTAAGTCGTTCTCTGTATCTTATACAATAACTCTTGCGACTGTATCCACGTCATTAACGGAAATCGTATATACGTGTTCATCATCGTAGAGCTTGAATTGCTGAGTTTCTTGGTCAGATAGGAGCTTAGGCCAGCCAATTACGGTATTTCCATTCAGTAACCGGATTACAACAGCTTGCATTTGGCTCACGGCCAGTTTGATCTCATCGTTCATTCGTACAACCTCCTCTCTATACTATTTGTCGTCGGATATTTAACCTTTTTTTATAGTCGGTAAGGGGTTACAAAAAATAAAATCTGGGGATTACCTTAGCTGAAGGTCATTTACTGGAATAGCTTGAAAGGAAGAGGGAAATTGAAGAAAAAGTTGCTAAGTTTTATAGCCTTAGTGTTGCTAGCTGTGGGAGCGTACTGGTTTGAAGGAGACAATCTTTTTACGAAAATAACAGGAGAGAACCCGCCTTCATCAGCTCAGGTAACGCTGCAATTTCCGTCAGGTCGTTATCCTGAAACGGCGCAGCATATTAAGGAAGCCATTCAAGCGGGAAAATCACCAGTATGCACAATTGACCGGGAAGGAGCCGAGCAAAATCGTAAGCATTCACTTGCGGGTGTTCCTACTCGTAAAGGGTTTGATCGTGATGAATGGCCGATGGCTATGTGCTCAGAAGGGGGCAAGGGTGCAAATATCAAATACATAGCTCCTAAGGATAATCGTGGGGCAGGATCATGGGTCAGTCACCAGCTAGATCAGTACGAGGATGGGACTCGTGTAAAATTCGTTATTAAATAGTTTTTGATTTAGTGTTTTTACCTTTTAGCTCCTTAGATGTTTCCTGTTTGGCTTTAATCAGCGCCAAAAAATCAAAAAAATCACCTAGTGTATTGAAGCCGGCACCTAATATGGCCAGGTCTTCAGCAGATAGTTGATCTAACCATTCCATTTGCTTAGCGTCAAACATATTATCACCGCCAACCCTTAATAATGTATAGTATGTAGTGGCGGCAACGAAGGTCAGGGCTCTGGCATACCTTTTAAGTATGCCTGTTTTTTGTGCAGAGGATGTGTAAAACTCATGTTTAAATTTAATTTTTATACTAAAATCGTTTCCATCGTTATCGTATTGCTGATACCTGTGCTGCTTCTGTATGTCTACTCTAATCAGACAACGACAGGCGTATTACGTGAAGAACTGAATCAATCCAATTATAACCAGCTGACTTTTTTTCAAAACCAGGTGAATACGAATATTGAAATGATTTCCTCCTGGCCGCATCTGCTGATTCATGATCCTGATGTAGCCAGTTTCCAAGCAATTTTTTTAAAGGATAAGACTCTCAACCTGGATGGAATTAACCTTGTCAAGCGGATTCAAACCAAGCTTGGGCTTCAGGAAAGCTCTTCGAACTGGAGAACAGGGCTGAGTATATATTCTCCTTCGCTTGGACGAGTTGTATCGGAGAATGGAGCCAGTTATTATGATCAGAAGAAATTAAGCCAATCGATTACAAACGGCTGGCAGGTATCTAAAAAAAGAGTGTACGGTAAGGATCAATTTATATTTTCATTGTATACCTTATCCCCGTTTTCCTCACTAGCCAATCCAGAAACCGCTAACACGATTATTAAAGTGGAATTCGATAGCAGCAACATTCAGGACATGCTTGACCGCTTTAAAGGCGACGGACGAAAGGAGCCTTTTTATTATAAAAAAGGTGTAGGCGTGATTTACAATCGCTCTGCAAACGAAGAATTGTCAAGCCAGCTGATTGCGAAACTGGAGAAATTGGGATTACATGAAGTTGATAATTTGACCGTGAAAATTGGAGAAGAGAGTTACCTTGTTCACGCCGTTCTTTCGCAAACAACAGGTTGGTATTTGATTGACTACATGCCCTTGTCCGATATGATGTCTCCGATTTATTCATCTAACCGACTATTTTATATAACCGTTGTTGGCTCGCTACTGGTGGGGATCATTGGTGCTTATCTTCTTCACTCACAGGTACAAGTTCCGATTCTCCAGCTTGTGCGGGCGTTTCGGAGATTAAAGGATGGAGACTATGCTGTTCGTTTGAGTCCTAAGGGTAGTCATGAATTTGCATTTCTGTCACGTCAATTCAACCTGATGGTCGAACAGATTCAAGAGCTGTTTGAGAAGGTTTACGTTGAGAAGCTGCATGTAAAGGAAGCTCGTCTAAAGCAGCTCCAGTCTCAAATCAATCCCCATTTTTTTTATAATTGTTTTTCCTTTATTACGAGTATGGCAAAGCTGCGCAATCATGAGGCGGTCGTGGCTATGGCTCATAATTTGTCCAAATATTATCGCTATACGACAAGACAGGAAAGAGATTTGGTTCCTTTATCGGATGAAGTCGAGTTTGTGCAATATTATTTGAAAATTCAGCAGATGCGTATGCCACGGTTAACGTTCACTATTGACATTTCTTCACAGGCTCATAGTCTGCTGGTTCCACCGCTTGTATTGCAACCCCTGGTGGAAAATGCAGTGCTGCACGGAATAGAACCTCAGGCGGAGGAGGGGATCATCCGTATTATGACTGAGTGCATCGGCTCATCCATGTACTTGATTGTAGACGATAACGGACTCGGTTTGAGTGAAGAGGATATAACATCCCTCACTTTAGCACTTGAGAAGCCTGTAGAGGAGAAAAGTGGCTATGGTTTATGGAATGTGCATCAACGAATGCGATTACATTTTGGTGAAAACGCCGGGCTGGAATTCTCGTTGTCTCCGTTGGGAGGATTAAGAGTGATTTTAAAATGGCCACTGTCAATTGAAGAAGGGCAGGAAGACAGGTTGATCCATTCTTCATCAAATTCAAGAAATAGTTAAATTGGAGGATACTGATGGTTCAGATATTACTAGTCGATGATGAGAGTTATGTTACTGAAAGCCTGGCGGCTACCATACCGTGGGAGTCATTGGGAATTGAGAGGGTACATCAAGCAGCTTCAGCCTTGGCAGCAGTAGATGTGCTGGAAGCGCATGATATTGATATTCTGGTTACGGACATTCGTATGCCTGGCATGACGGGATTAGAGCTGATTGTTGAAGTAAACGAACGTTGGCCGCACATCCGAAGTTTATTACTGACAGGCTATGCTGATTTTGAATACGCTAAAAAAGCGCTCCAGCTTAAGGCTTTTGATTACATATTAAAGCCGGTAGATGATGATGAGTTTATCAAATGTGTGTCAGCTGCTATGGATTCGCTAAAGGAAGAATGGGAAGCATTCGACAAGGTTCATCAATTACAATACAGTCGCAGGAACGATTTCGGTGTGCTGCGCACTCATTTGATGCACGATTTGTTACTCGGGCGTGATTTGACTGTACAGAAAATAACGGACAAAATGTCCGAATATGAAATCAAGCTACGTACAGAACATCCTGCCAGTATGCTGCTTATTCAGTTGGGCAAGCATTTTTCTGATATGGATTATCACTCAGTGTCCTTAATTGAGTATGCGATTGGAAATATTGCAGAAGAAGTGTTTGCTCCTGATTTTCATGTTTGGCATTGCAAAGCGCCACATGATTGCCTAATCGTGTTAATTGAAGGGAATTGGGATTTATTTGCTGAAAGGACTGTGGATGAACAGAATCATTTTTTGCGTGCAGCGATTGAGACCTTTCGAAAAAATGTGAGCAATTACTTGAAAGGTGAAATTTACGTCACATTAACGAATTGGTTTCATTTCCCGGATGAGCTGCCTAAGCTATATCAGACAGCAATCAGATCCTTATATTGGAACCAACAGGAGGAAACGAATCCACTGCTATTCATAGAAGAGCAGACAGAACAGTCACATAGCTCAGTGAAGTCGCTGGAAGGGCTTTATACGCACCCTACGCTTACTCATCTGCTAGAGTCCAGGCAATGGGAAGAGGCCGAAGCAAAATTAAGCCGTGTATTTGGCAAAATGGAAGAGGCAGGTTATACACGCGAGCATTTGTATGAACTGTTTATTTCGGTAACGAGCGCCTTTATGTATACAGCTCACAAACAAGGACGCTTCATTACACAAATGGACCAGGTAGGCTTCGATCCGTTACATGCGCAGAAATTGGTTCATTCGTTTCCCCACCTCAAAGAGTGGATATTTTCCATGATGAACAAGCTTAAAGCCGAGTGGTCCGCAAGCGAGCAAAGCGCCAAAAGCTATGTGGTCAAGCAGGTTCAGGAGTTGATCGCTCAAGATAAAGGACAGGAGCTGTCTGTTAAGACGATTGCCGATCAGGTCTATCTTCATCCCGTCTATTTGTCCAAAATCTATAAAGCCGAAACTGGGGAAGGCCTGGGAGATTATATTATCCGAATGAGAATGGAACGGGCTCTTTATTTGCTCAAATATTCCAACAAAAAAATATATGAAATAACAACTGAACTCGGTTATCAGAATCCCCAATATTTCAGCAAGATGTTCAAAAAACATTATGGAATGACTCCGCATGAATTTCGGGACCAGTAAAGACGAATGAGTAAAGATCAGTTGGGAAAGGTGCAGAAATATTTATTTTGTGACATAGGCTGCTAAGAAAAGCCCTCTTATAATAAAAGAGTAGAAAATGATTTTTAGAGGGGGAACAAGATGCGAGTTCATTCGAAGAAAAAGCTATTGTCGTTGCTCGCCGCAACTATGGTATTAGGGGTTGGCCTTGTGGGCTGCTCAGGTGCAGGAAATGATGGGAATGCGGACAGTACAGCTAAAACTGAAAACGTATACAAAGAAAAATACAACCCAGAAGTTACAATATCCACGGTATGGGGTGTAGATCCCGCCTTAAAATTTAAAAATGGCGAATCTATCGAAAATAACGTTGCGACGAAATGGGCCAAAGAGAAATTTGGTATTAATATAAAATCACTCTGGTCTGTCACGGATACCAACGGTGCGTTTGCTACCAAGCTGCGGTTGGCGATGTCCTCTGGTCAGGAGATGCCTGATGTCGTTGTACTGGGAACGGAGAATGAGCAGCTGGCCCAGGATATGATCGACTCCGGTATGTTCGCTGAAGTTGGCCCGTTGTTTGATAAATATGCTTCGGATTCTTGGAAGCAGGCCATGAGTCAGGATACGAATGTATGGAATCAGTATAGCCGGGATGGTAAAAAAATGGGTATCCCTGTGCTTGATTTCGCCTATAACCATGATTATGTATTGTGGGTACGACAAGATTGGTTGGATAAGCTGGGGATGAAGGCTCCTGAGACGATGGATGATCTGGAAAAAGTGATGGATGCCTTTAAAAATAAAAATCCGGACGGATTAGCTCCGGACAAAGTGACCCCGCTCAGCATCGGTTTCAAAACATCTATGAACACTTGGATGGGTGACCCATCCTGGATTTTCGGGGCTTATGGCACACTACCCCAGCAGTGGAACAAAAGTGCAAACGGCAGCTTGGAATATGGCTCTGTCCAGCCTGGCATGAAGCCGGGTCTGCAAAAACTGAGCGAGTGGCTCAAAAAAGGATATATCCCTCAGGAAGCAGCATTATGGGATGAAAATAAAACGACAGAACCTACAGTTGCAGGGACAGCCGGGATGATTCCTGGGCCATATTGGATGAGCGGCTGGCCGCTTCAAGATACGGTTAAAAATGCGCCGAGTGCTGTATGGAAGCCGATCAAGATTCCAGCTGGACCTGACAACAAAGCTATGCGCCATGGAACGCAGTACACCAATGGTGTCGTACTCATCAACAAACAAATGCAGCATCCTGAAGCCTTCTTCACATATCAAAATTACTTGTTTGATCATTATGCAAATGCCAAACCGGACGGTGATTTGTCGAATGGGCTGTTTAAGGGCTACGATTATGATTTAGATGCCAATGGAAAGCTGGTGTCTATTGATAAAATACCGGGTGGTTATGTAAACACTATTCGTTATTTGTTGGTTCGTGATGGTGCACGTATCCCTGATGCCCAAATGAAGGCTTTGTTAAGCTTGGCTGACGGTGCAGAACCGAAAACCAGACTGGAGAAAGATGTGATGGTGAATTACGGGAAAGACACTCCTGCAGCGGCCAAAGTGCTTATGGAACAGAAAGATATCTCCATGAAGGATCAGTTCACGGGACCAACTACGCCAACGATGAAGGCTAAAAAGGATTATCTGGATAAGATTGAAAGCCAGACGTTCAATGAAATTATTTATGGCAAACAGCCGATTTCCGCTTTTGATACCTTTGTACAGACGTGGAAAGCCGCTGGTGGCGAACAAATTACAAAGGAAGTAAACGAATGGTATAAGAGCGTCGAAAAGTAAAAGTTGTCGATGGTGTAAAACAGATTGAAAAAGGCTGTCCCAAGGTGGACAGCCTTTTTACTTCAGCTTCATATGGATTAAATAAAAATGATTGCTTTTGTGCCATGTATGTTGGTTTTTTGAACTGTTGGGACTGCGAAAACGCTTTTATAATTGAGGTATACCATGAGAGTTACAGGAGGAACTGCAATGAGAAGTCTGCAACGTACGTGGCCATTTCATATCATGCTGCTGCCAGCCATCATTTTCTTAATTGTATTCAGCTACATTCCAATGGGCGGCATCGTGATGGCCTTTCAAAATTACAAACCTTGGCTAGGCATAACTGGTTCTGAATGGGTTGGACTGGATAATTTCCGCTTTTTGTTCCAACGGGAGGACAGTCTTCAGGTCGTATGGAATACGCTGATTATTGCTGTGTTAAAGATGTTTTTCAATCTGCTGGTTCCGTTTGTTTTTGCTATCCTGCTGAATGAAATTCGCAAGGTCGGACTTCAGCGCTCCATTCAGACATTGGTGTATCTGCCACATTTTCTGTCCTGGGTAATCTTGGGTGGGATTCTGATTGATCTGTTGGCTACTGACGGATTTATGAACCAGATTCTTGGAAGTATAGGAATCCAGCCTATCTTCTTTCTGGGAGATAACAACTGGTTTCGTTTTACCGTCATTGTATCGGACATATGGAAAGAGTTTGGCTACAATACCATCGTATTCCTCGCTGCACTGGCGGGTATCAATCCTTCGTTGTATGAGGCTTCTGAAATGGATGGAGCGAGCCGGTGGAGACAGACGCTGCACATTACTGTACCATCATTGATTCCGATGGTGGTCGTTGTTGGGACGCTTGCCCTTGGTAATGTTCTGAATGCTGGTTTTGACCAGATTTTCAACCTTTATAATCCGCTGGTATACCAAAAAGGCGATATTATTGACACATTCGTCTACCGGACAGCATTGATCAATGGGGAGATGGGCTTTGCTACCGCCATTGGGTTGTTCAAATCCGTTATCAGTATGATTCTCATTCTGATATCTTATCGGCTTGCTTACAAATGGGCAGGTTACCGCATATTCTGATTCCACGAGGCTGAAAGAGGGAGAGTCATGTATCATAAAACAACGCCATACCGCATTTTTAATGTGTTCAACATTTGCTTGCTTGTGATATTGTCTATCATGTGTATTGTTCCACTGATTCATGTATTGGCGGTATCGTTTAGTGCTAAATCAGCAGCAGATGCTAATCTGGTTGGACTGTGGCCAGTGCAATTTTCTTTAGAAGCCTATAAGAAGACGATGAATAACCCAATTTTTCTGCACTCCATCTGGATTTCCGTCTGCCGAACTGTCTTGGGAACCGGCTTGACGCTGCTGATTACCTTTTTAGCTGCTTATCCGCTTTCGAAGGAAACCACGGTGTTCCGTAGTCGCAACATTTATTCATGGCTGTTTGTATTTAGTATGATTTTTAACGGTGGTCTGGTTCCATTTTATATGGTTATTCAAAAGATTCATCTTATGGACAGCTTCTGGGTACTTGTATTGCCAGGAGCGGTCAATACATTTCTGGTCATTCTTATGCTGAACTTTTTCAGAGGTATCCCCAAAGAGATGGAAGAGGCGGCATTGATCGACGGAGCAGGGCATTTTCGGACATTGTTTAGTATTTTCTTACCGATATCCATGCCTTCCATTGCGACGATTGCGCTGTTCAGTATGGTATTTCATTGGAACTCATGGTTTGATGGTCTGCTCTATTTGAGCAATGCAAAGGATTATCCGCTGGCGACGTTCCTGCAAACTGTAATTATACAGAAGGATATGAGCTCCATGAGCATGAGTCCGAAAGAGATGGAATTACTGTCTCAGACGACGGTTAATGCAGCACAAATTTTCATTGGTGCAGCGCCTATTCTTATTGTATATCCATTTTTACAAAAGTATTTTGTTAAAGGTATGACGTTAGGTTCCGTCAAAGAGTAACAGAACTAATACAAGGAGATGATTTACAGTGACATATCCAAACATAACCAAGTACCCTCCCATTAGTGAGCGAGTTCCGCGTATGCTGCATGGAGCAGACTATAACCCGGAACAATGGCAGCAATATCCCGAGGTGTTAGCGGAGGATATCCGCTTGATGAAACTAGCCAAATGTAACGTGATGTCTGTCGGCATTTTCTCATGGGTATCCTTGGAGCCTGAGGAAGGTGTGTTTACGTTTGAATGGCTGGATCGTATTCTGGATTCGTTTGCTGAGAACGGAATCTATGCGTTTTTGGCCACTCCGAGCGGAGCAAGACCAGCCTGGATGTCACAAAAATATCCCGAGGTGCTGCGTGTAGGGGTTAACCGTGTCCGTAACTTGCACGGGTTTCGACATAACCACTGTTATACGTCGCCTGTATACCGGGAAAAAGTACGTATCATGAATACGGAGCTGGCTGAGCGATATGCTAATCATCCTGCTGTTATTGGCTGGCACATTTCCAATGAATTTGGTGGAGACTGTCACTGTGATTATTGTCAGGAGGCGTTTCGCACTTGGGTGCAGGATAAATATGGTACGCTGGATCAGCTTAATCATTCATGGTGGACAACATTTTGGAGTCATACAGTTACAGATTGGAGCCAAGTCGAATCTCCAGCACCTCATGGTGAAACGCAGGTTCATGCCATGAATTTGGACTGGAGACGATTTGTAACCGAACAGACCGCAGATTTTATCAAGCATGAGATTGTGCCGCTTAAGGCTGCAAATCCGGACATTCCAGTCACAACCAATTTAATGGAGTTTTTCGAAGGATTGAATTACTGGAAGTTTGCTGATCTGCTCGATGTTATATCCTGGGATAGTTATCCGACCTGGCATGACCGTGAAGGAGATGATAGCCGGCAGGCTGCAAGAGTGGCAATGATGCACGATATTATTCGCTCCATTAAAGGTGGGAAGCCTTGGATGCTCATGGAAAGTACGCCAAGTTTGACAAACTGGCAAGACGTTAGCAAGCTGAAGCGACCGGGCATGCATCTGCTATCGTCTTTACAGGCTGTGGCGCACGGCTCAGACACTGTTCAATATTTTCAGTGGCGGAAAAGCCGCGGTTCGAGTGAAAAGCTGCATGGTGCAGTCGTCGATCATGTAGGACACGAGCATACTCGGGTATTCGGGGATGTGACAGATGTCGGTCATGCGCTGGAAAAACTGGAAGAGGTGATCGGTACATCCGTACCGGCTGAGGCCGCAGTCATTTTTGATTGGGAGAACCGTTGGGGAATCAACGATTCACAGGGGCCGCGGAACAAAGGCGTGAAATATGAGGAGACAGCTGAAGCACATTATTTGGCATTGTGGGAGCAGGGAGTGCCAGTAGATGTCATTCATATGGATGCAGATTTCTCCAAATATAAACTTTTGGTCGCTCCGATGTTGTATATGGTCCGCAGCGGTGTAGGGGAGCGCATACAGAAGTTTGTTGAAAACGGGGGCACATTCGTAGCAACCTATTGGTCCGGCATTGTGGATGAACATGATTTGTGCTTCCTTGGAGGCTTTCCAGGACCGCTTCGTAAGACGCTGGGAATCTGGTCGGAAGAGATTGATGGATTGCATGATCATGATCGTAACTACATTATACCGATTGAAGGCAATGAGTTGGATCTACGGGAGGAGTATGAAGCTGTAGAATTGTGCGATCTCATTCATACGGAGGGTGCAGAGGTACTGGCTAAGTACGGGACAGACTTTTATGCAGGACGTCCAGCTTTGACGGTGAACCGTTTGGGACAGGGAAAAGCTTATTACATCGCATCACGCAACACCGGACTATTCCATAGTCATTTTTACAAGAGTTTAATTGATGAGGCAGGTCTCAGTAAAGCACTCGATGTGCAGTTGCCACATGGAGTGAACACAGCGATTCGTACCGATGGAGTTCATGATTATATTTTTGTAATGAATTTTACGCATGAGCCGCAAGAGATTACACTGGATGGACGAACTTATACGGATATGCTTGAAAATCTTGTGATAGCAGACAGCAGCGTTCAATTGGGTGCCTATGCTGTTAAGGTTCTAAAGACAGAGCGCAATAATTAGAACACGTTATACATGTGATCGCCGCTGATTCCCGAGTGAGGGAGCAGGTGGATTGGCCAGAGGCAATGTGAGTATACAATTTAGATAGGGGATGACTTATGAAAACAGGTAAACGTACTATGGTATTTGCGATGTTGATCTTGTTATCCAGCTTTTTGTACCCATTGGGCTCTATGGGAGTGGGTGCGGCTTCGGCCGCCCCTGCTTTCGCCAAAGGAGCAGATATAAGCTGGGTCGCAGGGATGGAAGCCCAAGGTATGACCTGGAAGGATAAAAAAGGGGTTCGCCGGGATGTGCTGCAAATTTTACGGGACGATTATCAGATCAATTCGGTTCGTATTCGAGTGTGGGTAAATCCTGACATGAAGGATTATGCAAGCGGATACATGAATGCCGAGAAGGCAGCAGAGCTTGCGCAGCGAGCTCAAAAGTTAGGCATGAGCGTTATGCTGACCCTGCATTATAGCGATTCATGGGCTGACCCAGGACAGCAGAATAAGCCTTACGCATGGCGCAATTTTACATTTACACAACTTATGGATGCGGTCTGGTCCCATACCGTCTATGTTATGAACACGATGAAGAGCAAGGGTGTGACACCGGTTTGGGTGCAAATCGGCAATGAAACGAACAATGGCATGCTCTGGGATGACGGCAAAGCCTCAGTGAATATGAAAAACTATGCGTGGCTCGTCAATACAGGGAATAACGCTGTTAAATCCGTAAGCAGCAGCACCAAGACGATCGTACATTTAGCTAACGGGGATAACAGTTCTGTTTTGAACTGGAACATTGGTGGACTGATTGATAATGGAGCTCAGTTTGACCTTATTGGACTGTCTTTATATCCGTCTTCCTCTGATTGGCAGGGTAAGGTGGATCAGACGATTACCAATGCCAATAGCCTCATTGCGAAATATGGTAAAGGCATTGTTATCAGTGAAATCGGCATGGAATATAATGAACCTGCTGCTTCCAAGGCGTTTATTTCTGCAATCAAAACGAAGGTTCGGAGTATCGGAGGCGGTAAAGGCGTGGGCGTATTTTATTGGGAGCCAGCTGCAACCCCAGGTTATAATCAAGGCTATAACAAAGGTGCTTGGCAGGCTGACGGTAAGCCAACCTCAGCGTTGGAAGGCTTTTTAAACTAAAGAACGATGTAAGAGCATATCAAAGAACCTCTAATGCGCATTCTATGCAGATTAGAGGTTCTTTGTTTTATGATGATTGGGTAGTTATAATGTTTAGACTTCCCGGTTTACCTTGAAGAATGAAATAAGCTCTTCCAGCTCCCCGGACATCAATGTAAGCTTGTCCGAAGCTTGGACAATCGAAGCCATAGACTCTGTCTGTTCCCCAATGGTTTGTTCAATTTGTTTGCTGCTGTTGACTGTTTTGCTAACTGTGGAAGACAACTCGTCCGAGGTAGCTGACATTTCCTGCGTGCTGGCCGAGATTTGCTCAGTTGCACTGGATACCTCCTGGATTTGTGACGACACTTTGTTGGACGCTTCTAAAATTTCAGAGAACATTTCGCCTGTCTGCTTCGTAACTTCCAGTCCGACGTGAACTTCTTTTGTACCCAGGCTAATGCCTTTTACAGTTTGTTCAATCTCTTTTTGAATTTCTTCAATAAGCTCTGCAATTTGTTTGGCGGATTCTTGAGACTGTTCAGCCAAATTACGCACTTCTCCAGCTACTACTGCAAAACCTTTGCCTTCTTCGCCGACTCTGGCAGCTTCAATCGAAGCGTTGAGGGCAAGCAGATTCGTTTGGCTGGCAATACCGGTAATGATGCTTACAATATTACTGATTTCGTTAGAACGGTTCTGCAATGCATTAACGGAATCAACTGTACTTTCCATTGTAGTGGAGATAGAGTCCATCTGAGTGGATAGCTTTTGAGCTACCTGATTGCCTTCAACGGAGCGCTTTTCCATGGAATAAGCTTGATCCGCAACAGAAGAGGAGCTTTCAGCGATGGTTTGGATCACTGTAGACATTTCATTCATAGCCCTGGAGCTTTCAAGTGCTGCGTGATCCTGAGCTTCAAGCCCCTGGGTTATTTCCCGGATATTGTTGTTAATGACGTTTGTATTCGTACTGTTTTTCTCGCTGATGCTTAACAATTCCTGGGCTGATCCCGTTACTTCTTGCGTCGTATCCTGTACTTTCACCATTGTATCGTTAAGGCGCTTGATCATAGAATTAAATTTTTGATTGATAATACCAAGGTCGTCTAGTCCTGTCTTAATTTTCACATTCAGATTACCCTCGCTGACTTCTTCAATTCCCTTCATCAAGGAACGAATTGGGGAGAGCGTGCGTTTTACCAGCAAGTATTGAATCGTCAAGAAGATAGCAAGAAACAGAATGAGCAGTGAAACACCATATACAAGCAGCTTATGAAGACCCGT
Source organism: Paenibacillus sp. EKM10P (assembly GCF_011800655.1). Taxonomy (NCBI): domain Bacteria; kingdom Bacillati; phylum Bacillota; class Bacilli; order Caryophanales; family Paenibacillaceae; genus Paenibacillus; species Paenibacillus sp. EKM10P. Next base: position 860,525 of record NZ_JAALET010000002.1, on the reverse strand, counting down.
AGGTACAGAGCTCGCATCTACGTCAAAGTAAATTGCACTTGTGACTTTACCACTTGCATCTGTAATCGGGTAAACAATCGTAGTCCATGTGCCATATTCGTCCGTATAAAAGCTGCTCAATGCTGATTCATTGGATTGAAGCACTTTATTTACGGCTTCTGCATTTTCGTCAGGCAGAGTGTACATATCCCCAATGTTCATCTTCGAGTCTTGGAAAGCTTGCACCAAATTAGTGGGAACGCCAATAATGGAGGTTTGATTTCCTTCTTTTAGTTCTGTCCCAAATATGTAAGCTTGGGCGACATTAGGATAAAATGTGTGAATAGAATCTAGAAATTTACGTAATTCCTGTTGAACAGAACCGTTATAATCTTTTTCGCTTAATGCTTGTTGTACTTTTGTTTTGTCAACATCTTCTGCCCATTTTTTGGTCAGCACTTTAACCTGATCTTGCAGCTGCGTGGTGAGAATGTTCTTTTGAAGTATATAGCTAGATGTGATAAGAATAGCACCTATTAATACGATGTTAAGAAAAGATATTAATAGATTTTTACCAAAAAAGGACATAGTGCTCCACTTCAAGTTTTTCACAAGTTTCTTCTCCTTTAAATTTTAATTTAATGCTACAGTACAGCTATCCCTTATATATTTCGTCAATTTCCTTTATAAATGTTAGCGAATTATTACAATTGGGATATACTTACTGGTTTCACTAAAAACAAAAGCGGCAACCCACATGCAATAAATGTAGGTCGCCGCTTGCTAGCAAGACAGGATAGCTGGTTTCAACTCAAATACAACTAAATTACTTTATTGTTTGAACAATATTTAAAAAATAAGATAAATGCGGGCGAACGAATGCCCTTAATCATTATATATAACAGTCTTTCGCTGAACGTTGAAAGCTTTCTGTCATTATACAAGTAGTGAAATGAGCAGAGGGAGCGAAATAAGCGATAATACTGAGCTTATAACAAATGCAGATGCCGCTTCTGTTTCCAGTGATTCATAGCGGGTCGCGATCATAGCGGCTACAGCAGAGCCGGGAAATGCGACAAGCAGTACGGCTTTGGTTACATCCTCAGGGGACAGTCCGATCAGAACAGCAATACCGAGCATAACCATAGGCATTACGATCGCTTTCAGCACAGCGATACTAAGTGCTTTTGGACTGAACGTAATCTTTTTAATCCCAATAGTTACCCCAATAGCAAATAGAGCCGTACCCGCAGTAATATTGCCGATTTGGTCAAACATAGATTGCAAAAGTTTTGGAGCTTGGAATCCGCATAAAGTCAATACAACACCAATCAAGGGTACGCAAGCCAGCGGTTCACTGAGTCCATGAAGGACAGATTTTATAGTGACTTTAAATAAATTGCCTTTTGTGTCGTCAGATTGTGTTGATTTGCGCTGGCCGACCGTTCCCAAAATACTTGCAAGTGGATCAAGAATCGCATTAACAACGATGCCGGTAATCGCAATAGGAATGGCGACTGCCGCACTTCCGAACAAGCTTCCCAAAACGGGAATCCCCATGAATGCAAAAGAGGGCTGTGTCGAATTCAATGCGAACATGGAGGATTCTGTCAGGCCTTTTTTTGCAATCAAGCGATATAAGATGAGCAATACAATATAAAAGCCAATCACCCCAAGCAGCAAAGCAACAAGAAAGGGCCACTTTTGGATTAACGTCTCTCGTGGTGTCGTCGTAATACCAATAAACAAGTGTGCAGGTAAAGCAAATTTGGTTACCAGTGTATTTAGTCCCTTAGAAGAAGCTGGGTTAAAGGCCTTAAAAAAACCTGCAAAATAACCAATTAAAATGACAAAGAAAATAGGAATTAAAATAATAAAGATATGACCTGTAGCCATGATGTCGCCTCCAATAAAGATGTCCGCCAAAAATGGCGGACATCAGTTAAATAATCACTTTGCTTACAGCAAGTATAAATTTTGATGTTGTTCGCTATTTTTAAACCAGAACGGCTTCCTGTCCATACTGTTTGATGGGTTTATATTTGCATTCCCACATGGATTCCCGAACCGCTTGTACGATATCATCCGGCTGATGACGCGCTACTCCATCTTGTACGGCTGCCTTGGCGACGGCCACTGCTACAGCTTCAGATACTTCTCGCAGTTCGTTGATTTTTGGCAGCAGGGAAGCACCAGGCTGTGACAAATCAACCATTTGAGCTACTGCATGGGCAGCTGCTGCAAACATGCTATCTGTTATAATTTTGGATTTTACTACGATTGCTCCAAGACCAAGACCCGGGAATACAAAAGCATTGTTGGATTGCCCAATTTCAAACGTAATATTGTTGTAGATTACTGGCTCAAAAGGGCTTCCTGTTGCAATAAGCGCTTTTCCTTCAGTCCAGTGGATCAGGTCTTCAGGAGTTGCCTCCGCCAGAGGAGTCGGATTGGACATTGGCATAATAATAGGACGTTCTGTATGCTTAGCCATCTCTTTCACGATTTCCTCACTAAATGCTCCAGCAACACCGGAAGTTCCGATCATAATCGTCGGTTTCACGCGGCGAATAACTTCAAGCAGAGGGATTTTGCCATCTTCAGCATGCTCCCAGTCACGGCATTCGGCAGCATCACGCACATAAGGAACCTGGAATGGCAAAAGTCCTTCCGTTTCATTGGTAAGCAGGCCACGGTAATCATATGCCCAGAAGTTACGTCTTGCTTCAGCTTCTGACAATCCTTCCAGCATCATGGCCGCACTAATTTGGTCTGCATTGCCGATTCCGGCAGCTCCTGGACCAAACACTAGAACCCGATGCTTGCTCAGAGGGATTCCGGACAATTGGACACCAGACATCACACCTGCAAGTGTAACTGCACCGGTACCTTGAATGTCATCATTAAACGTTAAGATATTATTTCCGTACTTATTAATAATATTCCGAGCATTGACGTTACCTAGATCTTCCCAGTGCAGCAGTGCGTTCGGGAAAGAAGAAAGTGCAGCTTGAACATAAGTATCAATAAATTGATCATATTGTTCTCCACGTACACGCTTATGACGATTCCCCATGTATAAAGGATCTTCTAACAGCTTTTCATTGTTTGTACCTGCATCCAGCACAACGGCCAGTACCCGGCTAGGATCAATACCAGCAGCGGCTGTATATACAGCAAGCTTACCAATAGAGATGTTAATACCGCCAACTCCCCAGTCCCCAATTCCCAAAATACTTTCAGAATCTGTGGCTACGATCAGATCGATATCATCAGGACCCAAGTTCAAATTTTTAAAAGCTTCTTTGATGCCAGCAAGATTATCAATAGATAGATACATACCGCCCGGTTTATGATATTCATGACTGTATTCCTGAATAGCCTGACCGACTGTTGGTGTATAGACAATCGGAAGCATCTCGCTCAAGTGCTCGGAAAGCAAACGATAATAAAGGACAGTATTCCGATTAAAAAGATCATTTAATGCAACGTTTTTACGTAAATTATCCGGCTGGCTTTGAAATTGCTCATACACCCGTTGAACTTGTTCCTCAATCGTGAGTATGGTAGGAGGAAGGAGGCCGTCAAGTCCGAGCTGCTGACGTTCTTCCAGTGTAAAAGCCACTCCTTTGTTCAGCAGTGGGTTGGCAAGAAGATCTTTTCCGGTTAATTTGGTTTCGATAGTTCCATCTTCCGTAACATGAAAAGCACGCATTTCCAATTCCTTCTTTCTAAAAAAATACATTCGGTTAATCCTTGAACAATTCGTGAACAAGTATACGCCTTATTTTAAACCAAGTGAACAAGTATGTTGTGTGAAAAATGGTTATATAAGTGTTTACATAAGAAAAAATATGAAAATGAAAGCGGATTTCAATGATTTTCAAATGAAAAATTCATCTAATTTTCATAATATTTTCGGTAAATATTCAATAAATGTGACTTTTTTCATAGCTTTTATAATTTGATTGAATATGTATAGAGGAATAGCTTAACTTCATTTTTTTATAAATGAAGTTAAGCTATTGTTTATTATAAGGGATAATTGAGGCTTAAAATCTAAACGTTTGGTGGCTGTCTATTTAGTGGATAGTCAGATATTTAATTCTCCGATTCGGTTAACGGCTTCATTAGCGCCTGGAGCAGAGCGTTGCATCCAGCTGTTGCGCCATTTCAATTGCATGATAATGACGAGGACAAAAGCACAGAATGTGATCAGACTTAGACAGATGAAGCCAGGCATGTAAGAACCCGTTAATTTGTACAGATGGCCCAGAATAAGAGGAAGACAGTATCCGCCTATGCCACCAGCAGCCCCGACGATGCCGGTCATAAGCCCGATTTCGTTGCCGAATCGCTGCGGCACAAGCTGGAATACGGAGCCGTTGCCAGCCCCAAGGCACATCATGCCTACGAACAGCAGAACTACGACTACGGCAAGTGGTGGCAAAAATGCAATGCTGGCGAGCATCATCCCGGCCCCGGCATACAAATACATTAACATGCGAGAACCACCAATCCGGTCAGACAAAAAGCCGCCTACAGGACGAAAGAAGCTTCCGGCAATCACACAAACGGTTGCAAAATCAGCGGCATGCACCGCAGAGAGGCCGTATTGGGTATTGAAGAAAATGGTCAAATAATTAGAAAGGCCGACGAACCCACCGAACGTCACGCAATAAAAGGCACAGAACACCCAGGCATCCCTCTGTTTGAGCACCGAAGCATATTGCGCCAGACTTTTTGGTACTGGGCGATGAGGGCTGTTGCGGGCAAAAATACTGAACAGAACAAAGACGATGAAAATTGGGATAATGGCCAATCCAAACACGACCTCCCAACTGCCAAAATGTTGGGCAATACGGTTGGCAAACAAAGTTGCGAGGACGGTCCCGCTGTTGCCGGCACCGGCAATTCCCATGGCCAGACCTTGATGCTCTTTGGGGTACCATTGGCCAGCCAACGGTAGTGCAGCTGCAAATGAGGCGCCGGCCACACCCAGAAGCAGGGCGACAGTGTACAACTGCTCCAGCGAATCAACCCACAGCCAGCCGAGCAGGAGAGGAATGATCGTGACAAGCATACCGATCTGTCCCGTGAGCTTCGGACCGATATAATCTGACATGAATCCAAGCACAAGTCGCAACAGAGAGCCGCTGAGTATCGGGAGAGCGACAAGGTTGGCTTTTTGTACAGGGTCCATTGGATAATCATTAGCAATGACAACGACCAACGGTCCAATCATCCCCCATATCATAAAGCTAATATCAAAATACAAAAAAGAGCCAAAAAGGGTGGGCTTGTGTCCGCTGTGCCAGAAACTTTTTTTCTTCATTCTCCATCTCTCCTGTTCTTATTGGGGTTTGTAGAGCTCAGGCCTTAGACTTCAGCCCTCTGCTGAACATAAAAAGCCGCAAATCGTCCCGTCATTGATATTGGGAACGTTTTGCGGCTTCATTGCCGTGTTTGACACACTTCATTGTGCATCGCTTGGGTATGATCACATGGTAGTGATTTTAATTCAAATTATAAAAAGACATTCTACTTGTGTCAATATACATAACATTAAAATTATAATAAATTAAAAAAATAGGTTTGAATACAGGTTTCATGTATTGAATATTGACATCATACTCACAATTCAGTAATCTTAAGTACATATCGGTACAACGATGTGCCGACATTTACGGCAACGGTGCCCTTTTCCATCGAATGGAGAAGGGCTTTTTCTGTCTTATTTTAGGTTCAGAGAATGGGGCTGGATTAATTATGATAAAAAGACTGGTCGTCATCGGTAATGGTATGGCAGGCATCAAATGTGTGGAGGAAATTCTCAGTCTGGAGCCGGAGCGGTTCCAAATCACAATATTTGGTGCAGAGCCACGTCCCGGATACAACCGTGTGCTCCTGTCCAAAATGCTTCAGGAGGAGAGCTCGTTCCAACATATTGTTACCCATAGCTGGGACTGGTACGAAGAAAATGGGGTAAAGTTGCAAGCCGGTGAACGTGTGTGTCGTATTGATGTAGCAACCGGTATGGTGGAAACGGAATCCGGCATTCAAGAGCCCTATGACATTCTCATACTGGCAACTGGCTCTTTGCCTTTCATACCTCCCATTCCCGGAGTCCGAAAAGAGGGAGTAATCGCTTTTCGTGATGTAAATGACTGTGAAACCATGGCCAGATATGCCAAAACGTATCGCAAGGCCACCGTCATCGGAGGAGGGCTATTGGGGCTTGAGGCTGCTCAAGGCTTGCTGAATCTAGGGATGGAAACTGACGTTGTTCATAATGCGCAGTATCTGATGAATCGTCAGCTTGACCGTACTGCGGCTGTGCTTTTACAACGGCGGTTGGAGCAGCAGGGCATGCGGTTTCATTTGGCGAAGGATACGGTCAATATTATAGGTCGCAACCGGGCACAAGGATTGATGTTTGCGGACGGGAACAGATTGGAAACAGACTTGGTCGTGCTGGCGGTTGGTATCCGGCCCAATATCGCTTTGGCTCAGGACAGTGGTCTGACAGTAAACCGTGCCATTGTCGTGGATGATTATATGCGCACGAGTATTCCTGGTATTTACGCAGTTGGCGAATGTGCTGAGCACCGTGGAATTTCATATGGGCTGGTGGCGCCGCTATATGAGCAGGGCAAAGTGCTGGCAAAGGTGATTTGTGGTCGTGAAACGGCTCCTTATGAAGGGACGGTTCCCTATGCCCAGCTCAAGGTTGCGGGAATTCATGTGTTTTCGGCAGGAGACATTCGTGAAGAGGGAAACGAGATTGCGATCATGGAATATAACGGTATGCAGGAGATGTACAAAAAAGTGATGATGCGCGCTGGCGCTATTACTGGAGCGATTTTATTCGGGGATACGGCGGAAAGCACCTCGCTGCTTGGAATGGTACGGCGCGGCGCGCCAACTACAGGGCTTACACCTCAGAATAACAGCAAAAGCAAAGCAGAGGATGCTGCGGAAGCATTGCCCGAAGGAGAGACGGTATGCGCATGTAACGGTGTGAGCAAGGGGGATATCTTGCGAGTGATTGCCACAGATAAGCTGAAAACAGTCGAAGAGGTGAAGAGCCGGACCAAAGCGTCCGGTTCCTGCGGTGGTTGCCGGCCGCTAGTGGCTGCACTGGTCAAAAATGGTTTGTCCCGAGCGACAGCTTCTGGACCTGTGGTTACTCCGACTGCTCAAGAAGTTGTTCCTGTGTGTGGTTGTACGCATTATGATCATGATTCGCTTAAGACAGCGATGGTGGAGGCAGTTTGTCGAACTCTAGAGGAAGTGGTATCTCGTCTCGGTTGGACCAGGCAGCAGGGCTGTGAATTATGTCGTCCTGCTGTACTTTATTATCTGGAATCTCTAGGTTTGCGGAACGGATCTGCAACAAATCAACTGGGAATAGGCGTTGCGCTTCAGCCCACCGTACCATACGAAGGGGAAGCGGGTTCTGTGGGCCTGAGTTTTACAAATTTGGATGTTGAACGTAGGGATTTTGTTGATCCTGCCCCGATCGATCAGGCTTCTGGTGGAGTGATCTGGCTGAGAGAGCGGCTGGCAGCAGTATGGGGCAGTCTTTCATTACCGTCACCAGTTGCGGTTGCTGTTAGTCCGGGTTCAGAGTATCCCGATGGCGTGCTTGTCCATGACATTGGAATCTCCCGATCTCCAGCAGGTTGGGAGGTTTATGCTGGTGGCCATGCAGGACATCCGGTTCGTCAGGGGTTGCTGCTTGGATTGGAGGAGAATCCGGAAGAAGTGGTGCTGATGGTTGTAACCTGCTTGCAAATATACAGGCATAGTGCTAGGTATGGGGAGAAAATGTGGGAATGGATTGAACGGACTGGCGTTCTAGCGCTGCGGGAAAGTGTGCTCGACGTTACTCTGCGAAGTGAGCTGACCGGTAGCCTGCGGTCCACCATGCTGACAGGTTAACGGATTGTGGGAGTTGTAGTGAATGGAGAGGGAAGGTGACTTTTATGTGTCAGTCAGGAGAAAACAAACTGGAAGCCGGTCAATACGTCCTCCCTGTGGTGGAGACACAGTGCCCATTTTGCAGCGTGCAATGTAAGATGACCGTTAGTACGGAAACGGAAGCACTCGCGGGTATCGTTCGAACGGTGTATAAAGCGGAAGGGAAACCTAATGCAGCCTCACAAGGCAGGTTGTGCATCAAGGGAATGAATGCGCATCAGCATGCAACTCATGCAGAAAGGCTGACACAGCCTCTCCTGCGCAAAGAGGGTAGGCTCGTTCCTGTCCCATGGGGAGAGGCGATGGATGCTGTAACCAGCAGTTTCTCTTCGCTACTGTCCAAGCAGGGTCCTGATGGAATCGGCATTTACGGCGGAGGCTCGTTATCGAATGAAACGGCTTATTTACTTGGGAAATTTGCCAGAGTGGCTATAGGTACGCGCTATATTGATTATAACGGGCGCTTCTGCATGTCGGCGGCAGCATCTGCTGGCAGCAAAGTGTTTGGTGTTGACCGCGGACTGACCTGTAGGCTGGCTGATATTCCGTTGGCTCGTTGTATTGTGCTTGCAGGCACGAATATCGCTGAGTGTCAGCCGACGTTAATGCCTTATTTTCACCAAGCGAAGGAAAATGGCGCGTTTATCATCGTAATTGACCCGCGCACGACTCCCACAGCGGCAATAGCCGATCTGCACCTGCAAATCAGACCAGGTACGGATGCTGTGCTGGCCAATGCCATGCTAAAGGTCGTCGTGGATGAGGGATTGATAAATGAAGAATTTATCCGCAAGCGGACCAACGGGTATGACCAGTTGTTGACTCATTTGAATGGGGTGAATCTGAACGAATCGGCTGCGTTGTGCGGAATTGAGGCAGAAATGATCCGGCAGGCAGCACGTGCCTTTGGTGGCGTGGAGACTGGCATCGTTTTTACAGCCAGGGGTGTCGAACAGCAGACAGATGGGCATATGGCGGTGCGTGCATTTCTTAATCTCGTGCTGGCCACCGGAAAGATTGGAAGAGAAGGGTGTGGGTATGGTGCCATCACAGGTCAGGGGAACGGGCAAGGGGGGCGAGAGCACGGTCAAAAGGCTGATCAGCTTCCTGGTTACAGATCGATTGAGAATGAAGCAGACCGAGCCTATGTTGCGTCCGTGTGGAAAGTTGAACCAAGCAGCTTGCCGGGAAAAGGAGTATCGGCCTATGAAATGATGGAGCTTGTGAATCAGGGAGAAATTCAAGCGCTGTTCGTGATGGGCTCTAATCCTGTTGTGTCTAACCCGAATGCACGGTTGGTCGAGGACGCGCTGGAAAAGCTGGATTTGTTGATTGTGGCGGATATGTTTCTCACTGAAACGGCACGAATGGCCGACGTTGTTTTGCCTGTGACGTCTTATTTGGAGAATACGGGAACGATGACTAATCTGGAAGGCCGCGTTTTGCTGCGGGAAGCGGTGCGCCTTGCACCGGGCGAAGCTAGAGATGACTGGAGCATTTTATGCCAAATAGCTGCAAGGTTGAACAAGGGGAGGTACTTCGCATATAAGGATGCAGAGGATATCTTTGAAGAACTGCGTCTCGCTAGCCGAGGGGGGCTTGCTGATTATTACGGGATCACTTATGACAGGCTGCGTCGCGAGGAAGGGGTGTATTGGCCATGCCCATCTATGGATGAAGCTGGTACGGATACGATGTTTCGGGAAAGTTTTGCTCTTTCCGACCGAAGGGCTGTTTTTACAGTGGTTGAAAGCTGTGGAGCAGGAGAGGAAATATCCGAGGAATATCCGCTTACTTTGACGAATGGCCGCGTGCTGGCTCACTATTTGACTGGCGCGCAAACACGCAGAAGTCCTTCGCTGGCCGCGCGTGAGATTGAGAATTATGTAGAAATTCATCCGCGTACTGCGCAGCGCTGGTATATCAGGGACGGGGAGTGGGTGGAAATAACATCCCAGCGCGGCAGCTTCACCGTCCGCAGCCGGATCAGGCCACATATTCGCGAAGACACGCTTTTCGTGCCCATGCATTGGGGCGGGACGCAAAATGTAAATCGGGCGACCCGACCAGACCTTGATCCGTTCTGCCGGATGCCCGGCTTCAAGACGGCAGCTGTATGCATCCGTCCCCTCCGCCTAGCTGTAGCTGCAACCAGTGGACATAACGGGGAGTGGTCACAGTTCTAGAACAGGAAGGTGTGAGTGCATTTTCTTTTTCCTTGCATAAAAGGCCCGCCCCCTTTGCATGAGCATGGGGGCGGACCTTTTTGAGTAGTTCAGTTTATGTCCCGATAAATGCTGGACTGTAGGAGACGAGTTTTATAAATGAAAATGGGGTTCGGATGTGTTGGCACCCGTTTTTATTTCTTTTCTCAACATAGCTTCACGCCAGCGGCAGTACAACTCCCAGGCGTTCCCGTTTTCAAGCAGCGGCTTGCAGGTGTACAAGCCTTCCTCAATGGAGTCGACCCGCCCTGCAATGAACAGTCGTACCGCGCCGTTGAGCAACACTTGATTCGAGAAGGCAGTAGGAGCTGTGCCTTGCAGCACTTCCTCTGATATGCGCAGCTGTTCAGCAGGGGTCCAGCGGTGTTCTGGTACTACCGAATCCAGCCCGTACATTTCGGGATCTATAACCTGGAGGGACACCTTACCATTAGCAAACAGGTAAGTCCGGGTCGGTCGATCGATGAATAGGTCCTCCGATCCTTCGCTCCCCTGGACGATCAAAGCCCTGTGATAACTCAGATTTTGCATGACCTTCGCCGTCTTGTCGAATACGGTGTTGTGGAAAACACCAAATACAATGTACGGGGAGGAACCGTAATCAACCAGTTTCTCGGCTGTGTTCAGTACTGTGCGAAGCCCCAACTCTTCGCGAATAGACCGCAGATCCCGCAGGGGCGTGCACCATTGTTCGGAAACAACGAAAAGCACGCCTGTCTGCTTCGCAGCATGAATGACGGTTTCGTGTGACATGTCCGCAGTCGCTACCCCCATCTCCTGCAACAAAAGTGGGAGTGTAACCCCCCATTTGGGAGGGAGGGGTGCACTCCCATGCATCGTTACAGGTAATCCGTATGAGGCAAGTAGAAAGGCAGTTGCGAAGGTAGCAATAAATGATGACTTCCTACCGTCGTACGGACCGGCGAAATCAATGCCTTCCTGCATGGGAAAACGGTGGGAATATTTGCGACAGACATTAACGAATGCTTCCAGCTCGGCAACACTCTCCATTTTGATGCGTTCCGCGGCAAAGAAGGCACCGATTTGAGCTGGGGTTGCTGACCGGGTCATAATCAGTTCGGCGGCAGCTTCGGCTTCGGCATAGTTCAGATCACGAGCGCCTCTTTTGCCGCGCCCAACTTCTTTTAATATTTCAATGATATTCATGTTCAAGGCCCCTTTCAGATTTATGCTTTTAGCATTTGCTGTGCTTTCACAATGGAGATGGCCACATCAACGATTCGTTTGCGCTCATTCATCGCTTTTTTACGCAGTAGGTCATATGCCTCCGCTTCCGGGATGCCGTTTACTTCGCCAAGTATCCCCTTCGCCATATCAATCCATTTGCGTTCTTCCAGCCGAGCGGTCAGTTGTTTGCGTTCACTTTGCCAATGCTGGCGTTCAAAAAAGCGTTTGGCGCTAAAATGAAGGGCCCAATTCAGCTCATGGGCTGCCATGGAAGGGGTTAGAATACCGTCGACAGTCACGTCTGCTTCACAAGCCTCCGTCGATGACAGCGCTGATGTCGCGCTGCACCACCAGAGCAACGGAATTGCTTTGGTTTGCTCCAACCTGCTACTCCACATACTGATTGTGCCGACAGGTATGTTTAGTACGGCCGCATCTGCATTATGGATGAGCTGTTTGATTTCAGATTCATGGCGGCAGGGCAAAGGCAGGTATCCGTTGGATTCTAAAAGGTGCTCAGGTTCTGCCTGCCATGAGGGAATGGTGTCTGCCTGCTCGGATGCAGGGTCAGCATGTGAGTGAATTACCAACAAGGAACGCAAGCGGGCTCCTCCTCTCTTTAACATGAAGGGTAAATAAGCATAGGATTGTATGTCTTGATAAGAAATGTGACATATAACTTGATGAGATGGGTTTGCTTTTCCATCATAATGAAGTGGAAACGGACTTTTAAACCATTTTGGCGTGTTTTGGACTGAAAATCAATCCTAATTTTGTAGAAGAGTGATATTTTATACGTCATCAATATGTTACTTAGTGATAAAATATTATTTTTACGAGATTTTGCGTAAGGAATATTGACATGTGATTTGAATCGTTATATATTGGCTACAGTACTTTAAATTCATACTCTGATGGATACAACGGCGTATTCGATGAAACGGCAATGGAGCCTGTTTTCACATGTGGAGGGATGTTTTGCATCCCCGTATGTGAAGCAGGCTTTTTATGTTTTAAGGATAGAAATGAAGAGGGAGTGACCTAATGAACTACATCCAAAAATTAGTGCTGGTCGGCAACGGAATGGCGGGGATACGCACTCTCGAACATTTGCTGAAGATCGCACCAGGTGTCTATGAGATTACGGTATTTGGGGCCGAGCCCCATCCAAACTATAATCGGATCATGCTGTCCTCTGTTCTGGCCGGTGGAGCAGGTTTGCAGGATATTATCATCAACGATTGGAATTGGTATGAAGACAATAATATCCGATTGTATACCGATGATCCTGTCACAGCGATCGATACGGAAAAGCGACAGGTGACTTCACGATCCGGTGTATGCGTCTCTTATGATTTACTGTTGTTGGCAACAGGTTCTAAAGCCTTCATTTTGCCGCTTCCAGGAGCCGACAAGGATGGTGTGATTGGGTTCCGGGATATTCGTGACTGCGAGATGATGATGGAGACGGCGAAGACGCACAAAAAAGCGGCCGTTATCGGCGGCGGATTGCTTGGGCTAGAGGCAGCCAGGGGGCTACTCAATTTGGGAATGGACGTTACAGTTATTCATATTAACGGTTATATTATGGATCGGCAGCTGGATGAGGCTGCTTCCCTTATGTTACGGCGCGAGCTGGAGGAACAGGGAATGACTTTTCTGGTCAATAAGCGGACGGCGGCTATCACCGGGCGTCGTCGCGTGGAAGGGCTAAAGTTTGCTGATGGCAGCGAACTGGAAGCGGATTTGATCGTTATGGCGGTAGGTATCAAACCAGACATTGAACTGGCGGTGTCAGCGGGAATCCCCGTAAACCGCGGTGTCATCGTAAATGATCACATGGAAACGAATATTCCTGGCATATATGCCGTTGGAGAATGTGCAGAACACCGGGGAATCACTTACGGTCTGGTTGCCCCATTATATGAGCAGGGGGGCGTCCTGGCTCAGCGACTCGCGGGAATGGAGACTCCTGGCTACAGTGGTTCCGTTACTTCTACAAGATTGAAGGTATCGGGCGTCGATGTATTTTCAGCAGGAAATTACAAGGATGAGTCGGGAACGCGATCACTGCGGTATCAGGATGATATTGATGGCGTCTACAAAAAAATCGTCATTAAGGAAGAAAAACTGATCGGTGCCGTTCTGTTTGGGGATACCTCTGATGGAGCCAAGTTGTTTTCTCTGATTAAAAGTGGGGAGTCGGTGGTTGGTCGAGAGAAAGAGTTGTTACTTGGCTTTAACCCTGGTCAATCAGAAGGTAGTGGCACCATGATGCTGGAGCAGATGCCTGAAGACGAAATTGTATGCGGATGTAATGGTGTATCCAAGGGTGACATTGGAGAGGCGGTTGCGGCTGGCTGTAAGAGTCTTGGGGAAATTAAGGCCTGCACGAAGGCATCGGCATCATGCGGCGGCTGCAAGCCATTAGTGGAGGGGCTCTTACAGCTGTACGCAGGTGCAGAAGCCGGAGAATCGATTAAAGAGGGGATATGTGGCTGTACGACACTTGATCGGGAAGCGATTATTGATGGTATCCGAGAAATGGGGTTGAAGAGCGTCAAAGAAGTGATGAACGTGCTGGGCTGGAACGAACCTGAAGGATGTACCAAATGCCGGCCAGCCCTCAACTATTATCTAGGTATGCTGTGGCCACTGGATTATGAGGATGAGAAGGAATCCAGATTTACGAATGAAAGGTACCATGCCAATATTCAGAAAGATGGCACCTACTCTGTGGTGCCCCGCATTTATGGAGGAGTTACTTCACCTGCCGACCTGAAGAAGATTGCTGCTGTCGCGGAGAAATACAATGTGCCTTTGGTTAAATTTACGGGTGGTCAACGTCTTGACCTGCTTGGTGTAAAAAAAGAAGATCTACCGGGAATCTGGTCCGAATTGGATATGCCATCTGGATATGCATATGGAAAGACATTGCGAACGGTCAAGACGTGTGTCGGTAACACTTTTTGTCGCTTCGGCACACAGGACGCTATGGGCATGGGCATCCGGTTGGAAAAGGCATTCGAACGTCTGAATGCGCCATCCAAAGTCAAACTGGCTGTGTCGGGCTGTCCGCGTAACTGCGCAGAAGCGACGATCAAGGACTTGGGTGTTGTCGCTATTGACGGTGGCTGGGGGATCTACATTGGAGGTAACGGCGGTATTAAAGTGCGGGCAGCAGAACTGCTGTGTACTGTAAAAACCGAGGATGAAGTGATGGAATGGACTGGTGCCTATTTACAGTATTACCGTGAGCAGGCGAATTGGAACGAGCGAACAGCTCATTGGGTAGAACGGGTAGGCGTAGAGTCGATCAAACAGGTATTAGCAAATGCGGAGACGAGGCAGCAACTGGTAAGCAGAATTGAGGAGACGTTAAGCACAACGACTGATCCGTGGCACGAAATCATTCATAACGAAGAGCTGCGCAAAAACTTTGTACAGCTGCCGGAGCTTAAGGCAGTAATAGAATAGGAGGCTGACCAAATGGAGAGCAATACGATAACCAGCAGAATCAGGATAGCAGATCTGAACGAGATTGACCGACGTGGAGCAAGAACAGTTCGCATTCATAATGCAGAGATAGCCGTATTTCGCCTTAGTGACGGCAGCGTGCGTGCGCTTGAGAACCGTTGTCCACACAAAGGGGGACGGCTATCCGAAGGAATGATATGTGGATCGGTGGTCCATTGTCCGCTCCATGATTGGAAAGTCGACCTGTCCACTGGTCAGGTGCAAGAGCCGGATACTGGATGTGTGACCACTTACCCGACGGAGATTGACAGTGAGAGTGGAGCAGTTTACATCGTAATCTAGGGGCATTAGGTTTATTTGCTTGGGGTGCTGGGCTTAGTTGTTCTTCTATATAATAGAAGAGATACGTATTGCCGAACAATTCTCTAGAATTCAATCTTGCTGAAAAAAGAGACATTGCTGCTTAAGCGTGGTGTATATAAAAAGTCAACCTTACTTCTGGTTGGCTTTTTTTTCGCCTAAATCTTGAACGACGGCCAGTTTCTCGTCTCGGCACCAACTTAAAAATCTTTACCATCACTACTCATAATCTGAGTGATTGATATAGTTTTCTTACCGAAATCCACGTCCTTCTACCGAATTCCTAATATCTCCGCACTCCGGTAGTTAGAGTAAGAAGGAGCACAATATAATACATATCGTCTTTTGAAGCTTCTAGGAAGGCGAGTGCCTGTTCCAAGGTCCATACCTGCATTTCCTTTTTTCGAGCTTTAGCCGTTCGACTAACGAAACAGGGTTTTTGCTGATCATTATAAAAGTCTTGAATGTGGCGTGGTGTGATGCTGCTAATGGCAAGGTGTCCAAGTGAGACTAGTGTATGATTATATATTTTCATCTTTGCCATTGCAGCAGCAGATATCCCCAGTTGAAGCCGCAAATCCTCTTTGTTTATATCCCTTTCAATAATAGTATGCTAGCAAACTATTGAATTGAAAAAATATTACGAAAAAATTGATCGTAAAATGAAAATATTTGTGATCTATTAGGTTTCACACACGGTAAATTAGTAACATGGAAAACAAAGAGAGAGCAGCACCCCACACAAACACATGCCTGTTTGACGGTGGTAGGTGTAAAACGAGCGGTACCAGTTATCCTCTTGCTATAAGACCTACAGAGAGCCGCTAGGGTAGGATAAGTGGGCATGTTGCTCTTTCTGTTTTCACTACTCCACTCTTGCTAATGTGCGTCTGACAAGCGCACTCCTCATGACAGTGATCCTAGCCGCTAAAGAGTGGATCAGGAGCGCAACTGGTCGCGTAAGAAAGTACCTAGAAAAAGGCTGCATGCAAGGGTGAAAGTGCCATGTCCACATCTATTATCATAACTGCAGTGGGGTATATCCACGAAGGTTCGATTCCTCTCGCGAAAAAGAATGGGTGGGTGTGTCGGTGGTTCGAATCCGCCAGCGGTTTCATGCAGAATACTTGGTGTGCTACTGGATTCATTTCTGGCTGGTCCCGGTTCAAACCCAGGCTTCTGCTAACATGGAATCAGAACCCATTTTTTTTGTTGAATAATTACAATAAAATACTTATAATGTAAATGTTCATAAATACCTGTTAAAACTTTATCAATCATGAATGCTCTAATAGATTCTATACATAATGATTTGATTGATAAAGTTGTGCAGGTACAAAAAAATTAAAAGAAAGAAGGCATCTGAACATGAAAAACATCAAAAAAGCTTCTGTAGTATCCGTTTTGTCTTTAGCTCTTGCAATTCCATTAACTGCTTCTGCCGCAGTTACTACGGATGTTGCACCAGCTACAACTGACTCAACAGCAGTTTCCCAGTCTGCAAACACATCGACTGATGTGAATACACCAACACAAGGAGATCATGTTATTACTCCTCAACACCAGCAGGATAAATTCGGGAGTACTGTGAAAAGCTTACCTGGCGAAGGTAGTGCGACAGCTCCCTTTAAAGTGACTGGTGGATATGGGTATGTTAAAATTAACTTTAAGAACAATTCTAGTGATCCAGTAAAAATAATTGTGACACATAATGACACTAATAAAAATTATTATGAAGAAGTCTTGAGCGGAAAAAGTTCGGACAGTTGGAAGAGTTATCCCGGAGTTAAGCAAGGTGTGCGATCTGGTGACTATACAGTGACCTTCAGAGGTGGAAAGAATGGAGATGGAACTAAACCAGTAGATGTAACATTTAGTGGTTTTACAACAGATAATACATCTGAACTTTAATAAGCTATAAGGATACACACATAAAATACGTGAGAAGAGCCGTAGCTTCATTGTACGGCTCTATTTTCATACGTGCGTATGCAGAAACCAACTCAACACAAACACAGGGCAAACCGTCATGGTCTGCCCTCTTTGCTTTACCTTAATATGATCTTATTGTAAGAAAAATTAAAAAACATGGAATCTTTTAGTAGACTGAGGTGGTAGTTAAATATACAAATATAGGAGGAATAAGCTTTGAAGAAAAAACATTTTATTGCACCAGCCTTGGCACTAGGACTAATTGGGGGAGCTATTGCCGTACCCAATGCGATTTTTGCAGATTCAAATGCTGTAACTGATTCTACACCAGCTACAACTGGCTCAACAGCAGTTTCCCAATCTGCAAACACATCGACCGATGTGAATACACCAAAAGCGGGAGATCATGTTATTACTCCTCAAGACACAAATAAGGTGCTGAACAAGTCTCTTGCAAACACCGACATGTCAGAGCGTTTCTATGTTGATCCGAAATACGGATATGCTAGAGTGTATGTGCATAATGATGGGAAAGCCCCGATTAATATAACAGTAACTCAGGGGTCAGCTAGTGGTCCGGTTAAAATGAAGGGAAGAATAGAAAAAGGTGAAACATTTGATGAAATCAACTCAAGTGCTTGGACTGTTGGTAGTTTCTATGTAAACCTTACTTCACCAGGCGGTCCTATGGAGGGTGGTATGTCGGTTCGCATAGGTAACACAAGAGAGGAATTGGAATAATAATTTAAATGCAATGAGGAGGTCGGCTATCGTGCCGACCTTTTTAGTTTCTTCAATATCACCATTATGCACGGTTAGCTCAGTGGTAGAGCACAGGCGGGCCCGAGTAAAACAGACCTAAAGGCGTGGGTTCAATTCCCACACCGTGCACCTAATTAAAAGACCTAATGAGAGTGGCGTATATGCGTCGCTCTTTTTGTTTTCACAATAATAGAAAAGGAAGTGTTTTGTAATGAGTACAGAGGCAAGCGCAGTACGTAACGGCGGATTTGGGTATCTTGGTTCGGATAATATCTTTAAGGTGGTAAATACCGAGGCTGAGGCTCGTAAGTATAGCCCCACTGGTAGAGTAGTAAGCTTTGCAGGTCCACACGCATATGGTAACCCTGTAGTCCCTACAGGCACGGGAGAATACGACCAATTGGCTATCAAGCTGCATGTAGATAGTTCATTGACTGAGAGCGAGGGCCTTACGATTCCGGTCCATATAGCCAAGGTAGTCAAAGAGCTGTAATAGTGTTTATCCCCGGATCAACTCCGGGGACTTTAAGCGCCTAAAGAAAATGTGCGGTTCGAGTCCGCAAGGTGCCATTTATTTAAACGAATCTTGTATTTCTGATCAAGAGACTAAATCCTTCATTGATCGGATCTTCATATTCTACAGTTCCAAGTATTTCAAAAGGGACTTTGTAGTCTATCAGTAAATTCTTCGCATGTTCGTTCAACAGAATAAACTGGTAGTATTCGCCGAAACGCGAATCTAAGTCTTTTTTGCCAGGAGTGCTGCTCCGAGTAATTGCAAACATTAAAAGTTCCAGTTCCTGAGTGTACGGATGTGGAGTTTTCAACTCATTATTTGACAACTCCATGAGCTTTGTTTGCAATTCACTGGTAAATTGCTTTGTACCAGTAACGTAGTATGTTGTCATAGTTATTCTCCCTTATGAAAAATAGTAGGATACGGCTGTTAAAAGTGTTAGTGCAATGGCTACCGCAGCAACGTTTTGTAAAAGGGGCTTAACTATTCGTTCATAGACACCGTCCCAGATATCTTCAAGTATATGGAACATAAACACCTCCTTTCGTACTATTACTTTCGGTGCATAAAAAGGAATATCCTTCCTATGTGTTGAATTGTTGTGTCGAAGGAAGGAGGTGTTTGAAGTGCCCAAAGTTTTTGTTCATACTCATGACATGGGGAAAGTCAACTGGGAGAATCAATATTTTCACTTTAGTAGAGTCCCTGTTGAAGGTGAATTCTTCGCATTATCGTCTGATTCACCGTGGTATCAAGTAGAACTGATTGTTCATACTCCCTTTAAAGAAGATCTCGCCGCTGAGATATATGGGATAAAGGTTGAGCACGAGAAAGTGAAGGGGAACAAGCTAAGTTTGCCAGCAAAATTTGAATTTTGAAGATAAGCACCTTAAGTGGTGCTTTTTTAGATGTCTTAGGAGGAAGCAATGGGGATTATACTTGATATTTTAAAAGATGTTGTGATAGCCATTATAACAGGGATCGGTACAGGGTGGGTTATGACAGAATACTATAGAGAGAAGGATAAAAGGACAAGTTGGATAAAACAATTTGAAGAAGAGAAACAGATAATGTCTTACTTTCTAAGGCAAGTATATTTCGAAATAGATTTGTTTAAAGACAACAGTAACTACGATAAAACAAACTTATTGAGAGTTCTTAAGACTGCTCCGAGATTCAGTTCACTTTCTGAGGTTCACAACAAGGAGTTATTTGTTAATGATGTTATAACTTTGAACTTGCTCTTACGTGAATTAGAGGATTATTTAACCGCTTCTGAAACAATAAATTACAATGAATTGGTTCGTCTAAAATCGGAAATATTCAAGGCTCATTTTCAAGTTTTAAAAATACCGAGTTCTAGTTTATATGGTCGCTGAGAGGCAGCTTTTTTTCTTGCCCTTATTCCACCAGGAAGGAGGTGTTAACAATAAAAGAGAGCATATTAATTTACATTGGCCCGCCGATCCCATCGCGCGGATTATTTCAGTTTGGTAGTTTTGTCGGAGACATACCGGAGTTTCTTGAACCGCCCATGCAAGTGGAAGAGATCCGGGAGTTGGTGGTTGATGTGAATAACTTGGTCGAAGCCAAGAAGGAATTGAGCATTATTGGTACTGAAAATAACAAAGTATTTTAGTATCTCTCGAACCCAAACAATATAGAAGCGGAGTTGAGCAGATTGGATTATAAAAGCTTGGTGGATTTGATACGCGTATTGCTTTGGAATTGGACCTTATGAATACTGCTCGTCATTTTCGATTCGCTCTGAAACTCTTTCCGCCATTGTTCTGCGCAGCCTCTCTCCTGAGATCGACCGGAAACGGATACAGGCTGCTGTAGAGGCAGTTCTTGAGAAATACAAGATATATAATAAGTTTGCTTCTATTATGAACCTTCTTGTTGAGAAGGAGTAGAAAAAGAGTGGGAAAATGAACGAAATTAAAGTGACTAATGATTGGGCGCAATACCCTATGACTCTGCGCCCCAAGCATGTTGAGGAAAATAATGAAGATGAGCCCCAAAAAGACCTACGAGTTTCTGACAGGGAAATATATATTAGCAAATTGGTATTTTTTTAACTGGCTTGAAGGTGCTAATTTTGATGTGTTCCAAAACAACGAAAGCAGCGGGTTTTAGCCGCTGCTTTTTCGTATCAAAAAGTGATTCGTATCAAATTCGTATCAGAGCCATATTTCGTATCGGATAAGAGTTTATAAAAATAAGAAAAACCCTTTATAAATCAAGGGGTTTTTGGTATAGGACGGATGGGGATCGAACCCATGACCCTTACCCTGTCAAGATAATGCTCTCCCGCTGAGCTACCGTCCTGTAGTTACTAGATAATATCATGTATTAACCATATATGTAAAGTGAAAAAATAGAAATCCGCCTGTACTTCATGACTATTTATATATATAATTCAAATTTAGTGAGTTTACATTTGAAATTAAGGATAGGAGGAACAGATGATGGCCGCAGAAATTATAACTGTAACAACAGAAGAGCAACTGCAGAAGGCAATATTGATCCGTACCAAAGTGTTTGTCGAAGAGCAGAAGGTTCCTCTGGATCTTGAAATTGATCATTATGACAAGCTGGGAGATACCGCCCATCATTTGCTAATTTGTGAACATGGGGAAATGGTGGCTACTGGTCGGCTGACATATTACGATGAAGAGACAGCTAAAATGCAACGTATTGCCGTTCTCAAGGAGCATCGTGCAGCAGGTTATGGACGTGTATTACTGCTAGCACTGGAGGAACGTGCACGTGAACTTGGGCTGAGATACTCGTTGTTAGATGCTCAATGTCAAGCTGAGAAGTTTTACGAAAAGCTTGGCTATGAAACGATCTCCGATGAACCTTTTGACGATGCGGGAATACCGCATGTACGTATGCGTAAAAAGTTGTAGTCGAGGCACAGGGTGTATACAAAGCTGTACAATGCGCATGCTAGTAAAAGTTCCTCCACTATACTATGGATAAGGAGCGATGCAGCATGGCTAATACAGAACGAGAACAAATTACGGCAGTACGTAAAAACGGGGATGGCGATCTTGCGTCATTTCAGACGTCTACTGGACGGATTTTGGATTATAGCCAAGCGTTGAACGAGATTGAAGCAGGTTCAATTGCAGGCGTCAACGTGTTCAAGGCCAAGGATGGAAGCAAACGAATTCGAGGGGATGCCGATGGAGATCCTTCTAATAACCTAGATCAACTGCCGTTGTTCTGACCTTGACTCGCAACATTAACGTCCAAGCTTATCATTGATACAAAAAATATGCAGCAAGCCGCCTAGCTATCCTTTGTAGGAAAGTCGGGCGGCTTTTTGTTAATTGTTAATACTCCCTTTAGCTCGGTTACTCTGCACGTTCCAATTCTGCTAGCGGATATACTCGTTGCTGCTCCAGAAAGGACATAATCCCTGCCTTATCCCTAAATTGTTCCATATCGTCGCTATAGTGCATCAGATGAATTTGCTCTTGAAGAGGTGTTGGCAAGCTTAGCAGCTCATCTATCGTTGTATGGACTTCTCCGGCACCTTGTAATTGAACCTCATGTAAAATGCTCCGACATCCCCGTTCATGCACCAGATGATGAAGTAAATCGGGATCAAAAACCATGTCCGCACTATAAAAAAGACGATCATTAATGAACAAAGAGTAACTGTTTTTACCAGGAATATGCCGTGTAGGGATCAGCTCTACCTGGATACCCGGTACTAAGGTGGTGGGTACGCCAGGGGTTATGACATTTACCTCGAATACATCCTCAAGCTTGTCAATCATACCTTGCTGTGACATGCCGCCCTTGAGCGTATGCTCCCATAAAGGGTGGATTAATGGTTCGGCGATATAAAGCAGAGGTTTGCGACGATGGAGGATATTCATTTGAAAACCAAATTCCTCTAGGCCTCCGACATGATCTGCGTGAATATGTGTGATTAAAATAGCGTCAATATCAGGCAAAGGGACACCCATCTGGTGCAATGCTAGAGATGCGGTTGTACCGCAATCGATCAGCAGCTTGCCTTCCCCGCTATCCAGCAGCGCGTTGTTGTTGTAATAATGCTTGGCAAAGGCGCTACCTGTACCAAGCATCTGTATCGTTAGGCCCATTATGGATTCACCCTCCAGACGATGTGTTATAAGACACTCTACAATCGTATTTTAACATCTAGGCTGCAGGAACTAAAGATTTGGCTCCTTATGTAAAAACTTTGGACAATTTGTGAAACACAGCGCAACTTGTGCGGCTGAGCTAGGTATAAATGTACGACAGATGGTTTTTAACAGATAACGATGGAGGGATATGTAGTATGAAATGGAGAAAAGTGATGGCCCTAGTGATGGCCTTTTCAATAATGGGAGGGACCGTCATTTCGGCGGAGTCCGCCAAGGACCAAGTGCAGTTGATTATTAACGGAGAAGTGTCAAAAGATGGCGCAGTTGTCATTGATGGGAAAACTTATGTGCCTATCCGTGACTTTAACGGGCTTGTAAATTTTGATCCCTCTGGTGGAAAAGTTGTCTTCGACCAGCCAAACGTGCATATGTTCCTGTTCAAGGGAGATACTGTGTTTGGTAACGTGAATAAAGGTAACAAAGTGAAGTTTAATGTTTTCAGCCAAATTGATACCCTGAAAACAGATATCTCCGGAGTGAAAGTAGCGATTACCGACCCTTCGGGCAATGTAAAGGATATTCAGTCCCAAGATATCAAAGGAGCGCAAAAGGATAACTTCTGGTTCCGTACGAACGACTTTACGTATGATTTCAAAACAGCAGGGAACTATCGAGTCGGTTTCTACATTAAAGAAAGTAAAGACGGTAGTTATACACTGGTATCCGAAAAAGTCATTACAGCGATAAATTAGGCATACCACAAATTGACCTGCACTCTTGATCATGTTACGATACGAGGGAAAATAAAACAATTTGAAGGTAGGTATTTCCATGAGTGATCACAAACATGAACACGGTGAAGCCTGCAACCACGATCATGACCACGAACATGAAGAAATGGTTCTTACGCTAACTGATGAAAATGGCAAAGATGTAGAAATGGTGCTGGTAGAGACCTTTGACGTAGAAGATCACGTGTATGCTCTGTTGCTTGAGCGTGGCAATCCCGAAGCGGATGGTATCATTCTTCGTATGGAAGAAGAAAACGAAGAAATGGTGCTTTACAATATTGAGGACGAAGATGAGTGGAAGCGTGTAGAAGCAGCTTATAGCGAGCTTGTTGCCCAATACGAATAAGATTGGATACAGCAGCTGCTCTTGCTCTTCAAAACACTAGAAAAGCCCCCGAATGGGGGCTTTTTTTGTTGACCATCAACATTTTTTTGCATGCAGATGCTAACAGATCATTGTTTAAGAAATAGCGTCAGTTTCAACGATAACCTTCACCTGATGTACCGTTCGATCCTCAGGTCCTTTAACAGGCAGGCCTACTTCCACATGATCTACAATATAATCAATATTGTCCTGCGAAATAACTTCGCCCGGCAATAGGATTGGGATGCCTGGTGGATATACATAAATGAATTCTGCAATGATACGGCCAGCAGATTCCTTGAAGGGTACGATTTCCGTATCTCCGTAAAAAGCGTCTCTCGGAATGAGGGAGAGCTGCGGTATATCCGGTATCTTTACAACCAGCTCATGCTGCTGACCTGTGGAATAGTGCAGTGAAGCCAGCTCGCGCAAAGCTTTTAATAAAATGTCAATTTCCTCTTTGGTATCACCAGGAGTCACCAAACAGAGAATATTATACATATCGCTAAGCTCAACTTCGATATTGTAGTGATCTCTCAGCCAATTTTCCACATCATATCCGGTAAGGCCTAAATGGCGAATATGAACCGTTACTTTGGTCGGATCATAATCATAGGTAGCTTCCGTGCCAAGAATTTCACTGCCAAAGCAATATAGCCCTTCGATTTTGTTGACCTCTGCGCGGCAATATTCAGCTAATTCCAGAGCACGTTGTGCGATTTCATGGCCGTTAAGGGCCAAATTGCGTCGGGATGTGTCCAACGAAGCCAGCAGAATGTACGAAGTGGACGTCGTTGTCAGCATACTGAAAATAGTTTGTACACGCTGCGGATTAACGAATCCGTTTTTTGTATTTACATTTAGTATCGAGCTTTGAGTCAAAGAACCACCCAGCTTGTGAACGCTTGTAGCTGACATGTCTGCCCCCGCCTCCATGGCGGACATCGGCAAATCAGCATGAAAATGAATCAGTACTCCGTGAGCCTCATCGACCAGGACCGGCACATTATAGCTGTGAGCGAGATCTACAATTTCCTTCAAATCGGCGCACACACCGTAATATGTCGGGTTGATGACAAGGACGCCCTTGGCGTCAGGGTGACGTTCCAATGCCCGGCGTACGGACTTGGTTGTAACCCCGTGGTGAATACCGAGATTCTCATCACTGACCGGAGAAATGAATACCGGCTTCGCACCAGCGAAGATGATGGCAGACATTATGGATTTGTGTATATTTCGGGGTACAATAATTTTATCACCTGGCATACAAATGGACATAATCATGGTGATAATGGCTCCGCTTGTCCCCTGTACACTGTAATAAGTATAATCAGCTCCGAAGGCTTCTGCTGCAAGCTTTTGAGCTTCTTCAATGACGCCTGATGGCTGATGCAGATCGTCCAATGGAGCGATATTGATCATATCTATGGAAAAAGCATTATCCCCCATAAATTCGCGAAATTCCCGATCTGCCCCCACTCCCTTTTTATGACCTGGGATGTGAAATTGAACCGGGTTGCTCTGAGCATGCTTTTTCAAAGCAGTAAAAAGCGGGGTGTTGCTTTGATTCATTAGTGTTGTCACAACCTTTCATGCAGGATTTCGACAATCCTGTGCAATTGATAATAGAACAAAATTGAGTATAGCAGTTTGAAGTAGGAATGCAAGCGATTGAGGGCGCATTTATTTGCGAAAGAGTGGAGTAGGCGGAGAACCCTGAATGTATAGACAAAAAACGAAGGCGGAGGATGTGGGATAGATGAAGCAAATTAGACGAAAAAAAGCTTCGCAGCGGCTGTGGACTCCTTTTTTCGCCAAATTATGGATACTGGTGTTTCTGGTCGAATTTATGAAGGGATCTCTTCTGGTATCGATCCTGCCGGTATATATGGGAGAAACGTTGGGGCTGTCGGCCGGAATTATCGGTTTAGCCTTTTCGCTTCAGTATTTCGGAGACAATGCATTCCGGGCACCGGCGGGCTGGATGGCTGAACGGCTCGGTTACCGTGGCACGATGTCAACCGCGTTGTTGTTTACACTTGTAGCGATCATTATGCTAAGCGCACTGACGGAACCTGTGTGGCTCGTCATCGCGTGTCTGTTACTAGGACTGGGGACATCTCCGCTCTGGCCTTGTGTGATGACTGGTACGACCGAAATGTCCGGACCTAATAACAATAATGGTGCAGCAATGGGAACACTGGAAATTGCGTCCATGGGCGGAACGGGCTTGGGTCCACTCGTTATGAACTTCGCCATATCCCACTACGGACACTCTTACGGTATGGTGTTCATGATTTTGATAGGATGCAGTATTGTATTACTACTGGTTGCTCTTATGCTGCCTGGAACGAACAGGTCTGCTGGCAAAGGTGACCTCGAACAGAGCGCTCTCACATCTTCTGATGGGAAGTCCAAGCAGAAGCGGCAAGTGCTGAGTGGTATCCAGGAGACGATCAGCACGCTCAAAACCAAGCTTAATGTGAATCCGTTAATTTACCCTGCGCTGTTTTTGCAGTCCTTTGTCATCGGCTTGATCAGCCCTGTGCTAACGCTGTACGCGCGGACGGATCTCGGAATTTCACCGAACTTGTATAGCGTGCTTCTGATTGCCGGCGGTGGGGTGACTGTGCTGGCATTAATCCCTTGTGGCAAGCTGGTGGATCGCCTTGGAACCAAGTACTTTTTGCACATCGGATTTTTGCTTGCCGGGACCACGCTATTTTTCTTTTCAACAGTACAGACCATCCCGCTTGTGTTTGTATCCGTAGCAATTATTGGCTTGGGATATGCGCTCATTTTGCCTGCATGGAACACGTTTCTTGCCCAACTGATTCCGGAAAGCGAGCGTGCAACAGTATGGGGCTTTTTTTTAACACTCCAAGGCTCTGGCATGGTTATCGGTCCGCTCGTTTCAGGAGTGCTATGGGACCGCGCTGGACATACAGCTCCATTTATCATCAGTGGGATCGTGATGCTGCTCATGTTTGGCTGCCATCTGGCTTTGGCGCGCAATCCACGGAGAAAAACCGTTGTTAAGGCTTGAACGGTGCTTTTAGAAGTGGATCAGGGCCGCATTTATTCTGAAGCTATTCCTTTGGAAAAGACATCCGGTACAGTGGCAGCAAATGCTCAAAAGTGGAACGCACTGTCTGCAGTAGCGCAGCTCCGTCACTAGCGAGAGGATCATTACGATCAATGCGGAGCCCGCACATGACCTCGGCTTTTTTCACCTGCTGCAGCTTGTTAATGATGGTTTGAAACTCTTCAGTGTCCATTTGTTGCTGTTCTGTACCTTGTGGAGCCATATGATCCATGGACCAGTAAAAGTGACCTGGTATGTTAGATCGCACATCGCTCAGGTTGGTTTCAAGCGCCTGGGCAAATGTGATTTTATTCGGACTTTCATAAATGACTGCGAATATGACGAATATATGGGAAGCGAACATACCTACCTCAAAATGCGGCAACGCCTTATACCCGCGTTTATTTGCCGCCCAGGCTACCCATGTATCGATCGGGGGATTGACCTTGCGTCGTGCATGCTTGGCAACGTGAACGTGCATAGGCTCCCCGCATAAGTCCGTCAGGAAGGGGGCTATCTCCTCACCAATCGCCTCCAACTTGGGCCGAACCTGCTGAATCAGCACCTCCATGCGAGGTTCCAATCCTGGTATCTCAAAAACATCAAAGTCCTTTGCAGTAAATCCACTAAATGTCATTCCTATTCCTCCTGTAACTAGGCTAAGCCATATCGTGTGGCGTATTATGTCCGATTATAGCATAATGTCAGCGGGCTTGACCGTCTTTAGACCAGGCTCGGTACAAGCACATAAGGCAAAAGTAGGATTGTGCGCTGTTACTCATAAAAATAGGTCAAATAACCAAGTACCCTTACATAAAATGAAGTATAAAATAGAGCAAGGGAAGATCAAGCGGGAAAGCCGCAGGCTTGCTGTAGCCGGACTTCTTGAATCGGACTTGAAAAAGGAGGGAATGCCGTGAACAAGGGCTGTGAGGTAGAATATTGCAATCTAGAGCTCCGGTTTAGCCGTCGGCATATCCATAATCTGATCAAGGATTTGATATCGGAAGGGTATTCGCTGTACTGGAGCGAGGATGAGTCGTATCTGGTTTTGTCGGTGAGAACCGGGCGCAAGCTGGTGAAGCTCCGTTTTCAACAATTGCGCACAGGACACTATAAGCTGGCTGGAAATTATGTAATCCGCGATGCCAAGCTGGCTGAGTGGTTGGAGAAGCTAATTGGAAGTACTCGAGGTCATGCCATTGTCAAAAGAGTCAAGGATCATCATATCTTGGTAGAAAATATTTTGTTCGGCGAGGTCATTCGTCTGGTCGAGGTTACTGGCTTTAAGCAGCGTGTTATTTATCAGAAAGGACCCGTGCTGTCCGCTCAGGAAATGGAAGATATGTACGCTTCCAATGAAGGGGAAACCCGGCTGCTGCTGCTCAAAATGGAAGTGGACGATGAATTGGAGAAACTGTTCACAGCCATGACCGAGGAAGATACGATTAAAATCGAGAATTGCCACAAACGCCTGCAAACGCTATCTCACCAACTGCTGATGATGGAAGCGTAGTACATCGGAACACCTCATGCAAATGGGGTGTTTTGATCTGTGATTAGACAGGGGTTCACTTCTGACACTAAAAACGTTAAAATAGAAGTGCACGTGTTCCGATTCACATAAAGTGTAATGCGGTAAAGCGGCGATATAGAATACAAAATATGTTGCAAAGGATGAGGAACCAGATGGCAAAACAGCAAATTGGTGTGATCGGCCTGGCGGTAATGGGTAAAAACTTGGCCCTTAATATTGAGAGCAGAGGCTTCACCGTTTCGGTTTTTAACCGCTCTCCAGAAAAAACGCACGATCTTATCAAAGAAGCAGAAGGTAAGAAACTGACGGGTACTTTCTCCATTGAAGAATTTGTGAACTCACTGGAATCACCCCGTAAAATCCTGATCATGGTTCAAGCTGGTAAAGCTACAGATGCCACGATTGAACAGCTTGTGCCTCATCTGGACAAGGGCGACATTATTATAGACGGAGGCAATGCCTACTTCCCTGATACACAGCGCCGCAGCAAGGAGCTGGAGGAAAAAGGACTTCGCTTTATTGGTACAGGCGTATCCGGTGGTGAAGAAGGTGCCTTGAATGGTCCTGCCATTATGCCGGGTGGACAAGAAAGTGCCTACAAACTCGTAGAGCCGATTCTGACTGCAATCTCTGCAAAAGTGGACGGCGACCCATGCTGTACATATATCGGTCCCGACGGTGCTGGTCACTATGTAAAAATGGTGCATAATGGTATCGAGTACGGCGACATGCAATTGATTGGTGAAGCATATCACTTGCTGAAATCAGTCCTGAATGTGAGTGCGGAAGAACTTCATGAAATCTTTACAGAATGGAATAAAGGTGAACTGGACAGCTATCTGATCGAAATTACAGCTGACATCTTCTCCCAGTATGATGCTGAAACAGGCAAGCCTATGGTAGATGTGATCTTGGATGCTGCAGGTCAAAAAGGTACTGGTAAATGGACAAGCCAAAGCGCGCTGGATCTGGGTGTGCCATTGTCCATGATTACCGAGTCCGTATTCTCCCGTTTCTTGTCTGCTATGAAAGATGAGCGTATTGCGGCAAGCAAAGTGCTGAGCGGTCCTAAAGCTGAATCCTTCAGCGGCGACAAAAAAGAATTTATCGAAAGCGTACGTAAAGCCCTGTTCGCAAGTAAAATTGTGTCTTATGCTCAAGGTTTCGCTCAAATGCGTGCAGCTTCCGATGAATATGATTGGGATTTGAAATACGGAAAAATTGCAATGATCTTCCGCGGTGGTTGCATTATCCGTTCGCAATTCCTGCAAAACATCAAGGATGCGTATGACCGTGATCCTGCTCTGAAAAACCTATTGCTGGACTCTTATTTCAAAAATGTAGTAGAAACGTATCAAGATGCATGGCGTCAAGTGATTTCCGTGGCTGTATCTCAAGGTATTCCAGTGCCTGGCTTCTCCAGCGCGCTTGCTTACTATGACAGCTATCGCACGGAGCGTTTGCCAGCAAACCTGCTGCAAGCGCAACGTGACTACTTTGGTGCACACACGTTCAAGCGCGTGGACAAAGAAGGCGTATTCCATCATCAATGGTTCTAATGAACTGACGAATGTAAGAATGCAGTATGTAACACAACGGAAGCTTTTTTGCCCGCTGGGTAGAAAAAGCTTCCGTTTTTGATTTGGTATTTTAGATACAATGTTGAATTCGCTAAAGGATTGTGTAATCTTTTGACGCTATGGTATGATAGAAGTATGATATTTTAATGCTTTACCGCGTCTAAGCTTTGAGTTTAAATAAAAGAGACGGAAGATTCCCGTCTCTTTTATAGACTAGCTGTTTTACTGCTCCTGTGACCATTGCAGCATGCCACCAGTCATATTGGTGCAACCCTCGTAACCTAACTGCTGCAAATATTCGCAGGCACGTTCACTGCGATAACCGCTCCGGCAAATAAAGATGATTTCACCGGTGCGTTCAATTTCCTCAAGGCGGCCCGGAATCTGTCCGAGCGGAATGTGCTTGGCACCTTCAATCATACCTTCCGCTACTTCTTCCGCTTCACGGACGTCGATCAATTGCAATTGCTCTCCTGCTTGCAGGCGTGCGCGAAGCTCAGAAGGTTCAATCAGAGCGATTTGCGTCATGGCTGGACCTCTTTTCTAATGTAAATGGGTACTATTTGTATTGTTGACGTGTGAGAAACGTCACACTCTCTATGTATGATAGCGAAGCGATCTCTAAGCTGTCAATTAGCCTAAATCTAAAAATCAAATAAAGATTGGTCAACCAGGTTGCTAAACCTCGACAGACCTAGATGAATATTCCTTATTTTTTAGGTGGAGAAATGAACGTTACAACTTGTATAATTAACGTAAACTAGGATGGTTTGAATCGAAAAGGAGCATGTATAATATGGATGTTATCGTTAGACCTACCCCTTCCCTGCAAGGAGAGATTGGGGCTTTGTCCTCCAAAAACTACACTACTCGTTATCTGCTTACAGCTGCACTTGCTGATGGGCAAAGTACTATTTACTATCCAGCTCATAGTGAAGACAGTGATGCTATGCGTCGTTGTATCACCGATCTGGGAGCAGTGCTGGAAGAGGATGATGAAAAAATCGTGATTACAGGTTTTGGTAGCCATCCTCAAGCTGTGAAGGAACTGAACGTGGGCAATGCAGGAGCGGTGCTCCGTTTTTTGATGGGAATTGTGTCCCTATGTCCGGATGTTACATTTGTGAATACATATCCCGACTCCTTGGGGAAAAGACCCCATGATGATCTAATTGATGCACTGGGCCAACTGGGGGTTAGAGTAGATCATCGTGAAGGCAAGTTGCCAATACGTATTCAGGGTGGTCAGGCGAAGGGCGGTAAAATCCAAGTGTCCGGTTCGGTTAGCTCACAGTATTTAAGCGCTCTGTTGTTCCTTACACCTCTACTGGAGGAAGATAGTGAAATTGAAGTGCTGCATGATTTGAAATCCAAAGTGGTCATTGGGCAGACGCTGGAGGTATTGCAAGAGGCTGGTATTACCATTCATGCAAGTGATGACTACATGTCTTTCCGCGTACCGGGTCGGCAATCCTATCAGCCACGTACGTATACTGTACAGGGGGATTATCCAGGGAGTGCTGCGGTGCTGGCGGCGGCTGCAGTAACGAATTCCGATGTAACCATCCATCGTCTTAAAGAACAGAGCAAACAGGGAGAACGTGCTATTGTAGACGTGCTGCGTATGATGGAAGTGCCACTGACACATGAGAACGATACCGTTGTCGTAAAGGGGAACGGTCGATTGAAAGCCATCGAGTTTGACGGTGATGCTGCGACAGACGCTGTGCTTGCCATGGTAGCTGCGGCTGTATTTGCCGAAGGTACGTCCCGTTTCTATAACGTGGAAAATTTACGGTATAAGGAATGTGACCGTATTACCGATTATTTGAATGAATTGAGCAAGGCTGGAGCTCGGGTAGAAGAACGTCAAGCGGAAATCATTGTGCATGGTAGACCGGAGGGTGTCGAAGGTGGTGTGGAAATCAACGCGCATTTTGATCACCGTGTCATTATGGCATTGACGGTTGTAGGTTTGCGTGCGCAGAAGCCGCTAGTGATCAAGGATGCGCATCATGTCGCCAAATCGTATCCACAGTATTTCGACCATCTGACGACGCTTGGTGCTTCTGTAGAATGGGTAAAATAAAGGTAAGTTAAGATGCAGACAGGAGGAGAAAAAATGGCTTTTGAAAATCCGTCCAGAGAAGAGATTAAGAATATTTTGGAACAAGTAGGCAATATTGCGGTTGTTGGTTTGTCTGATAAATCAGACCGCACCTCTTACATGGTTTCTTATGCTATGCAACAGCGGGGATACCGGATTATTCCGGTAAATCCTGCGGCCGCAGGACAAACGATTCTTGGAGAGACTTGCTATGCCAGTCTTGCTGAAGTACCAGAGCCCGTTGAATTGGTTAATGTATTCCGGCGTAGCGAATACTGCGCAGAGGTTGCGCGTGAAGCAACTGCTATTGGAGCTAAGATATTGTGGCTGCAACAGGGAATTATAAGCCAGGAAGCCGCTGACATTGCGCAGGAGCATGGAATGACGGTTATTATGGATCGTTGCATTAAGGTGGAGGATTCAGTGACCCAAGCTGTACGTAAAGGATAATCACATCGCTGAATCATGCTATATGAGCATGAAAAAAACCTTCTTCCCTTATTTCATAGGGTTGAAGGTTTTTGGTGTGAAATCAGAACTATGATACAGTATATTATACTTTCAGGAATCCATATAATGTATGTATGCTTGGAATATGATAGGGTCTAGTTAAATTCATAGGGTTATCGCTGAGTAATAAGTTATATGACCTGTAAAAGCGTAAATAAATATTTTTGGCTGACGGAACCATTGCTTTGACAAAAGTATTTATTCGGCTTACCATCAGGGATAGAAGGGAGAGGAATGCCATGAATTGGCTCGGATCCTTACAACAGCTTGGTCGTGCTGTCATGCTCCCGACGATGGTGCTACCAGCAGCTGCAATATTGCTAAGTCTCGGCAGCCTTCCTTGGGCCACGTGGGGATTTCCTATGGTGTCTGATATGGCAAATGCGGCGGGACACGGGATTTTTTATTTTTTGCCGTATTTGTTTGCGGTGGGTGTTGCACTGGGTATGTCGAATCAAGCAGGTCAGGCGGGACTGGCTGCATTGGCTGGTATGGCTATATATGATCAGGTCACATTGAGATTTGGAAACGGACTCATTCAGCCAGCGACGCTCATTGGTATCATTTTGGGGATTATTTCAGGGTTGGCTTATAATCGCTTCAAAAGTATTAAGTTGCCCGAAGTGCTTCAGTTTTTTGGGGGAACCCGATTTGTTCTGCTGCTTATTGGCCTGTTCTCTGCTGTATTTGCAGGTCTTATGTTGATTATTGCTCCGCTGATCCAGCGAGGCCTGGAATTTATAGTAGGCCTGGAATCGAGCTTGGGCGGTTTTGGACTGCTTATTTACGGTATTCTATACCGATTATTGGCAGCTTTTGGTCTTCATCATCTGCTTAATAATATATTTTGGTTTCAACTGGGTACATATAAAACGCCGTCTGGCAACGTTGTGCAGGGGGATTTGCCCCGTTTTTTTGCTGGCGATCCGACAGCGGGCTATTTCATGTCCGGGTTGTTTCCCATTATGATGTTTGCGATCCCTGCGATTGCGTTAGCGATCATTCAGGAAGCTCGTGAAGATTTGAAGCCAAAGGTGCAGAAAACGTTTCTGACGGCTGCATTGGTATGCTTTTTTACCGGAGTGTCGGAACAGATTGAGTTTGCCTTTTTGTTTGCTGCTCCTTATTTGTTCCTCGTTCATGCGGTTATGTCCGGTCTGGCCATGTGGCTTACCTTTGAGTTGGACATTCATCATGGCTTTTCATATTCGGCGGGCTTTATAGATTATGTCCTTAACTTCCATCTGTCACATAACGCCTGGTTACTAATTCCAGTTGGAGTGGCATATGGACTTGTGTATTATGTACTATTTCGATGGGCGATCCGTCGGTTCCGTATTCCAACCCCTGGTCGCGAGGAAGGCTCAGTTCTGGAGGATTGGGCCGGTAATATTCCTTACAGTGCTCCGCTTATTTTGGAAGCACTCGGTGGGAAGGAGAATATTGTGCAGGTAGAGGCCTGCATTACCCGTTTACGGCTGACCGTTCACAATGACAGGCTGATTGATACCGGAGCAATGAAGGCTTTGGGATCAGCCGGGCTTATTAATCTGGGCGGGGGTAATTTACAAGTCGTATTTGGAACATATTCAGAACTGATCCGTGAGGAAATTGCGAAGTTGATGGAACGTGATCTTCCTCAAATTTTGTTCAATGCTCCTGTACATGGAAAAATGCTACCGATTCATGAAGTGCCTGACAAAATTTTTGCAACGAAGCTGGTTGGGGACGGTGTTGCTTTTGTTCCTGAACGCGGTGAACTTGTGTCTCCGGTGTATGGTACTGTGATGCATTTGTATCCGACCATGCACGCTTTAGGCATCTCCACACGAGAAGGACTTGAGGTTCTGCTTCACATCGGGATTGATACTTCACAGCTAAAAGGGAATTTTACTGCTATGGTAGAAGCAGGCGATACGGTGGAACCGGGGCAATTGCTGATCAAATTTGATTTGCAGGCGCTACGAGAGCAAGCTCCATCGCTGGTGACTCCTATGGTCATCACGAATCCGGATCGCGTCAAGTCGTGGAGCTTTGCTCCGTTTAAAACAGTGAAAAAAGGTCAGGCCTCGGTAATGTCCGTTGTGCTGCATGACAGGAATGTTGGAGGGGTAGAAACATGATAGAAGGCATCGGCGCCGCAGCAGGTGTGGCCATCGGGAAGGCATTTGTCCTGCCGAGCTGGGAATGGGATTTACCAGATCAAAAAATGGATACGGTAGATCTAGCGAAGGAATTTGAACGATTGTATGAAGGGATACGTACATCCAAAAGTGAAATCCAGTTTATTAAGGATGAGTTTCGAGAGATGGTGGGACCGGAGGAATCCAGCATTTTTGATGCTCATCTTGCGATATTGGAAGATCCGGAATTCATGAATGAAATTAGCGGAATTATTCAGCGTCAGTATAAGGCGGCCGAGGTGGCTGTGAAGGAAGCTATTGATCATTTTGTGACCATGTTTGATTTGCTGGATGATGAATATATGAAGGAGCGGGCAATCGACATTAAGGATGTGGGGAACCGACTGCTCAAGCATTTGCTGGGCGCACCGGAAGTGACTCTTCCCAACGACACACAGCCCTATATTCTGGTAGCCAAGGAGCTTTCGCCATCCCAATCGGCACACCTGAATCCCAGCTACGTGTTGGGGATTGTGACTATGAATGGTGGTAAAACATCGCATTCCGCGATTATGGCCCGTGCGCTTGGTATCCCACTCGTTTCAGGATTGGAGAGCAATTTGAATTTGCCCGTTCAAACCGGAGATATGATGGTTGTGGACGGAGACCTGGGCAGGGTGTATGTAAATCCGGAAAAATCAGTAACAGACCACTATATCGTTTTGCGTGCCGAGCAGCGACGCAGAAAAGAGCAGCTTCAGGTACTCGCTTCGGTAGAAGCTGTGACCAAGGATGGAACCACGCTGAGGCTGGCGGCCAATATTAGCTCCGTTAAAGAGCTGGAGGCCGCTTTGAAGCATGGAGCCCAGGGTGTGGGGCTGTTCCGCACGGAATTTTTATATATGGATCGCAAATCTGCTCCTGATGAAGAGGAACAGTATGAAGTATATCGGCTAATAGCGGAAAAGGCAGGCAATCACTCCGTAGTCATCCGTACATTGGATATCGGCGGCGACAAGCCGTTGGATTATCTTGAACTCCCAGAGGAAGAAAATCCTTTTCTAGGTTATCGTGCTATACGGATTAGTTTGGATTGGAAGGAAATGTTTAAAACTCAATTGACTGCAATTTTGCGAGCCAGTGCAACGGGGAATATCAAGGTCATGTACCCGATGATCTCATCTGTGGAGGAAGTCCGTCAGGCAGATGTTCTTTTAAAGGAGGCTATGGCGGATCTGGATGCAAGAGGGCTTGCCTATAATCCCAAAATACAGCGAGGAATTATGATTGAGGTTCCGGCTGCGGCGATGATCGCGGATCTATTAGCAGCTGAAACCGATTTTTTTAGTATCGGAACAAATGATCTAGTTCAGTATGTGCTGGCTGTGGACCGTATGAATGAGCAGATTGCGCATATGTACCATCCATACCACCCGGCTGTACTTCGAATGCTGCGCATGACTGCACAGGCGGCACATCAAGCCGGAATTGATGTGAGTGTCTGCGGTGAGATGGCTGGAGATGAACGATCCGTTCCACTTTGGCTGGAACTAGGAATACATCAGCTCAGTATGTCCCCCCAATCTTTATTGCGGGTCAAGCATCGTGTGCTGAATACGACCGCATCTGAGGCGATGACAGTTGCTCGTGCTTGCTTTGGCATGTCTACTGGTGCAGCGATCGAAGACAAGCTGACTGCAGCTAATATCAGCTGCACCCCGGCCGGACCTGGGCGGCAGTAATGCTTTAAAATCTGAAAGCTTAGCTTGGCTCGTACAAAAAAGCACCTTCAAAACCATGAATAAAGTGGTTTTGAAGGTGCTTTTTCGATATAGCTATAGATAAGGGTTACTCAAGTCCTGAATGTGCGGACTGGATATCTTATTTCTGAGCGCTATTAGCTAATACATCGCAGAACGCTTTTCCGTAAGGGGGAAGATCAGGCGGTCGACGAGCGGATACAATATGTCCGTCTGTCACCACAGCTTCATCCTTCCAGATGGCTCCTGCATTTTCCATATCATCACGAATACCTGGTGTGGAGGTGACCGTAACACCATCCAATATTTTTGCAGAAATCAGTACCCAGCCTGCATGGCAGATTTGTCCGATGGGTTTATGTGCGGCATGAAATTCCTGTACGAGTTGAATGACCTTGGGATAGCGGCGCAGTTTATCGGGCGCCCATCCGCCAGGAACGAGAATTCCGTCATAATCGCTGCTATTCAGTTCTGCAAAGGCATATTCTGCTTCAGCAGGTACGCCGTATTTTCCAATATACTTTTTACCCTTTTCAGCACCGGCTAAATGTACTTCCGCGCCTTCTTCACGAACGCGATACACCGGGTACCATAATTCCAGATCCTCGAATTCCTCATCTACCAGGGCAATTACCTTTTTTCCGGTAAGTCTTGACATCCAACCATCCTTTCGTGCGTCACATGATGACACCTTTGTTTTGTAATCTGTACTTTTACATCTTAAGAAAAAGTACGCCCGAAGTCCATTCCTCCGCAGATTCTCGGGTTAGGAGTCGCTCTTTAACAACAATCGTCGTCATTTTTTGCCCCCCAAAGCTTTGGTAATTTGTTCATTGCTGCAATCTGTGGAAGGATTTGAGGCCACAAAGTCGAAATAAAAAAAGGTATGATAGATTTTATTGAGTTAACAAATATTTTATAGACTAGTAAATAGATATATCTGGATTCTGATGAGATCCTCATATAAGTTTGATCCTACGTAATGAGGTGGTAAAATGCATAAGCAATGCCAATGTGGTGAACCGATGGGGCTGGAATTGCGAAAGGTAATATATGCGAGTAAGGTTGAAATTTTGCATGTCCCTGTATTCTCATGTCCGTCATGCTTTTCCAGTGAGGTTTTGCAGCATGTGACGAAGGACATTAAGGAACTATTACAAAGTCTAGGGAGCAAACCTGCACCCCGGCGAATATCTTTTGCACGCAACAATGAACTGGCAGAAATTATTCGTAAGCTTGTACTGGAGGAAGCGGATAATCCCAATGTGGATTGGCAATCCGCTTTGGAGGAGCGAATGGAGCTTCGAATTAATCTCTTACTGGATCTTTATCGCTATGCGAGAAGCCTAGGAGATGAAGATTGGATGAATGATGTAGAGAAAAGATTGGTTCAATTATCCGGTTTTACCAGTAAATCGGTGTTTACGAATACGAAAAACTAAAAAATATGAAAATTTTCATGGTCACCATTGGATTTTACATGTTCTTTTTGTTACGATGAGAATAGGCCATACGACAAGACACAGAAAGGAATGTATATCCAATGGCGACGATGACGAAAATGACTACTATTCAACAATTAAATACGGCTCTGGAAGCGTCATCAGACAAGCCGTTACTCCTCTTTAAGCACAGTACACGTTGTCCGATAAGTGCAGGTGCATATCAGGAAGTGGAGTCTTATTTGGAAGGTGCTCCCGACGAAAATATTGAATACGGTATCATTTATGTAGTAGAAGATCGGCCGGTGTCCAATGCGGCTGCGGACAAGCTTCAGGTGAAACATGAATCGCCGCAGGCCATTTTAATCAAGGACGGGGAGGCTGTCTGGCATACATCCCATTCGAATATTACAGCCCGTGCGCTTCACGATCATCTCACATAGATAGAATGAGTGCTGTCGTTGCATAAAGTAGTATTTTGTCGTATCATGGTTCTAATTAGTTGATCTAGGATTCGGTTGAAAATTTATTGGCAATGGAGAGAAGGAATGTGACGGTAACGATCTATGATGTAGCTCGCGAAGCTGGTGTCTCAATGGCCACGGTGTCCCGCGTAGTTAACAATAATCCTAATGTAAAACCTCAGACCCGCAAGAAGGTGTACGAAGCGATTGAACAATTGGGATATCGCCCGAATGCGGTAGCTAGAGGTCTGGCCAGCAAGAAGACAACGACTGTTGGCGTGGTTATTCCGGATATATCGAACTCAATTTTTGCAGAAATTGCACGCGGTATTGAGGATATTGCAAATATGTATCACTATAACATCATTTTATGTAATGCCGACAAACGTAAAGAAAAAGAGATCCGTGTTATCAACACATTACTTGAAAAGCAAGTGGATGGACTGCTGTTCATGGGCGGCACAGTAACGGACGAGCATATTCAGGCCTTCCATACAGCTGCAGTTCCTATTGTTCTATGTGCAACGAGTGATGAAAAAGGTAGCTATCCTTCAGTAGATATTGACCATGAAGCCGCTGCTTTTGATGCAGTTAACACGTTGATCCGCCATGGACACCGTCAAATCGCAATGATCAGTGGTACGCTTCAAGACCCTGCAAACGGCTATGCACGTTTCCAAGGTTACAAGAGAGCATTGGAAACAGCTGGAATTGATTATCAGGAGGATCTCGTGAGAATCGGGAACTACCGCTATGAATCCGGTGTTGAAGCCATGAAATACTTCCTCGGTCTGAAGAAGAAACCAAGTGCTATTTTTGCCGCTACGGATGAAATGGCAATTGGTGCGATTCATAGTATTCAGGATGAGGGATTGAAAGTCCCTGATGATTTTTCGGTAATCAGTGTTGACAACATTCGTATGGCCTCCATGGTTCGTCCTCAGCTGACAACCGTCGCACAACCAATGTACGATTTGGGTGCGGTAGCCATGCGTTTGCTGACCAAGCTGATGAAGAAGGAAAACGTGGAGAACTCTCGCGTTATTTTGCCGCACGAGACTATTTTGCGGTTATCAGTTAATTATTTAGACTAGGCACAGTGCCGAATAGGATACACCTTCGATGAAAGCTCCTTTGACGGAGCTTTTTTCGTAGATACATAGCTTCTTGTGACATCATCATCAAACTAAGAAACGAGGGATGCGTAATGAGCCGACTTTATGGATTAATGGGTGCGATGGATGAAGAAATTGAATTGCTGCTCTCGGCGATGACCGAGGCAAGCAAGACGACCAAGACGGGAATCACATACACTACCGGAATGATTCACGGGCAAAGGGTAGTCGTCTGCAAGTCCGGTGTAGGCAAAGTCAATGCTGCGGTAACAACACAAATCTTGATTGATCATTTTGGCGTCGAACAAATTATATTCACGGGAGTGGCAGGGGCGGTACACCCGGATTTAAACATTGGAGACATTGTCATCTCATCAACATGTATGCAGCATGACATGGATGTAACGCCTTTGGGTTATGCCAGAGGGGTCATTCCTTATCAGGACACCTCAGAGTTCGCGGCCGATCCCGAGCTTGTCCGTCTGGCTGAACAAGCCTGCAAATCGTTTGGCGATCGATACATTGTCGGGAAAGTACTTTCCGGCGATCAATTTGTCGCAAATCGTGAGATAGTGACAGCATTGCATCAAGAAATGGACGGTGCTTGTACCGAGATGGAAGGCGCCGCAGTGGCTCAGACAGCTCATATGAACGCTGTGCCTTATGTTGTCCTACGATCTATGTCAGATAAGGCTGATGGATCGGCTCACGTGAATTATGCTGAGTTTACGGTAGAAGCCTCACATCGTTCGCACCGTATTGTGGAGTTCATGCTCAAGCATTTGGGATAAGAGTGTAATATTTTTAATACATGAATCTTCGAACAAACCGGATACGGTCAAACTGTTCTCGTGATTCGAGGGGCACATCATCTCCCATTCGTACCATCAGACAGTTCGCAGGGTGTGAGCATATTTCAGGATCATCCGTGGCGTACCATACCATATTTACGGTTTTCATCAGACGTTCCATCATGCGGCGGTATTCCCATACGGAAAGACCGCTGCCTTTTAAATCCCAGTGCCAGTAATATTCGGTTGTAAAAATAATATAGGATTCGAGCTGTCCGTCTTCAAAGGCAATCCGAATCATTCGGCTACCCAGGCCCAGTCCGCGATAGTCATCGGCTACCTCGACAGCTCCGAGTTCCAGTAAATCCTTCATGCCAGCTTCCGACCAGCGTTCCATCTCGTCTGGATAGTGAAAAGTGACATATCCCAGAAGGGTTTCTCCATCATGGGCAATGATGATTCTGCCTTCAGGCAGTTCTGAAATTTCCACCAGCGCGTCGAATTGCTCCTTTGGTTTACGAAAGGCGTCCAGTTGCGTATGCATTTGAAATGAACGCAATCGATCAGCGGATACCGGTCCTTCTACATGGATGGTTTGTCCGTTATGATCCAGTGTGTCCAAGTGGTACAATTTTAAATGCTGCATGGGTGCGACCTCCTTGTTTGCCATCAGTACCTCTTCATATCCCCTACTTATAACAAAAAAACAAATAAATGAAAAGGATGGTCGTCACATCCTCACCTATGATATACTGATTTAGACACGAATTGTTCACAATTAAATGCTTTAAATCAAACCACAAATCAAAAGACTTGATTTGCATCATTAATTTTGTAAGCGCTATTTTGTTCTGTGTAATTCTCATTATTCCATTGTGAGGAGGCTGAACGCATGAAGATTGAAGAACTCCAGGCTGTAGTTCCCACATCCAACATGGGCCCTTATGAACAAGCTTACAACAACTTTCAGTGGGAAGATGTAGAACGTCATTTTACGTGGTATGAAACAGGCAAAGTGAATATGGCACATGAGGCGATTGATCGACATGTAGAGGAAGGCCGGGGAGAGAAAGCAGCACTTTTGTATTGCGACGCAAACCGTCATGAAACCTACACTTTTTCTCAGCTCCGTGCCAGCTCCAACAGGTTCGGAAATGTGCTGCGCAAATACGGTATTGGTAAAGGGGAGCGGGTGTTTATATTCATGCCCCGTTCACCTGAACTGGTCATTAGCATGCTTGGGGTTTTAAAGGTAGGGGCTGTTGTCGGTCCACTATTTGAGGCGTTTATGGAAACGGCGGTTAAAGATCGCTTGGAGGATAGCGGGGCGGTGGCACTAGTAACCACACCTGCGCTTCTTTCACGGGTGAAACGTGAGGAGCTTCCTGCGTTGCGTCATATTTTTGTGGTTGGTGA
The DNA here is from genome assembly GCF_011800655.1 of Paenibacillus sp. EKM10P. Classification (NCBI taxonomy): domain Bacteria; kingdom Bacillati; phylum Bacillota; class Bacilli; order Caryophanales; family Paenibacillaceae; genus Paenibacillus; species Paenibacillus sp. EKM10P. The sequence goes on along the minus strand of NZ_JAALET010000002.1, from coordinate 818,887 downwards.
TATGGACGAACGGGAGCAGGGAATTATTGATTTCGAAACGGAAATGCTCACGTCCTCAGAAGATCTTGAGCCCGAATGGCTGGGGCGTGAAGATGGATTAATTATTCACTATACGTCAGGCTCAACGGGCAAGCCCAAAGGCGTGTATCATGTGCAAAATGCAATGATTCAGCATTACTATACGGGGAAAGTGGTACTGGATCTGCGGGAAGATGATGTGTATTGGTGTACTGCGGACCCTGGTTGGGTTACGGGAACATCATATGGTATTTTTGCTCCTTGGCTAAATGGAGCCACGAATGTCATCCGTGGAGGACGTTTCAGCCCAGAGGATTGGTACCGTACGATTGAACGTCACGAAGTGACTATTTGGTATAGTGCTCCTACGGCGTTTCGGATGTTGATGAGCGCAGGGGAGCAGGTAGTTGCCAATTATGATCTAAGCAGCTTGCGGCATGTATTATCCGTTGGGGAGCCACTGAATCCCGAGGTAGTGAGATGGGGTTGGCAAGTATACACACAGCGTATTCATGATACTTGGTGGATGACGGAAACAGGAGGACAGTTGATCTGTAATTACCCAGAGCTGCCGATTAAGCCGGGTTCGATGGGAAAGCCACTTCCAGGTATTCAGGCTGCTATTTTGGACGACAGAGGCCAGGTGTTGCCTCCTAATAGGATGGGACATTTGGCGATTCGTACACCATGGCCATCCATGATGAGCCGCATATGGAACAATCCCAATAAGTTTCAGGAATATTTCCGCTTTTCCGGTTGGTATGTATCCGGTGATTCAGCTTACATGGATGAGGACGGATATTTCTGGTTTCAGGGAAGAATTGATGATGTTATTAACTCCTCTGGAGAGCGCATCGGTCCTTTTGAGGTGGAGAGCAAGCTTCTGGAGCATCCTGCCGTAGCGGAAGCAGGAGTCATTGGCAAACCAGATACTGTACGAGGAGAGATCATTAAAGCTTTTGTCGCCCTGCGTGATGGCTATACCGCGTCGGAAGCGTTACAACAGGACATTTACCGCTTCGTCAAGGAAGGGCTGTCTGCTCATGCTGCTCCGCGTGAAATTGAATTTAAGGAAAGGTTACCCAAAACCCGTTCCGGCAAAATTATGAGACGTGTGCTGAAAGCTTGGGAGCTTAACCTTCCTACAGGTGACTTGTCTACTATTGAGGATTGAATTGATGCATGTTTGCACCAAAAAGGGAGTCTCCATAGCTATTATAGCTATGGAGACTCCCTTTTTTATTAGGGTGAACTCATGCATCTCACCCAAACTATCGCTTCTTGTTTTTGTTTTGAACTATGGACGAACGGCTCCAGAAGGAGCTGATTCCCCCATGGTATTCATGGAAGTAACACGGAACCAGCCTTTGGGCTTGCGGCCTGGTTTATACTCAAAGCTGGTGTTTGCGGTAGAGCCTATGTTTTTAAAAGGCTCCGCACCGCTTTCACTGTAATATACGTTATAGGCTGTTATAGCGTCCGCAGGCTTTCCTGCACTCCATTGGAGGACTACGGACGTGCCTGCAGCTTTAGCTTGGGGCTGCCCAGGAGCAGTAGGAACTTCTGTAGGCTGTGCACCTGTTCCATCTCCCTCGCCCGGAATATCTGGTGACTCAGAATCTGCAGGTGGCACTACAGGCGCTGCACTTGCTTGGGTACTTGGCCCAGATTCATGTCCTCCCACATCAACGGCGGTCACATAGTAACTTGCGCTGCTTCCACCAGGGCTATCAGAGAATACCTTGGAGCCATCAGCCATGACAACCTTACCAAGCCGTTGGAAGCTTCCTCCATCTGTAGAACGATATAGACGGTAACCTACAACATCACTGTTTCCGCTTGGGCTAAAGCTAATTATGGCTTTGCCATCACTATAGCTTACGCTGACGCTAGATGGAGCGTTAGGAGCTGCCCCATCGTCCTTGCGTGGATCAATCTGAGTAGGTGCTTCTTTATCTGCATCTTGAGGCAGATAGTAGGACAACGAATTATGCCGTCTCATCACTCTAAAGGCTTGCTGAAGCTCTTTAATCAATTCTGAGATTGGCTTTTCCCGTTTTCTAACGGTCCGTTCATACAACATATCATCTGGCGTACCATCACGTGGAATGTAATTTACACCCTGATAGGTAATGTATTTCGCACGGGTAACACCATTTTCACTGTTTTTGGGTAAATATTTACTGTTATAAATATCTGAACCATAGGCGGACGCTGTCCGGCTTACAATACCGTCAGGTCTCTTGAAACTGTCCGTTTGGAATAACTGAGAATCTTTAGCCGTTACTTCATTCATGATTAGAGCCCATAGACGACGAGCCCGCTCTTTTTGTGCTTTCGTTTCAAGCTTATTGACAGGTTGCTTGTAACCAACCCACACTCCCAGCGTCACGTCAGGCGTAAAACCCTCAAACCACACATCGGTGTAGGATTGCGTAGTACCTGTCTTGCCGGCGATCGGAATCTTGCCGGATTGATTAAAGTTACGCTTCACCAGTCTGCCTGTGCCTTCCGATACGGCTGTACGTAACATATCTGTCATCAGGTAGGCGGTTTGTGGTGTGAAGGCCTGTACAGGATTAGGCTGATGCTTGTATACAATATTGCCTTGCGAATCCACGATCTTTTCGATCATGTAGGCATCATTAAACACACCGCCATTTGGGATGGCTCCATATGCATTGGTTAGTTCCTCAACGGTTACCCCGTGGGCCAAGCCGCCGAGTACACCAGTTTGGGCGTTGTTATCACTTGGCTCCAAGGTGGTAATACCCAGTTTTTTAGCAAAAGCCCAAGCCTTATTGATCCCTACCTTTTCGTTAAACAGCTTGAGTGCTATCGTATTTAGCGATTGATTCAGTGCATAACGCGCTGTGACTAATCCTTGGTAGCGGTTGTTGGCATTTTTCGGGATGTGATATCCATTACTGCCATCTTTCAAAATAATAGGAGCATCATCCACAATCGTGCCAGGCTGTACAAGACCGCTGTCCAAAGCAGGCAGATAAGCAGCAATCGGTTTCATGGCTGAACCCGGCTGGCGTACCATCTGGGTAGCATAGTTCATTTGCTCTTTTTGGAAGTCCCGACCTTCCATCATACCGAGAATGGCGCCGGTTTTATGCTGAATCAGAATGGCCGCCGCTTGCTCGTCACCCTTGGTTTTACTTGTAGCAGAGAAGTTGTCCTTATTTTCTGCAATTTGACGCATGGATTTGTACACGCTCTTATCAATGGTGGTATATACCATATAACCGCCTGTACGAAGCTGCTGTTCAGCTTCTTTGAGCATGTCGTTATCATCCTTGGTTTTGGTATCTGCACTGGCATTAGCTGCTTGACTCGGATTGGTGACAGACATGAGTGCCTGAGCAGCTTGCCGCTCTGTTTCCATCATAAGATATGGATAGGTGTTATAAGCCTTAACAGTGCGTGGTGCTAGAGATTTTTTGATATCAAAAGCCATCGCTTCATCATATTGTGCTGTATTGATTTTGTTCTCCTCCAGCATTCGGCTGAGCACCAGGTGCTGGCGGTTAATCGCTCTTTTAAAGCCGGCTTCATTAAACTCACCTTTACCGTTGTAAGCAGAATAAGAAGAAGGGAGTTGCGGCAGACCTGCCAGATAGGCAGCTTGGGCTACATTAAGCTTGCCCAAATCATTTTCATTAAAAATACCTTTGGCTGCTGCTTTAATACCAAAGACGTTGTAACCGCTTGATCCGTTACCGAAAGGTACCTTATTGAGATAGGCTGTAATTATTTGTTGCTTGCTCAGGAAGCGCTCAAGGCGCAGAGATAGCAAAATTTCTTTGACCTTGCGGTCATCCGTACGATCAAGATTTAAAAAGACACGACGTGCAAGCTGCTGGGTAAGCGTACTCCCTCCAGTTTGTACGGATTCATGTAGTGCCTTTTGCTTCACAGCACGCAGCGTTCCCGACAAATCGACACCTTTATGCTCGTAAAAATGATTATCTTCAATGGCAATAACTGCGTCAATGACGAGTTGAGGAATCTCCTTAAACGTAACAGGTCTTCGATCTTCCTCGGTCCGAAGCTGCCCGATGGGAGAGCCATCATTGAAATAAGCGAAGCCTGTAATTGCATTCTTATCCACTTCCTGTAGAATCGTAGATCTGGAACGCACGGGCTCGTTTTTTACAATAGAAGCAACATAGCCAGCGGCGGTTCCCCCTGCGAATAGTGCCCCCATAAAACCGATGATGACGACCCACTTTATGACACGGCCGAGCCTTCGCATGGTTCTCCGTAAGCGGGAAGGCTTAGGCTCTGATACATTGTTTTTTTCTTCAACCATTAAGTCTTCCTCCTTTATAACAGCCATTATTATAGCATAAAATTACAAAATGAACCCATATGCTAAAAAGCCTGTCTTTTGGTGTCGTTGACTACATAAAAACAGTGTGTTATAAATAGGTCAAAGTAAATATCGTGAAAAGCGGAGAAAGACTTCAGTAGAAGGCGGAATCACGTTGTGCAGAGAGCCGATGGGTGGTGTGAATCGGTAGCGTCCCTCCTTTGAATTACCGTCTGGAGCTGTCTGGATGAATGGAAAGTTTTTGCAGGTTTGCGAAGCTCACCATAGTAATCCGGTACCGGGTGTAAACCCGTTATAGGAATGAAGTGAAAGAAACGTTGTTTTTTTGCATACGTTTCTTTAATTAGGGTGGTAACGCGAGCAGCTCCTTCTCGTCCCTTGGGATGAAAGGGGCTTTTTGGTTTGTTTAAATAGTAATTATTGGATGGAAAATAGGAGGGATTCAGGATGAAGTGGGAAGAATTGAAGCCTGAGCAACAGGCAGAGGTAGAACGACAACTAGAAGTAATACGTCGTGGAGTAGCGGAAATTGTACCTGAGGATGAGCTGAAGCGTAAGGTTATTAAATCGGTTGTTAGCGGCGAGCCCCTCAAAATTAAGCTGGGTCTAGATCCGTCTGCGCCTGATATTCACATCGGACATACGGTTGTTATGCACAAACTGCGCCAGTTCCAGGAATTAGGGCATCAAGTGCAACTGATTATCGGAGATTTTACAGGCAGAATTGGTGATCCGACAGGTAAATCGGAGACCCGCAAGCAACTGACTGAGGAAGATGTACAGCGTAATGCACAAACATACAAGGAACAAATTTTTAAGATTCTCGATCCTGAAAAGACAAAGGTATACTACAATTCCGAATGGTTAGGACCGATGTCTTTTGCGGATGTGGTAACTCTGTCTGCCAAAGTAACGGTTGCCCGTATGTTGGAGCGGGATGATTTTACAAAAAGGTACCAAAACGGCTTGCCGATCAGCATCCATGAGTTCTTTTACCCGCTGATGCAGGGCATGGACTCTGTGGCTCTCCAAAGCGATATAGAATTGGGAGGAACAGACCAAAAGTTTAATCTGCTGATGGGCAGAACCCTGCAAAAGGAATACGGAGTAGAACCGCAGGCAACCATTACATTGCCACTGCTTGAGGGGCTTGATGGCGTTCAGAAGATGAGCAAAAGTTTGGGGAACTACATTGGTGTGGATGAGGAGCCAAACGAAATTTATGGTAAATCGATGTCCGTTCCTGATGAGTTGATGCTGAAATATTTTGAGCTTGCAACGGATATTACCAATGAGGAGCTGGCAGAGCTGGCGAAAGGTGTTAAGGAGGGTTCGGTGCATCCACGTGATGCCAAAATGAAACTGGCCGGAACATTAGTTCGCATGTACCACGATGAAGAGGCGGCAGAAGCGGCCAAGCAGCATTTTGTGACTGTATTCCAACAACGCGCGCTTCCTGATGACATTGAAGAATTCACCTTAACAGCAGATCAGTTAGAAGAAGGTGGCATTCGTGTGATCCAGTTGCTGACTCATCTAGGCTTTGCAGCATCTAACGGTGAGGCCAAGCGTAGTATTCAGCAGGGGTCGGTCAAAATTAATGAAGAGAAGTGGACTGATGTGAACGAAGCATACAAGCCGCAGGAAGGCGACATTGTACAGGTAGGTAAACGGAAATTTGCTAAAATCAAGCTTGGATAATTAAAATACATTTAAAAGCAGCGTTGAGATTGATCTCGTATCTCAGTGCTGCTTTTTTTTATTTCTATCAAGCGAAAAGCCGTGGTAAACTTAGCACAAATAATCAAACAAATAGATACAGAGTTTTACATAATGAATACGTGGGTTGCCCAATGTGGGTGAAGTCTAGATAAATAACAAGTGTGGGGAAGGATTATATGGACTACTTTAAACGAATTCAGTGTGCGATTGAGTTTATTGAATTGAATCTCCGGGAAGATTTAAAAATTGCCGAGATTGCTTCACAGGCATACTTTTCAGCTTTTCATTTCCAGCGGGTTTTTCAGGCCATTTCGGGTTTTACAGTTCAACAATATATAAGAAGGAGAAGATTGTCCGAGGCGGCAAAACGGCTAAAGCAATCCAACCAAAAGGTATTGGACATAGCTATTGAGTATCAGTACAACTCGCAAGAAGCTTTTACTCGCGCTTTTGAAAAAAGTTTTGGGATCACCCCTGGGAAATATCGTAACTGTGATATTGAGCTTTCTGATCAAAGTAAAATCAATTTTCTGGATTACAAAAAAAACGCAACGGAGGAATTAGAGGTGAACAAGCCTGTGATACTGCAACTCGAAACGACCAAAATTGTAGGATATGAATATAAAACAAATCTCAATAATGAGCAGCATTATAAAGAAATCCCAGGATTTTATGAACACTTTGGCGCACATGAATATTTTATGTGTATTCCAAATAAAATCGCACCGGGAATGTCATATGGGATTGCCTGTCGATTTGAAGACAACGGTGCATTTTCATTTGTGGTGGGTGAGGCCGTTGAAGAAGAATCAAAAGAACTGGCTGAGGGTTTCATATATATGGAGATTCCAGCAGGCAAGTATGCTGAGTTTGACGCTTCAGGTTCAAATGGACGAGTTCAGAGTATACGAGATTTTATCTACGGCACATGGCTTCCTAATTCTAATTTTGAACGGAGGGAGGGACCTGATTTTGAAATTACGGACGTGATGAATTCCTATCCTGATCATTTGAATATGAAAGTGTACATCCCTATTGAATAAAACTCTCAGGCTTAATGCGTGGGGAATATAAAAAGCACCCGAATGAATTCGGGTGCTTTTTGGTGCTAATGCAAGGATTAGCGGTTGTAGAATTCGACGATTTGTTTTTCATCGATATCTTGGGACAATTCAGCACGCTCAGGCAAACGAATGTATTTACCTTCCAGAGCTGCGTCATTGTACTCCAGGTAAGCTGCCAAGTGGTTACGGTTTTCCAAAGCTTCTTTGATGGAAGACAGGGAACGACTTCTTTCACGAAGACCGATCACGTCGCCAAGGCTTACTTGGTAAGAAGCGATGTCAACTTTTTTGCCGTTCACAGTAACGTGACCATGAGCTACCAATTGACGTGCGCCTGCACGGGAATTAGCAAAGCCAAGACGGAATACAAGGTTGTCCAGGCGGCTTTCCAGCAAGAACATGAAGTTCTCACCAGCGATACCGTGCATGTGTTGAGCTTTGTTGAACAGGGTACGGAATTGTTTTTCACCCAAACCGTACATGTGGCGCAGCTTTTGCTTTTCTTGAAGCTGCATACCGTAGTTACTGATTTTTCTCCGTTGGTTTGCACCATGTTGTCCCGGAGGGAAAGGGCGTTTCAATTCTTTACCTGTGCCGCTCAGGGAAATACCGAGACGACGGCTCAATTTAAATTTAGGACCAGTGTAACGTGCCATTATAGAGTTAACTCCTTCATAATTAAAATTTGAGTTGGGGCTCTCTTTGCGCTCCAATTTGTTCGGCGCTACCTAGTAAGGTGAGACGCACTACTGACAGAAAAGTTCAGCCGCTGTCCTGTCAGCAACAAATAAGATGAGGGTGACACAAACTGTTACGCCCAAAATTTAAGATCCGCACAGTAGATAGTTCTGCCGTACAGTCTTTTTCAATAATATATATTATATGGTATAGTGGGTCAATGTCAAGAAGAGAAAAAGAATGAAAACGTCAAAATTTGTCGATAGGGCTTTAGAACTAAAAAAGTGGGACGAATTTCTGAAAAATGGATGCAAATTTCTAAAGTTGAGAGTAAAATAGATCATATTATGAGCTATAGTGGTGTATAGCCGCTGTCTTGGTACAGCTAATTTTGCTGTGAAGGAGCGCCTTAATATGTCGGAATTTTCAACAACGGATCAGCAAACGCTTGACGGTAAAACAGTGCAGGCTAGCGGTGCTCCGCTGTTTGATGATAAAGGATATACGTCTTTTGCCTGGCTCCAGAACATGGATATGACACCCTATGATTACCCCTATATTAATCAGCTTCTCGTCCAAGGATATCGGAATTGGTTACAGCAGAGCAATGGTATATCCTGGATCAGTGAAGAGTATACTGCTGTCTTTAATTTTACAGGTGTTCGGGTTGCTGGTAGGGAAGAGGATGATGACGAGGATTTAGAGTTGGTCGAGCGTTGTTGCATATCTAGAGAGATGGAAGTGAGCCAGCGTAAACTTCGAGATGGGAGCCTTGCATTTGTATACATGGTCCCCATATTATGCCGCAATTACAAGAGAGAGCCTTTCGCCGCTCTTCGTTTTACACGGCCTGCTCAACATTCTGTCTCGAATCAGGACGCATTGTTAGTGGCTTCTTTGCATTTTAGATCCTGCTTTTACTCGAAGTTTGAGTATATATTTATGGAAGATATCCTAGGGATGCAGAATCGGAGCGAACGTGAGGGCAGACGCCGCTCTATTTTATTTCAGATTGTAAAGCGGATGCATGACAAGATTGATGTGGAAGGCGTGCTGGATGAAGTATTTGGAAGTATCGCCTATTTGTTTCCCCATGTGGATATCACGTTGTATATGAGTCAGGATCGGCACAGTCGAAATCCTCAGGTCAAGCCTTTGTTGCTGCATGAACGGGACGAGGATGTATGTGTCCGTGCATTTATGAAAGGGCAAATGGCTGTGAATGAGCCTTCCGGTCCACAAGATGAAATAACTGAAATCGGTATCCCGTTACGTGGTAAGCAGGGCGTATATGGTGTTTTCCATATGATTCTTCCGGCAGGTGCGGATAGTATGGAAAAAGTGGACGTAGAGCTGATTGCGATGATGGCAGATACAGCTGGCACCGCATTTGAAAATGCGAAGCTGCTGGAGCAATCGAATGTACTTATCCATGAATTGCGGCTCATTAATGAGTTGGTTCAACGCTTGAATCAGAGCCTGAAATTAAATGAAATATTTGAGTTTGCCGTGCAGGAGTTATTAAAAATGTTCATGGCCGACTTTTGTTGTATTGTGCAGCTGGATCAGGATGGAAGTTGCTTTAGGGTGATGTCAAGCAATGTGGAAAGTTTAAAGCTGGAGAGTTACCCTCGTGAAGGCGGATTTGCTGGACTGATATGCAAAACAGGAGAGCCTGTGATTGTGTCTGACTATAGGAAGGATGGAAAGATATCCTCTCGGTTTATGGATGCGACGGACTCTCAGTCTTTGATGGCTGTGCCTATGAAGAACAGGGGGACTCCTAGAGGGGTTATATTATTATCGAGCAAGCTTCCACACTTTTTTTCTTACGATAATTACAAGATGCTGCAAATGCTGGCTCCTCATATCGGACTGGCCGTAACTAATGCTATGCTGCATGCCGAGGTGCGGCGTCTCGCTAATATGGACATGCTAACAGGTTTATATGTGCGTCATTATGTAGACCGAATCATTCAGGAGCATCAGGAAAAAGATTTCTGTGGCTCTCTTATTTTGGTCGATATTGACCAATTCAAGCAGGTGAATGATACGTATGGCCACCAGACGGGGGACGAAATTCTGAAAAGCGTCAGCAATATTGTTCGCTCGGCGACCCGTGATGAGGATGTATGTGCCAGATGGGGCGGAGAGGAGCTTGCCATTTATTTGCCGCAGCTGGGGGTGCAGCAGGCACTGGGGTATGCAGAAAAAATACGTAGCCGTGTACAATATGAAACTAATCCTCAGGTGACTGTTTCTTGCGGGATTGCTGAATGGAACTGGCTGGACGAGCAGATCAGTATCGAATCTTTATTTTATAGGGCTGATATGGCCTTGTATGAAGCAAAAAATGAAGGCCGTAATCGTATAGTTATTGATCATATAGGCGATGTGTAGAGAATATTCCTTAGGGAATGTTCTCTTTTTGTTTTGCATAACCGTTTGTAGACAGGTAATCCTAAGCGTAGCTATAACATGGATGTTCTAAAACAGAATTTTTATCATGATTTATAGTCATGTTTAGGATAGGATGGATGATGGTATGCATTGGAGAAAGCAATGGGTAATGCAGGGCTGTGTGTTTCTAATTATATGTGTGTTAAGCGGTTGTGTACTGGATCGACAATATACTCCTGAGCAGATTTTTAGAAGAGCTGTTGCAGGAATGGCTGGCAGAGAGAGGATAACATTTAGCGGACAGACTGGAATCAGAACTGACGGCGGTCTGCCTACGGCTAAACAGTTTGAATATCGCGGGAAGCTAAGAAATCACGATGAATTAATCATGCACTGGGGATCTACAGAGGCTTTCCGTAAGCAAGGCGACTATGTAGCACTAAAAGAAGATAAGTCCGAGCCTGGTGTTACACATGAACGATTTTTTCGTCAAAATGGGAAATGGATTACGCTGACAGCTGGGGATACTTCTATGGTTCAAAATGGCATGTTAAATCGCTTCAATCCGATTCAGGAGCTAGAGGAATTAAATACACTGAATAAGAGCATTCGTATGGAAAAGGGAGCTGCCCGGGGAACTTGGGTGGTGAGGATTGAACCAGAACCTGCCTCGGCAAAGCGTTGGTTAAAAGAACGTTTAATGGAAGAGATGAATACGTTAAATCCTCAAATCAGGATATTAAAAACACAGCATACAGAAACGAACCAAGAGCTGCAACAAAAGCTGAGCCAAGTATGGAAGCAGAGTTGTGAGGATATGAACAACCAACTGGAGCATTCCAGTGTGCAGACTGTGTACCATTTAACTATAGATCGCCAAACGGGTTTACCCTTAAAGCTATCATCGGAATGCCGAATTTCCCGACAGGTTGCGAATGAAGAGCAGCATCAGGAGGCTCTGATCACCCGAGTTGTTTTTGAGGACTACAAGTAACGGAGCGGGCATGATACAATGGAATTTGAATTAACCGTTGTTCAAAAAGAGTGAATAAAGAAGGAGAGACACTACATGAAAGATCCTAGAATACTTAAGCTGGCGGAAAATCTGGTAGGTTACTCTGTTGAAGTGCAGCCTGGAGAAAATGTATTGATCGAAATGATTGGTACAGAGCGTGACTTGCTTAACGCCATCATTCATGAAGTTGGTAAAAAGGGTGGAAATGTTTTTGTTCAGCTTACAGATCGTAAGGTGCAGAGCGCTATGCTTCGCAATGCGACAAAGGAAATGCTGGAAGCTTGGGCTGAAATTGACCTCAACCGGATGAAACAAATGGACTGTTACATCGGAATTCGTGCAGGCGAAAATGTAAATGATCTGTCAGATGTACCGGAAGATAAAATGAAAATGTATAATTCAATTTATCAGCATGCGGTACATAGCGAACAACGAGTGAAACACACAAAATGGGTAGTGCTGCGTTATCCGAATGACAGCATGGCTCAATTGGCCAATATCAGCACCGAAGCATTCGAAGATTTTTATTTCGATGTATGTAACCTGGATTACGCAAAAATGGACAAGGCTCAAGATGCATTGGCAGACTTGATGAATCGGACAGACAAAGTACGGATCAGCGGTCCAGGTACTGACCTGAGCTTCTCTATCAAGCAAATCGGAGCCATTAAGTGTTCGGGTCAATGCAATATTCCGGATGGCGAAGTATACAGCGCGCCTGTACGTGATTCAGTTAACGGAACTATTAGCTATAATGCACAAACCCTGTATAATGGAATTACCTTTGAGAATGTTAAATTCCGTTTTGAAAATGGTAAAATCGTGGAAGCGACAAGCAACGATACAAAGCGGTTAAATGATATTCTCGATTCCGATGAGGGAGCACGCTATATTGGCGAGTTTGCCATCGGGTTTAACCCACACATTTTACACCCAATGAAGGATATTCTGTTTGACGAGAAGATTGCAGGCAGCTTGCACTTTACACCAGGTCAAGCTTATGAAACGGCGGATAACGGTAACCGTTCTTCGATTCATTGGGATTTGGTATTGATTCAACGTCCAGAATATGGTGGCGGTGAAATTTATTTTGATGATGTTCTAATCCGTAAGGATGGCATTTTTGTGCTGCCTGAGCTGGAGCCTTTAAATCCTGAAAATTTGAAATAACGATATCTGTTCTTGCTGAGAAAGCGATTTCAATGTATCATAATGAATGAGCATTGATACATGACAATCCAGTAAAGCGAGGGATCTTACTATGTCCAACAATAATGCGGCGGTTGTTGAAATTGCACAGACAGCGAGCAAATTCACTTCTTCCATCGTCCTTCATTCCGAAAATAAGTATATTGATGTGAAAAGTATACTGGGCTTGTTTACGACGTTGGTCAGCAGTCACAGTTATGAGCTGCATGTTCACGGGCCTGACGCCGAGGAAGCCAAAAAAGCGATTATTGAGGTGTTCCAGAAGCACGGGCTGCACATTTCAGTAGCCACCTAACTTATTGAGGAAGCAAAAGCATCCCTACCTGTAACTGTAGGGATGCTTTTTTTGTCAGGTTCTTGTATTAGCCTGCAATTTGGTCTAATATTAAGGTTAGGACGTCTTGTGCGACATTGAGACATAGGGGGGAAGAATCCATGACTTCATCTGATTTGCAGGAACAATTGAATATCAAGGCCATTAATCTGCTTCAGGAAGATGCAGATAAAATAAAGAAGCTTATTGAAGTACAGATGGAGAATCTGGCAACCCGTTATTGCCCTCTCTATGAGGAAGTGCTGGATACTCAGATGTACGGATTTTCCAAGGAAGTGGATTTTGCGGTTCGCGCCGGACTTCTTCCGGAAATGGTAGGTAAACAGCTGGTCAGTGAGCTGGAACGCAATCTGGCTATTCTATATGAGGCCATGAATAATAAGGCTAATTAGAAAGACGGTTGAATTGATGAGAGCATGCGAAGTTTGAGAGCATGCTTTTTTTGATGCCATTTTTTAAAAAGGGGACGAGAGGTTGCTTATAGCATTCACCTTTGCCCTTGAATTTTTACAGTTTAAGGGGTTATATCGTCTTAAAAATTCAAGGGCATTAGTGATCAGAAGAATAAATGAAACGCGAAGAAGTCACTACAATGTAATCTACATTTTAAACTTTGGAAGCTACACCAGGAAGAAGGATACACCCAACAATACATACACTACCAGCAGCATGAGTCCCTCATACCAGTTGGTTGAGCCGTCCTGAGTGATGGATTTGGCGATAAATACAGCGACGGCAATGGCTACCAATTCAATGGTGGTGAAAACGATATTCATCGTGTTCCCCATAAAGTAACTGACAAAAATCAGCACAGGGGCAACGAATAGGGCAATTTGCAAACTGCTGCCGACAGCAATTTCAACAGATGCACCGATTTTGTTCTTCATGGCTAGTAAAATGGCAGCGCTATGTTCGGCCGCATTACCAATAATAGCGACAAGAAATGCACCCACAAACAATTCGCTGAGTCCAAATTGAGTCGTAAATACTTCCAGTGTACCTACCAGCCATTCGCTGACAAAAGCGACCATAACGGTAGCGAGTACCAAATAGGCAATGGATTTATTTCTAGACCATACAGGGGCATGCTCATGCGGCAATTCTTCATCTTTTTGTTCGGTCACGTCAGCTAAATAGTCCTTATGCGTAATCATAGAAAAAATAAGCCACGCAATATACGCGACAATGAGCGTGCCTGCAACAATGAGACTGAGTGTATCTGACTCGCTATCCGTGATCACATGTGTGTTCAGAAAGACAGCTGGAACGAACAAGGCAATAACAGCCACAATCATCAGGGAGCCACTTAATCCAGCCAGCGATATATTGAAATTTTGCACTTTATATTTCAATCCGCCAGCGAACAGACTCGCTCCGAGCACCAGCAGCAGATTGCCGATGATCGAACCCGTAAGACTGGCCTTTACCATATCGTAAAGACCTTCTTTGACGAGAAAAATGGCGATGATCAGCTCGGCTGCGTTACCAAAGGTGGCATTTAAGAATCCACCTAAACGTTGACCAGCATAATGAGCAACACTTTCAGTCGCCCTACCGAGAAAACCGGCTACGAATACAACAGAAATCGCACAAATGACAAATTGGGCTATGGCATTCCAATGTGTGTAATGAGCGACTGCACTAAGAGCAAATGTCGCTATAAGCAAAGCGGGAGATAACCATTTTTTCAATGAAGAGCACCTCGATATCAATAGATGTGTACAAGTTTGGTGAATACTGTCACTTGTATGGATTTTTCTAAATTAATATACCCAAAATGATATAGGTTGTAAACGAACGATGTTTTTATACGTAAGGTTTGCATTTGGAGTGGCTGAGGCTTTACAATACAAATAAAGGATGGATGAAGGGGGACATAGGTCATGGCAGAGCAAATTCAACAACTGGAAGCAGGAAACATCAAGATTTCCAACGATGTCGTAGGAAAAATTGCCGGGATGGCCGCATTAGAGACACCAGGCATTGCTGCAATGTCAGGCGGCTTATCGGAAGGCTGGGCCAAAAGGCTGAGCGGTAAAAATGTGCAAAAGGGCGTATCAGTGGAGGTTGGACAACTGGAAGCTGCCATTGATCTACGTATTATCGTGCTCTACGAAACACCTATTCATGAGGTGTCCCGAATTCTTCAGCAAAATGTGCGAGAAGCCGTCGAAAGCATGACGGGGTTGCGGGTCGTGGAAGTGAACGTAAAAGTGGAAGGTGTCGCGTTCAAGGACGACGCAGTGTAATAGAACCACTGCATGCTAATGGACATTTTTTCACCAATGGTATAGATGCCGGGAATTCCGTGCGATAATCCGCATAAGACACGAAAACTGGTGGTTATAAAACGCCAGTTTTCGTTTTGTGAATCTGCTGGTTAACATTTTGCAGACGGACCTGTAGTTATATACATATACAAAAAAAGAACTTCCAATGCCACCGTGATTAGTGGTCATATGGAAGTTCTTTTTTTAGCGGTAACGGTTGGTTCTACGAGTTTGAAAGCGAGTGGGAACTTCATTACGAACAGTCACCCCTGTGGTGCGTTCTTGCACTGCTTGTTTGGTGTTCTCACGAGAAATACTGAGCATGATGCCCATAGAAAACATCATGACAAGCAGGGAGGAACCACCAAAGCTAATAAACGGAAGAGTTACGCCAGTGATTGGAATCGTTTGGGTTACCCCGCCGATATTAATGAAGGCCTGAATGGCGATCAAACCCATGATGCCAGTGCCCACCAACGTTCCGAACGGATCATGGCAACGCAGAGCAATGATCATGCCTCGCCAAATGAAATACAAATATAGCATTAGGAAAATGGCTGTTCCGATAAATCCGAATTCTTCACCAATAACTGAAAAGATAAAATCATTAAACGAATTGGGCAGATAATGAAGCTTGATAATGCCTTTACCAAATCCCGATCCGTTTAAGCCGCCTTCGCCAATTGCTTGGAGGGACTGCACCAGATTGTATCCTGTGCCTTGTCTATACTTCTCGGGATTAAGAAAGGCTTGAAAGCGTCCGATTTTATAATCTTGCTTGGCAGCAGTAGCTTGTCCATTTGCGCTGTCGGAATCTCCTCCAAACAACGATCCAATACCAAATACGATGGAAGCGCCTAGCACGAGCAGGATGATTGATGCTGTAATGTGTTTGACGCTGGCCCCCCCGGCATAAATAATCAGGCCGCTGGTGGCTACCAAAATAAAGCAGGAGCCTAAATCCGGTTGAAGCATGATGAGTCCTGCGACAGAGCCTACAATGACAGTTACAGGTATGTAGCCAGTCCGCAAATCTCTAAATCGATCTCCTTTTTTGACAATCAGTGCGGATAAGTAAAGGATGATGGATATCTTTGCGAGTTCTGTTGGCTGGAAGCCAATACTACCAAATCTGAGCCAGCTTTTTGCACCATTCAGAGAGCCTGTAAAAAGTACGATGATTAGCAGTAATATGGTTATGAAAAATAAAGGTACAAAAAGTTTTTTATATTTTTCCATCTTAATATTCATAGCTACCAACATAATAAAAAGTCCAAGTATAGCAAATGCGGACTGGCGCTTTACAAAATATAAAGAGTCAAAATTGTATTCTTTATTCAGCAGAGCTACGCTGGAGCTGGAGCTAAATACCATGATTACACCGAATCCAACCAGCAACAAAGTGAGGATCAGCAATTGGAAATCCGGTGTCCCTCTTCTTCGAGTCTCCGGCTTCGTATTTCTCATATCAGCTTCCCCCGGTATTCGCCGCAAGGTATATTCCTCGCAGACGTTTATCATTTTATCGTTTATCCATTTTATCATAGTATGTTTGATAGGCTTCTGCAACCATCTGGAGCAACAGATATCACAACAATTCCATATCTGCTACAATAGGATAAAAATAAAGACTTGAGAGAAACGGCGCGTATGGGGTAAAGCTGCATGATTTATCGGAAGCTGTCCCGATGTTTTAAAAGGAGAGGTGGAACATAATGACACAACAGGCGATGGACCAAACCTGGTTTAATCAATTACAACAAAACATGGTGGAGTGGCGTAGACATTTACATAAGAATCCCGAAATTTCTTTTCAGGAAAGTAAAACTGCCGCTTTTGTAGCGGATAAGCTAGAGAGCTGGGGATTAGATGTTCGCCGACAGGTAGGGGGACACGGTGTTGTAGGTACCATTCGTGGTGCCAAACCTGGACCTGTGGTTATGTTACGCGCCGATATGGACGCTCTTCCTATTCAGGATGAAAAGGAATGTGAATATCGCTCCAGTGTGGATGGGGCCATGCATGCTTGCGGACATGACGGACATACGTCTGTTTTGCTTGGGACAGCATACTATTACAGTCTGAACCGTGATGAGCTGGAGGGAGAAATCCGGTTTTTGTTCCAGCCTGCGGAGGAATTGCTGCCTGGGGGTGCGGTTAATGTCATCAAAGATGGCGTACTGGAAGGTGTGGATGTTATTTATGGCATCCATTTATGGACACCCTTCTCGGTCGGGACCGCTGCGAGTTGTGCAGGGCCGTTGATGGCGGCTGCCGACGATTTTTATATTGAAATTGCAGGTAAGGGTGGGCATGGCGGTATGCCCCAGTCCACTAATGATAGTGTGGTGGCAGGCTCAGCTCTTGTTATGCAACTGCAGAGTATCGTAAGCCGTTCAGTCGACCCGTTAAAGCCTGCTGTGTTGACGGTGGGAACCATCCAAGGGGGCTCTGCGCAAAATATAATTGCAGAAACCTGCCGCTTGAGTGGAACCATTCGTACGTTTGATGAGCAGACCCGGACGGTCATGAAAGAGCGATTGCATGAGGTAACTGAGCTTACAGCAGCAACATACGGGACATCAGCAAAAATTCGTTACATTATGGGATACCCGCCAGTTGTTAATGATGCCCAGGAAGCATCCCGCTTTTTTAAGGAAGCAAAGCCTGTGTTCGGCAAGGGGAATGTACAGGAAGCGCCAAAGTTGATGCCTGCCGAAGATTTTGCGTATTATTTGGAACGTGTGCCAGGTTGTTTTATGTTCGTCGGGGCGGGTAATCCGACCAAAGGAGCAATTTATCCGCATCACCATCCAAAATTTGATTTTGATGAGGATGCCATGATCAACGCAGTTCGTCTGTTTATTGCCATGTCTACCGGATATGTTGCTGGACGAAAAGAAGGGGCAATTAACGGCTAATACGAGCTAAATTGGGAAGGGTCCAATCTGGAGTATGAGCTGAATGAAATGGGGTACCCTACTCTTGAAAAGGAGGGAGTACCCATGAAAAAGGTTCAGGAAGTTATGACTAAAAAATGTGTAACGGTTACCCCGCAGGACAATATTTACGAAATAGCGGTCAAAATGAAAGACAATGATACTGGTTTTATCCCAGTTGTGGAAAGCGAAGGCAGTGATAAGTTGATCGGTGTGGTAACAGACCGTGACCTTGTGATTCGCGGCTACGCAGCTAAAAATTCTGGTTCTGGTTCGGTGGATACGGTAATGACAACAGGTATTCGTACAGCCAGTGCTGACATGTCAGTGGACCAAGCAGCTGAACTGATGGCAGAACAGCAAATCCGTCGTTTGCCCGTGACGGAAGGAGACCGTCTGATCGGGATTGTTTCGATTGGGGATTTAGCGGTTCGTAATATTTTTGCAGACAACGCTGGAGAGGCGCTTAGCCAAATTTCCGAGCAGGTTCACTAGAAGGATAATATAGCAGGTATCAGTTTGGGACGGTCATTATCCCGAGCTTCTGATCAGGAGTTCAACCCGAGTGTGGGTTGGACTCCTTGCTATTCCGGTTGATATGCGAATAAACGGATAAGCTATTTATTATAGAACTTTTGAGTGTCAGGAGGTAGTCATGAACCCAGATCATCCTTGTATTGTACAACGTGATTTTACCGTTCTGCTGGAAATGGGTTTGCCCGATTCGGAATGGGCCCGTTCACAGTTGCAGGTTTATGCAGAGCTGGTAAAAAGTCCGTCCGCTTTTCATACATATCACATCACTCCATTGTCGCTCTGGAATGCGGCCGCTCTCGGGTGGGGTGCTGAGGACATTCAAAATAGTTTGCACGCTATGTCCCGTTGGGATATTCCGCGTGATTTGTTGAGAGATATTGAACAGCTTGTATCTCGTTACGGGACGTTGACGCTGTCACGAGCAAGTGCAAAAGAAGAACAAATTTACGGCACTGATACGATTGACGCGAATCGTGATGAGCATGAGTCAGACAGAGATACAAAGACGAGTAAAACCAACACATACACAATAGGGGATCACTTGATCTTGACGGCAGAGACCCCAGCTTTACTGGATGAGCTATTAAACAAGAAAGAGCTACAACAGCTTGGTTTGCTTCGCACCAATGAGACAAGTGCATCCGTACCGCCCGAAAATCGTGGCTTGCTCAAGCAGGAATTAACTCGCTTGGGATATCCTGTTGTGGATACGGCAGGTTATCTTGAGGGGAACCTACTTCGTTTTACCTTGGGAAAGGGACAAACGGAGTTGCAGCTTCGTGATTACCAGGTGAAAGCCGCTGATGCATTTGAAGGTGCAGACGGCTTAGGGGGGAGTGGTGTACTAGTGCTCCCATGTGGAGCTGGAAAAACAGTGATCGGTATGGCAGTGATGAATCGCCTTCAGTGTGAGGTGCTTATTTTAACTTCTAATACTATCTCCGTGCGGCAATGGATCGAAGAATTGAAGCAAAAGACGAATATTCCTGTCGATTCTATCGGGGAATACAGTGGTCAGAAAAAGGAGGTGCGACCGATAACGGTGGCAACCTACCAGATTTTGACGCATCGTCGCACCAAAGACGGAGAGTTTGAACATATGAAGCTACTGAGTGAGCGGAAGTGGGGACTCATTATATATGATGAGGTACATTTGCTGCCTGCGCCAGTATTTCGAGCGACGGCTGATATTCAGGCTACCCGTCGTTTGGGATTAACAGCTACGTTAGTTCGAGAGGACGGGTGTGAGCGGGATGTGTTCTCTTTAATTGGACCCAAACGGTACGATATGCCGTGGAAGGAACTGGAACGACAGGGCTGGATTGCTCAGGTCGATTGTGTAGAGCTGCGTTTGCCTATGACCGCTGACCTTTTGGAGCGAAGTATGCGCGCTGAAGGCAGACAGCAATACCGAATTGCAGCCGAAAATCCGGCTAAGCTGGAGGCAGTACGCAGTCTAATGGAGAAACACAAGGGTCTACCCACGCTTATTATTGGTCAATATTTAGACCAGTTACGTAAATTGGCTCAGGAGCTGGACGTTCCACTGATTACGGGATCCATGACTCAGAGTGAGCGGGTGCGTTGGTTCGATGCGTTTCGCAAGGGTAGTATTCAGACCCTATTGGTATCCAAGGTGGCGAACTTTGCGGTGGATTTGCCAGATGCAGCGGTGGCCATAGAGGTATCGGGTAGCTTTGGCTCCCGTCAGGAAGAGGCACAACGACTTGGCCGCATTTTACGACCAAAGCCAGGCGAGAATAAAGCTTATTTTTATGCATTAGTGACGGAGAATAGTAGGGAGACGGACTTTGCAGCACGTCGTCAGCTGTTTCTGATTGAGCAGGGCTATGAATATGCGGTTCGCAGGTTTGATAGGACAATGGCTAGCAGAAGCCAGGAGGATGGGACAGAAGATGGTGGAAAGAAAAAGGAGGCCTAATCAAGGATGGGCGTAACGAATACGCAAGGCAGCTGGAATGAGCTTTCAGCGGATGAACTGCTGGTGCTTAAACGATGCTTTATCCGACATGCTGCACAGCCTATGAGGGAAGAGGAGCCTGTGCAGCTTACCCAAGGTGCCTTAAGCGGAGTCGAAACAAAACTGGCACTGCATGGGCTTCGCACCCGGGGGTGGCTGGAGGCAGTTACCAAATCGTGGGGTGAGCGGATTTTATATATTCCGGTTGATCGACTACCCGCTCTGTACGATATGTTGTTAGAGCAAACTCCAATGAACGAGATACATACGGATCATCCGATAACGGTACATGAAGCAATGACTGGACTGGAGTCAGAGTTACTGCATGTGTTGTCACGTATTGCGATGCAGGGAATTCCTTTGACGGCCAAAGGAACCATACATAAGCGGTCATTGCAAAAGTTAAATGAACTGACCCCCTTTCGTCCGGAGGACCTGGAGGGACTAGGGTTACATTATGCGCATGCCGAGCTGTATCCAGTACAAACGGTGGTCATGATCGATTTACTACTCAGTTTGGGGCTTTTAGTGAAAGAAACTGTGTCTTTCCGTATTCAGGAAGCGGAACTGGCGATATGGATTCGTTTGTCTGCTGGGCAAATGCGCAAGCATATTTTTGCCACCCTCATGGAAAGGTACGGCAAGGCTGAAGCGCCCATACAGCATTTTCGCTATATGCTGTGTGCCGTCTCGCAGTATGTAGGTACGGATGGATGGGTATCTATTCAATGTCTGCTGCAATGGATGCTTCAGGTAGGCTTAATGCCGCAGAATCGTTTAAAGGGAAATGATTCTACGAACGGTACCCTTATAGACATTGTTCCTACAAACGCAACTCTCAATGGGCTTGCGGAGGAAACAGTATCTGATTTTAATTTCAATGGACCTTTTATGGAAGATATAAAGGGTTGGTTGAAGGCCCTGACGGCTTTTGGAATGGGGGATTGGGGTCAGACCACATCAGGTGAATTGTGTTTTCGCTGGAATGTCTCTGTGACAGATCTGCTTCGTCCCTATCATGGTGAGGATACACATCAAGAGCAAGGTGCCTTTTATGTGCAGCCTGATTTTGAAATATTAGTGCCGCCAGATGTCGCATATGATGTGCGCTGGCGATTGGAATGCTGCTGTGAACGTGTGACAGGAGACCGGATGGTAGTATATCGGATTACCAGAGAGAGTATTACAGAGGCAATCGAGCTGGGCATGGAGTCCAAGGCGATTCCTGCTCTTTTGGACAAGTACAGTCGGACAGGGGTGCCAGAACATGTACGGCTGGCAGTAGAGCAGTGGGCAGGCGATGTCGGACGAACGGCTTTTGCGACGGTAACACTTTTGCGATGCGGTACTCAGGATGATGCGGACATAGTTGCGCGTCATCCTGCACTGGAAGGATCACTGGAGCGACTCGGTGACAAAGATTTTATTATCCCGGTGCGCTCTGCTGACAAAATAAGAAAAGCGCTCGCTGCAATTGGATTAAGTCCGCGTCTTGAGCCAAAAGGTGCGGATGAGCCAGCTCATCATTATCCACTTTTGACGGAGATAGAGAACCTAGAAGCAGGCCGTTCCCTATTTTCACAAGAGGGAAGAGCTGGTCTGGTTTACACAGGGCGTACGTTGCATTTCTATGAACAAGAGCACACCCTGCCTGATCCGTCTGACTATTTTCCAGAAAGATCTACAGTACCCTCTTCATGGACAAAAGAATGGAGGAGTTACCATACGTCCACTTCCAGGCAGTTGATGGAGCAAGCGATCCGTTGGCAGGCGGCGGTGGGATTGCGTATCAGCGGGAAAGAGGTTAAATGGATACCGGAATCAGTGGTTTCTGGCGATCCCTGGAGTGTCACAGGCTGGTACGCCTCAGGAATGGATGAGGAAACACCTTCTCGTGCGACCTTGCAGCCAAGGGATTGGTCCGAGATGAGGCTGTTGGTTCCTTTTACATAGTCGTGTCAGGAAGTGCATGAAACTCCTTCTTCTCAAAAGAAGGATGTGGTATGATAAATGAGTCTACTTTTATTGGGTAGAACTTTATATAAAGTGAGATGACATTCATGAGCGTAGCCGAATTGAACACGGTCAATATGGCAGAAGTGCTTATTAACGCCTATGAATTGGGCGATATGGTCAACCGGTCCTTTGAGGTATCGGATTATTTATATTGGAAGCAGCGTGTGGAATTGAATCCGTCTATTCAGGCGTGTGTACGCAAGCTGGATGCCAAAAAGGAGCTTTTCGCTGAAACGGAGCGTTTTGGGCATTTTCATCCCAACTATCATGAAGCGAAGGACGCGGTGCAGGTCGTTGAACTGGAGCTAGAACAATTTGAGGCTGTTAAGGAGTTCAAACGGGCCGAAAAGGCGCTGGATGATATGCTTCATGCCATGTCTGAAACGATTGCATATTCCGTGTCCGAGACCATTAAGGTGCCGAGCAACGATCCGAATGTGAAAAAGGGCGGATGCGGCAGCGGAGGAAAATGCTCCTGCGGATAGGCCATAGGAATGATACGGAGGGGAGATGAAGCGAATGTTTGCCGAGCGGACAGGGTACATCATTTGGGTAAGCGATATCAAGGCTGCCCGCAATCTGGAGAAATACGGAAATGTCCACTATATTTCAAAGCGTATGCATTATGTAGTTATTTATATGAATGCGGATCGGGCAGAGGACACCGTTAAAAATATTCGCAGACTTTCCTATGTACGTAAGGTTGAGCGCTCTTTCCGAAATGAGATTAGGACGGAGTACAACGACGATAAGGAAAAGATGAAAGAATATGAAATATAAGCTTTGATTGTCTATACATTCAGAATTCTTAAAAAAGGTCAGCCTACGGGCTGGCTTTTTTTTGTGAAGCCAGGACTTTTGCATACTAATCTTAATGCTGTTAGACCTAAAAAATCTTTAAAAAACACCCATAAACTTCAATTTTGTAACTTGTAGTCCCGGGTCTGTTGAGGTAACATATGAATATATTGGTAGATATAAAGACCTATCTGGTGGGGAGAGTGATCCCGTGCGTGACAAGGCAATGCAGCGATGGAGTACATACGAACCGTTCTACGTGGAGATGGGCGATAAGAAAGTCGCCGATATCGTGATTACAAATCATGCGAAAACACGTTATTTAGATCGGGTAGAGCAGAAACAGTCCGAGACGAATCATATCGCCGCCTGGCTTTGGGAGTGCCTGAAGCAAAACAGGATGGAGTCCTACTATCATAATGAAGAGGATGTATATTTAATTGATGGTGATCTGGTCGTTGTCGCCGAATTTGGTGAGTTGCCAGGTGAGATGGACATTGCGGGAAATCCGCTTCATAAGATGATTATCATTACCTTTTTGGGTCGGATGTCAGAGACTATCGAATTGAGGGACTTAAAATCTTACTATTCATGGCTGCGCCATTCGCGGCGCATGACACTGATGAAAAGCACTCGTAAGCAAAAATAGACGGTGATTTGGCGAACGGTTCCATTAGAAACCGCGCTCATTGACACCGTCGAGTTTGAGTAGAAGTATGCAGTTATCAGCTGCATGCTTTTTTATTTTGCAAGCATATACTCCTCATTTCGGTAAGTTTACTCGGAAATTGTTCGCAGACGTTTTTCTTATGCTAAAATAAGGAGATCAGAGGGGAGAGGGCTGTCAATATGAACTTTCATCAGCTGCACATTTTTTATACCGTAGCGGAGCGCGGAAGCTTCTCGGCGGCGGCGCAAGCGCTGCATATGACGCAACCTGCGGTGACGATGCAAATTCAATCTTTGGAAGATTATTTTGGCACGAAGCTACTGCACCGATCGACTAAAAAAATTGAGCTTTCGGAGGCAGGAGCGACATTACTTCCTTTTGCAAAAAGAAGTATGCAACTGATCAGGGAAGCTGACGAGGCAATGTCTGCTTTTACTCACATGCTGGAGGGAAGATTGCATATTGGCGCCAGCCTAACGATTGGTGAATATATTGTGCCAAGAATGTTGGGCCCGTTTGGTCAGGAGTACCCTCACATACGCATGGCAATGAATGTAATGAATACGACTCAAATTATGGATGATATACTAAAGCATCAGTTGAATTTAGGGCTGATTGAGGCCCCGGTACAACACCCGGATATTGTGGTGGAATCTGTGATGCAGGACGAACTGAAGCTGATTGTTCCTTCGGGGCATGTGTTAGCCAAGGCCAAAAAAGTAGTTTTAGAAGATGTATTCAAGCATCCTTTTGTAGCTAGAGAAAAAGGTTCTGGTACACGACAAGTCATAGAAGATGGGCTCAAAAATCGTGGTGCGGATGCCTCTCGACTTGATATTGTAATGGAGATGGGCAGCACTGGAGCGGTCAAATCAGCGGTAGAGGCAGGACTGGGGATTACCATGCTGTCACCTTCTTCAGTCAAACACGAGGTTGCGCTCGGGTTGTTGAAAATTGTAAATATTTCAGATATTACCTTCAAACGAGAGTTTTATGCGATTCATCTGAAATCAGCTTTGTTGCCAATCCCGGTAGTAACTTTTTTATCTTACTTGCGTCGTCATGATCAGGGATTGGACGTATTCGAGGACTCGCAGGACAAACTTGTAGTGATGAAAGAGGAGGAGCAATTGCGTAATGAAGGAACAGATTAATTCACAACGATATGATCTACATACACACACCCAAGCATCTGACGGTATGCAATCACCTGCTGATAATGTGCGCTGGGCGAAGGAAAAAGGGTTGGCCGGTGTGGCTATTACAGATCATGATACGGTGGCCGGTTTGGAGGAAGCCTTGGAGGAGGGAAGACGCATTGGAATGACCGTGGTGCCGGGTGTGGAAATCAGTACACGTGCTGGTGGCAAAGATATTCATATATTAGGTTATTTTATGGATTACCGTAATAAAATATTTTTGGAACGGTTGGAAAAGCTGAGACAGGCGCGGGATACCCGTA
The DNA here is from genome assembly GCF_011800655.1 of Paenibacillus sp. EKM10P. NCBI lineage: Bacteria > Bacillati > Bacillota > Bacilli > Caryophanales > Paenibacillaceae > Paenibacillus > Paenibacillus sp. EKM10P. The sequence goes on along the minus strand of NZ_JAALET010000002.1, from coordinate 793,432 downwards.
ATGATTTGATTTTGAGTCGATTGCGTAGCTTGGGCCTGGAAATCACACTAGATGAGGTGGTGGTTACAATGGGCAGACCACTAGCGCCAGATGAAAGCATTGGACGTCCGCATATGGCAGATACCCTGGTTCAAAAAGGTTACGCGAAGGACATGCGTGATGCGTTTGACCGTTACTTGGCAGAAGGTGCGCCCGGATACGTATCTGTACCCCGTGTAGAGCCTGCGGAGGCTATAAGCTGGATTCGTGAAGCAGGAGGAGTGCCTGTAGTGGCCCACCCTGGCTTGTATGGAAATGATGAACTGGTGCGCTCCATAATAGAGGCAGCGAAGCCTGTAGGGTTGGAGGTGAGCCATTCAGACCATGATGCTGAGGCTGAGAGCCGATATACTGCAATGGCGCTGCACTATGGGCTTATCGCAACGGGCGGCTCGGATTTTCACGGTGCACGCCAAGGTGTGATTTTCCACGGTGATCTGGGTAGCCGTAGTGTGGATGGTCAGATTGTCGAGGAATTGAGAAAGGCTGCTGTTGGACAAAAGTAAATGAGAAAAAGCCCCTTGCCTACCGCATGGAACACTAGAAGTGTACGTGCAACGGGCAAAGGGTTTTTTTGTAGATTCCATATGCTGGTGGAACTTAGCCGTTTTTGATGCGGTTCGGCAGCTTTTTGACCAGTTCCTCATCAGGTGTGATAAAGAGCGTACGCTGATGATCGTAGATGACAAAGCCGGGCTTCGCACCGCTTGGCTTGCGTACATACCGAATCAAGGTGGCGTCTACAGGTACGCTGCTAGACTGCTTGGCTTGGCTGAAATAGGCAGCCAGTTGAGCAGCTTCCTCCAACGTTGCGTCTCCGAATTTCTCGGCACGAATAACGACGTGTGACCCTGGAATATCCTTTGTATGCAGCCACGTGTCATTGGGTCCGGCCAGTCGGTTGGTCACATATTCATTCTGCAAGTTATTTTTGCCGACCAGCAGCTCGATGCCTTCGGATGATGTATATACGTGCAAGGTCGGGCGGTCATTTTTCTTCTTTTTCTTTCCTTTTTTAACCCGATCTCTGAGATAGCCCTGCTGAACCAGCTCTTCACGTATTTCCTCAATGTCGTTAATAGAGGCATGGGCTAGCTGCTGAAGAAGATTGTCCATATAACGAATTTCTTCGTGTGTTTTTGCTAGTTGTTCGTCAATGACAGCCAGGCTGTTTTTATATTTGTTATACTTTTTAAAATAACGTTGTGCATTATCTGAAGGATTGAGTAGCGGGTCCAATGGAATGCTGATCGCACCCTGTTCCTCGTCATAAAAGTTAGTGAGTGTTACTTCCTTGTCTCCCTTTTTTACCTCATGCAGTGAAGCAAATAGCAGCTCTCCGTAAATCCGAAATTGATCGGCATCTTCCGCTTCGGCCAAATCCTGATGGAGATGATCGAGTTTTTTTACGTTTTTGCTCCGCTCGTTTTGGAGAAACCGTAGTAGGTCGCTAACCTTTTGCTTAACCGTGTCCCTTTCTGCTTTTTCACCGAAAAAGTCCTCCATACACTCACTGATAGTAGCGTATTCCTTACGTTCTCCTTCGATCAGCGTCAGTGGAATGGCTGAAAATATTACTTTATCTTGTGCGTTCAGTCCAGATACTGGCTGAAAACGATGATTCCGCACGTCATCCATAATGTCACTGAATGTCCTCCACAGTCGGCGATCCTTGTCACCAGATGCTTCTTCGTTAGATGCTCGGATTAGTATCTCTTCAGCAATAAGGGGACTAAGTCCGGTAAAAGTGTTCACGAGCCAGCGTTTGGGAGCTTCTTCGGCCTCAAGGGCTGCTTGATACGAGGAGATGAAGGCTGCTTCTTCGACTTCTAGTGGATTCAGCTTATTTTGTTCAGGAGGCTCTGTGTATTGAAAGCCTGGCATAACGACCCGATAGCTGCTGATAGAGGGTGTGACATGATGAATGCCATCCAGCATCATACCTGTTTCCGGGTCAAGCAAAATAATATTGCTATGTCTACCCATCACTTCAATAATAATGCGCTTCAATGAAATATCCCCCAGCTCATCACGCTGACGTATATCCATATGAATAATGCGCTCCATGCCCACCTGCGTGATGTTCTCAATAATGCCTCCTTCGCAATGTTTGCGAAGAAGCATACAAAACATGGGAGCTTCTGTCGGATTGAGAAAGCTTTGCTCTGTAAAATGTACGCGCGGAAATGTCGGATTAGCCGACAGCAACAGCTTTATACTCCCGCCTTGTGCCCGCAGGTTCAGCACGATATCGCGTTCGTTTGGCTGATGTATTTTATTAATGCGCCCGCCCCGGATGGCTTGCAGTTCGTGTACGATAGCGCGGGTTACGATTCCGTCCAATGCCATAATGTATGTTCTCCTTTGAAGCAAATGTATTTTCGCCTTCCTCCTATGATACATAACTTTGGGACAAAACTTAAGCGGCTTTGTGATATTTCGAGTCCTGTCCGAATAGATTGAATCAAGAAAGTCTGTCCAGCATATCAGCAATCGTGGCACAAAAATAGAATAACGGGCAGCCATCCTACGCACAACCGACGGAAACGGACTATCTGACCGGGAGGGAATTGGGGAGAATGGAACAAGCACACTGGCACCAATTAAGCAATGAGCAGCTTTCAACTAGTCTGGAAGTCGACCCGAAGCAGGGTCTTTCGGAGGAACAGATTGCGGAACGAAGAGAAAGGACGGGTTGGAATGAGCTGAGCGAGGGCAAGCGTGTTTCGGCAATTTTGCTGCTGCTCAACCAGTTCAAGGATTTTATGATGCTTGTATTGATGGGAGCGACCCTGATCTCTGGCCTACTCGGCGAGTATCTGGATGCGATTACCATTATTGCTATCGTTGTGCTAAATGGAATTCTCGGCTTTGTGCAGGAATTCAGAGCTGAACGTTCATTGCGAGCTTTAAGACAGCTTTCGGCTCCAACCGCCAAGGTGCTGCGAGGCGGCAAACGAATACATGTTCAGGCCAGAGAACTGGTGCCGGGCGATATCGTGCTGCTGGAAAGTGGTGATCGTATCCCTGCAGATGTAAGGTGGTTGAGTACAAATGGCTGTGATGTTGAGGAGTCTGCCCTGACAGGTGAATCGGTTCCGGTGAGTAAGCATTCCCGTCCTATTCATGCCGCCGAAGTACCTCTTGGGGACCAAAAGAACATCGGTTTTATGGGCACCATGATGACCAGAGGCACCGCACAAGGCGTGGTCATTCGCACAGGCATGAGTACCGAAATGGGAAAGATCGCAGACTTGATCGAAAATACGGAGTCGCAGGAGACACCGTTACAGCACAGACTGGAACAGTTGGGCAAAATTTTGATTATTGTGGCGTTAGCGCTAACCGTGCTCGTGGTCGTAGCGGGTATTTTGCATGGTCAGCCAGCCATGAGCATGTTTTTGGCCGGCGTGAGCTTGGCTGTGGCAGCTATACCAGAAGGATTGCCCGCGATTGTAACCATTGCACTCGCTTTGGGTGTACAGCGTATGATCAAACGCAAGGCCATTGTGCGCAAGCTGCCTTCCGTTGAGACGCTCGGCTGTGCGTCTGTCATTTGCTCTGACAAAACGGGCACACTGACCCAAAATAAAATGACAGTCACCAAGCTGTGGCTGGATGGTCGTTTCTGGGGAGTTACCGGGGAAGGTTATGATCCACACGGTCATATTATGGACAGGGATCTTCCGGCCGACCTAAAAAACGGACAATCCTTGCGTAGATTGCTGCAAGCTAGTGTACTTTGTAATAATGCGGAGATTGTTCAAGCTGACATAGATGAGCTGCGTTCAAAAAAGAAAACCAAAGAGCCGACGCCTTCCGCTGTTTGGGAGCTGAAAGGTGATCCGACAGAAGGAGCGCTGGTCACGTTAGCTGCCAAAGGCGGAGTCACGCGACAAGGGCTATACGAACTGTACACACGGGAGCGAGAATTTCCTTTTGACTCAGATCGGAAGCGGATGTCGGTACTCGTACGCCACCAGGGAGGACATATTGTATTTGCCAAAGGAGCGCCAGACGTGCTACTGGGTCAGTGCTCTTACATTTTATGGGAAGGGAATGTCGTTCCGTTAACGGGTACGCTGCGCCAAAAGGTATTGGCAGCCAATGAAGGTATGGCATCGGAGGCGCTGCGTGTACTTGGCGTCGCTTACCGTGATATCCGCTCGCATGAGCGTGTCTCTACAGTTGAGGAGGCTGAAACACAGCTGATTTTTATCGGCCTGACCGGCATGATTGATCCGCCACGCCGCGAGGTTCGCGAGGCCATTGGCAAGTGCCGTCGTGCCGGCATTCGCACGGTGATGATTACGGGCGATCATGGTACAACTGCGGAGGCCATTGCACAGCAGCTGGGCATTCTCCAACGCGGCTCAAATGTATTGACAGGACAGCAACTGTCTCTCATGGATGATGCGGCGTTGGATAACGTTGTTGATACCGTCTCTGTGTATGCGCGGGTGTCGCCGGAACACAAGCTGAGAATCGTCAAGTCGCTGCAAAGACGCGGACATGTCGTAGCTATGACCGGAGATGGCGTCAATGACGCACCTGCGATCAAGGCATCGGATATCGGTATTGCCATGGGCATTACAGGAACAGACGTGACCAAAGAAGCAGCTGCACTTGTACTGAGTGACGATAATTTCTCAACAATTGTAGCGGCAATTGAGGAAGGACGAAATATTTACGAGAACATCCGTAAATTCATTCGTTATCTACTCGCCTCCAATGTTGGCGAAATTTTGACGATGTTCTTTGCCATGATGGCTGGGCTGCCGCTACCTTTGTTACCCATTCAGATTTTGTGGGTGAACCTGGTAACTGACGGTTTGCCAGCGATGGCTCTGGGTGTGGATCAGCCGGAAAAGGATCTTATGGAGCATAAGCCTCGTGGCGCAAAGGAAAATATTTTTGCACGTCGACTGGGCTGGAAAATTATTAGTCGCGGTCTGTTGATTGGCTTATGTACACTTGCGGCCTTTTGGTTGACATTACGGATTGCTCCGAATGATGCAGGGCAATTGATCAAAGCGCAGTCGGTTGCATTTGCTACGTTAGTGCTGGCGCAGTTAATTCATGTATTTGATTGCCGCAGCTCCCGCTCCGTTTTCCATCGTAATCCGTTTCAAAATAGTTATCTCGTGCTTGCCGTACTGTCCTCCATTGTACTGATGCTGGTTGTAATGTATGTGCCTGTGCTGCAGCCTATTTTCAAAACGGTACCCCTTGGTTTACGTGAATGGGCACTATCTATTGTCGCAGCTGGAATTCCTACGTTCCTAATGGGAGCGGGAAGTGTATGGGGCGGTCGACGTAACCGTCGTCACGGCGGAAATACACGATTTTCAGCGGGACGTACAAAGTTCTCAGCCTAGAATTCGGGTCTTGCATATCGCATCGCTTTCCCGCTTTTGCCCTGTATGATATTATGGGATCAAAGCTTCAAGAGGAGCATGAGATCAGCAGCAACGGCGGGGGGAAGCTATGGAATTCACTAAAATGAATGGTCTGGGTAATGATTTTATCGTTTGGTACGGGCATCAGGAATTGCCGTCTGACGCCTCGGAATTAGCTGTTCGGCTATGTGATCGACATTTTGGTATTGGCGCCGATGGATTGGTATATATATTGCCGTCTGAAAAAGCAGATTTTCGCATGCGCATCATTAACTCGGACGGCTCGGAGGCCGAGCAATGCGGTAACGCTATTCGTTGTGCTGCCAAATATGTGTATGACCGTAAGCATATCAACCGTGAACAGATCACAATTGAGACGCTGGGTGCAGGTGTGCAGCAGGTTGAACTGACTGTGGAAAACGGAACTGTACGAATGGTAAAGGTAGATATGGGAGAGCCGATTCTGGAAGGATTGAAAATTCCAACTACACTCGATTTGACTAACGTAATAGATGAGCCCATTGAAGCTGGAGGAAGTGGTTTTCGCTTTACGGCTGTTTCTATGGGAAATCCGCACTGTGTCATTTATGTTGAGGATGCGCCTAGCTTTGATCTGGAGGCCTGGGGGCCAAAGCTGGAGTGTCATCCATTGTTCCCTAAAAAAACAAATGTTGAGTTCGCCACGGTACGTAGTCGGAAGCATATAGATATGAGGGTATGGGAGAGGGGAGCAGGACCTACGCTAGCCTGTGGAACTGGAGCCTGTGCTACGCTTGTTGCTTCTGTACTAAATGGATACAGCGACCGCCGCGCCATGGTAAGCCTAAAGGGCGGCGATCTGGATATTGAATGGAGCGAGGATGATAATCACATTTATATGACAGGTCCGGCTGAGATTGTATTCGAAGGTCGTCTATTCTGAATTGATGTGAATGATAAGAATAGCCCGTAAATGACCTGAGAATATATAGAAGTGAAGGGGAAGAAGACCTGAGTAGGTCTTCTTTTTTTGTCCTTTTATGCCGCTGTTTACTGGGGAAATGGTGAACCAAGCGATATTCTGTCTTTTTTTGACGTCTGAACAATGTATAATATAGAAAATGAGAAAACGATAAGGAGGCCGTTCATAGTGCGGAAATTTCGTTGGATTTCAGCAGTTGCAGTCCTCATACTTGTAGCCACCGCGCTTCCGGTTCAAGCGGCGACTATTCCTGCTGCCACGGGAACGACGGACAAGCAGGTGGGCTCGCTAACTCCGACAGTCGTAAGCCGTTTAGAAAAAGCAGTACAAGAACTTATCGGTTCAAAAGCTGCATTTCAATTTGACGATGTAACGGATATGGGGAAAACCTGGATTGTCGAGGGTGAATTGGAAGACGGAACAGCTACGTTGCAGACAGAATATAATAAAGAGAAAAACAGAGTAGATTCTACAACTATACGATATAAAATAAGTAGTTTGGGAAAGGCGATGAACGCGCCACTCAAGGCAAAAGTATTAAACAGCGCCAAAGCGTTTGACAGCAAGCGTCCCTTACAATTTGAAGCATTCTGGCGGGTCAAATCCCCCTATCAGTCCAACAAGCCTTCGAATTACTGGGTATTCTGGGGGGCAGGAGAAAAAGCTTCCTCATTGTATGTTGATGTGGATCAAGGTAATGCTATTACCGTCAATGCGGACTATGCGCTGAGACAGGTGGACCCAGTATTATTGAACCGTGCAATGAACACATTTAAGCGAGTGAGTGGACAGCGAATCACAGTGCAGCATGCCTCACGCTACAAGGATGAGAAGAATGGGCTTTCTTATTGGTCGTTCGAGGATGCAAGTGAGGCGAATGAGGTCAAAATTGGAGCGGTAACTGGCAAAGTGCTGGCTGTATCCACCTCTGGGATGGACTGGAATGATGACGCAGATTTCAAAAAATCTTTTGCAAGTCCAAAATATACCGCCGCCGAAGCATTGAAGCTGGTCAAGCCTAAGGTTCAACTATTGTTCAATATCAATGTGTCCGGTTATAAAGTGAATGTTCAAGGAAATCAATATACGTTCTCCCAAAAGGGGACGGATTCTATTGTGGCTAAAGTAAATAAAAAAGGGACTTTTTACGAGTTTTCTCTCCATTCTTCTGATGGGAAAATGCTATGAAAATGTAGTGGTAAATAGAAAATGATAACTCAAGTTGCCTTACTCCTGGTATCATTTTGTCGGGGCGTGAGGCGGCTTTTTTTGTTTTTGGCTTATGTTTGTAGTCTCTTTATGTTACATTAGTATGAAAATAAAGAGCGGGGTGGAGCAGAGGACATGAAACCGGATTTGCGTACTGTGCTGAATCGTGAAATTATTGTCGGAGACGGCGCTATGGGGACTTTTTTGTACCAGCTAGGATTTCCAGTAAATACGTCTTACGAAGAACTGAACATTACTTCGCCTGATGTTATATCAGACGTACATGGTCAGTATTTAAATGCAGGAGCACGATTGCTGGAGACGAATACATTCTCTGCAAATGATTATAAGTTAGCTCGCTTTGGACTGGAATCTAAGGTGGAAGAGATTAATCGTGCTGGTGTGCGAATTGCCAAGGCTGCTGCCGGACCTGAACATTATGTAGTAGGTGCGGTCGGTTCCATATGCGGAGGCAAACGTCTTAACATATCCAAGCTGGAGCTGTCAAGAAACTACGAGCAGCAGATCGATGCCCTTCTTTCCGAAGGGGTTGACGGCATTTTATGCGAAACGTTTTATTCACTGGACGAAATGCGCATTGCGCTTCACAGTGTACGTAAATACAGTGACATTCCGGTAATTTGTCAATTTGCGGTCGATCAGGTTGGTCGTACCCAAGATGGTTTTCTAGTGTCAGAAGCTTTTTCAACACTGCGTAGTGAAGGAGCTGACATCCTCGGGTTTAACTGTCACTCCGGTCCGCAGGGAATTATGAGTGTAATGGAGCAGCTGGATGGTCCTTTGTCTGTACCGCTGTCTGTATATCCAAATGCGGGACTGGCAGATTATGTGGACGGTCACTATGTATACGGTGCATCACCTGAATATTTCGGAGAATGTGCCGCGTCCTTTGTAGATCTCGGGACCAGGCTGATTGGTGGTTGTTGCGGAACTACGCCAGACCATATTGCTGCTATTTCCAAAGCTTTAAAAAATTTGCAACCGCCCCCGTTGGCTCCAAAAGAAGCTTTGTCGACAGAGTCCATTCATGTGGTGGAGCAGACAGCAAATGAAGGGGGACGAGGCAATGGCAGACATGCCAGCGAACCCAACATTGTGGATCTGGTTAAGGAACGGCATACGGTCATTGTAGAGCTGGATCCTCCGCGAGATCTGGACATTACCCGGTTTATGCAAGGTGCGCATGCCTTGAAGAAAGCCGGAGCCGATGCACTTACACTTGCTGACAATTCGCTCGCAGTCACTCGTATGAGCAACATGGCGCTTGGGCATCTGGTTAGTATTGAAACAGGCTTGCGTCCATTAATTCATATCGCATGTCGTGACCGTAATCTGATTGGTACTCAATCCCACATGATGGGTTTTGACGCACTGGGTATTGACCATGTACTGGCGGTTACTGGTGATCCGGCGCGGTTTGGTGATTTACCAGGCGCCAGTTCGGTGTATGATATGACATCTTTTGAAATCATACGCATGATCAAGCAGCTAAATGATGGCGTCGCATTTTCCGGTAAACCACTCAAGCAGAAAGCTAATTTTGTGGTGGGAGCTGCTTTTAATCCGAATGTTAAGCATTTGGGTAAAGCCGTACAGCGGTTGGAAAAGAAAATTGCCTCCGGGGCCGATTATATTATGACCCAGCCTGTTTACGATCCTGAGCTGATTATAGCCATTGCAGAAGAGACACGGCATTTGGAAATACCGATTTTTATCGGTATTATGCCGCTGGCTAGTGGCCGCAATGCAGAATACTTGCACAATGAAGTGCCAGGCATTCAGTTATCCGATGAGGTGCGTGCACGTATGTCGGGACTGGAGGGCTCGGAAGGACGAGCAATGGGCGTGTCTATTGCCAAGGAGCTGCTTGATACGGCCATGGAACATTTTAATGGGATCTATTTCATGACTCCTTTTATGTTCTATGAAATGACAGCTGAGCTGACTTCATATGTATGGGAAAAATCAGGCCGAGTACAGGCCCCCTTGTTTCGACTATAATAATCAATTACAATAGTATAATGGATGTGATGCCGATGTCATTGAGTATGACCGGATACGGTCAAGCCATCCTTCATCATGAGGGGTATAAAGTGCGCTTGGAATTGAAATCGGTCAATCACCGCTATTGCGAAGTGATGATGAGAATTCCACGTGAATGGACTCGTTATGAAGATGGCTTGAGAAGAACGGTTCAACAGCAGATTAAACGCGGTCGTATCGATGTTTTCATCCACAGGGAACGTGATGAAGAACAGATACCCGCCGCACGGTTGAATGACACTGTGGTGCAGGCTTACCTGCGTGCAGCGGAGCAGCTGGCGGATCGTTATGGCGTTAAAGGAACGTTAGGTATAAGTGATATCCTTGCTTTGCCTGATGTTCTGGGTGAGCCTGGAGAGGCTTGCAATGGAGACGAAGATGACTGGGAAGAGCAACTACAGCGAGCTTTGAATAAAGCTTTGCAAGGTTTGCTGGAGATGAGAAGGCGAGAAGGCGGGCATTTGGTACAAGATGTGGAATCCCGCATTTTACGTTTGGAATCCTTTCATCATGAAATGGCGGTGTTGGCTCCTCATGTTGTGAGCGACTACCGTAACAGGCTGAAGAACAGGCTTAAAGAGCTTCAGGACGGTTCATTTACGCTTGATGAACATAAGTTCGGAATGGAGATTGCGTTATTCGCGGATCGCAGCAATATTGATGAGGAGCTTACCCGGCTTCAAAGTCATTTTGGACAGTGCAAAAGATTGCTGCTGTCGGACGAGCCGGCCGGTCGCAAATTAGATTTTTTAATCCAGGAAATGAACAGGGAAGTCAACACGATCGGCTCTAAGGCTAATCATCTCACATTAGTTAACTTGGTCGTTGAGATGAAAGCAGAGCTCGAAAAAATTCGTGAGCAGGCTGCAAATATTGAGTAGCTACCTGGTAGCGGCACGGCTGCAATAGTCACATGTATAGGGGGAAAGACCTGAATATGGCAATCAAATTGATCAATATTGGCTTTGGCAATATCGTGTCGGCCAACCGAATAATCTCCATCGTCAGTCCGGAGTCTGCTCCGATCAAGCGGATTATACAGGAAGCCAGGGACCGTCATATGCTAATTGATGCTACCTATGGCCGCCGGACACGGGCTGTTATTATTACAGACAGTGATCATGTAATCCTGTCTGCGGTGCAGCCGGAGACGGTCGCTCATCGCCTATCCACTAAAGATGATGACAATGACGAATAAAAATGGAGTGTACTATGGCTAAGGGATTATTATTTGTAATATCCGGACCTTCGGGGGTCGGTAAAGGAACGGTAGGCAATGCATTGCGCGAAAAGCTACCTGAGATAACGTATTCTGTTTCTGCTACAACTCGAACACCTCGTTCGGGCGAGCAAGATGGAGTGACCTATTTTTTCAAAACGCGTGAAGATTTTTTAGGGATGATTGAACGGGATGAATTGTTGGAGTACGCAGAGTATGTAGGTAACTACTATGGCACTCCACGTGATTTTGTAGACCAGACGCTTGCGCAGGGTAAAGATATCTTTCTGGAAATTGAAGTTCAGGGCGCGCTAAAGGTTAAAGAAAAATTTCCAGAAGGCATATTTATATTCTTGCTTCCACCTTCGCTGGATGAGTTGAAGGATAGAATTCGGGGACGTGGCACAGAAACTCAAGCAACCATTGATCACCGTATGTCGGTAGCTGTGGACGAGATGAACCTGTTGCGTCACTATGATTATGCGGTTGTCAATGATGAGATTGATTTCGCTTGTAAACGAATAGAATCCATTATTATCGCCGAACATTGTAAGGTTCGACCTTAAGCGAGGGCTTTACATATGCCAAGCGTACCAAAAGAGAAATAATACTGTATAAGCTGAGCTTGAAGGTGTACACTGGAGTTCAGCTTATACAGCTTAAAACTACATGAAGAGGTGTCTATTCGTGCTGTATCCTTCCATTGATGAAATGATGAAAAAGGTAGATAGTAAATATTCGCTGGTTGTAGCGGCATCACGCCGTGCTAGACAGTTGCGTGAGGGCGAGAAGACGAGCTTGAAGAGTCCTAAATCTCACAAACAGGTTGGAGTAGCTCTGGAAGAGATCTATGCAGATCATCTTTTGCTTGAAAGCGGCGAAGAAGAATAAGAATTATAGACAATCATTATAACCAGGCGCAATGCCAATTCCTTTGACAACCGCAAGGTTGTTATTTTTTTCGGTCAGGGGGAGTTAACGATGTTGAAGGGGAAAGTTATTATTCTTGGTATAACCGGCGGAATTGCTGCCTATAAAGGGGCTGCGCTCTGCAGTAAGTTGACGCAAAAGGGAGCCGATGTACATGTGATTATGACGGCTTCTGCCAAGGAGTTTATTACCGAACTTACGCTGCAGTCACTCTCTCGCAATCCGGTGTACAGTGATACATTTGATGAAAGAGAGCCGTCTATCGTATCCCATATTCATCTGGCGGATGCGGCTGATCTGGTGCTAGTTGCTCCTGCAACGGCGAATATCATCGGGAAAATGGCGCATGGTCTTGCTGATGATATGTTATCGACAACGTTGCTGGCTACGACAGCGCCTATTATGGTGGCCCCTGCGATGAATGTACATATGTACACTCATCCTGCAGTCATGCAAAATATGGAGACACTGGTATCCCGTGGTGTGAAGATGATTGAGCCTGGTGAAGGATTACTGGCTTGTGGTTATGTTGGCAAAGGACGTTTGGAAGAGCCAGAAACTATTGTGCAAACGATTGAGCGCTTTTTTGATCAGCAAGCTCAGGAGCCTGAAGCTACAATCAAGTCTGAAGCACGGTGGTTTGGAGAAGAATCTACGGAGAAACAAGTAACCGAGCGACTTGTAGATAAGAATGAATTAGCGCTTTCGGGAAAAAAAGTCATTGTCACGGCTGGAGGCACGATTGAGCGAATTGATCCTGTCCGTTATATTACGAATGATTCATCTGGTAAAATGGGCTTTGCCATTGCAAAAGTGGCTCAGGAGATGGGGGCAGAGGTGCATTTGATTGCTGCCAATACCAGTGCGGAACCGCCTTCAGGTATTTCGCTTGAAAGAGTCCAGTCAGCTGAAAACATGTACCAGGCTGTGCTAAAACAATGGGAAACGAGTGATATGGTCGTTATGGCTGCTGCCGTTGCAGATTATCGACCACGTGAGGTGGCACAGACCAAGATCAAGAAAAAAGATAGTGTATTTACACTGGAGTTAGTGAAGAACGTCGATATTCTGGAATCACTCGGACGCAGCAAGAAACATCAATTTTTAATTGGTTTTGCAGCAGAAACGGGAAATTTGGAGACGTATGCAATAGATAAATTAGAACGTAAAAATTGTGATTTGCTTGCGGCAAACGATGTAACTGTGGATGGTGCAGGTTTTGGCGTCGATACAAATGCTGTTCAAATATATGACCGAAGCGGGATGGTAGAGCAGATTCCTGTACAGTCAAAGGAAGAGGTTGCGCGTAAATTGCTTACTCTAGCCGCGGGACGCATGGGTGGGGTGCTGCATTAATGGAGACAGGCAATTTAGTTGCCAAGGTCATTGTCGATGTACCTGCCAAGGATACAGATCGTACCTTCGATTATCTGATCCCAGATTCCATGAGACCTTGGATTGAGCCAGGTAGTCGGGTAGCTGTGCCATTTGGCAAACGGACGGTGCAGGCTTTTGTTATCTCGGTAGTTCCAGCTGAAGAGCCGCCGAAATATAGGATGAGGGCGATTCAGGAGTTGCTGGATCTGGTACCGCCCTTATCTCCCGATTTGGTTGAACTGGGCAAATGGATGAGCGAGCGTTATGCTTGTAATCAAATTATGGCACTGCAAGTGATGATTCCTACCGCGCTTAAGGGCAAGGCGGAACGTTATATCTCCATTGCCGAACAGCAAGAGTCTATGAATCCACAGCGGTCTATGCTGTCTATGCTGTCTAATCAGGGGGATGAGATCGAATGGGCCCTTCTGACTGACGACGGTATGAGCGACCCGGCGGAGCGTCAGATTGTCAGCTTCATTCAGAATAAGGAGCAAGTCCCGTTGCAGCAACTTAGTAGACGTTTCCCCGAGGAGGCGGAGGTTATTAAATCGCTGTTACGCCGCGGAGTGCTTCAGGAAAGCCAGGTTATTAAAGACAAGCTTGGCAAAAAGACGATGAAAGCTGTTGATCTGGCTATCAGCATAGATGAAGCATCCATGGCACTGGAGCAATTTTCTGCCAAGGCGCAGCGTCAGCGGGAGGTACTTGCTTTTTTGCTGGAACGTAGCGAGTTTCTGCCTCTGCCGCTGAAGGAAGTTATGACCTCGTTAGGTGTATCAGCTGCGACGGTTAAGGCACTGGAAGATAAGGGCTATGTATTACAGGAAGATGTTGAAGTGTTCCGCGATCCCTACCGGGGCAGACACTTCAAACCTACAGACCCACTCCCTCTTACGGTAGAGCAGCAGTCGGTGTATGAACGGATTATTCGTCAGCTGGACATGCGTGAGCAAGGAGCTTATTTGCTGCATGGAGTCACAGGAAGCGGTAAGACGGAAATCTATCTGCAGACCATTCAGCGATGTATCGAGCAGAATCGCCAGGCGATTGTGCTCGTACCCGAAATATCATTAACTCCACAAATGGTCGAACGTTTCAAAGGACGTTTTGGCGACCAGGTCGCAGTGATGCACAGTAGATTGTCCGGGGGAGAACGGTACGATGAGTGGCGCAAAATACGCGAAGGCCGTGTAAAAGTAGCGATTGGCGCTCGTTCAGCGGTATTTGCCCCTTTTCGTGAGCTAGGGCTCATTATTATGGATGAGGAGCACGAAACGTCCTATAAGCAGGAAGAGACGCCCAAATACCATGCGCGTGATGTAGCCATTCGCAGAGCGCACCAGCACGGGGCTGTCGTTATTCTCGGTTCAGCTACACCGTCACTGGAAAGCTATTATGCTGCCCGCTCCCAAAGCAATGACGAGTTTGCGCCGCTGCTGCTTGAAATGCCGACCCGCGCATTGGGGAACACGTTACCCGAAGTCCATATCATGGACATGCGTGAGGAGCTACGGGCCGGCAACCGCTCCATGTTCAGCCGTGCGTTGCATAATGGAATCGCAGAGCGATTAGAGCGTAACGAGCAGACGGTATTACTGTTGAACCGGCGTGGTCACTCCACGTTCGTCATGTGCCGGAGCTGCGGCTATGTGGCGGGATGTCCGGATTGTGATATTTCGCTTACCTATCATCAGCGGTCGAACAATTTACGTTGTCATTATTGCGGATATTCCGAGCCTGTACCTCAGACTTGCCCGGAATGCGGTAGTGAGCATATTCGTTACTTTGGTACAGGTACTCAGCGAGTGGAAGAAGAGTTGGCTAAGCTATTCCCTGGTATACGTGTTGTCCGAATGGATGTTGATACAACGACTGAAAAAAACGCTCATGAAAAGCTGCTTAAGCAATTTCGTGATAAAAAAGCAGACGTACTACTGGGTACTCAAATGGTAGCCAAAGGGCTGGACTTTCCCGATGTAACGCTGGTAGGTGTCATTACTGCGGATTCTGCTCTTAATTTACCGGATTTTCGGGCTGCGGAAAAGACCTTTCAGCTGTTAACACAAGTAGCCGGGCGTGCTGGAAGGCATCAATTGCCGGGGGAAGTATTCGTACAATCCTACACTCCAGAGCATTATTCGGTGGTTCATGCAAGCCGTCATGATTATTCATCTTTTGTGAGGGAAGAGTTGAAACACCGCCGTAATTTGCACTACCCGCCATATTGCCGACTTATTTTGGTGACCTTTTCTCATGAACAGCTTCCAGTGCTAGTCCGATTGGCTGAAAATTATTCAGCGACACTACAGGGACGAGCCAGACAACGGGGCTGGTTCGGGAATATGGACCGGCTTACATCGGATGTATTGGACATTTTGGGGCCAGTAGCTTCACCCATTTCGAGAATCAAGAATAGATACCGATTTCAATGTATGATAAAATGGCGTGGAAATATTGACGCGATTGGTTTGGCTCAGCAAGTGGCTGATGAAATGGCCGAATCTGCGCAGGCACAAAAGTTGCTGATTAGTCTGGATGTTGATCCGCAGATGCTGATGTAGAGTGTTAACACTAAAGTTATTCGCACAATTGATGCGGACAAGCCGTCCGTACATAGGATAATGTAGCAGTCGCTTTTGTGATGAATACAGTAAAGCCTAAATGAAGGAAAAAGAGGAAGGTGTTCTGTTGTCATGTCAATTAGAATTATAGTGTTGGAGCCGGATGACGTATTGCACAAAGTAGCAAAGGAAGTTACTAAAGTTACGCCTAATGTGCAAAAGCTGCTGGACGATATGGCAGATACGATGTATGAAGCGGAAGGAGTAGGTCTAGCTGCTCCACAAGTAGGTATTTTGAAGAGGCTCATCGTCGTAGATGCTGGAGATGAGCATGGCTTGATAAAAATGATCAATCCAGAAATTGTGGCCGAAGAAGGAGAGCAATTGGGACCTGAAGGCTGCCTAAGTATTCCAGGGTTGAACGGGGATGTACGTCGTGCCGAGAAGGTTACAGTCAAGGGACTGGATCGCGAGGGCAAGGCTATTACCGTTACAGCGACAGGGTTGCTTTCTCGTGCTTTTCAGCATGAAATTGATCATCTAAATGGAGTATTGTTCACGGATATTGCAGAAAAAGTATATGAGGTTGCTCTGGAACAGCCAGGACCGAACCGTCAGACAGGGGAGTGAGGTTCGATGAGCCAAGACATTCGTATTATCTTTATGGGTACACCTGAATTTGCAGTCCCATCGCTGAACATGTTGCTGGACAACGGATATAACGTGGTCGGTGTAATTACTCAGCCAGATAAGCCACAGGGACGGAAAAAAATATTGACGCCTACACCAGTCAAGGAAGCGGCTGAGAAGCGTGGATTGCCTGTGCTGCAACCGACACGCCTGCGTCAACCGGAAGCGGTAGCTCAGGTGGCGGAATTGCGTCCCGATCTAATCGTAACCGCAGCTTATGGACAAATTTTGCCTAAATCCGTATTAGACCTGCCTCGTTTCGGCTGTCTGAATGTGCATGGTTCGTTACTTCCCCGATATCGGGGAGGTGCACCGATCCAGCGTGCGATTATTAACGGTGAAACTGTGACAGGTGTGACGCTAATGTATATGGCGGAAGGGCTGGACACCGGCGATATGATATCGCGGGTTGAGGTGGCTATAGAGCCGGAGGATACATCGGGCACAATTTTTGAAAAGCTAAGTGTAGCCGGAGCTAGACTTTTGCAGGACGAGCTGCCCAAGTTGCTGGCAGGGCAATCAGACCGTACGCCGCAAAATGAGGACGAGGCGACCTATGCCCCGAACCTGAACCGTGATGATGAGCGCATTACATGGAGTGATAATGCAGAGCAAATATACAACCGGGTTCGCGGTCTGGTTCCTTTTTCTGGCGCGTTTACACTTTGGGAGAACAATGTTTTTAAAATATGGGCTGCGGAGCAGCCTTCCATAAATAATGAAGCGAGTGGCTCAAATGCTCCAGCACCCGGCACGGTTCTTCAATTAACCGCCCGTGGCATTGAGGTGCAGACAGGCGAAGGCACTCTCTGGCTGACCCAGGTTCAACCGGCAGGTAAGAAGGTTATGGAAGCCGGAACCTTTGCACGCGGCGGACAGATGAAGCCCGGCACGGTGCTCGGATGAGCGGGGGACACTCCCGTCAGGGAGACCAACGCAAGGGAGTGGGGACCAGATCCGACAAAACTCGCAAACAGACGGCGCGGGAAGTTGCACTTGACGTGCTGACCGGTGTGGAGCAAGAGGGCGCGTATAGCAATCTTGAGCTCAATCGCCGGCTTCAGCAGGCAGGTTTATCTGCAAGTGATGTTGGTTTGACGACGGAACTTGTATACGGTACAGTGGCACGCCGAAATACACTGGATTATTTTTTGAATAAATTTGTTCAAAAAGGAACGGCCAAGCTTCAGCCTTGGGTACGTTCGTTGCTGCGGATGAGCGTATATCAGCTGGTGTATCTGGATCGAGTTCCGGATCATGCAGTTGTTAGTGAAGCAGTGACCATTGCCAAGCGGCGCGGGCATCAGGGGATTTCCGGTATGGTCAATGGTGTGCTTCGCAGCATGCTGCGTGAGTCGGACAAGCTGCGTATTCCTGACGGTTTGTCAGCAGAGGAACGGATTTCGTTAGAACATTCCCATCCACAGTGGCTAGTTAAGCGCTGGATCAAGCAATACGGTACCGATACAGCTGAGGCTATCTGCAAGGCTAATAACGAGCCCCCTGCAGTCAGCGTGCGAGTGAATACGACGATGACCAGTCGTGATCAGCTGCTGGACGAGATGATTGCAAAAGGCATTGATGCCGTTCCTTCGGCCGTTAGCCCCTATGGGATTGTTGTTCGTAGCGGCGGAAATATGGCGCTTACCTCGTGGTATACGGACGGATTGTTGTCTGTACAGGATGAAAGCTCCATGCTTGTTGCTGAAGCGGTCGCTCCTGAGCCTGGCATGGCGGTGCTGGATTGCTGCGCAGCTCCAGGTGGCAAAACAGCTCATATGGCTGAGTTGATGAAGGATCGCGGCCGGATCGTTGCAAACGATCTGCATGCCCATAAGCATCAACTAATCCGTGAGCAAGCGAATCGGCTTGGCCTGGATGCTGTTGAGACGGTTACTGGTGATGCGTTGGATCTAAAGGAACGATATGCTCCGGCTTCTTTTGACCGTATTTTGCTGGATGCGCCATGCTCGGGCTTTGGGGTGATTCGCCGTAAACCTGATCTGCGTTGGAGCAAAACTGCGCAGGATGTTCGCGACATTACTCAACTGCAGCACGAGTTGCTGGATAGTGTGGCCGGACTGTTAAAGCCGGGTGGTATTCTGGTATACAGTACTTGCACGATTGAGCCTGACGAAAATGAAGGACAATTGGCTCGGTTTTTAAGCGAACATCCAGAGTATGAGTTGGCAAAGGATCATTCTTTTCCAGCCGTGAGTCATGAAATGGATGGTATACAGAAAGGCTCGGTACAGCTGTTACCGCAGCATTTTCACAGTGACGGATTTTATATTGCGCGTCTGCGCCGGGTAAAGTAGCTCGGAAGAGAATTCCAGGTAGCTGCCCACCAGTATTTCCACAATCCGCCGGACACTTCCGGCGGTTTTTTGCATGAAAATGAAAAATTTTTACCCCCTCAGGGATTTGTGCTAAAATAGGAAGAATGAAAAACACTGTCTGCGATTAAACAGAACTTAATGAAGAAGGAACGGGTGCAAATATTGATGAAACCTTTTATATATGATTTAACACTGGAAGAGCTTCAGGACTGGGCCAAAAACAACGGTGAGCCTGCCTTTCGGGGAGGACAAATTTTTGACTGGCTGTATGTAAAGCGGGTCAATAATTTCAGTGAGATGACGAATTTGTCCAAGGGGCTGAGAGAAAAGCTGGAGGAGCAATTCAGTTTTGTGACGCTTCACGAAATAACAAAGTTGGAATCGAAAGATGGGACTGTTAAATTTCTGTTTGGCTTACACGATGACCATGCTATTGAGACGGTTATCATGAGACATAATTACGGAAACAGTATTTGTGTAACGACTCAAGTGGGTTGCCGGATTGGCTGTACTTTTTGTGCCTCGACGCTTGGGGGTCTCAAAAGAAACCTGACGGCTGGCGAAATTACGGCACAGGTGGTGCAGGCTCAGAAAATTCTGGATAAAACGAATGAACGAGTGAGCAGTATTGTGATTATGGGCTCGGGTGAGCCTTTTGAGAACTATGAAGCGACAATGACGTTTTTGCGTACAATGATTCATGAAAAGGGCCTGAATATTGGTCAACGTCATATTACGGTGTCAACCAGCGGCATTGTGCCCAATATTTATAAATTTGCTGACGAGGATACACAGATTAATCTGGCAATATCCATTCATGCGCCCAATGATGCGTTGCGTTCGAAGCTGATGCCTGTAAATCGCCGTTATCCTTTTAAGGATGTTATGGATTCTCTTCGTTATTATCTTGCTAAGACGGGGCGGAGAATTTCGTTCGAATATGCCTTGATCGGTGGAGTAAACGACCAGGCAGAACATGCTGAAGAGCTTGCGGATGTGTTGAAGGACATGCTGTGTCACGTCAATTTGATTCCAGTCAACCATGTGCCTGAGCGCAAGTATGTGCGCACATCGCGCAGCGATATTTTTAATTTTCAACGTATTCTTGCCGAAAAAGGCGTCAATGTGACGATCCGGCGTGAACAGGGTCACGATATTGCCGCTGCCTGCGGTCAGTTGCGTGCAAAGCATATGGAGTTGGGGTGAAACCATTTGATCAAAACAGTTCATGTCAGCCATGTCGGACGTGTGCGTTCGGTAAATGAGGATTCTGCCTGGATCAGGCACTTGGAGCAAGGCTATATTCTTGGAATTGTTGCCGATGGTATGGGAGGGCATCTGGCCGGTGATACGGCCAGCCGCCTTGCGGTAGAGACACTTGCCGCTGATTTGGCGACGCTGGAGAGCGGATTATCCGCACATTCTTTGACGGCGGCGCTCAGCGACGCTATTTTGCATGCCAATGAAGTCATCTTCCAAACGGCTGCGCGCGATGACCAGTATCATAATATGGGAACGACGGTTGTTGCCGTGTTGCTCAATGATGCATCTGGAATTATCGGACATATTGGTGACAGTCGCGCCTATGTCATATCCAAAGGAACGGTACGTCAGCTTACAGAAGACCATACTTTGGTTAATGAGTTGTTCAAAAACGGTCAGATCAGTAAGGAAGAGCGGGAGAACCATCCCCGTCGCAATGTGCTGACACGGGCATTGGGCACTGATTCCGAGGTAAAGGTGGACATTGACACCATTACGCTGGAAAAAGGCGATGTACTATTACTATGCAGTGACGGATTAAGCAATTTGGTAACAGAAGAACAGATCAGTAAGGTAGTAGGTGCCGCAGAAAATCCTTTGGAGGAACGTGCGGATCGTTTGCTACATCTGGCGCTGCTTGCCGGTGGAGACGATAACATTACTGTAGCTTTGTTTGAATTGCCCGACAACACGGTTTCATTGAGTGAAAAGGGGTGTGAAGCATGATCGGGCACCTGCTTGGGGGAAGGTACGAAATTATTGAGCGCATCGGTGGCGGCGGTATGGCGCTGGTGTATAAGGCTCAAGACATTTTGCTGAATCGCAATGTCGCGGTAAAAGTGTTGCGTCAGCAATTTGTTCATGATGAGGAATTTATTCGCCGGTTTCGGCGTGAGGCACAGTCAGCGGCCTCGCTTTCTCATTCGAACGTGGTCAGTATTTATGATGTCGGCCAAGAGGATGAAATCCATTATATTGTAATGGAGTGCGTTGAAGGCAAAAATTTGAATGAGATTATTAAAGAACGTGCGCCATTACAAGTGGATGAAGCAGTGCGGATTGCTTCCCAGATTTGTGATGCGCTGGAACATGCCCACCAAAATCAGATTATTCACCGGGACATTAAGCCTCATAATATCTTAATTGGACGTAATGGACGGGTTAAGGTAACCGATTTTGGGATTGCTCGAGCTGTTACGTCAACGACAATTACTCAGACAGGTTCTGTTGTGGGTTCTGTTCATTATTTTTCACCTGAGCATGCAAAGGGTGTCATTACCGGCGAAAAATCGGACTTATATTCTTTAGGTATTGTCTTATATCAAATGCTAACGGCACAGCTTCCTTTTCTGGGAGAAAGCCCAATTAGTGTGGCACTCAAGCATTTGCAAGAGGAATTTGAGGAACCGCGTAAAATTAATCCGTTGATTCCGCAAAGTGTAGAAAATGTCATTCTAAAATCGATGCGTAAAAATCCGGAGGAACGTTACCAATCAGCAGACGAAATGCTAAGGGATTTGGAGACTTGTCTGCTACCGGGGCGGCGCAATGAATCCAAGCTGGAGTTTACACATTTGGATGATGAGGACCAAACGCGGGTTATCCCAGCTATTAAGCCTCAACAATTAGGTGTGTCTTCCAGTGGTGACGATGTGCCTGTCCAACCTCGGGAGTCTGAACAGCTTCCGAACAAGCAAACGTCCAAGAAAAATAGAAAAAAAACGATCTTCTGGGTAACACTAGTGTTGGTACTACTTTTGTGCATGGGCGGCGTGGTGTACTATGTGCAAAGTGTGCTTGTCGTACCTGAGGTGAAAGTACCAAGTGTACTGACACAAACAGAAGACCAAGCGAAGGTCACTCTAAGTAAAGCAGGACTAGTCATTGATGATCCAATCCAGCATGAATATAAAGAGGGGATTGCACCGGGAGTTGTTTTTTATCAAAGCTACCCTGAAGGTTCTTTAGTCAAGGAAGGAACGGAGATTAGTCTGAAAGTCGGGATTGCCAAGCCGCTCACCCCGATGCCAGATGTCAAAGGGCAAAGCTACGAGAATGCTGTCAAGCTACTGACCGCCCAGCAGATTAAGGAAACGCAGATTCAGCAAAATGAGCAGTTCAGTGATCAGGCTGAAGGAACCGTCATTAGTCAGACACCTGCTGCAAATGAGCCATTTGATAAGGATTCGGTTCAGGTAGTGCTCACCGTCAGCAAAGGCGCTGCGACTGTTAAAATGCCGAATCTGGTAGGGATGACGCAGAGCCAGGCGGAAAATGAGGTCAAAAAGGCGGGGCTGAAGGTTGGCTCAATTAAAGAGGAATTTAGCTATGAGCAGGATAAAGGAAAAGTAACCAAACAATGGCCGTCAGAGGCGGGCAGTGATCTGCCCCCAAATACGGAAATTACGTTTTATGTAAGTACGGGTTACCCGCCAGAAGCGATTACGTTACCGTTTAATGTACCTGTGGCGCCGAAGGAAGAGGGCAAAAACAGTAAAATTCGCATCACTTATACAGATGCACGTGGAGAAAATCAGGAGTGGGGCAGCCGTACGATTAATACGACACAGGTGTTTACGATCAACCTGCTGATGGCCCCTAACAAAGACAGTGTCGTCTCCGTATTTAGAGATGGTGCTTTTGTTGACACGTATCCTGTTTCTTATATTGATGCAAAAAATGGAACGGTGACGATGCCTCAAATTGCTCCACCTGCAGGAACATCACCGACTGATACATCTGGTGGTACTTCCTCGCCGAATGGAAGTGGAAACGGTGAGGAAGGAAACAGCGGGGAATCTTCTAACGATAGTGGTAATGGTGGAGGCGACTCTAACAACCAGGAGGGGACAGAAGGCGATGGTGATCCTTCTGCTTTTGCCCCAGGAACCGATTCCTCAGGAGTTACGCGCAGTGAGTTGGCGGTTAGCAAAAAAAACAACCCCGGTCACGGTTCCCGCAAAAAGAAGGACAAAGTGATCGAGGCTGTGCAGCATCAGTAAACTTACTAGAGAAAGAAGCTTAACCTGTTCCACACAATGAAACTTGAACATTATGAAGGAGGACATCTTACACATGCCTGAAGGTCTGATCGTCAAGGCGCTTAGCGGATATTATTATGTCTCCAGCCTGGATCAGGATGGGCGTCCGGTATCCGGCGAAGCTACGGTACAATGCAGAGCACGTGGCCTTTTCAAGAAAAAAGAGATTACGCCCCTTGTCGGTGATCGAGTCGTTTACGAACTGACTGAAAACGGGGAAGGTATGGTCAAGGAGATTAGAAAGCGTACGACGGAGCTAATTCGCCCTCCAGTAGCTAATACCACGCTGGCCGTGCTGCTGTTTTCCCTGCGTGAGCCGGATTTAAACCTGCCTTTACTGGACAAATTTTTAGTCCATATTGAGCACGCCGGGCTGGATACGATTATCTGTCTGACCAAGCGCGATTTGTATGAAGGCAGCCCTTCAGAGGATGATAAGGTGCTGATGGTTCAGGAAATGTATCGGAAGATTGGTTACGAGGTGCTGGTAACCAGCGCCCGTACTGGAGAGGGTACGGCTGAGCTCAAGAAGCTGTTGGCCGGCCAAATCAGCGTGTTTTCCGGTCAGTCAGGTGTAGGGAAGTCCTCCATGCTTAATGCTTTGGAGCCTGGCTTAACGCTGGAGACGAGCGCCATAAGCAATAAGCTGGGACGAGGAAGACATACGACTCGCCATGTGGAGCTGATTCCTTTAGACAACGGCGGGTTTGTAGCAGATACACCGGGGTTTAGCCAACTGGATTTTTTAGAGCTGGGTGTGGATGAGTTATCGCCTTGTTTTCGAGAATTCCAACAATATGCGGAAGGATGCAAATTTCGGGGTTGTACGCATATTCACGAACCTGGCTGTAAAGTAAGAGAGGCCTTGGAAGAGGGACATATTTCACAGGGACGCTATGATAGCTATATGCAGTTTTATCAGGAATTAAAAGAAAAAAAACGGAGGTATTGAGCATATGTTAAAAATAGCACCGTCGATTTTATCCGCTGATTTTGCTCGTTTGGGCAGTGAAGTCGCGGAAGTCCAAGCAGCGGGGGCAGACTGGATTCATGTGGATGTTATGGATGGTCATTTTGTATCCAATATTACACTGGGCCCCCCTATCGTTCAGGCTATTCGGCCGCATACAACTCTCCCACTGGACGTTCATCTGATGATTGAGCAGCCTGAACGTTATATTAGTGATTTTGTAAAGGCAGGAGCTAATATCATCACGGTCCATGCGGAGGCCTGTGTTCATTTGCATGGTGTCCTTCACATGATCAAGCAGCAAGGCGCTCTGGCGGGAGTGGCTCTCAATCCGGGGACTTCACCATACGCGATCAAGGAAGTGCTGCCCAATGTAGATATGATTCTTGTGATGACGGTTAACCCTGGTTTTGGGGGCCAGTCCTTCATTCCAGAGACGTTGAATAAAATCAGACAAATCCGTGCTTGGTTGAACGAATTGGGTCGTCCAGACGTACATATCGAGGTGGACGGAGGTATTGCGGAGGAGACGGCACCAGCCGTATTTGAAGCGGGTGCTAACGTGTTAGTGGCAGGCAGTGCAGTGTACGGCAGAGCAGACCGTGCAGCGGCTATTGCTGCTATTCGGGATAGTGTCGCTCATTTGTCCAAGTGAAGCTAACTGAAGCACTGTGGATGACCTTAGCGAGCATGCTGACCGGTTTGACACTCAGTTGTTTCTCGCTAGTGAAGACGCCTTGGAATGCTATACTTTCACTTTTGGCTGTTCTTATTGTCCTGTTTTATTTTCGTAAAAATGAACGGCGTGGTTTGCGTATCGGTTTTGTGGTCTGCAGTGTGCTTTATTATATTCTGTTTATTTTTATACTCTCAGCATATCTCTATGTTCGCGGACTTGTCTGATGGTATAGCCTGGGATGGTTGTGCATAAATATGGTTACATGAGCGGGATTCTCATGTAGCCTTTTTTTGTGGGGCAACAACCCTTGACAGGTTGCATAAACTACAGAGAACGGATGCAGGAGGATGATGGGGAGGGTGAGGCATGAAGTTTTACACAATCAAGCTGCCAAAATTTCTGGGTGGATTCGTCAAAGCCATTTTGAATACATTCCAGAAGAACTGAAATCAAAGTAACGTTGACACAGGATGTAGGATGAAGGTGAAAGGTACACAGGAGGCACGCTTCCCGGGCACAGCAGATTGATAGCTCGGCAATAAAAGACAAGAATGCGCGGGAAGTTGCCTGACATTTTGTCCTCCTGAATCAGTGGGATATTATTCGAATAATCAAAAAAGCACCCGTTTAAAACGAGGTGCCTTTTGTTTATAACGATATTTTTTTACGACTACACGCGAGTCACTTTACCGGCTTTCAATGCACGAGTGCTGACATAAACGCGTTTCGGTTTACCGTTAACGAGAATGCGAACTTTTTGTACGTTGACGCCCCAAGTACGGCGATTACGGTTGTTAGCGTGAGATACGTGGTTACCGCTGCCAGGCTTTTTGCCTGTTACAGAACATTTACGAGACATGATTCCACCTCCTATTCTGAAAATAACCAAACTCCATATGGAATGGGTCGCTCTTCAGGCCGACTGGGTCAGCCGGACTTTATAAGTCACTAACCTGAACAAAACAATACTTAAATATAATATCATAGTCAAAAAAGCTCCGTCAACTGATTCAAAAACTTTATTTATTTCTCTTTCGCATTATAGTACAATATGGGATAGCTATTGTTGCGACTATTTTGTTTTTTAATGGAATGTGAATTCTTATTCCAGTCATGCCGGGCAGTTCAGAGGCGGGACCATAATCATCATTCCGGCCAATGATTTTTTGTTGGGCAGTTGACTGGTTTTTCATATTATATGAGCTGTGGAAAGAAACCAGAGGATGGTTACGGAAGCTTACGAAAGGGTGACATTCGTATTCGTCGTCTGGCTTTAGTATAATTCAATTGAACCTTGAACATGTGTTGTGAAGATGGATTGTAAAACAATTGTATTAAGCTAGGAAGGGGAATTCTCTTGAGTAATCGTTCTTTGAATGGAACAGACTTTACCGCGATGGTTTTAGCCGGGGCGGAACAATTACAGCAGCATGCGGAGCATGTCAATTCACTAAATGTATTCCCGGTGCCAGATGGTGATACGGGAACCAATATGAATCTGACGATGAGCGCGGGCGTAACGGAATTGAAGAGGGGAGATTCTTCCTCCATCGGTGTCATGTCCGGCATCTTATCCAAAGGCTTGCTGATGGGGGCCCGCGGCAATTCAGGGGTTATCCTGTCTCAGTTGTTCCGTGGCTTCAGCCGTTACGCTGCCCCATACGAGGAATTGAATACCCTTCAGTTCGCATCGGCATTGCAGAGCGGGGTGGATGCGGCCTACAAGGCGGTGGTTAAGCCGGTGGAGGGTACAATTCTTACCGTGGCGAAGGAAGCGGCCAGACATGCTGTGTTTTTCTCGCGCCGGACGAACGACATCACAGAACTGATGGAAGAAGTGCTTGCCAAAGCAAAGGAAACGCTTGCCATGACGCAGGACATGCTCCCTGTACTGAAGCAAGTAGGGGTTGTAGACTCGGGTGGACAAGGACTTGTGTATATTTATGAAGGATTTATGCAGCATCTTGGAAGCGGATTGGTGACATCTCCAACTTCAAAAGGCGATAGTGTACGCCCGGTTTTTGCTCCTTATGTATCGGAGAGACCTACAGCTGCGCCTGTTGCTCCCTCCCCAGATGCGCCGATTTCTGCGCAGGCGAAGCTCGAAACGGAAAATATTGAATTTTTGTATGATATGGAGTTTTTTATTAATCGACAATTGGGCGAAGCGCAAGGTACAAATTTTGATGAGGAAGCTTTCCGGAAAGCGTTGTCAGTAGATGGTGATTCGATTATCGTTATTTCGGATGATGATGTCATCAAGGTTCATGTGCATTCGAAGGCTCCAGGTGAAGTCTTGAATCTTGCGCTGCGTTACGGGGAAATTACACAGATTCGAATTTTGAATATGCGCGAGCAGCATCGTGATTTGCTGTCTGCAGGTATGGATGGTGCTCCTGAGCCTGAATGGTTTGCAGAAATACCAACAGAGCCTGCACGTGAGGAGGAGCCATCTGAGCCTCCAGCTCATGAGCTAGCACCTTTTGGCTTTATAGCTGTGGCTTCTGGTGAAGGGATTGCTGATATTTTCAGAAGCTTGGGTGTTGATGTTGTCCTTTCGGGTGGTCAGACGATGAATCCGAGCACAGAAGACTTCGTGAATGCGGCTCGCTCGATTGCGGCTCAACATATTTTTATTCTGCCAAATAATTCCAATATAATCTTGGCTGCTGAACAAGCGCGTGAATTGCTAGAGGTGGAACGTTTGGTGTCGGTGATTCCAAGCAAAACAATTCCTCAGGGCATTGCAGCAGCATTTGCTTACCAAGAGGAAGAAGCCTTTGAGGTAAACCAAGATAATATGCGGGACGCAGTTACCCGTGTGAAGTCTGGACAAGTGACCTATGCGGTTCGGGATACGACACTTGATGATCTGCATATTACAGCAGGCCACTACATTGGTATTCAGGATTCTAAGATCGTGGCGACTGAGGAGCAATTAATGGCAACATCCCGTCTTTTGCTGGCGAAAATGCTGGTGAATGGCGATGAAATTGTTACGATTCTTACAGGTTCGGACGCAAAACAAGAAGAGACAGATCAGCTTGTTGCGTGGCTTGAAGAAAATTATTCGGATGTTGAAGTGGAAGTTCATGAAGGTGGTCAGCCGATTTATCCTTATCTGTTCTCAGTGGAAACCTGATGTGCTTTGGCACACCCATGGTAGTCCACTACAAAGGAGGTCTGACTGATGAGAACTATCATTTTGACAGATAGCACGGCTGATATTCCACAGGAAATAGCAGATCGTCTCGGCATAGTCATTGTACCATTGACGGTGATGTTCGGAAGCACAGCTTACCTGGACGGTATTGAGATGTCAGCTGCACAGTTTTACAGCGAACTGGTACGGGCTGATGAACTACCTACAACGTCACAGCCATCACCAGCCCGTTTTTTGGAGACGTACACGGAGCTGTTGGAGCAATACCCCGAGAGCCAGGTTATCTCTATCCATTTATCCTCCGGTGTGAGCGGAACGTACCAGTCCGCTCTGCTGGGTAAATCCATGTTGGAGAAGCATGAAGATAGAGTGACCGTTATGGATTCCAAGTCGGCCTCGTACGGATACGGTATGCTCGTGGTTTACGCCGCAGAGCTGGCAGCTGCCGGGCAATCCCCGGCTGAAATTATTCAGGGTGTGGAACGTCTTGGAGAACGTCGTTGTTTGTATTTCCTGGTGGATACACTGGAATACTTGCAAAAAGGCGGACGAATTGGCAAGGCAGCGGCTATGGTTGGTACGTTGCTTAACATTAAGCCAATTCTTTCGATTGACAAAGAAGGTATTATTTATTCGGCTGATAAGGCGAGAGGGCATAAAAAAGCGACAGCACGAATTATTGAACTGCTGGAGCGGGATTTAAAAGGCCAAAAAATTAATATTGCTGTGGGTCATACGGCAGATCGCTCGGCGGCAGAAGCGTTTGTGGCTCAGCTGGCAGAGCATTTTGAACTGGGCGATCAAATATATACTGAACTTGGCGCTGTGATCGGAACTCATGTGGGACCAGGAACGATTGGTATTTTTGCATGGCCGGCCGGAGATGAGAGGTAATATGCTGCAATTGGATCAAATACCATTAAAACAAATACACGGCGTGAGTGCTCTCAAAGAAGGAGAGCTTCACGCTTTTGGCATTTCTAACGTGCAAGATATGCTGGAATATTATCCGTTTCGGTATGAAGATTACCGACTGCGATCGCTAAGCGAAGTGAAGGACGGAGATAAGATTACAGTACAGGCGAAAATTATGGGCATTCCGGTGCTTCAGCGTTACGGACGCAAATCAAGGTTAACTTGTAAATTGATGGCTGAGGATTGGATGTTTACTGCAACATGGTTTAATCGGCATTTTTTGAAGGATCAGCTAACATCAGGTCGTGAAATTGTGGTGACTGGGAAATGGGATCTTAAGCGAATGCAGATGACTGTTGCAGACTCTGAGTTCCCTGATAAAGGAGTGGCTCGTTCGGGGACACTTCAACCGGTGTACTCTATAGGTGGCAAGATTACGCAGAGCTGGATGCGAAAAATAATGAATCAGACGCTCCAGCAGTTTGGTGAAATGATTCCCGAGATATTGCCAGATCTGCTGGTACGCAAGTATAGTATGATGCCGCGCAAGCAGGCCATTGCAGGTATACACCAACCTCAGGACAATCGAGAGGGACAAGAGGCTCGGCGACGGATGGTGTATGAGGAACTCTTTTTATTCCAGCTGAAAATGCAGGCATTCCGAGCGTTAAATCGTGGTCGAGCGGACGGGGTGGTGCATACGGTGGATAACGCCACGATCCGTGAATTTGTGAGGGCTTTGCCTTTTGAATTAACGGATGCACAGAAGAAGGTTGAGCTTGAAATACTGTATGATCTACGCTCACCTTATTGTATGAACCGTCTGCTCCAAGGGGATGTTGGGTCGGGGAAAACTGTGGTTGCCGCCATCGGTTTATTCGCAACAGTACGTTCCGGTTTTCAGGGGGCACTGATGGTGCCAACCGAAATATTGGCCGAGCAGCATATGCGGTCGCTTCACAAGCTGTTTGAACCCTTTGGAATCAGCGTGGGGTTACTGACAGGAAGTACAACTGGGAAGAAGCGTAAGGAGTTGCTTGCCGCTCTTCAAATGGGTCTGCTGGATATTGTGGTGGGCACGCATGCCCTTATTCAGGAGGATGTGTATTTCCGCCAGCTTGGACTAGTTGTAACGGATGAGCAGCACAGGTTCGGAGTCAACCAGCGTAGTGTACTGCGCCGCAAGGGCTACAACCCCGATGTGCTGACCATGACCGCCACACCGATCCCGCGTACGCTGGCGATTACTGCTTTTGGTGATATGGATGTTTCTACAATATCAGAGCGGCCAAAGGGACGGATTCCAATTTCTACGTATTGGGTGAAGCACGAACTGATGGATCGAGTGCTCGGTTTTATTTCTCGTGAGGTAGATCAGGGACGGCAGGCTTATCTAATCTGCCCGTTGATTGAAGAGTCAGAGAAGCTGGATGTACAGAATGCCATCGATCTGCATATCCAAATGCAGCAGGCTTTTCCACATTATCGCGTTGGGCTGTTGCACGGACGAATGACTCCTGCAGAAAAGGAAGAAGTTATGCGTTCCTTCTATGCAAATGAGGTTCAGCTACTCGTTTCAACCACGGTTGTAGAGGTGGGGGTAGATGTGCCCAATGCGACGCTAATGATTATTATGGATGCAGATCGCTTTGGATTGTCCCAGCTACATCAGTTACGTGGACGTGTCGGAAGGGGCGCACATGCCTCATACTGTGTACTGATCGCTGATCCTAAGTCGGAGGTTGGTCAAGAGCGGATGAAGGTAATGACCGATACGGACGATGGTTTTGAGGTTGCTAGACGCGATCTGGATTTGAGAGGGCCGGGGGATTTCTTTGGCACCAAGCAGAGCGGGTTGCCCGAGTTTCGGTTAGCAGATATGGTAGCGGACTTTGAGGTGCTGGAAAAGGCACGTGAGGATGCAACTGATCTAATCAAGGACTCCTCTTTTTGGACATCTCCGCAGTATGAAGCACTTCGCGGTTATTTGCAAAAAGAGCAGATTTTCCAAGGGGATCTTATCGACTGACCCACCATGAATGGTGAGGATGTTCTAAACGTTTCTAACAGATAGGTACAATGGACAGGCTGACCGTCATATATTTGGGAATGACCGAATGATATGGGAGGTGTGGCAACATTGAGCTATCAGCAATATGGAATTAGTCCGCAATTGGTGGAGCGGATTAAGTTAAAAATGAAAAATCGTGCGCTCAAGGAGCGGGTTAAGCAGCAGATCGAGGGCGTGACCAAAGCAGATCTGCAAAACAAAGCTAAGGTGCGTCATCTTGTGAAGACCACTTCTGCTATTTTAAACGAGCGATTGACGGCTACACAGGAGGAGCAACTGACTGCCTTCGTATTGGCACAAAAAATTGATCCGTCTAATACGTTCCATCTGATCAAGCTATGGGGAATGTTCCGTTGATGCTGTTCGAACGGGTGCTTCAAAGCACTTTCCATGTTTTATGTGAAGCATAGATAAAAAAAGGATTGCCTGATGTTAGGCGATCCTTTTTGGCTTTATTAAGGCTTTTGTTTTTCATTCCCCGGGCAATAGGCAGTAGTCTTTTAGTGTGAAATTCTATTCGTAATAACCACCAATCTTGATAAACCGTTCCATGGCCTGTACACCTGGACGTACCGTTGTTCGGTGCAGAGAACGCTCCCTAGCCCAGAAAATTGTAAAGGTTAGCACGGTGACTGCTCCAGTAAGCGCATCACGCGAAGGACCAGAATCCGGTTACTGTACGGATGGTTCACCTTGTTCCCGTCTTGCCCGAACCTCCTGGACAATTTTACTGTTCATTGTTTCCGTCAGCTCATAATTCTTCATTGGAAATACGGAGAGAAATGTCAGAACCCCCGGAATAATTGTAAATAGTAGTGTGAGCCAAATAAGGGTTGTATTTGTTTGGACGATATTAGGCTGATAACCCGCTAACGCCAGCGCATAACCACCCACGGCGCTGCCGATTGCGGCCGCCAATTTGGCCCGGAAAACGTTAGCTGAGAAAACCATCCCCTCTGATCTGTTTCCAGTTTTCCACTCTCCATAATCGACGCAATCTGCTAGCATTGTGGACATGACAACATAGTTCAGCCCCACACCGAAAGAAATGATACAGCTGAGAATAAAGACAAGTACAATAGAGTTGCCGCAGAAGAAAAGAGCTATCATGGATATGGAGGTGATTAGCACCCCTGCTATGCTAGTGCCTTTTTTGCCGATCCACTTGGCAATGAACGGAACTGCGACATTACCTGCGATTTGAAATCCCACGGTTAGTCCCATAAACAGTGGAATGAATGCTTCGGCACCTAGGTTGTATTTGAAATAATACAAAGTAAAGGCATTACGAATGTTGGCAGTCATTTCGATAATAAAAAACGAGATGATCAACAGCCGCAAAGGTCGGTTTTCAATGAAGAATAGGCGGAGTACTCCTTTTAACGTTTGTTTTTCATGGCGAGGCACTACGTGTTTTTCTTTTACGCCAAACACCGTAAACATCATGCAGACGAAGAACAGGCCACAAAGTACAGCAACCGCTCCAGCCCAGCCGTTGAAGAAATGGACGAGGGGAAGCGCTACGACATTGACCGTCCACAAGCCGGCACTTGCAACCGTACGAGGAACAGTCACGACCTTGGTTCGTTCTGCAGCATCTTTGGTTATAGCGGCGGACAGTGACCAATACGGAATATCCAATATGGAATAGCTAATGCTCCAAGCGATATAGGTAACATAGGCATAAACCAGCTTCCCGGCGGAAGAAAGGTCCGGACTGAGGAAGAGTGCGAAGGTGGTGAGTGTTACCAAGAAAGCCCCGATGAACATGTAAGGCCTAAACTTCCCCCAACGCGTATTCGTGTTGTCGACTGCAATGCCGATAAAGATATCAACTACCGCGTCAATCACCCGTGCCACCATCAGTAATGTCCCGACTGCAAGCGCATTCAATCCAAAGCTGTCAGTATAGAAGAACATAAGATAAACGGCGGTTAAATTGTAAATAACATTCATCCCATAACTACTCAGTGAGTAAGAGATCAGCGTTTTTAAACTGACTTTGTCATTATTTTTTGCAGATGCAGAAGTAAGCATGTTTTAACCCCTTTCAAAAATTGACGATCATAACAGCTGTAATGATACGTTTAACGCAAACTTGTAAGCGTTATCTTGAGATACAGAATAACAAAAGCTGCAGGAGGAGTACATGATTTTTCTAAAGCAGATGATAGCAAAAACAAAGATTGTCGCAAATATTCACAGGTTGAAGTTTCTTTTTAGCTCTTATAACATAATTCTTAATTTATGCTATATTTGTTACGGGAACACCGCCCTTGGTTAACTTTTAAATTCTGAAACGTGGAGGTTAGGAATGAGTGAGAATATGATTCAATTTGTAGATACACGTACCAGTTCAAAACATAAAAATATTACAGATTTAATCCTATATAATTGTGGTTCCGAGCCTTGTTCTCCCAACCAGGACTTTGGGCCTATCGCCAGGGATTTCAATCTTATCCACTTTGTATTAAAGGGGAGAGGCAAACTGGTATTAGATAAGGAAACATATAACATAGAGAAAGGACAGGCTTTTTTAATCCCTGCCAATAAGGCCGCTTATTATCAAGCTGATGAGTACGAGCCATGGGAGTACAGCTGGGTGGGGTTTATGGGGATCAAATCCGAAATGTACTTGCAGAACATCTCTCTTGTTCAGGATAATCCGTATGTGGTAAGTATCGGAGACATCACTTTTTTTCATTCGACCATTCTTGAAATGCTTCGTATAGGGAATAATACGCTTTCTTCATCCTTGGCTATTCAGGGGTATTTGTGCCATATTCTCGCCAAGCTGGTGCATGAATCGGGTGAAACGACGCCTGTGAAACAAGAGCTTCCCTACTCAGTTCAAGCTATCAACTATATGGAGAAAAACTACAACGGTGGCATTCAAATCAATGAGGTGGCAGAGTATCTCGGCCTTCACCCAAATTACTTAACCTCTGTTTTTAAGCAGGAAATAGGCGAAACACCAAAGCAATATTTAATGAACATTCGGATTAAAAAGGCATGCGAGCTGTTACAGGATACCAGTTACTCTATTCAAGTAATCTCCAATTCGGTCGGTTACTCGGATCAACTGACCTTTTCACGGGCGTTTAAAAAAATGATGGGCATTTCTCCCAGCGCTTATCGTGAAAATATTCTTTGATTTTGCTATATATATCTTCTAAAAATACTGGTGATTGAGGTGGGTGTATTTTGATATCGTAAAGCTGTTGGTTTTTCTTGCATGGTATTTTAAAGGATTGCACGGAAGGACTCACTTTACGAGAGGGGAACTGCATGTGGATACACTCATTGCCTTTATTCCAGCCATAGGCTGGGGATTCATGCCCATACTGGCGCAAATGACAAAAGCCAGTCCTCGCGAGCAACTGACGGGGACGGTCATCGGTGCCGTATTGTTCGCACTGTGCCTGTATTCGTACTCACCTGTTAACTTTCAAATCACACCATTTATTGTGAGCTTTGTCTCAGGTGTGTTTTGGTCCGTAGGACAGTTGCTTCAATTTCAAGCTTTCCAGAAAGTAAGCGTTTCAACGGCCATTCCTATTATTTGTGGGCTACAACTTATGGGAACGACGCTTTTTGCAGCACTAATCTTGGGCGAATGGACGACTGGGTACCAATTTGGTATTGGATTAGCAGCGCTTATATTTATTTTGTCTGGCATCTTGCTGACGAGCTATCAGGGCAAATCAAGTGGTTTGTCCAAGCCTTTGCCCCTTCAAATTCTTGTCATGTTGGTTTGTTCGGGTATAGCCTTAACCTTGTATGTTATTATTAATCAAATCTTTCATGTTTCCGGTCTGTCGGTCATCTTACCGCAATCACTTGGCATGCTGTGTTCTGCGCTTTTAATGAACTGTAAGGGAGGGCAGAAGCTTCATCTGGTTCAGGTGCTGCGCAATTTGTCTACGGGTTTGTCGTGGAGCGTGGCAAATTTGGCGCTATTCATTTCGAATGGGCTTATTGGAGTCGCTGCCAGTTTTCCGATCTCTCAGGCGAGTATCGCCATCTCCTGCGTTGGCAGTATTCTGATTTTCAGGGAAAAGAAGAGTCCCGGGGAATGGCTTCGTCTACTGGCCGGCATTACGGTAATCATGGTCGGAGTGGGATTG
The DNA here is from genome assembly GCF_011800655.1 of Paenibacillus sp. EKM10P. Classification (NCBI taxonomy): domain Bacteria; kingdom Bacillati; phylum Bacillota; class Bacilli; order Caryophanales; family Paenibacillaceae; genus Paenibacillus; species Paenibacillus sp. EKM10P. The sequence goes on along the minus strand of NZ_JAALET010000002.1, from coordinate 758,412 downwards.
ATTAGTCTGGTCAAGCTCTGAGATTTAGCAATTGAATTTAGCGGAATGCGCTGATTACACCCCCGTACCTTTTGAGATAGCTTGTAGCGTACCCGTTCTCGTCCAGCGCTGCAAGCTACAGATTGCGGCTGACCGAGGGGGAAATATTGAGAAATATTAAAAATATTAGCTTTCGGAAGTAAACGGATAATGAGAAAACTCTATGTGAATGGTTTAACCATTTGCATAGAGTTTTTTTGGAATTTTGTGTTTAACAGCGGTCATAGGACGCGTAACCACTTTCAAAGGAAGTAGTTTTCAGGTGAGTAGCTTTTGAGATTGAAATAGCATCTCCATATCTTCGGGGGTTCTTTCTTTCCACGAATTACCCATTCATTCGCAAGGCCCCAAATTCCTCTCGCTGTAAAAGCATTTTTATAAATAATAGAAAGATTATCCGTTTGCTGTACTTTACTACAGTCAAAAATGTGGTGCATTAATATATGTGACAGAACAGCTTTGTACATGGCAGAAATTTCGTTGCGCAACTTCCTGATTACAGGTGGTTAAGATAGGTGTGTTATTCGGACAAGCTTATTTAGTTGTATTTTATAATAATTAATAAATTCGATGATGTTTTACAGTTTTGAGAGGCCCAAAAGGTGTCAACATAATGTTTTTATTCTATTTCAATGGATAGGATGAGCATTAGGAAAAAGGCTTGTCTCAAAATAAACATAGAGACAAACCCTTTTTTAATTTTATTCATACCAAATGCTGTCTTCTGAAATCCATTGGACTCAAACCTAAGTGCGTTTTTATAAATTTTGTGAAGCTAGAAGGCTGTTCAAATCCAAGCTTCTCAGCAATTAGATGAATAGGCTCTTTAGTCGTTAAAAGCAAGTCTTCTGCAAGTTCCAGCACCCTGGATTTGATAAAATCCTGAGCTGTTCTACCGGTTTCTTTTTTTAGCATGTCCGAAAGATAATTAGGTGAATACCCCATTGCTTGAGCAAGACCTTTTACACTTGGTGTACCTGATCTTTCAATAATATCCACAGTACACAGTTCATTTAAAAGCTCTTCGAACTTGGTGACGGCGTCTTTATAAACCACTGCTCTAGTGATAAATTGCCTGCCATAAAAGCGTTTAGCGTAGTTTAAGAGTAATTCCAAATTGGACACAACGAGTTCTTTCGTGTAAAGGTCTATATTTTTACTGTATTCATTCTCAATGTTCTTCACTATACGTTCAATCGTCTCTCTCTCTTGTTCAGAGAGCTGCAAGGCTTCATTTGCTTCGTATTCAAAAAAGCTGTACTCGGATATTTTTGACCATAGTGTGGTTCCTCTGATCATGTCAGGATGAACACAAAGCATCCAGCCATCCGAATATTCAGGTGTATAATTGCCCTCAGAAATCATGATTTGACCAGGAGCTGTGAAAACAAGGCTGCCTTCACGAAAATCAGAGTTTTTTCTGCCGTATTTAAAATCACATTGAGTACCACTTTTTAGAGATATCACATAAAAATTCAACATGACGTCAGTGTTAAACATGGTTTCCGATGGATTAGCATTTTCAAAATTCATCGCAGTAATTAATGGATGTTTAGGTTTATTGTATCCGAGTAATTCATGTAAGTCAGATATTGATTCAACCGTTAACATGATTTGCCCTCCTTATGAACAAAACAATTCCTCGCAAATAGAAAGCTCTTCTTATCATATCCTTTGAATTTCAAGTAAGACATAGTCTAATCCACGATAAACTTGTTTGAATTACAGAACTATTTATCAGTAATCTGGACAATATCATCAGTAACCTGGATATGTACCTAATCGAATGGGTTGCAGTATAAATATATTACTTAAATGAAAAGGAGAATTACGATGATTACAAAAATCATCCTTATTACTGGAGCTACTGATGGAATCGGAAAAGTTGCGGCGAAAACCATGGCAAAGCAGGGACACACTGTGATCATTCATGGACGGAATCAAAACAAAGCACAGAAAGTATGTGAAGAGATAATTGCTAAAACAGGCAACAATAAGGTGGACATTATAACAGGTGATTTGTTTTCTCTTGCTGAGGTCAAACGCATGGCTGCAGCTTTTAAACAGAAATACGATCGGTTGGATGTCCTGATTAACAATGCTGGTGCTATATTCAGTAAAGATAGGGAGCTAACCAAGGAGGGACTTGAAAAGACAATGACCCTTAATGTATTTTCACCATTGCTCTTAACAGAGTTATTATTAGATGTTCTTTCAAAAAGACCCTCAGCAAGGATCATTAATACCTCTTCCGCAACACATAGGATTGCCAAAAAACCAGATTTCAGCGATTTACAGTTGGAAAAGGACTACACCTCGTCCGGTGCGTATGCATCCTCCAAATTGTATACGATTTGGATCACAAGACACTGGTCAGCTGAACTAATGAGAAGGGGACTGAAAAATATAACTGCGAACGTGTTACATCCTGGTGCTGTTGCGACTAGATTTGGACAAGACAACGATAAAGGTTTTATTAATAATATAGTGTTTAAGTTGGCACTTCCATTCATGAATACGCCAGAAAAAGGAGCAGCTACAACCGTATATTTGGCCACATCACAAGAAGTAGAAAAGGTTAATGGGAAATTCTTTGGTAACATGAAGGAGGAAAAACCACGGGATCGATATTATTCTGTAGAAAACGAAATAAAAGTTTGGGATTACTGCCAAAAGGTTATTAGCCCTTATATGAATAAATAAGTACGGAGCAATAATAAGGTTTACGATGGCCCCTCTGCTTTCCTGAAGTTGAGGGGCTTTTTGTATTCATTTTCTTTCCTAATAATCAGTAATAGGGACAACTTTGTCTGTAATCAGGCTATGTTAACCATAGATCTGGAGTTTTAAACTATAAGTATCCATTAAGACAACCTTAGATGCGTTATCACGCTGTACCTAAGTGTAGGCTGTAAATAGTGTATGAAGGGGGATGAGATAGGGATACGAATACAATTCAAATACAACAATTTAGCTGATATCTGAAATATATAATATGAAAAATGAAAGGGGTATAACAAGTATGTGTAAAGTTCATGCATTGAGTGTTCCCAGTGCGAATGCGCCATTTGAACGGACGATGATTGAACGGAGGGAACTGCGCCCAGATGATGTTCTAATCGATATTAAGTATAGTGGTGTATGCCACACCGATGTTCATATGGTCCATAATGATGGAGGTTACTCTCAATTCCCAATGGTTCCCGGTCATGAAATGACAGGAATTGTAGAAGCGGTTGGAACGGAAGTAACTAAGTTTGTAGTGGGTGACCGGGTTGGAGTAGGGCCTCTCGTGAACTCTTGTGGAGAGTGCGAGAATTGTCTACGTGGTGAGAATATGTTCTGTAAAAAGGGCATGGTCATGATGTATAATTCCGTAGAATACGATGGAAATATTACTTACGGTAGTTACAGTCAAAAAATTGTAGTGAAGCAAAATTACGTACTTCAGATCCCAGATAGTTTGGGCTTAGATGTTGCCAGTCCACTACTCTGTGCAGGAGCTACGGCTTACTATCCTTTGAAACATTGGGGAGTAGGTCCAGGCAAAAAAGTCGCTATCGTCGGTATTGGAGGTATCGGCCACCTAGCTATCAAATATGCCCATGCATTAGGAACTGAAGTTACGGCCTTGAGTCAGACAATGAATAAGAAAAGCGATGCGCTAAGTTTTGGCGCCGATCATTACTATGCAACGAACGATCCTGACACATTCTCGACGCTAGCTAGTCAATTTGATGTGATTTTCAACACGATCTCTGCAAGTCTTAATTTAGATGCTTACCTATCCATGCTTAATATAAATGGTACGTTTGTTATCATCGGTGATTCCGGTAAGCCGAACCAATTTAATACGCTCAGTTTGCTTATGGGTCGTCGCAGAATTGCAGCAACGCCTGGAGGCGATCTTCTTGAAACCCAAGAAATGCTTGATTTCTCCGCAGAGCATGGTATTGTCCCTGAAATTGAGGTAATTCACACCAATCAAATCAACGAAGATTTTGAGCGACTTATCCGAAATGATGTACGATATCGATTTGTTATTGATACATCTACCTTTTAAGTCGTATTTTCGAGGATAACTCAATAGACACAAACATCATCAAAAGCACTTATCTGAAAGACAGGACTTACAATAGAGCGGACGAATTGCTGCTCGTCCGCTTTTCTAATTTATAAATACGCTAGTAAATTAGCTCATAAGAATTTAAAAAGAGAAGAAGTGAATTTGCATTGATATCATTGGTCATAGTTGGAGCAGATCCCGGATTGGACTTTTCACTGGCTAAGACGTTTGGTAAACACGGATTTCGCTATGATTTCAAGAACATAAGAGAAACTAGACCAGTATACTGAGCAATTAACTAAATTGAGGCTCAAGGTTTTGCTGCGGATATTACTAACAAAGCACAGCTTACTAGAGCTTTTCAAGAAATTAAAAGTACATTGGGAACTATAAATGTCATGGAATTCAGTCCATACAGCGGAAATGTACCTACGACATTGTTGAAGAAAGCCTTTTTATAATTGAATTCAAATGTGTATACCAAGTTTCCGCTTTTTCAAGACAAGATAAAATGTTATACATTGGTTCTTTATTTTTGTTGACATTTAAAAGATGAAGCCCAGCCAACCAGAATTCCGTTCCGATCCTCATCCCCCACGAGCACATTAAGCTTTCTTGGCCTTTATGATCACAGAAATAATGTGATGATCCACGCTCGTACCAGATACCCAATCTTTGATGATTAATTTACATAATCCTATAAATTACCTGAATACAGAACTAATGTTTGGTATTATAATAAATAAGAATACATGTTCGTACGTATATGATCGTTTTTTTGGAGGGTGCAGCATGACTAAAACAACTGAGCGGACAATTCTTTTGGCGGATTGCCAGAGTTTTTATGCGAGTGTAGAAAAAGCTTCCTACCCAGAGTATAAAAATAAACCGCTTGCGGTAGCAGGCGATCCTGCACGCAGGTCTGGAATTATTTTAGCAGCATGTCCTATGGCCAAAAGTTTCGGGGTGTCTACGGCAGAACGGCTCGGTGAAGCCCTCAAGAAGTGTCCTGAGCTTGTGATCGTCCGTCCCCGTATGAAACACTATATCGATGTCTCTTTAGCAATTACGGATATATACAAGGAATACACCGACCTGGTAGAGGTGTTTAGTATCGATGAGCAGTTTCTGGACATTTCGGGTAGTTTTAAAATTTTTGGAGATTCTTTAACCGTTGCAAGAGAAATCCAAAAGAAGGTTCTTTTACAAACCGGGGTTTGGGTACGAATAGGAATCAGTTCCAATAAGGTTCTTGCCAAAAGCGCAACCGATATTTGGGCTAAAAAAATTAAAAGCGGTATATTCACGTTGCCCAGGACAGAATTAAAGCAGCTGCTCTGGCCACAGCCAGTTAATAAAATGTTTGGGGTAGGTTCGCGGATGTCGTCCCATTTTGAGCGGCTTGGTATGACAACCATTGGTGATATTGCTAGAACGTCTCTACCAGACCTTAAGTCTAAATTTCGCGCTCGTTTTGGAAAACAGTCGGATATACAGGCGGAGGTCATGTGGAAAACAGCCAATGGTCTAGATGAGAGTCCTGTAGCTCCGTATACCTTCAGTTCTCCACAAAAGTCGATAAGTCATATGATGACCCTACCCCAAGATTATTTGGAACCAAATGAAGTAGAGACCATCCTGCTTGAACTCTCGGAAGAAGTTTGTCGAGACAGTCGTCGTAAGGGGTGCATGGGCTCTGTCGTGACCGTTAGTTGTACATGTAGCCCATATGAGGCTCCCACCGGATTTTCCAGGCAAATGAAGCTTACAGATCCGACTAACAATACGAATAAAGTGTACAACGCAGCAAAAAAAATATTTTATAATTTTTGGAACGGTATGCCGATACGACGCTTAGGTGTCACTTTAAGTGGGTTGGTTGACGACCAAACTTATCAACTTTCCTTCTTTGAGGATCATGAGCGTATCCGCTCCTTGGAAGAAGCAACAGATAAAATTAAAGAACGCTATGGTAGCGCAGCTATCGTAAGAGCGTCCTCTTTGACCCAAGCTGGTCAGGCACTGGAGAGATCCCTAAAAATCGGGGGGCATTATAAATAAATCGAAGGGATATACTGATGTAATTTAGAATTACTAGAGCAAGGTCAGATCCCACTACATATTGGTCTGAAGGGTTCTTGGGAAACAGGTAAAACTAAAAAACTGTTAATCTTTGAATTAAAGTCTAGAAAATTATTGCTGGACTTTGTTAATACTACAATGCTATTTGGTATTTTAGCTGTGTTTTATACTTTTCCTTCGGTTCGAATCCATACTCCTGTTTGTGCCAGCACTTTCCGCTGAATTTCACTTGCAATACTCAACGGATCTCCGAACAGGGAGAGACTTCCGCTCATATCCAGAAATTGTTCATCAATGCTGAAAACCTCAACCAAATCCGTATACTCATTATAGATTTCTGTTATTTTTAATGAGACATCGATATAATGCTGCATGCGCAGGCGTACAATGATAAGGTCAGGACATTTTTTACAGCTTCCCCCAGACGTTCTGCAGTGGATATACCATGTTTTTTGGCCAGCGGACACGTGGCTAAAATAATGCCTGAACGAAGTGCAGGGTCACCGGCCACAACGAGCGACTTATGTTGGTATGCGGGATTATCCGCTTTTTCGACGCTGGTGTAAAAGCTTTGGCAGTCCGCTAGAAATATGGTTCTACTTCCACGCTCCTTCACAATGTTGACCTCCTCTCCTGGCATGTGATTAATCATATTCCAGAATATTCTTGAACATATACCCTTATAGTAGTATTATATATAGAACAAGTGTTCTTAATAGAAATGTATTTTTTGGAACATTACAGTTTACGGGAAACCTAGCATGGCGTATCATATTATCTTGAACAAAAACAAGTGGAAATGAATGAATATTGAGGGGAGAAAACCATTTTTATGAACCCAAAACGTCGACCATCATCTCAAAAACGCAGTAGGTGGCGCATTTTTGGCAGAGTTTTGCTGATTAATATCAAGTGGTTCTCGCTTGCGGGTGTACTTGGAGTGCTGTTTGCCGGAGGTCTTATTTCCGGTTATGTGGCGGCACTGGTTCATGATGAACCTGTACGATCACGTCAATTGATATATGAAAAGGTAAATGAGAATGCTCTGACCAGTTTTGTATTTTTTAATGATCAGGTAACTCCGGTTGGAAGAATGCGCATGGAAGAGGACCGACAGCTCGTTGACCTGAAGGATGTCCCTCAGTCCATTGTGGATGCCCTCATTTCAACAGAAGATAGCCAATTTTATGAGCACCATGGTGTAGATTTAAAGGGGACGGCTCGTGCTGTCAAACAGAAACTTTTGAATGAAAACCGCCAAACTGGCGGCAGTACACTGACGCAGCAGGTAGCTCGAAGAGTTTTCCTCAGTCTGGATAAAACGGACAGCCGAAAGGTGAAGGAAATGCTGCTGGCACTACGTATGGAGCGTTTTATGGGCAAAGACAAAATATTAACGGCTTACTTAAATAAAATGCCTTTTGGTAATGGTTCCGCTGGTTACAATTTGTATGGAATCAAGTCTGCTTCGTTAGGAATTTTTAATGTAAGTGATCTACATAAGCTTCATATTGCTCAAGCGGCTTATTTGGCAGGTCTTCCACAGCTGCCATCTGTTTATTCCGCTTTTGATGGTAAAGGGAATTTTGATGAAGAAGGTTTCAACAAAGCGATGGAGCGCCAACGTGTTGTGTTGGGAAGAATGCTGGAAACAGGCAAGCTCACACTGTCCGAATATAATGATGCGCTTCAATTTGATGTGAGAGCGACTCTTGCACCCCATCGCGAAAAAAGCTATAACACATTCCCTTATTTGATGCTGGAAACAGAGCGGGAGGCCGCACAGCTGTTAGCACTCCAGCAAAATCCGAATCTCACAGCAGCCGAGATTTCTAAGCCTGAGCATGCTGAACTTCTTCAAAATACGCGAGAAGAGTTGCAACGGTCCGGCTATCGAATTTATACAACGATAAATAAAAAAATTTATAGCAATATGCGACAGATTGCAGCTAATCCACAAAATTTTTCTCCATACAGTAAGAAGAAGGGACTAGAACAGATTGCGGCAATCATGATTGATCATAAAACAGGGGCTATCCTCGGTATGATCGAGGGCCGGGATTTTAATACCGAGCAAATGAACTATGCAACTCAAATGACACGTCAGCCCGGTTCTGCCATGAAGCCTATTGCTGCTTACTTACCTGCTTTGGAGAAGGGCTACACTCAGCCCGCCGGTCTTATTGATGATTCACAAATCATATTGAAAGACGGACGAAAGGGTTATCATATTCCTAAAAATTATAACAGAAGGTATGAGGGGCTTATGACAGCCCGTGAAGCACTCAATCGGTCAATTAACATCCCTGCACTGAGGCTGTTTTTATATGAAGTTAAAATTCCAAACGCTTGGAATTTTGTGCGTTCTCTTGGAATTACGACGATTCAGCCGCAGGATGAACATGCTCAAACAGGAGTTCTAGGTGGACTTAGTAAGGGGGTATCTGTCGAGGAACTGACCGCAGCATACGGAACAATTCCCAATATGGGCGTGTATAATGCCCCTCACTTGATCAGTAAAATTACAGATGCCAACGGTAAGATTGTATATGAATTTAAACCACAGACGAAACGTGTATATTCGCAGCAAACCGCATTTTTGATGACGGATATGCTCAGAACCGTTATATCAGACCCAAGAGGAACTGGCAAACGTCTGCAAAAAGCTTTTAAGAGCTACGGTACCATTGATATTGCGGGTAAAACGGGTACGACACAGAACTTTGGTGATGTGTGGTTTATGGGATACACACCTGACGTTACGCTAGGCGTATGGGCTGGTTATCGTCAACAGGTTAATACATTATCTCAAGAAGGTCACACCAGAGCACAGTCGGTGTGGGCGTTGATCATGAATGAGGCGGTCAAGGACCAGCCTGAGCTTTTTAAGAATAAGCATTTTATACAGCCGGAAGGCGTTGTGAAAGTTACGGTATCTAGTCTTACAGGTAAGCTGCCAGGGCGCTATTCCCGCCAATCAGGTCACCTCGTGACTGACTGGTTTAACCAAAAGTACGTGCCGACCGAAGTCGGAAGAGAACAGCTTCCACGTTCTGCTAGACCAGTAGTTCCGTCCAAACCAGATATCAAGAAAGAAGATGTCCCTGAGATCAAGGTACCAGCAACAGATCAAGAGGAGGTTCCACCAGAGGAAACAGTTCCTTCTGTTCCTGACACAGACGCAGAGATCGAACCGCCTGATGAGAATAACGATGTGCCATCAACAGATACTTCGCAACCTTCTATTGAAAACGTGCCGGAGACACCTTCTGAATCAGAGAACCAGAGTGGTGCTCCAAAAACTCAGCCTGATGAGGTTATCGATCCTGAACCAACGACTGATCAATCCAACAACTAAGCAACATGGACGATCTAGTTTAGAACACCGTTTCCAACAATATTGACAGTGACCTGCGGATGAAAACGGACACGGGGATACTCCTTATTCCAACGCTATTCCATTACAATGGCTACCTTGAATGGGAAGTTGGATAGTCAGGCTCCGGTACATCTGTCGGACAGAATTCTCGGTGCCTGAATAAACTTCATTGGTACTTTACCTTCATTGGTTTGAGATTCATCTACAACTTCTAGTGTTTGCTGGAGTAGGCCCTTAGGAGTAAGATCATAAATCGATGCATTTGCCAATCTGGCATCCTTTAAGCTGTCCTGATCCCAGCAGCCTGTTGTAATTATGAGTAGAGCCAGCATTTTATGCGGCTCTGCTCTTTTTTCATATTTTAGATTCCTCCTTTTTGAAAATACGAGCCAAATTATTTGCATGTAACCAATGGGCTTTAAAATTTTCTCTTTGTTCAGGCAAGTAGGCAAGGCGAAATTATAAGGGGTCATAGTCTTGGGTCAGATCAATTCCCAGGTAGTATCCGAGTTTACGCCGAACCTCACTGCGGGCAAAGGATGAAAGCATGAAAAATCGTCTTTGGTAACCGCGGCATACATACAAAACCTCTACGCCTTCATGATTTCGGATTTCGCTGTATATTTTCACTCCCTGTCTTTTCATTCGTGCTTTTGTGTCTGCTAATTGAACAGTTACGCGCTGTTGTACTCCAGTCAGGCTACGAATATACAAATCGGGCATTTTTAGAGGAGAGATATTCATAATACGAATGTCTCGCTCCAGCACATCCAGTACAAGTGTTAGAAGTACACACATTTTGATCAGTCCTGCGTCTTCTTCAGAAGGCAGAGGAGCTTTATGCTTGTTAGCAAGTACCTTTTTGTTTGTCATAAATATCTCCTTTACGCGGAGTGAAAGTACAATATATAATAAGTATATAGAACATACGTTCTGGATATACCTCATCATAGGGATTTTTCTGTTGCCAAAGCAATCATCAATTATTGGAAAAGTGTTAGGAAGTCCTAATTCCATGTGCCATTGTGGTAAAGATTCTTTCGTATATGACCGATGACAGTCAAACAAAATTTGTGTTAAGCTAATGGATAAAAAACTTACATAGAAGGGATAGCGTTCTGATAGCGGTCGTTTTCTACTTTTAACTTAAGAAAGTCGAGAAAGAAGGTTTACATATTGTCACGTTCGTTATATGTAGCTTTATTATTGTTGAGCCTTATTTGGGGCGGTTCTTTTATGTTTATTAAGGTGTTATTGCTACATCAAGTAGGACCGTGGACCATTGTATTTCTGCGATCCAGTTTTGGTCTTATTTTTATCATCTTATTAATGCTTCTTATACGCAAGCCGTTTAAAATCAAAAGCATTCCGTGGAAATCGGTTATTCTGGTAGCATGTGTCAACATGGTTTTACCATGGACATTGATTGGTTTTAGTGAGACCAGAATAGCTAGCAGCATGGCTTCTGTATTGAATGCCACCACGCCAATATGGACTATGTTGGTGGGTCTTGTCTTCTTCGGAGCTATATTTCATCGCCTGCAGTGGTTAGGAATGGGGCTCGCTTTTATAGGAATTATTATTTTATTGGGTATTAATCCTGCCTCTATTATTTCTGTTGATCCGGTAGGTTTTGGATGTATGCTGCTTGCGACTCTCTGCTACGGATTTGGAACACAGCTCTCCAAACGTTTTCTTTCCAATCTTTCCATGTATCAGGCGACCTTTGCGACACTGTTTGGTGCGGCAGCAGGGGGTGGTATTATGATGGTAATTATAGAGAGACCAGATTTGTCGATCGTTTCTGTTCCAGGAGTATTAGGTTCCCTAATAGGACTAGGAGTTTTGGGTTCAGGGGTAGCATATATCTTGTTCAACTATATGATTTTGCGGGGGAGTGCGGAATTCGCTTCTTCGGTAACGTATTTTGTACCCGTGAGTGCCATCGTATGGGGCTTTTTACTTCTGAATGAGCATATCGGCTGGAACGTGCTGACCGGTCTGGTTCTTATACTCGGGGGCGTATTTATGGCCAATCAGCGCAGAACAGCCAAACTAAGGGTAATAACTCCAAGTGAAAATAAAACACACTCAGGTCATTGAATGTGTACTCGCCAAACCTTTGGTATAATGCGTCAACTCGCACATACAATAAAGCATGCTCACACATAAAATAAAATATGGTGCAGCAAAAAAGCAAGCTGTTTAGCAGGTGACAAGGTGTGGTATAATAAATTATAGAATTATATGCACCACAGAAATGTCGGAGTTTTATTCCACAAAAGAAAGGATCAGGATACCATGTGTCCCCGAAGGATACTTCCCCAAAGGACGATTTGGAAACGATTTGATCTGTCTTATACTTAGCTTTTCCGCGGAGTAACGTCAAGTTGCGAAAGCCAACTCTGCGGAAGAGGGGATTGTACATGCGAAGGACCAAGTCCTCCAGGCACATCTTACCAGGTTGCTTCCGTAAGAGTGGGTTCATCCACATCAAACTTACGAGAAACCGAGGGAGCCTGTATGAGGAAAACTTACGAATCTATCGTGAACAATGGAGCACTGAGACAGATTGCTGTCATGTTGCTCGGAACATGCATTTTAGCTTTTACGTACTATCACATTAACGCCCAGAATCATTTGTCAGAGGGCGGATTTGCAGGCTTAGCTCTGCTGGGGCATTATGCGTTTGGCATATCTCCAGCATGGAGTATGCTGATGCTTGATGTTCCTGTCATATTGCTGGCATGGGTACTGAAGGGCAAAAGATTTATGATGCTAGCATTAATCGGAGCCGTCGCCTTTTCACTGTTTTATGCAGGATTTGAGAAATACTCGACTCTGGTTATAGACCTGCATGGAAATCTGCTAATAGCAGCTCTACTTTGTGGGGTGCTCACAGGTTTAGGAGCCGGAATCGTACTGCGATTCGGTGGAGCAACCGGGGGCGATGATATTTTGTCTCTGCTGGTGAGCGAGTGGCGCGGATGGAAAATCGGCAACGTGTTTATTGTCAGTGACATCATCGTGCTAGGATTATCGCTGTTGTATCTGCCTGTAAAGGAAACAATGTTTACAATACTGGCTGTGTGGCTTGCCGGAAAAATAATTACATGGACGACCACGTTCCAATTGCACCGACCTGTGAAAAAGGTACTGCCAGCGGCTATTCCCGCTAAAAAGGTAGTTACCAAAACAGTGCCGGTCGTCCACAGCCTTCGTCAATAAGGAAAGGGTGTTACGTCAGGAGAGAAATCTTCTTACGTAACACCCTTTCGCTGTATTCAGCTTCATCTCCCTCTTCTTTGATCGCTCGGCAATTCACGTTCAGCAACACATGAAGGACTCTTTAGAATTAGAAAAAGCAAAATTTTGGTCATACCCATTGTAACTTGAATGCTGTTTTTGTATTTTTTCTACTGCTTCTTATTTTCTTCTACAGGATGATTATCGTTCCATTCCTCAGCTTGAGCAGTGGCAATCGCAATAGCACGCCCTTCTTCATAGCCCTCGCGGAGTAGAGCGTTAGCGATATCAACGGCTTTTTCTCGCACCCGGGGTTCCAGATTTTTCATGGATGGCGGGTAATCATGTTTGTTCCAAGGCATTGTTGCACACTCCTTTTTAGCAGGTGTTGTACTATGTATTACCCGTTGTTGGCTTAGACAAACAAAAATTAAAGTAATGAATGTATTGTAAAATATATCTTGAGAAAAGGCGTATAATGGTGTGCAGAATACCAGAAAAAGGAGTGGAACATTTGCTTGCCTGGGGTTTCGTTTTTTTACTAACCATCATCATTCATACTACCGATAGTTTGTCTTATGCTCTTCGGCTTGGTGGTTTGCGAGCACGTCGGATTGGATTGGCCTTAACCGTGGCCGGAATGCTGCTGTTGGTTTCACGCACCTCCAATATGGCGCAGGGGCCTTTACTTGGAGGGATGGTCGATCAGGCTAAAGAGTCAGCACAATTGGGCGGAACGGATACGAGACTGGAACTGTATATGCACGGGGTACTGCTGGCCGCCACCGTTGGAACTATGTTTGCTATATTACTGTATCCAACAGTGGTGCGCATGTCAGCCAGATGGATTGTGCATTTGGAGCATACTGGATCTATTCCAGCTTTAATACGTCATTTAATGAGTCGAAATCGCTGGAAGCATGCAGGCTACTAAATAAAGCGCCCTAGCTGGTCCATGCTTACCTCCCTGATCAGTGGAGTGATCCCCAAGCGTCTAATTATTTTAAATATTGCCGTTACCGCAATTTATACAACTGGAGTGGTATCTGCCTTGTATGCGTCATTTCTATGGCCCGCCCAAGGTACGGCAATGTCAATGTCGTCAGGCTTAATCAATGGCGTCGCAACGGTATTGTTGACCTTGTTAATTGATCCAAGATTGGCGGTGTTGTCAGAAAAAACGCTACGAGGGGAGCTACCCCTAATTCGGATGAATAGTGTGTACGGTTGGATGATCATCTCGCGTTTGGCAGGAACTTTATTAGCTCAGCTATTGCTGGTACCGCTAGCCATTTGGCTTGGGTGGGTGATGAGCTAGATCGTAAAGATGTGCTGCCATATCCAAAAAAGGCTGACCCGTGACCATCTAATAAAGATGATTCCGGGTCAGCCTTAATGATTTTACGGCTGCTTACTTTTCAAATAATGACTTATATGCTCCATATCCTTCACGCTCCAAGTCTTCCTGAGGCACAAAGCGGAGCGCGGCAGAATTGATACAATAACGCAAACCCTCTGGACCTGGACCATCATCGAATACGTGCCCTAAATGGGAGTCTGCTTCGCGACTTCGCACCTCGGTACGAATCATGAAATGGCTGAGATCGGTCTTTTCTTTGACATTGTAACTGCGCAACGGACGGGTAAAGCTAGGCCAGCCGCAACCCGCATCATATTTGTCCAGTGAACTAAACAAAGGCTCTCCTGATACGATATCCACGTAAATGCCTTCAGCTTCATGATCCCAAAACTCATTTTGAAATGGGCGCTCGGTCGCGTTTTTTTGTGTTACTTCGTATTGAATAGGCGTCAGCCGATCTTTGAGCCCGGACTTATCAATCTTGGCAGCCCAATTTTGCTCAATAAAATCTTCACGTCCCGACCCTTTGCGGTAGCGTTTGTAGTGAGCGGGGTTTTTCTTATGATAGTCCTGATGATATTCTTCTGCTTCATAAAAAGTTGCGGCAGGCAGAATAGATGTTGCAATGGGCTTGTCAAAACGGCCACTTTGAGCGAGAGCTTCTTTGGAAGCCTCTGCCTTGATGCGTTGTTCATCATTATGATAGAAAATAGCCGTTTGGTAGGATGAACCTCTATCGTGAAATTGTCCACCTTCATCCGTTGGATCAATCTGTTGCCAAAATAACTCCAACAGTTTTTCATACGGGAACACTTGGGGGTCGAATGTAATCTGCACGGCTTCCACATGTCCCGTTGTTTCAGAGCATACCTCTTCATAGGTAGGATTTTCGGTATGTCCCCCTGTATATCCAGATCTAACCTTCAAAATACCGGGCATTTCCTCAAAAGGGGAGACCATGCACCAGAAGCAGCCGCCCGCAAAAGTTGCCTTTTCTACCGTGTTTGGATTGTTGGTGCTCATATTTTATCACTCCAATCTGAGAATGTTTAATTAGTTGTTATTTAAATAGCTTACAATTAAATTATATACGGGATTTTTGCAAAATCCAACGAAACATCAGAAAGTACTCAGCTGCGTAGCTGTAGTGTGTCCCAAAAAAAGCAATCAAACATTCTACAGAACCGGTACAAACTCATTGCTATCATGTTTTGTTGGCGCGCCTAACTCTTTTTCGGTAAAGTACAAATCCGCCACCTACCAGTGCAGTATATAGCAGTAAAATAAACAAACCCGTGATTGGATGTTCCGCAAAGGTACCGCCTGCATAAGCATACACTGCAATTGCTGGAAGCTTGCCGATCGCTGTGCCTAGCATAAAGCTCCAGAAAGGAAACCCTGCTACTCCGGCATATACATTTACAGCTGCCTGAGGAATGACTGGAATCAGGCGAGCCAGTAGCACAGCAGTAAAAGGCTCTTTCTCCATGACCTGATTGAAGCGCTCCAGTGCGGGAACACGCTCCATATAAGCACGTCCTTTGTCACGAAACAGGGTACGTACGGCACTGTATACGACCAACGCAGCGAAAGTAGTGCCAAGCCAGCAAATCAGAGCACCTTGCCAGGCGCCTGCTGCATAAGCAATGGAAGCGATAATCAGCTTGTAAGGGATAAACGGAATTAACGCGAATAAAAATGCGAGCAGCAGCAGAACCGGAAAGGAGGTTTGCTTGTCTGCCCATGCGAGCCAATCATATCTGTAGATAAACGCGATGCAGAGCAGCGAAACATAAGCCGCGGGGAGTAACCATTTTTTCATTTACATACCTCTTTCAATATCCCTGTTCGGCTTATTGCTTATACAGAAAAAAATAGGGTTCACATTCCCAAAAATGTATGCTATACTGCCACTAACAGAATAGTTCCCAAAGGGGAGTAGCTCAGCGAGTAAAGTCGTCATTACGGGATTCTTAATCCCCGGCTTTATTGGCAACGTAATGTTGTAAGCGAGACCTTTGCCAGGATTTTAGGAATCCGGGTAAATGGTCTTTTTTTGATGCCAAAATGGGGTCAAGCGCCGTTTCCGGATTCTGCGAAATGGCGCTTTTTTAGTATAAAGCGCTGAACTATGTACAGTATAACAAATAAATAAAGAAGGTGGGAGAAACGTATGGATTTTTTGTCAATTGAGTTTTTAACCGCATTATTGTCCATCATTATCATTGATCTGGTACTAGCTGGTGATAATGCGATCGTAATCGGCTTGGCGGCGCGGAATGTTGATAAGGCCAATCAAAAGAAGGTCATTATCTGGGGAACGGTCGGAGCAGTCATCATTCGTGTGATTGCTACCGTGCTGGTCACATACTTACTGCAAATATATGGATTGCGTTTGGTTGGGGGTCTCGCCCTTATCTATATCGCCTATAAGTTGTTGGTCGAAGAGAAAAAACATGAAATTTCAGCTACAAATCAGATGTGGGCAGCGATTCGCACCATTATTATTGCGGATACAATGATGGGACTCGATAATGTGCTTGCTGTTGCGGGAGCCGCTCATGGGGATATGCTACTTGTTATTCTCGGTCTGGCAATCTCCGTTCCGATCA
Source organism: Paenibacillus sp. EKM10P (assembly GCF_011800655.1). Lineage (NCBI taxonomy): Bacteria > Bacillati > Bacillota > Bacilli > Caryophanales > Paenibacillaceae > Paenibacillus > Paenibacillus sp. EKM10P. Next base: position 741,628 of record NZ_JAALET010000002.1, on the reverse strand, counting down.
TGGTATGGGGAAGCACGATTATTCTGAAACTGACAGAACGTTACCCGGTAGTGATTACAATTGGAGCCGCAGTATTAGCGTATACCGCTGCTAAAATGGTGGTGGCTGAGCCATTAATTGCACATTGGTTCGCAAATGGAGTCGTTAAATATGGTTTCGAAGCCTTGGTTGTAGTTTTGGTTGTAGCCATTGGGATGCGTGTTAAAAAAATAAAAAGTGAGAAAACAAAAAAGGAAGCATTGCACGCATAAGCTAACTTATATTGAAGTAATCTGGCTGAAGCTGGATACTCAAGTCTTAGAGGCTGTTCCGTCAGGTCCATCTGGATCGGGAGTAGCCTCTTTTCTTTGCTTGTCAGCGGACTTCCATGTAAACTAGACAACAGATGAAATGAGTGATTAGAGGTGGAACGATATGGACAAGCAAATCAAGACAAGAGTAGCGATTGCAGGATTGGGTGGTATCGCTCGTAAAGTGTACCTGCCGTTACTGTCTGCACACCAAGGCGTAGACATCGTAGGTGTCATGAACCGTTCACAGGAGCCGGTTAGTTCTACTATGGAGCAGTATAGACTACCTAGAGGAACGACGGATATGAAGGAAATGCTGGCATGGGAGCCGGAAGCTGTATTTATACATGCGGCCACCGAAGCACATTTTGACCTAGTCATGGCGTGTATTGAAAAAGGGATAGCGGTGTACGTGGATAAACCATTGTCCTATGATGTTCGTCAGAATCTGGAAATGACTGCTTTCGCGGAGGCACAGGCTGTACTGCTGGCGGTAGGTTTTAATCGGCGTTTTGCTCCGCACTATGTGGCTGCAAAAGCTTGGCTAGAGGAAGTGGGTGGTTTCAGTCAATGTGCGGCGATTAAACACCGAACTGGATATGATCGTAGACCGGCGGCACAGACGGTTTATGATGATTTAATTCACATGCTTGACTTGCTATTATGGCTGGGTGGCGATGATTATGAGCAACTGCATAGTAGTCTGAATACAACGAGTGAAGGTTACATGGACGCTGCATTTGGGACTTTGCGTTTGGGGGATGCTGCCGGTACATACAGTATGAGCAGACAGGCAGGGGCTGACATAGAGAAGCTGGAGCTTCACGGGGCAGGACGGTCTGTTGAGGTAACGAATATGGAACAGGCTGTTTTCATGCAAAAAAATAATTTATCACAAACTCAAACTTTTGGAAGTTGGGATACAATATTAGAAAGACGGGGATTTACCGGGGTGGTGAATCATTTTCTGGAGCATATTCATCGTCCGGAGAAGTGTGCGATACAAGCTGGAAAAGTCCTGGAAAGCCATATGCTGGCAGAAGAACTGATTAGTCGTTTGCGTAATTAATAAGGAACCATGACGATCGAGACATCAAGAGTTATAGGTTGAAGGAGAAATGTATCAATGGAAGACAACCGCGGAAAACAGTTAGAAGAAGCCATCATTGAAAATTATAAGCAAGAAGAAGATATGATGATCCTTGTGTTTGCTCAATGGTGCATTAATAACGGCTTGGAGCCAGAGGAATTATATCGTGTAGCGTATCCACAGCAGGATAGCAACGAGCGTCTGCTACGAATACGCAAACTGACTGTATCGCGCGAAGAAGCAGGTGATATTCCGCTGGATACGGTATTAGGTGTGCTGTCCATGTTCGGAAATGAGGACTTGGCGATGGTCGTATCCGAGGCGGCTGCCCAGCTCCCGTCGGAACGAAAATAAGTCCAGCTAAAATAAAACATCTGGCAAAATCATCATAACATCGTGTAAATAAACTATTTACTGAGGATATTGTTGATCGGGAGGGTAAGCTGACGATGGAAGATATACCTGTGCCAAGCACTTGTAAAGGCTGTGAAAGAGATATCGCTTTATCGGAAGAGCAAATTACCAGAATACTAAACAATATGAGACCCAAAATGGAATGTGTAAACGATGAAGTGTACGAAGCCAGACTGTTGGCCTGCGCACAATGCAATGAGTTAATGTCGGGGCATACATGTGGCAGTAGCGGAAGTATTGTTCGTATACGTGCCCTGGCAGCAGCTCAAAATTGTCCCAGCTACCATGGTTCACGTTGGCAAGGATCAGCTTGAAAAATGTAAAGCCCAGACTCAGTTAAACCTGAGATTACAGGCTAAAGTAGTCATCCCCTGGTCTGCCTTAATGGCGGACCTTTTTAGTTTGCTTGGACTTTGTTGTTAGCAATTGACAAATTGTAGACAATAAAATATATTAAACACGTAAAATGTTTTTATTTAATTATTAATATTTATATTAATTAACAGGTTTTTAGGCATGACAACGTGTAACATTAGAGTCCAAAAAGTAACGGTAGTGAGAGTGTAATTTATACCGTTATGAAAGCGTAATCATTATGTGGTATTCCAACAATCTTAATGTTTTGGGAGGGTTTGTTGTGAAGGGTTCTGTTATTGTAAATACCGATTGGGAACAGGGCATAATTAATAAAAATATTTATGGGCAATTTGCTGAGCATCTTGGACGATGCATTTATGAAGGCTTATGGGTGGGACAGGACTCTCCAATCCCTCACACTGACGGAATTCGAAATGATGTGGTAGAAGCGCTGAAACAGCTGAACATTCCTGTGCTGCGCTGGCCTGGGGGCTGTTTTGCGGATGAATATCATTGGAAAGATGGGATTGGACCGAAAGAAAACCGCAAAAGAATGGTAAATACGCACTGGGGCGGTGTGGTTGAAAATAACCATTTTGGTACACATGAGTTTTTCCAGCTGTGTGAGCTATTGAATGCAGAGCCGTATATTTGTGGGAATGTAGGCAGTGGTACAGTGCAGGAAATGTCGGAGTGGGTAGAGTACATGACCTTTGACGGGGAGTCCCCTATGGCTGCATGGCGTCAGGAAAACGGTCGTGAAAAACCTTGGAAGCTCAAATATTTTGGAGTAGGTAACGAAAACTGGGGCTGTGGCGGTAACATGCGCCCTGAATATTATGCCGACTTGTATCGCTGCTATCAGACATATGTCCGTAACTATGGAGAGAATCGCATTTATCGAATAGCTGGTGGGGCGAATGTGGATGATTACCGTTGGACCGAAGTGCTGATGCGCGAAGCCGGGCATCTGATGGACGGTTTGAGTCTACACAACTACACAATTCCGGGGAGTTGGGAAGGGAAACGACACGCAGTTGGTTTTGATGAAGCAGAATGGTTTGAGACGATGAAAAAATCATTGCATATGGATGAACTGATTACTCGTCACTCTGCCATTATGGACCAATATGATCCTGACAAACGGGTCGGGCTGATCGTCGATGAATGGGGAACTTGGTTCCTGACCGAGCCGGGTACCAATCCTGGCTTCCTTTATCAGCAAAATACGATGCGGGATGCGCTGGTAGCCGGACTACACCTGCACATATTCCATAATCATCATGATCGTGTGCAAATGACCAACATTGCTCAAATGGTCAACGTTTTGCAAGCGATGGTTTTGACAGAAGGCCCTGCTATGCTGTTGACGCCGACATACCATGTATTTGAAATGTTCAAAGTGCATCAGGATGCACAAGCACTGGCAATTCATGCGAAGGTAGGCAACTATGAGTATGATGGAGATTCCATCCCACAAGTAAGTGTGTCCGCCTCTAAGGCACAAGATGGCTTTATTCATATAAGCTTATGCAACGTCCATCCAGGTGAATCGGCAAATTTGAGCCTTGAACTAAGAGGGCTCGAAGAGGTTAAGGAGATCAATGGTGTTGTCTTAGCCAGTGACGATATGCAGGCACATAATACATTTGATCAGCCAGAGCGGGTGAAAAAGGAAGCTTTTACATCTTATCAACTGCAAGAACAGCATTTGGATGTTACGCTGCCACCAATGTCAGTTGTGATGCTGACGATTGCTCCGTAAAAACAGATTGTGGTATGTGAGTAGTATCGTATATTGTTATAAAAAAAGAGAGAGCGTTCCCCTGAACGCTCTCTTTTTCCTACAATTGCTCGCGATGAATCAACCTGAATTCCTTGGGCGACATACCAAAGCGGGAACGAAATACACGATGAAAGTATGTGTAGTTAGCAAATCCTGACGATTCGGCGGCTTGTTCCAGTGACATGGGACTGAAAATGATACGCTCCCTTGCCATGTTGAGCCTGATGTCCAGTGTGTACTGCATAATGCTCGTATCGAACGTTTCTTTAAAAAGGTGTACCGCTCGTGATACGCTGATTCCAACGTGTGAAGAGACATCATCCAGCTTAAAATTAGATGATGCATTTTCTTCAATATAATTTTTTATCTGATAAGCAAGATAGTTATGATGAGTAGCAATGGGCTGCTCAGATAGTATACGGTCAAACTCCAAACATAAAATGCGTATGTAATAGCTTGATATTTCCGGGTAAGGATTAGAAATACGTCGCTGCTCCAACACGAGCTGACGAAATAGACCAAGCAGGGCTTCTGTGAGTTGAACCTTAATTCGGTTGGGACGTTTGTGATGATTCCACCACTCATCTACCCACGGACCACCGAAAAAAATGTGATAATCCCCACTTTCAACAACCTGTTCTCCCATGGGATTCAACTCACTGTGAATATCCAGTTCATAAGGCTCGGTTGGATTGAACAGCAGCAGATCACCTGCCTCAATCCGTGTCATTTTCCCGTCAATGCGTGCTTGACAGCGTCCATCTGTTTGCAGACGGAATAAATAATTTTTGATTCCATCAGGCTGGTTCGAATAAAAGGGCTTACGGTGGAAGGAATAGCCTGCGGTAAGAACCTGGCAAGGCTCAATGATAGACATGATGATGACTCCTTTGGGCATATGGCTGTTTCAAATATTGACCAGATTGTTCATGTTTTAATCATATTATTCATTTTAAACGAAAGCAAAATAGAATACCATGTGAACTGTAAAGCTTACATGTTAGATGAGAAAGTACATGTTAGAGGCCAAGGAGTGTGAAGACGTAAAACGAATCAAGGCCGGGATTATCAGCTGTGGTAACACTAGCTCGGTATATCTTAAAATTCTCCAAACCAACCCGCCCTTTGAAGTAGTGACCTTTGGTGATCTATTGAATGGAAGGGCCAAGGAGAGGGTCGATAAATTGAGTGTTGAAAACGTATACAAAGTGGAAGGATCGATGCTTCGGCTTGAGATGGAGCTTGCATTCATCTGCCGGTACCTGGCTGCCAGGCACTGCAGATGTGCGATACCAGAGGCGGGCAAGCAGGTGTAATGGAACAGATATAACGGGAATTCATCCTGACAAAGAGGTGAAGGAGAATGACTAAAGTAGGATTGCAATTATACACAGTTAGGGAAGAGATTGAACAGGATTTTGAAGGTACATTGCGCAAGGTAGCTGAGCTGGGCTACAAAGGGGTTGAGTTTCATAACTTTTTCGGACGTAGTGCCAAGGATGTCAGAGCGCTTTTGGATGAGCTGAATCTGGAGGTTGTCGGAACCCATATACAATACAGCCGCTTGCTGCATCATTTGGATGAGGAAATTGCATATCACAAAGAATTGGGCAATAAATACCTCATTGTTCCTTATTTAACCGAAGAAGAGCGGGAGTGGGATGACCTTTTTGTTAATCTGAATCATATTGGTGAAAAAGTAAAGGAGCATGGGTTGATACTCGCCTATCACAATCATGATTTTGAACTAACAGAGAAAATCAATGATCGCCCGGTATTCGATGCTCTATATGATGCGGTTCCCGATGATTTGTTACAGGTCGAAATGGATACTTGTTGGGTATACTATGGAGGCTATGATCCAGTGGAATACATCGGACGATATCGTGGACGCCTACCTATCATTCACTTAAAGGATATGGCACGTGACGAGCAGCAGAAAGCAATTACTGTAGAGTTAGGCAAAGGAGAAGTGCAGCTTCAGGCTATTACAGACGCCGCTATTGAAGCAGGTGTGGATTGGGTTGTCGTGGAACAGGATTTCAGCTCAAATCCTCCAATCGAAAGCATTGAAACCAGTATGAAGTGGCTCCAACAATACGCAGCTCAAGGAGGAAATATTCATGTCTAAAACACTCAAGATCGGGATTATCGGTTGTGGGGGCATTGCCAACGGCAAACACTTGCCGAGTCTTGCCAAGCAAAAGAGAGCAGAAATCATTGCATTCTGTGACATTATACCAGAACGTGCTGAAGAGGCTGCTGAAAAGTATGGTGCAGAAGGATCGCAAGTTTATAGCGATTACCGTCAGTTGCTAGAAAATAAAGACATTGAAGTTGTACATGTATGTACCCCTAACGACTCGCACTCAGAAATTACAGTAGCGGCGCTGGAGGCAGGTAAGCATGTGCTATGTGAAAAGCCGATGGCTAAAACTGCTGAGCAGGCACGGGAAATGCTTGATGCGGCCAACCGTACAGGCAAAAAGCTGTCCATTGCTTATCAAAATCGTTATCGTGATGACAGTCTGTATCTGAAGCAATTGGTCGAGCAAGGAGAGCTTGGTGAGATTTATCTGGGTAAAGCCATTGCTCTACGCCGCCGTGCGGTTCCAACCTGGGGAGTGTTCTTGGATGAAGAGAAACAGGGGGGTGGCCCGCTTATTGATATCGGCACACACGCACTCGACCTGACACTTTGGCTGATGGATAATTACAAGCCTAAAAGCGTACTAGGTTCAACCTTCCATAAGCTGGGAGACCGAAAAAATGCAGCAAACGCTTTTGGACCGTGGAATCCTGATGAATTTAAAGTAGAGGACTCAGCTTTTGGATTCATCACCATGCAAAATGGAGCTACAATTGTATTGGAATCCAGCTGGGCATTAAATGTTGTAGAGTTTGGTGAAGCCAAGACGTTGTTATGCGGTACCGAAGGCGGAGCAGATATGCAGGATGGATTGCGCATTAACGGAGAAAAGAATAGCCGTTTGTTTGATACAAAAATAGATCTGAATGCAGGAGGAGTTGCCTTTTACTCCGGTGAAACGGAAAATGAAGCAGACCGTGAAGCCCGTCTGTGGATCGAATCTATTCTGGACGACAAAGAACTTCTTGTGAAGCCGGAGCAGGCACTGGTTGTTACTGAAATTTTGGAAGCCATCTATGAATCGGCCCGCACGGGAAAAGCAGTTTACTTTGACTAAGCCTATAATTATCCCGAATAGACAATCACTATAATGAAAGCAGCTTTTTTCACATATGATACAGGGAGGGATTTCTTTTGAAACTTGGAGTATTTATGGTGCTGTTTGGTGGACGTTCGCTAGAGGAGGCGCTGGATTATGTGGCTTCTCAGGGATTGGATGCTGTAGAAATTGGAACAGGTGGCAACCCGGGAGATAAGCATTGCAAGCCTGATGAGCTGCTGGAGAACGATACGGCGCTCAAAAATTTTAAAAAGGCAGTAGAATCTCGCGGACTAACGATTAGCGCGCTTAGCTGTCATGGCAATCCGCTTCACCCACAAAAGCATTTGGCACAGGCAGATCATGATGCATTTTTGAAAACCGTCCGATTGGCAGAAAAGCTGGAAGTTCCTGTCGTGAACACTTTCTCAGGCTGTCCGGGGGATCACGAGGACGCGAAGTATCCAAACTGGCCCGTGGCTCCGTGGCCTAATGATTTTCAGGAAGTATTGAAGTGGCAATGGGAGAATAAAATTATTCCTTACTGGACCGAGACAGGTAAATTTGCAGCAGATCACCATGTTAAAATAGGGCTGGAGTTACACGGGGGCTTCTCCGTGCATACACCAGCAACCTTACTTCGTTTGCGTGAAGCGGCAGGAGAGGTCATTGGTGCTAATTTGGATCCGAGCCATATGTGGTGGCAGGGAATTGATCCCGTACAGGCGGTTCAAATTTTGGGACGAGAGGGAGCCATCCACCATTTCCATGCCAAGGATACGACGATTGATCCGATCAATGTTAATAAATACGGACTTACTGATATGCAGGAGTATACGAATATGTTAGATCGAGCATGGCAGTTCCGTACTGTGGGCTATGGTCATGATGTAAAAACCTGGGCAGATATTATCAGTGCTCTGCGTTTGGTGGGATACGATTATGTAGTAAGTATTGAGCATGAAGACGGTCTGATGTCTGTAGAAGAAGGCTTTACTAAGGCTGTCCATAATCTTCGCCAGGTCCTGATTGAAGAACCGCTGAGCGAGATGTGGTGGGTCTAACCTAATAGGGGGAACTGTGATGATTAACGTCACCATTTGGAATGAATTTCTGAACGAGAAGTTAAATGAAGAAGCCAAACGGATTTATCCTAACGGCATACACCAAGCATTGGCTGACGGCTTGGCAGATGAAGGTTTTGCCATTCGAACAGCTACTCTGCGTGATAATGCCGAGCATGGTTTGGGAGAAGAAATCCTCAATTCCACAGATGTGCTGCTGTGGTGGGGACATAAAGCCCACGACCAGGTGAGCGATGAAGTTACAGCGCGTGTCGTCAAGCGTGTGCAGGAAGGGATGGGCCTCATCGTACTGCACTCAGGCCATTTTTCTAAGCCATTTAAAGCTCTGATGGGCACCAGTTGTGATTTAAAATGGAGAGTTGCAGGCGAGCAGGAGATTATTTGGTCAGTAAATCCGTTACATCCCATTGCAGAAGGGATAGACGCCAAAATTCTCTTAGAGCAGGAAGAGATGTATGGAGAGTTCTTTGATATTCCTGCGCCGGATGAACTGGTCTTTATCAGTAACTTTGAAGGCGGCGAAGTATTTAGAACTGGATGCACCTTCCATCGAGGCAGTGGTAAAATATTTTATTTCAGACCAGGGCATGAAACCTATCCAACTTATTACCAACCTGATATTTTGAAGGTCATTGCTAACAGCATCCGTTGGGCTTCTCCGACAAGTAATAAAAAACCAATATATGGTAGGAGTGAACCAGTAAGGCCTCTTGGTGGAGTGTTGGTATAGTTACAATTATCACATTATGATAAATTCTATAAAGAACAGATTTACAGGCGGAACCTCTGGGATTCCGCCTTTTTGTATTTAACGAATTAGACATATACCTGCCGCATTGGTTTGTTGTATAATCAGTTTTGGTCATGGCAACTTTATCATCACAGGTAATTAAATTTAAGAAAGTGTTTTCTTTCGGGATAAAGTATGCTAAAATGATATATACTAACAAAAGGAAAGCTTTATCAAACCGAAATGCAAAAGAAGGTGAAAAATTTGGAGAGTCAACCGCAATTTACAAAAATGTGTCCGCGTTTTGAAACCGCCTTTTCATGTCTGGGTAAGCGCTGGAATGGATTGATTATTCAATCCATGATGAGCGGTCCCAAGCGGTTTAAGGATATTTCCAATCTGATTCCCACAATGAGTGACAAAATGTTATCAGAGCGGATGAAGGATCTGGAAAATGAAGGGATTCTTACACGCCATGTATATCCGGAAACTCCTGTCCGCATTGAATATGAGCTAACCACCAAAGGTCGTGCACTTCAGCCGGTTATGGAGCAGATTCAATTTTGGGCTGAGGAATGGATTAGATGATCACCAAACTCATTAAGTGTTTTTCATAGCAAAACAGCCTTTTCCTAGGAAAAAGGCTGTTTTTTTATTTTGTGATAGGTAGTACGGCTTAATAGCTTTTAGCACGGCCTGCTACTGAGAATACTCCGGCTGTTGTACGGCGGGGGACACGGGATTGAATATCCAGTGCGGCTGTACGAAATGTGCCTAAGCACGAGTGGCAAAGTCTTCCTGCATAAATGGGAGAACGGCAAGACTCGCAAGGATAATCAAGCTGACTGTATGTGGAGGGAAATTTGCCTGCTCTTACCCAATCTGTGAGCAAATCCATAGGTGTGCCAGTCACATCACTGAGTTGGCGGGTATGAGTAGAAGGATGCCTCCATAGATAGTTAGAACAGCGGTCAAAGAATATATTTTCTTCTTGAATACAAGTGCTACACAGGTTTCTAAGATTTTGACGGAAAATGGAACCGCATTTTGGGCAATTCGAAGTATGTATCTCCATAGAAACCAGTCCTTTGTATCGGAATATAGTAGTATTTTAAAATTTATTAGTTACATATTACTATGACTTTATACCTATATCAATCTTTATTTAAAGAAATTGCTGATCTTTGAGTATATGCTGGCATCGAGATTGACATTACTCTGTTACTTATGTATTATAACTTACATAAAGTTACTATATGAATAAAATAAACTGTATACGATAAGGAGATTTTAATGATACCATCTTTATTTTTAGCACACGGATCACCTATGCTTGCTATTGAACAGACGGACTATACTGCATTTTTAGATCAGTTGGGGAAAAGCATTCATCCTAAGGCGATTGTTATCTTTACAGCTCACTGGGAGACACAAATGTTAACGATTAGTTCAATGGATGACATATACGATACAATTTATGATTTTGGAGGTTTCCCACCGGAACTGTACGAAGTGAAATATCCAGCACATGGTTCTGTTGAACTAGCTAATAAGTTGAAAAAGTTATATGAACAAAACGGCATCGAGGTACAAACTGATCATGTGAGAGGACTGGATCATGGTTCCTGGACATTGTTGCATCGTATGTATCCTGAGGCAGACATTCCGGTAGTTCAGATTTCCGTAAATCCGTACCTCTCGCCCAAAGCACAATTTGCCATTGGTGAAGTGCTGCGTGAGTTGGGAGAACAAGATATTCTGGTCATTGGCAGTGGCGTGACTGTCCATAATCTGCGTATTGTCAAATGGGGAGAAACGAAAACGGAACGTTGGGCAATTGATTTTGATGACTGGATTATCGAAAAAGTGCAAAGCGGAGATATAGAAGCTTTAGATCACTATGAAAGCGAAGCGCCGTATGCTCGTCAGGCTGTACCTAGAGCAGAACACTTTGTACCGTTGTTTATTGCAATGGGTAGTGGCGACCCTGCAAACAAAGCTAAGGTCATCCATAGAAGCTATGAGATGGGAAATTTAAGTTATCTATGTTTGCAGTTTTAAAGTGGGTAGGCAGAAGAAGGTCGAGTTATGTGCTTTGTTACTGTCCCGTCCGTTCTCTAAAAAATGGGGAGTGGAATAAAATTAGGGAGTGTTATAAGCTAATAATGGCTTACAGCACTCCCTTTTACATTAAAAAAATTTATTATATCCGGCAAATCTCACGTGGGCACAATTCACAATGACATACACCTTGCAGCATTTCCAAATCCTTGACAACAATCATACCATTATCGTATTCGACTGCATTTTTCTTACGCAGATCACTGAGCATCCGATTTACACTTTCCCGGGTAGCACCGATCATATTTGATAAGTCAGTATGAGTAATCTTTTTATGAATCAGAATATAGTCGCCGTGAGGCTCACCATAGGTGTTGCATAGTCGGATGAGTGTGGAACATAGAGCGCCAGGCTTGCCGTACATCATCAAATCGCGGAACTTGGTCTGGGTAATGCGGTGATGCGATCCCATCCATTTCATAAAGTCAATCGCAAAATCACAATGCTGACAAATAAGCAACTCCAAATCTGTATGATCGATTACGCCAATATCACTGTCCTCCAGAACCTCAGCAGAAAAGGAATGCTTAGTGCCGAAGAAAGGATCAGCTTGACCAACAAGATCGCCGCTTTGATACATATATAGAATAAGTTCCTTACCCTCATCCGTAGTTTTGGTCACTTTTACGCGTCCGCGCTTAATATAAAACAGCTTATCCGCTGTATCTCCTTCCCAGAACAGATGCGAACTTTCTGGCATAACTCGATCTTTCATCATCACTTGCAGCCGGTTGAAGCTGGCCTCCGAGAAGCAACAGGTGTTGCCGCGGGCTTCCATTACATTTGTAGGGTTTCTCATCGTCCATTTCCCCTTTGTATCCTATGTTATTTTATCTGCAACTTGATCAATTCAAATTCATTATATACCTGTGCAATGCGTTTTTGGGGCAAGATGAGGGGGTAAAAGTGGCAGAATTCCAAACTTTGTGATTTAATTCACTTCATAAAATAAAATTTTAAATAGATTGTGAAAAAAATCACAAAATATCTTAGAAAGCTGTGTTACGATCAGTGCGTGAACAAGAGATAGTACACGAGATAACAGGAGGATGAGGGAAATGGCTGTTAAAAACGAGGTTATCCAAAAAGAGCAAAGCGCAGAGCAGTATATTCAAACGCTGATTGACCGGGCGAACCGGGCACAGCAAGCTTTCATGAGTATGAATCAGGAGCAGATGGACGAAATCGTACAAGCTATGGCACTCGCAGGGATGGATAAGCACATGCACCTCGCGAAGTTGGCTGTTGAAGAAACAGGACGCGGTGTGTACGAGGACAAAATCACCAAAAACATGTTTGCAACAGAATATGTCTACCATAGCATCAAAAATGAGAAAACCGTCGGTGTCATTGAAGACAATGACTTTGATAGTTTTCAAAAGATAGCTGAACCAGTCGGTATTATCATGGGGATTACTCCAGTAACAAACCCAACTTCGACTACGATGTTCAAAGCGTTAATTGCCATTAAAACACGTAACCCAATCATTTTCGGCTTCCATCCATCTGCTCAATCGTGTAGTGCGGAAGCAGCCCGCGTCTTGCTTGAAGCAGCTGTTAAACATGGTGCTCCAGCGGATTGTATTCAATGGATTGAAGCACCTTCGATGGATAAAACAAATGTACTGATGAACCACTCTGATGTAGCGTTGATTTTGGCAACTGGTGGATCAGGCATGGTTAAGGCAGCTTATAGCTGTGGTAAACCTGCACTTGGCGTAGGTCCTGGTAACGTACCTTGCTTTATTGAGAAAACAGCCGATATCAAACAGGCCGTGAACGACCTTATCCTTTCTAAATCTTTTGATAACGGTATGATTTGTGCTTCGGAACAAGCTGTAATTATTGAAGAGCCTATCTTCGAGCAAGTGAAGAAATTGATGATTGCTAATGGTTGCTACTTTGTAAATAAAGAAGAGGCAGCTAAGCTCACTCAAGGAGCTATGAATGTAGAAAAATGTGCAGTGAACCCGGCCATTGTCGGCCAGTCTGCTGTAAAAATCGCTGAAATGAGCGGTATTACAGTACCGGCAGGAACCAAAATTTTGGTCGCTGAAATTGAAGGAGTAGGAACCAAATTCCCATTATCTGCGGAAAAATTGAGTCCGGTATTGGCTTGCTACAAAGTAAAAAATGCAGAGCAAGGTATCCAACGTGCTGCTGAAGTCGTAGAGTTCGGCGGTATGGGTCACTCGTCAGCTATCCATTCGCAAGATGAGGATGTTATTGCTCGCTTCGCAGACCGTTTGCAAACAGGACGTATCATTGTAAATGCACCTTCCACACATGGCGCAATCGGTGATATTTACAACACCAACCTTCCTTCGTTGACACTTGGTTGCGGTTCGTACGGTCGTAACTCGACTTCGTCGAACGTATCTGCAGTTAACTTGATTAATGTGAAAAGGGTGGCGAAACGGACGGTGAATATGCAATGGTTCAAAGTACCTTCCAAAATCTATTTTGAAAAAAATTCGACACAGTATCTTGCTAAAATGCCTGATATCACACGTGTAGCCATTATCACTGACCCTATGATGGTGAAACTCGGATATGTGGACCGTGTCATCCATTATTTGCACCAGCGTCAAACACCGGTTGCTATTGAAGTGTTCTCCGAAGTAGAGCCAGATCCATCGACAGTTACGGTAGAGCGCGGTACTGAAATGATGAGACGTTTCCAACCGGATTGCATCATCGCACTCGGCGGCGGTTCGCCAATGGATGCTGCTAAAGGCATGTGGATGTTCTATGAATATCCGGATACTGATTTCAATAACTTGAAACAAAAATTCATGGATATCCGTAAACGGATTTACAAGTACCCACGTCTGGGTCAAAAAGCACAATTTGTGGCTATCCCTACAACTTCGGGTACAGGTTCGGAAGTTACATCGTTTGCAGTTATTACGGACAAAAACCTGGGCAACACGAAGTACCCGCTGGCTGACTATGAGTTGACTCCTGATGTGGCAATTATTGACCCTGTGTTTGTATATTCGCTGCCTAAAACTGCTGTAGCCGATACAGGTATGGACGTTCTGACCCATGCTATCGAGGCTTATGTGTCTGTAATGGCCAATGATTATACAGATGGTCTGGCAATTAAAGCTATTCAACTGGTATTCCAATACCTGGAGCAATCGGCTCTGACTGCTGATAAGCTGGCTCGCGAAAAAATGCATAATGCTTCTACACTTGCAGGTATGGCGTTTGCTAATGCATTCTTGGGGATTAACCATAGTCTCGCACATAAATGGGGCGGACAATACCATACAGCGCATGGCCGCACGAATGCTATCTTGCTGCCGCACGTTATTCGCTACAATGCGAAAAAACCGACAAAATTTGCATCGTTCCCTAAATATTCGCACTTTGTTGCAGATGAGCGCTATGCAGAAATCGCACGCATACTGGGACTGCCTGCACGTACCACTGAAGAAGGGGTTAACAGCTTAATTGACGCGATCCGTAAGTTGAACAAAACACTCGGTATCGAGGAATCGTTCCAACAACTTGGTTTCGATCCAAAAGACTTTGAATCACGTGTAGATTATTTGGCTGACCGCGCTTTTGAGGATCAATGTACAACTGCAAATCCAAAGCTGCCGCTGGTTACTGAATTGGCTGATGTATACCGTAATGCCTTCTACGGACGCTTTGATCAATAATATAATAGTATGAAGAGGCTTGTAACTAAGCATTTTCCTATACAATACCAATGCAGGCTCTCTATATAGAGAGCCTCTTGGTTTGGGAAGGGAGGTGAACGGCAAGGCTAGAGGTATATGCGTGAAGCTAGGGAAAATAAAGTGACAAAAATCACTCATATTGTGATTTTTGTCACATACTACACTCTATCATTATTCTACAATAAGAGTGTAAGAAAGGTCCCGACACTGAGCGTAAGGCATCGGTGAAAAGGCCGGGCTCAAGAAATAGTTTAAACGTGAAAAAAATCACAAGTCCGGAAGACCAAACAATTTGGAGGGATTTACATGTCGGTGATTGAGAGAGAATTACAAGAGCAACAATCTGGCTGGAGAGGTTTTAAAAAAGGAAAATGGACTAAAGAAGTTAACGTCAACGATTTTATTGAAACAAATATCTCACCTTATGTGGGCAATGAAGAATTTTTGGTTGGTCCTACCGCCAATACAACTGCATTGTGGGAAATTGTATCTGATCTTACTAAAAAAGAGTTGGCAAACGGCGGCGTTCTTGATGTAGACGTAAATACGCCATCCACCATTATTTCACATAAACCAGGCTATTTGGACAAGGACAAAGAACAAGTTGTCGGCGTACAAACAGATGCTCCATTCAAACGTTCTTTGCAGCCGTTTGGTGGAATTCGGATGATGATCGATGCTTGTAAAGCCTATGGTTTTGAAGTGCCACAAAGCATTGTTGACATTTTCACTCATATTCGTAAAACACACAACCAAGGTGTATTTGACGCTTATACAGATGAAATGAGAGCAGCTCGTAAAGCTGGCATCATTACTGGTCTGCCAGATGCATACGGTCGTGGTCGTATAATCGGTGACTATCGTCGCGTAGCTCTGTATGGTGCAGACTTCTTGATCCAAGATAAAAAACTTCAATTGAAAAGCCTTGAAGTTGATTCCATGGAAGAAGACGTAATCCGTCTGCGTGAAGAAATTTCTGAACAAATTCGTGCTTTGAATGAATTGAAACAAATGGCTGCTGAGCACGGTTTTGATATTTCTAAACCAGCTAACAATGCAAAAGAAGCTTTCCAATGGGTATATTTTGGATATCTTGCAGCGATTAAAGAACAAAATGGTGCAGCAATGTCCTTGGGACGTGTATCTTCATTCCTTGATATTTATACTCAACGTGATCTTGAGGAAGGTGCGATGAACGAAGAACAAGCTCAGGAACTGGTCGATCATTTTGTTATGAAACTGCGTATTGTTAAGTTCCTGCGTACACCTGACTACAACGAACTGTTCAGTGGTGACCCAACTTGGGTAACAGAATCCATTGGTGGTATGTCTGTCACTGGAGAAACTCGTGTTACCAAAAACAGCTTCCGCTTCTTACACACACTGTACAACTTAGGACCTGCTCCAGAACCTAACTTGACTGTACTGTGGTCAGAAAAACTGCCTGAGGGCTTTAAAAAATATTGTGCAAAAGTTTCTATTGAAACTAGCTCCATTCAATATGAAAATGACGATTTGATGCGTCCAATCTACGGCGATGATTATGGTATTGCTTGTTGTGTATCCGCTATGAGAATCGGTAAACAAATGCAATTCTTTGGCGCTCGTGCCAACTTGGCAAAAGCTCTACTGTATGCCATTAACGGCGGTAAGGATGAAAAATCCGGCGTTCAAGTAGGACCTGAGTTCCCAGCCATTACAAGTGAAGTGCTGGATTACGAAGAAGTGTTGAGCCGTTTCAAACCTATGATGGAATGGCTGGCAAAACTGTACATGAACACTTTGAATGTTATTCACTATATGCATGATAAATATAGCTACGAACGCATTGAAATGGCGTTGCATGACCGTGATATTCTTCGTACCATGGCTTGTGGTATTGCGGGTCTGTCAGTTGCTACCGACTCCTTGAGCGCCATTAAATATGCAAAAGTTAAACCAATTCGCAACGAAAAAGGAATTGCTGTTGATTTTGAAATCGAAGGCGAATATCCTTGCTACGGTAACAATGATGACCGCGTAGATACTATCGCTGTAGAACTGGTAGAAAGCTTCATGAGCATGATCCGCAAACATAAAGCTTATCGTAATGCGGTTCCTACTCAATCTGTACTGACCATTACTTCCAACGTGGTATACGGTAAGAAAACAGGTACAACACCTGATGGACGTAAAGCAGGCGAACCGTTCGCACCAGGTGCGAACCCAATGCATGGTCGTGATAAAAAAGGTGCTCTGGCATCTCTGAGTTCCGTAGCCAAATTGCCTTATGAACACAGCTTAGATGGTATCTCGAATACCTTCTCCATCGTGCCTAAAGCACTGGGTAAAGAAGAAGAAACACGCAAAACAAACCTTGTTTCGATGATGGATGGCTACTTTGGAAGCCACGCACATCATCTGAATGTCAATGTGTTTGCTCGTGAACAACTGTTGGATGCAATGGAACACCCAGAAAACTATCCACAACTTACGATTCGTGTTTCCGGTTATGCCGTTAACTTTATCAAGCTGACTCGTGAGCAACAATTGGATGTTATTAACCGTACTTTCCACGGTACAATGTAAATAAGTTTTACGTATCAAATAATACACTGACGCACGCATAGCGGATGCGGGAAGGATGATGCAACATGTTGAAAGGTCACATACACTCATTGGAAACCTTCGGGACCGTAGATGGTCCCGGCATCCGCTTCGTGCTCTTTATGCAAGGATGCTTGTTGAAATGTCAATATTGCCATAATCCGGACACTTGGGCCTTAAATGAAGGTAATCCGATGACGTTAGAAGAAGTATTGGCTGAGATTGAACCATATTTAGCCTATTACCGTTCTTCGGGAGGCGGATTAACAGTTTCCGGTGGAGAACCGACATTACAAGCTCATTTTGTAGCAGAGCTGTTTAAAGAAGTGAAACGTCGCTGGAATTTGCACACGACATTGGACAGTAACGGCTTTAATGATGCAGGTCGTATCCATGATCTACTGGACGTAACGGATTTGGTACTACTAGATATTAAGCACATTGATAACGACAAGCATATTAAGCTTACAGGCAAATCCAACGATCGTATGCTAAGTACGGCCCGCTGGTTGTCTGAGCAAGGGCGCAAAATGTGGATTAGACACGTATTTGTACCGGGTATCCATGACGACGAGCAAGATCTACTCAATTTGGGACGGTTCATTGGAACGTTGAACGGAGTCGAGAAATTCGAAATTTTACCTTACCATCAAATGGGTGTTTACAAATGGGAAATGCTCGGCAAGGCGTATCCGCTGGAGGGAGTTCCATCTCCTACAGATGAAGAAGTTCAACGTGCTTACCGGCTCATTGAAGAGGGTCGTCTGGAGACTGCAGGAACGAATACTGCTTGCCGTCCATCATAATGTTGTAGTAAGTTTTGCAAAGCAAAAAATGAGTATACAGCGTGCACCAGTATTAAACGGTGCACGCTGTTTTAATTTGTCTTGAAATATTTAAGATAAAAAAACTTTTTTAGGCTGCGACTTGAATCGGCTTGTTCTTGCTCTGCTCACTTCTTAGTTTTCAGAAAAACGTTTCATTGTTATCTAAGTTCTTGTATTTAAAGGTAATTTTCAGTACCTGATTAACATTGATAGATACAATGAAAATTTACTAAAATATGTACTTAGATTTCACAGCACGAACTTTCGGTCGAAGTATATACAGTAAATAAATATAAAATTTATGCTACTGAAACTGAAGAGAATCATAATAGTCTTGTTTTATTGAAATTTTCAATATTTTATGAATTTTTTATTATAAAACAACAATATATATAATAATAAGGAAAAAAATGTTTACTTTTTCACCTAATTATTGTACTATGAATTTGTAAATTATAATAAAAGAAAAGGAGACAAGAAACATGGTAAAATCTAAGCTGCTAGGTTTAACTGCTCTCTCAGCTCTCACTTTATCTTTAAGTTTTGTACCTACTCAACTAACCTATGCTAAAGAAAATATGAACTCAAACACGAGTTCACAATCGGTTATTGAACAAACATTAACAAATGAAAGTGTAGTTACACCTCAAGGATCAAGGTCATATCAACTGGGTCAAACTTCTGCATCTATTTATTTAAATGGGTCTTTGGATGTACAGATTTATACGGCCTCAAGTAGTTCAGATTTGTATAGTATTGATATTTATGATAGTAACGGTAGACATGTCTACCAGCGTGATAGAAATCCTAGTGAAGGATCTAGTTTTCATGTAAGTGGTTTATATGGTTATCATACAGTTCGTGTTCAAACTTATAATAATAACGGAACTTATTCTCTAACTTGGCCTTGATTAATGACCATTTTTATTGGGTGCCCAAAGTCGATTTGATGACTTGGGGCACCTTTTCTTTTCACAAAGAGAGGACTACTACCTAACGATAAAGTAATTGTTTCACTTTGTTTATGGTTAATTTTCATATTCCAGTCATTCATAAATGCCATACTCTATAGTTACAAGTTGATAAGATGAGAGTTTTAAATAAAGCACCTATGAACAAAAATTAGCTTAATAAAAAGAGATTATTCCAATAGAGGACTTTTTATGACGAAATAAATTAGCAAGATCGGAAGCCAAATCTTTAAATCTAATAGCCTATTTATTTAGTAGATTTTTAATGTATTAAGGGATAATTCTTTTCGTTTATTGCAGTCACAGGAGAAAGTTACCTTTTTTTCATGATCGTCAAAATTTCCAGAAACTTTTTGACAACTGTCGCGTCTAATAGTATGACTTTTCACGGGAATGATAATAATTTGGGGATAGAAGGAGACAGACAATGAATTTCAAGAAATGGACCATGCTCACCGCCTTGGCGGTAGCTCAGGTGGCTGTAGTAGCCCCTGTAGGAGCAGAAGCAGCATCAACAAGCGTTCAATCCACCGATTCGGTTAGCGCCCAGCAGACGACCAATGTTGCTGATTCCGGCGTTCAGAATAGTATCGGAGATCAAAATGGAACAAGCACACCAGCTAATACGGTAACACCTGATAACACGGGTGTATCCAATGATCCATTGACTGGGCTGCCTACAGATACCACTAACGGATCGAACGTAACCAATGATGTATACGGTGGAGACGGAACGATCACCAATCCTGGTGGAGCTCCAACATCCATGAATGCGAATCAACTGATTTTGTATTTGAACAGTGCTAAAATGGAACAAAACGGACAGGTATATACGGCAACTCAGCCGATGACAGTCAAAGACGGAGTTTCCTATGTAGCTATCCGTTCTCTTGTCAGCCGTGTCGGATTGCAGTTTAGTTATGACACTGCCACCAAAGAAACCGTAATCACCCAAGGAACAAATGTCCTACGCTTCAAAACAGACAGCAAAGTTTATACGGTTAACGGTGAAGCTAGACAAATGAAGGGACCGGCTTTCCAACAAAAGAACGTATTTATGGTACCGTTGACCTCGATTACGCAGGCCTTAAATATTCCTTATACTGTGAATAATACAACTAAACAAGTTATCATGGATTTGAATCAGAAGCCAAAAGCTTCTTTCACGGTTCAACAAAAAGATATCTATGCGGGTGAAACTCAAGTTACGTATTTGACCAAGGAATCTTCTCCTACAGGTCTTCCGATTGTGAACCAACGTTGGGAAGGTAAGCAGGACGTATTTCAGGAGCCGGGTACATATGTAGTTACCTATTCCGTTCTTGACTCTGCTGGGAACTGGAGTGATCCTTACTCAGTAACAATTACAGTAAGACCGCCAAACCAGCCGCCGGTAGCTCTGTTTACAACGGATAAAAAAGAGTACAAGATGGGTGAAAAAATTACCATTACCGACCTGAGTACTGACGATGAGAATGCGATCACTAAGCGTGATTGGGAGAACAAGAAACTTGCCTTCTTCCAGCCAGGTGATGTAACCATTACACTGACCGTGACTGATAAGCATGGCGCAACAGGTACCAAAAGTGAAACAATTAAAATTACGAATGAACTGCTGTACAACGAAGATGATTTCAATAAAATTTTCACGCCATATGGCGATAAATACAGTGTAGATGGCAGTCAGGTGCCTACAATGCCTACCATTCCTTTGACTAGTACATCTTCGCCACGTCTTCTGATTCGTGCCAACAGCCCGGAACGTGTGTTCCAGGATGGTATCGTATATCAGGAAACCGGATCAGGCAGTACCCGTATTCTTGTCCATCATGTGAATGAAACGGGTAGAGATGTAAAGATGTATGTGATTGCGACCAACAACAATATCACGCCTACCAATATTAATGTCGAAAATTCAGGTTTTGCTGGACCATCTGAATTTGCTACAGCTGCGGGAAAAGTTTCAATTCAAAAATATTTTCAGTCTATGATAGATGGAAGCAAACGTTCTAGTACGGTTCTGAATCCAGGCGAAAGCCGTATTATTTTGCAGGATTTGAATGAGAAAAAAATGAAACAAAAACAAGTCATTTCTCTCTTGTCCGATCTATACACGGATCAGCCAATCCAATATACGGTCATTATGGTGGATGCAAATGCAGATCCAATGACTGTACTGCCTACACTGGCAAAACTGCCTAAGGACGGTATTCATAACCGTGGAACATACGCGAATTCGGATATCTCGCTCAATTTTACCGAAGAAGTTGGTAAAACAGCTCAACGTATCGTTCTTGGTGATAATAAGGTAGACCCGAACCTGATTGGTACCGACGGTCTGGACGGCTCCTCTGCTTCCAATGCTGGTAACTTTGGTGTTGTATATAAGGTTAAGTTGGACCATGTAGCGCCGTATTCACTGATTGCGTTCAACCCGCGTGGAGGCGAATATTCCGGCTATGCGATGGTGAACAATCAGGTTGTGGGCATACCGACAAATGGTGCTGTATGGGCTCCGAATGAAATGAGTGTACTGTATCGTACAGGTCATATTGATGAAAGTGTAGAGATGTATTTCACTGCAGCTGCTGGTAGTAATCTGCCGGTTTCCGTAGTAGTTATGCCTTTACCAGCTATTAAAAACTAATTTTAAATAATCGGTGCTGTTTACCGGTATAGACCACTTGAGTCTCATCATTCACCGTTTTAAAAGTCGATGTCACTTGCAGGATATAGGCGTTCTCCCGTTGCGAACTTGGTTGCAGCACTGGAGAACGTCTTTTTCTTATGAGTAGCGTGAATATCTCTTATAATATTGACTTTAATCGTGGTATAATGAATAGATGCAAGCCTAAGCCTGCATCAGAAAACCTGAAACTATAGACAGGGGAGGGTGAAACGCATGCTGACAAA
The DNA here is from genome assembly GCF_011800655.1 of Paenibacillus sp. EKM10P. NCBI lineage: Bacteria > Bacillati > Bacillota > Bacilli > Caryophanales > Paenibacillaceae > Paenibacillus > Paenibacillus sp. EKM10P. Next base: position 719,578 of record NZ_JAALET010000002.1, on the reverse strand, counting down.
GGATGAGATTATCGCAACGATGTCCGCTCAGGGGCTGCGTATTACAGATCAACGCAAGACGTTGGCCACGTTATTTTCCGAGAATGAAGGGTATCTGTCCCCTAAAGACGTTTATGAATATATGGGTAAGAAGTACAGCGGACTTAGCTTTGATACAGTATATCGCAATCTGCGTGTAATGCAGGAATTGGGTGTACTGGAGCAGGTATCTTTTGAGGATGGGATGAAGTTCAAGGTGAGCTGTAATGAACATCATCACCACCACCATATGATTTGCTTGAGCTGTCAGAAAACATTGCCGATTTCTTTTTGTCCAATGCAAATGACAGATACAACAGATCAATTCCAAATCGTCGAGCATAAGTTTGAAATTTTTGGTTATTGCAAAGACTGTCAGCAGAAGAATGGGCATACTGAGAGTAATTCGGATGGGGGTTTCAAACAGACGAGCAGTCACATTCACAGCCACGGGGGCTACTGAAATGAAAATCACCACACGCAGAGTGGTACAGGCTCCGATTCAGTTTTATCGTGCTTACATTTCACCATTAAAGCCGGCTACCTGCAGGTTCTATCCGACGTGTTCGGCGTATGCGCTGGAAGCGGTAGAAGTGCATGGTGCGCTCAGAGGCTCATGGCTAGCTGCAAAGCGTATAGCTAAATGCCATCCATTTCATCCCGGCGGTGTAGATTTGGTCCCTCCTGCAAAAAAGGGGTTAGATCAGTCTGACAAAGATCGTTTGGCTACCCATACTGAGAAGGGTCTGACTTGACAGCGCCATGCCGATTTGGTTATATTTTGGTTAATATTGTTTTCCTGTGAAGGGATGAGTAAGGTAAGTCGTCCAGTACAGAGAGCCGGAGTTAGCTGAAAACCGGTCTGGAGTGAAGCCTGAATATGGTCCTGGAGGAACCTTTTTCGAGCGTATTTGCCACAGTGAAGCTATGTTCAGGAGGCAATCGTAAGGAGGAGGCGTGATCCAGCGTTAATGGGCGGTCAGATGTGACCGGTGAAGCCTGTATTCTGCGAGGGTACAGGGAATTTGGGTGGTAACGCGTGAGGTGACTCTCGTCCCATAGGGACGAGGGTCTTTTTTGTGCCCAATTTGTGTCGAATTCATGAATTGGAGTACCTATCATGATAGCAAATCTTTTGCTGTCGTGAACAAAACAGGAGGAATATACATGTCTAGTGAGAACACATTTTACATTACAACACCGATCTATTATCCCAGTGACAAGCTCCATATAGGACATGCCTACACGACGGTAGCGGGTGATGCGATGGCTCGTTACAAGAGGCTACGGGGCTATGAGGTTCGTTATTTGACAGGAACGGATGAGCATGGCCAGAAGATTGAGCAAAAGGCAAGTGCAGCTGGCAAAACGCCGCAACGTTTCGTAGATGACATTGTGGCAGGTATTCAAGACCTGTGGCGGAAGCTCGACATTTCCAATGACGATTTTATCCGTACTACGGAGGAACGTCATAAGGCTGTCGTACAGGAAATCTTTGATCGTTTATTAAAACAAGGCGATATTTATAAGGGAGAATACGAAGGTTGGTACAGCATTCCTGACGAGACTTACTACACAGAAACTCAACTCGTTGACGTCGTGAAGGACGCTGAAGGTAATGTAACTGGAGGTAAGAGCCCGGATAGTGGACACCCTGTAGAACTGGTCAAGGAAGAGAGTTACTTTTTCCGCATGAGCAAGTATGCTGATCGGTTGCTGCAATTTTATGAAGAGAACCCGCAGTTTATCCAACCGGAATCCCGGAAAAAAGAAATGATTAACAACTTCATCAAGCCGGGGTTAGAGGATCTGGCTGTTTCCCGTACAACTTTTGACTGGGGTGTTAAGGTCAAAGGGGACCCGAAGCATGTCGTATACGTGTGGATTGACGCACTTTCCAACTACATCACTGCCTTGGGGTATGGCTCTTCTAATACTGAGCTGTACGATAAATTTTGGCCAGCAAATGTGCATATCGTAGGTAAAGAGATTGTACGATTCCACACGATATATTGGCCAATCATGCTGATGGCACTGGACCTTCCGTTGCCTAAAAAAGTATTTGCACATGGTTGGTTACTCATGAAAGATGGCAAAATGTCGAAATCTAAAGGCAATGTGGTAGACCCGGTAACGTTGATTGACCGTTATGGTCTGGATCAACTTCGATACTACTTGCTGCGCGAGGTGCCATTTGGAGCGGATGGAACATTCACACCTGAAAGTTTTGTAGATCGTGTAAATTCGGATTTAGCCAATGATCTGGGCAACTTGTTGAATCGTACGGTAGCGATGGTAGACAAATATTTTGACGGCAAAGTTCCCGCTTATGAAGCCAATGTAACCTCATTCGACGCAGCTTTGGTAGATATGACAACATCGACTTATAGTAAAGTTGAAGAAGCTATGGAAAACATGGAATTTTCCGTGGCTTTAACGGCGATTAGCCAATTTATTAGCCGTAGCAACAAGTATATTGACGAGACGCAACCTTGGAATCTGGCTAAGGATGAGGCAAAACGTCGCGAATTGGCATCTGTTATGGTGCATTTGGTAGAAAGCTTACGTATTGCTTCCATTTTACTTCAGCCTTTCTTGACGCGTGCACCTCATCAAATTTGGGAACAACTCGGTATTCGTCAAGGGGAGCTGACTACATGGGATAGCGGCAAGCAATTTGGACGTATTCCAGAAGGAACGCAGTTGGTAAAAGGTAATCCGATCTTCCCTCGTCTGGACTCTGAGCAAGAGGTTGCTTTTATCGTAGAAGCAATGACTGGAGGTAAGAAACCGGAGGAAGCTGCCACACAAACTCAACCGCTGAATGCATCTGAGGCGAGCCAGGAAGCACCAGAGCCGAAAGAAGAGATTGGCATTGAGGATTTTGGCAAGGTAGAACTGCGCGTTGCTCAGGTTGTCGCCTGTGAGCCTGTGAAGAAGGCCGATAAACTATTGAAGCTTCAGCTCGATCTTGGTTATGAGCAGCGACAAGTGGTATCAGGAATTGCGAAGTTTTATACACCTGAGGATATCATTGGGCGTAAGGTGATCTGTGTGACCAATCTTAAGCCAGTAAAACTTCGGGGTGAGCTGTCGCAGGGTATGATTTTGGCAGCATCACATGGGGATCAGCTTACATTGGCCACTGTACCGGATGGTATGCCAAATGGTGCGATTGTAAAATAAGAGGCTATATAAAATAAAAGAACGTAAAAAGCGTATGCTTGGATATTATTCTCCCAGGCATACGCTTTTTGGCTTGCATCATATTTTTCTCTGTCTATACGTATGTTTTAGTAGGTAGGGCTTGTATTTGCTCTGCGTGTTCACTAAGACAGGTGGGAGGAAATGATGATGTCAGATGTCAACGCCGGGTTGGCCATCGTTGCTGGACTGGTTTCTTTTTTTTCACCGTGCTGCTTGCCACTATATCCATCCTATTTATCGTATATAACAGGAATGTCGGCACGTGAACTGGCTGAAGGACGGCACAGGGCAGAGGTTCGCTATCGTACGATGGGACACACGCTTGCTTTTGTATTAGGCTTTTCGGTTGTTTTTTATTCACTGGGGGCAAGTGTCGGGTTGCTTGGAGAATGGTTTGCCAATTATGGGGATACGCTAAGAGTCGTAGCGGGACTACTTATTATACTCATGGGTCTGGTATCTCTTGGTTTCGTGCGTCCATTATTTCTAATGAGAGAGCATAAGCTGCGCTGGACATGGAAGCCTGCCGGTTACGCCAGTTCCTTTGTAATCGGAATTGGGTTTGCGGCAGGCTGGTCACCCTGTATCGGTCCTATGCTAACAGCTATTATCGCTTTGGCGGCAGTAGAGCATCACATTTGGTTCAAGCTGATTACTGGCTACGCACTTGGTTTTGCGATTCCGTTTTTTGTATTGGCTTTGCTGGCAGGCTCTGTTAAGTTATCGTCCCGTTATACTTCCATCCTTATCCAAATAGGTGGCATGCTGCTTGTGATCACTGGCGGTCTGCTGGTAACGGATCATATGACAGATGTTACGCTTTTTTTACAACGGATTACCCCGGATTGGATCCTGGTTATGTGAAATATTCGATACGACTTAAAGGAAAATGTTCAAAAATGCGTTCTGTGATAAACTCCCGTAGTGCATTTTGTTGTTCATCGGGATAAACATATTTATTCTGGCCCCAGCGGCCCCATTTTTTCTTACGTTTTTCTATGTCCATTTCCAGTTTGGTTTTCGGGTAACGCTTCTCGATAACAGCTTTGGATGTTTTGGTAAAGCGATGCTGAATTAATTCGAATGTCAGATCCTTCGTAGCATGCTGGGGTAAGGTTTCTCCCAATCTACGCAGCAGCTCTCCGTATCCTTCTTCCCAGCCGTCATACCAAATGATGGGTGCGATGATGAACCCCAGCGGATAACCGGCCCGTGCGATTTTGCCCGCTGCTTCAATACGTTCCTCAAAGCGCGAAGTTGCAGGTTCAAACTGTTTAATAACATAATCGGAATTAATGCTAAAGCGGATGCGAGTATGGCCATTATGTTTAATATCCAGCAATGGATCAACATGATGATATTTTGTAACAAAACGAAGTCGGCCAAATTCCTCATCTGCCATGAAACGAATCAAGTCTCCAAGTGATCCAGTGATATGCTCCAAACCAACCGGATCAGAGGTACAAGCTGCTTCAAAACGAGTAATTTCAGGCGCCCGCTCCTCGATATAGGCTTTAGCTGCTGATATGATATCGTCAGTATTGACATAGATGCGAATATACGGCTTTGCTCCTAAGGTTGTTTGTAAATAACAGTAGTGACAGTGCCCCATGCAACCGGTCGAAATAGGGATGGCATATTCGGCAGAGGGCTTGGATTGGTCAAAAGTTAATGTTTTACGGATGCCGACAACCAGTGTCTTTTTTGCCATTCGGTATTTTTCAACTTCAGTTTCACCTGGTAAATTGGTAATTCGGTTGTGAGAGGTCGTCATACGATACGGAATATCCTTGGCTTTGACCCAATCCATAATACGCTGGCCTTTGGGATAATTTAGTGCGTCTGGTTCAAAAAACACCAGATCAGGCATGAATGGCTTGGTTCCTCTGATTTGGACAGGAGTACGCTCAAGCGTAGACATGGCTAACGCTCCTTTCGAAATAAATCCTCTGTGCTCTGGTGTCCAACTCTAAAGCATCTCCGCAGAAAGTAACGATACAGGGGCGACAACATTAGTGTACCCTGCTTAAATTGAACAAATCGTGGCAATAGATGTGAGTGGAGGGACGAGACTTGCCAATGAGCGATGATAACATGTATCATTACATAGTAGGTTTAATGCAGGAAATGAAGGCGGTAAGCGCCCGTTCAATAACAGAAAAGAGGGAAACAAGTGCCAACGCCAAGCATGGAAGATTATTTGGAGCGCATTTACCAACTGATCGATGAGAAGGGATATGCTCGTGTCTCGGATATCGCAGAGGGTTTGGAGGTGCATCCTTCGTCCGTCACCAAGATGATTCAGAAGTTGGATAAGGACGATTATCTTGTATATGAGAAGTATCGGGGACTGATTTTGACACCGAAAGGGAAAAAGGTCGGCAAACGGTTGGTTGACCGCCACCAGTTACTAGAGCAATTTCTGGATATGATTGGGGTTGACAAGGACCTAATATATAAAGATGTGGAAGGTATTGAACACCATTTGAGCTGGGATTCCATCACACGTATCGAGACATTGGTTGAATATTTCCGCCGAGATGAAGATCGCTTGCGCCAGCTTCATGACATACACAAGGAATTGAGTGGGGATTCCTAAAAGCATCTGTCCTTACGGACAATGCTTTTTTTATTTTCCTGACCGCAACAAATATCTGGTTATTAGCGTCTATCCATTATATAGCAGGACAAGATAGGGGTTAAAATTAACAGGGGTAGCGGAGGATTATAAAGATATGAATCGGAAGAAAATAGGGCTCATGGCTGCGGGTCTACTCTTAGCAGTACAGACTGCCATTGTGCCTGGAGTTCAAGCGGCATCAACTGGTGAGATTGAGATTATATTGGACGGACAGTCCCTGCAAAGTGATGCGTCACCGTACATTGTACAGGGCGCGAATGTCACGATGGTTCCTTTGCGAGTGATTAGTGAGGGATTAGGCGCACAGGTCAACTGGTCGGCATCGTCTGGTACGGTAACGATTACAGCACAGAACAAAAATATATCTATGGATAATGGTGCACAAAGCGCTACTGTGAATGGCAAGTCGGTTCGATTGGACGCATCTGCGCGTATGTCAAGTGGGAGAGTCATGGTACCACTGCGTTTTGTTGGGGAAGAGTTGGGGTTAAAAGTAGACTGGCAAGCCTCAGAGCGGGTCATTACGTTAAGCAGTGGTAAAGAAGGTACCTCTACTGCTGGGAGTACTTCTGTGGGAGACAGCAGCTCAACATCAAATAACTCAGCATCTGGCAATCAGGAGAGTGTTAGTACCGATCAGGGAGCCAAGGAGGATGGACAGGACGCTGTTACCTCACCGTCAACCTCTACTAATGAGGAAGGTTCAGGTTCCTCACAGGGAAATGTGGCTCAGGTGAAGGCTACAACCTCTATGCGTGGAGCATGGATTTCCACCATTAATGGAGACTGGCCTTCTTCATCTGCACGAAGCAGTTCCGAGAAGCAAAAGCAGGAGTTTACAAAAATGCTCGATGATTTGCAGGGTATGGGCATTAACGCGGTATTTGTTCAGGTTCGTGCCAGCGGGGATGCGCTTTATCCGTCTGATCTTGTGCCATGGAGCAAGTATTTAACGAATACCCAGGGTAAAAATCCAGGCTATGATCCGTTGAAATTTATGATTAGTGAATCACATAAGCGGGGGATGGAATTCCATGCCTGGTTTAATCCGTTCCGTGCTAATTCTACAGGAACAACTAGCGGTTTGGCAGCAAACCATGTGGCTAATCAACATCCGGAGTGGATTGTTAAGAATGGTAGCCAGTTGTACATCAATCCAGGAATTCCAGCTGCACGTCAGCATGTCATTGCTGCGATTATGGAGGTCGTAAACGGATACGATATTGACGGTGTCCATTTGGATGATTATTTTTATCCTTACAGCGGGACTTTTGATGATGACGCGACATTCAAAGCATATAACGCCAACAAAATCTCTAACAAAGGTGACTGGCGGAGAGATAATGTAAATAGTTTTGTTCGCGATTTGGGCAAAAGCATTCATGCCAGCAAGTCGAAAGTTCAATTCGGGATTAGTCCTTTTGGCGTGTGGCGCAACAAGTCTCAGGACTTAACGGGTTCAGACACCAAGGCAGGCGTTACTGCGTATGACACGACATTTGCAGATGTAAGAACCTGGATTAACAAAGAATGGATTGATTATGTAGCTCCACAAATTTACTGGAGTATCGGTTTCCCAGCGGCTGGATATGACAAGCTTGTCGCATGGTGGTCCAATGAGGTCAAAAATTCAGATGTTAAGCTGTATATTGGCCATTCACCTTATAAAATCGGCACCCCTGAAAAAGGATGGCAATCCGCTCAAGAGTTAATTAAGCAGCTTGAACTGAACGAGAATTATAAGCAGGTCAAAGGGGATATTTATTTTAGTGCACAGCATTTGCGGAAAAATCCATACGGACTCATTCAACTTCTTCAAAATTATTATCAATTATGATATAAATTGGATCATTTAGGTTCTATATGGACCTCCGTTCTCATACATAAGCAGTAGAACTGCTTACTCCCAAGAGAACGGAGGTTTTTTGATCTATGCTGATCAATGCTGTGTTCCAGGGTGGAGGGGTTAAGGGAATATCGCTGGCGGGTGCAGTTAAGGCTGCGGAGGAGCATGATATTGTATTCAATCGTTTGGCTGGTACATCATCAGGTGCTATTGTAGCTGCTTTATTGGCTGCGGGATATACGGCGGATGAAATGAAAGCCGTAATTGAGAAAACTCCCTTGGTCAAGTTGTTAAGACGTTCTCCAGTGTTCAATATTAAGTGGGTTGGGCCAGCAGCACGTATCTTTCTTAAAAAAGGGCTCTACTCAGGGGAGGCACTGGAGCATTGGGTACGCGAGCTGTTACTAGCTAAAGGAGTGCGTACATTCGCGGATCTACCTCCTGGCAAGCTGCGCATTATTGCATCAGATATTACGAATGGACGCATTTTGGTGCTTCCTGAGGATATCAAACGTTTTGGTATAAACCCCTCTTCACTAGAGGTAGCCAAGGCCATTCGGATGAGCACGAGTATCCCTTATTTTTTTGATCCTGTTATGTTAAGACTTGATTCTGCACTTGCCAAGGGAAAAACCTTTTCCCAGCAATTTGTATTTGTTGTTGATGGGGCCTTACTCAGCAATCTGCCTCTATGGCTTTTCGACGAGCCTGTCAATGAACGTGAGGCCAAAACGATTCCAACGGTAGGATTTCAAATGGTGGGCAAAACTGGGACGGAGACCAAGGTTTCTTATATACGAGGCCCATTGACCATGCTGCAGGCTATTTTTGATACCATGCTATCGGCACATGATGAACGGTACATTGAGCAGGAGAATCGGTATCGGACCATTAAAATTCCAACATTGGGTATCCGCACTGCCCAATTCAGCATTTCACCAGAGCAAAGTGATTTGTTGTATGCTTCCGGTGTGCAGGCAGGAGAAGCTTTTTTCCACAAATGGAGCATCACTTCTTACCAGCAGCAGTATAGTAAGTATCAATTGATGAAAGATACCATGTACGCCATGAAATAAGCACCACTTACTGGCAGCTGAAGTAATTTTAAATAAAGTAAAAAAGGAGCCTCTTCCCGGTCATATTGCAAAACACGGGTGATGGCTCCTTTGTGTTACATTTTAAAGGTTGATAATGATTAATGATATTTAGGTTGTTCCTCTTCATTTTTGCCCTTGGAACCCTCAATGACATGAAAAGGATACGCTTTGCGTTTGCTTGTAGTCTGCTGTTTACGTACACTGGCTGTTTTGGCCATGGTGCGCACAGAGGGCTTAACTTTGGGAGTTCGCTTGCGTTGTCCTGGCTGGTATTTGTACAGCAGAAATATAACTGCAAAAATAAAGACGGGGATTAGTAAACTAATGAGAAAGCCCCAGCTACCTTTCCATAGCATATCTACAATTCCATATGCGCCCAAAGCAAGGGTAAGCCAGAAAATAACGGCATGTCTGTACATCATTCACTCATCCTTTCACAGGATCAAGGACCGGACTGTTGAGAGTCTCCTTTACAGGTGCATTTTCTAACTCAGCATCCAATTCAAGCATACGCTTAAATGAGGCAATCGATACCTCCACTTGATCATCGGTCGGTTCTTTGGTGGTAAGCAACTGCAGCCATAAGCCGGGGTAACCTAGATAACGAAGCACTGGAATTTCCCGAAGTGCATTGGTCAGCTTGAGAAATTCAAAAGAAAGACCCAATACGATCGGAAGTAGTAAAAGACGTTGCCCCATGCGCTCCCACAGATTATCGTAGGTAAACAGGGAGTAGACGAGTACCCCGATAATCACGGTGAGCATAATAAAGCTGCTACCGCAGCGATAATGCAGTCGGCTATATTTTTGTACGTTGGCTGGAGTTAGTTCTTCCCCTGCTTCAAATGCAGTAATCACTTTATGCTCCGCGCCGTGATATTGAAACAGTCGCTTAATTAACGGAGTTTGGGAAATACCCCATAAATAAGCCAGCAGCAAAATCAGCTTAATAGCTCCTTCAGCGAGATTATGCAAAATCTGGTTGTGAAACAAGCCGCCAAACAGGAAACTCTCCACAACAACCGGAACGAGGGTTAATACAATTTTGCCAAAGAGGAAGGACAATATACCGACCGCAGCCACGCCGATCATCATGCTCAGGCTCCAACGGGATTCCTCTTTTTTCTTTTGTTCAGCGCGTTCTTCCGGATCTACTTCATCATCAGCATACGCATCGGCTGAATAGTTCAAATGCTTGGTGCCCTTGGCACTGGAGTCGATGATGCTGACAATCCCCCGCAATAACGGAATTCTGCGGAATTTGGACACCCAGGATTGCTCCTTACGTGGTACTTCCAAATATGTGATTTCGCCAGATTTGCGGCGAACTGCCGTGACATTGACACGCTTGCCGCCGAACATGACACCTTCAATGACTGCCTGACCGCCGTAGCTCACAGGCTTGGATGCTTGTGACAACCGTCTCACCTCTCTTAATACATACTTTTTTGTATATTGTATCGAATTTGGAAGGGAATATCTAGTTAGACGAAAATGGGATGTAGTGACCTGCTAATTTTATCATTCGAAAAGGAAATTTAATCATAACGGAGAAGATGGAAATCCTTGTAGTGTGGGGAGATATCATGCCATAGGTTTAAAAAAGCATTTATGAGAGCGGTCAGACTGCCCCCATAAATGCTTATTATCGCCAGTTATAAAATCAGACGGAATCGCCAGATCAAATTCATTGCGTAATTGCCCCGACAGTCTCATCCACAAGTCCCTTTGACGAGACCGGGCCGCCAAACGTCCATGTTGTACTGGCCAACGGATAAGTACGTTTTTCTTTGACGAATTTCAAACCGTTCCAAACAGAATTGTTTTTCATAGATGAGCCGAAAACATTATCGTCTGGCTGCACAATATAGATAAAGTTGCTGTCCTGAACGGCTGACAGAGCTTCAATGCCAACCGTTGAAAAGCCATACGATTCAACCTTGCTCGGTTTCCAATCGTTAACCAAACCGATCTTCGCCAGTGTTCCCACAACGACTGAATTATCTGAAAACATACGCAGACTGGCTGCATTTTGCGAAGTAAAAGCCTGTGTCAGTATAAAATGGAAATCCGATTTGTTTGCAGCGGCGAGCTTTTGTTTGGCTTCGGCATAATGCTGGTCCAGATCGGCAAGCACCTGCTTAGCTTTATCCTCTTTTCCAAGAGCGACTGCGATACTATTAAAAATCTCCACCATCTTATCATAGTCGTAGCCGTTACCATCGTTCAGATTATATTCAATCGTCGGTGCGATGGCCTTGAGCTGCTCATAGATTGCTTCATTCCCATCAAAATTGGATATGATGAGATCCGGCTTTAATGAAGCAATCGCCTCCAAATTAGGCTCGTTGCGTGTACCGACATCGACCACGTTACTGTCCAGAGCCGCCTCTGGAGTCACATACACCTTATAGTTGGCATTGTCCGCATTACCAACTGGCTGAACGCCCAATGCAATCAAATCCTCCGTAAATGTCCATTCAAGCACCACGACACGCTGCGCGGGCTTGTCAAGCGTGAGTTCACCACGATTATGCTTTACTGTCACAGGACCGGTCGCTGCTTCAGTGGGTTTGCTGCCCGACGTAGTTGTCTGACCTTTATCTACTGCATTGTCAGTTGCTCCACAACCTGCCAGTGTGAGCATAAAAGTCAGTAACAATAAGAATCCGATAAATCCCTTTTTCATAGATTGCGTTCTCCTGTATAAACGTATTATGAAATGATAATGATTATCATTTTCATCAATATATTATGAAACAGGATTGAAATTTTGTCAATGCAAAGATTATTAAATCCACTCTTCGACTTCATTGTTAAACTGCTCCCCATTGGAGCATACTACCTCTCAAAATGGATAGGCACGAATTTGGTGGAAGTACACATGCTTTTCCTTATAACAATGAGTCCTCACCATGAGAAAATTTATTCATTTTGAAAGGAGATCCAAGCACATGAGTGAAACTTACTCTATACCGAAAATAGGTCGTGATCAGGAACAGTCCCGTGAATCTCAAAATCAACGTAATCATAATGACAACAGTAACAGAGGCAGACAACAGTCAGGCAAATTACATACACCGCTCATTCCCTTTGCACTTGAGCTGGGTTTTTTTGCGGGTTTGCTCTGGGGGTTGCTGCGCTGGCTGTTTTATACGCTGCACTTTACAGTAGTGGCGCCTGGCTTTCTGGCAGAGCCGTTTTTCAAGCATTCGTTCATGAACACCATGGCAGGGCATTTGGTGGGGTTGCTGTTTTTTATTGGATTGTCCGTGGTAGCGTCATTGGTGTACACCCTGATTTTGCGCAGGTTTAATGGCCCAATCCCCGGTATTATATACGGTCTGATTTGGTGGGTTATTTTATTTGTGTTAACAGGCCCTAAGTTAGGGATGATGAGCCCTCCTTATCGATTAACATGGAATTCCATATATACGGAAGTTTGCGTATTTATACTGTGGGGACTATTTATCGGATATACCGTTGCTGTCGAGTATACGGATGAAAGAATGCGCGAGCCTGAGAAGGCTGGGGACAGAACGTAACAAAAACTTCTCAAGCGCCTATCCCCTGTGTTAAAATAGCATTTGGTTATTTGACAGAGGGGAGCGGAATGAAGATGAAGAATGACCGTGTGCTAAAGTTGCGGCAGGCGCTGGGCGAGCATAACCTGCGGGCTATGCTGATTACCAGCCCTGTCAATCGTCGATATTTGACAGGCTTCACAGGTTCAGCGGGCTATGTGCTGATTACAGAATCCCATAGCTATTTGCTGACTGACTTTCGTTATATGACACAAGCGACCGAACAAGCCCAAGGCTTTACGGTAGTGCAGCACGCTGCGCATGTCATGGAAACAGTAAGAGAATTGCTGTCTTCCCATCAGATTAGCGAAACAGGCTTTGAGCAGGATGATGTAACTGTTGCGACACATAAAGCTTATAGCGAAGATCTGTCACCTATTAAGCTGGTTCCGGTATCGGGCATTGTGGAAAAGCTGCGGGTGTACAAGGATGCGGAAGAGCTCGAAGTGATGCAACGGGCAGCGGATTTGGCAGATGCTACATTTGCACACATTTTACCTTACATCAAACCAGGAGTCAGCGAGCGTGAGCTGGATCTGGAAATGGAATTCTTCATGCGCAAGCAGGGAGCTACTTCTTCTTCATTTGACACGATTGTGGCATCCGGAGTTCGTTCGGCATTGCCTCATGGAGTAGCTAGTGCAAAGTTAGTACAAGCAGGTGAGCTGATTACGTTTGATTTTGGTGCGTTGCTGGATGGCTACTGCTCCGATTTGACCCGTACAGTGGCTACACAAGGGGATTTGGCGCCTCAGTTGCGCGAGATCTACGATATTGTACTTAAGGCGCAGCTTCACGCACTCGAACATATTAAGCCGGGCATGACAGGCCGTGAAGCGGATGCGCTGACCCGGGATATTATTGCTAGCCATGGGTATGGAGACAATTTCGGACACAGTACAGGTCATGGTCTGGGTCTTGAAGTGCATGAATCTACACGTCTGTCGAAGGCAAGTGATGATATTCTGGAGCCGGGTATGGTTGTAACGGTCGAACCAGGTATCTATGTGCCTGGATTGGGCGGTGTACGGATCGAGGATGATATCGTTATTACAGATAGCGGCATCAAAGTATTAACGCATTCGAGCAAAGAATTTACAGTCGTTTAATAACGATAACAGTCCTGTAGGAGGGGTATTTAGTGATTAACGTTAATGATTTTAAAACAGGTTTGACCGTCGAGGTAGACGGAGATATTTTTACAGTTCTGGATTTTCAACACGTAAAACCAGGTAAAGGCGCAGCATTCGTACGCTCCAAGTTGAAAAACCTGCGTAATGGTAATACGGTTGAACGTACATTCCGTGCGGGTGAAACAATCGGCCGGGCGCAAATCGAAAATCGTGGTGTATCTTATCTGTATGCTAGTGCAGACGATCATACATTCATGGACAACGAAACATATGATCAATTTACATTGTCCAGCGATCAGCTGAAATGGGAGCTTAACTTCCTGAAAGAAAACATGAATGTAAATATCATAAGCTACAACGGAGAAATCCTGGGTATCAACCTGCCTACTAGCGTGGAACTCAAAGTAATTGAAACAGAACCAGGTATTAAAGGGAATACAGCTACAGGTGCAACCAAAAATGCCAAACTGGAAACAGGCTTGAATGTTCAAGTTCCTCTGTTTATTAACCAAGATGACGTATTGTTAATTGATACTCGTGACGGCAAATACATGTCTCGCGCATAGAATTTACATTTTCAGGTATCCTCTGTCCTTATTAAGGGCAGAGGATATTTTTATATGTACGAATATTAAAAAACATTGGCTCCACACAGCACTTTCGTATTATACTGTACTAAAGTTATGCCGCAGGATGTCACGTTCAAATCGTTTGGTGCCATCTCAAGGTTACATACTGTTGAGTCTGAGGGAGTGAATATCGTTGTCTTTGTATGTCATGAAATTCGGAGGCAGTTCCGTCGGTGACACGGAGCGCATGAAACGCGTGGCAAAACGCGTCGTTGAGAAACAGAGTGAAGGGCATCAATGTGTAGTGGTCGTTTCCGCAATGGGAGACACAACAGACGAATTGATTGACCAGGCCAAATTATTAAATGAGCAGTTGCCTGCACGTGAGTTGGATATGTTGATGACGACAGGCGAGCAAATTTCAATCGCATTGTTGTCGATGGCTATTCAGCAGCTGGGTCATGAAGCGGTATCGTTTACGGGATGGCAGGCAGGCTTCCGTACTGAATCTGACTTTGGTCGGGCACGGATTACGGATATTCAACCTCAGCGTGTGCTGGATGCACTGAGCAACAACAAGATTGTTGTTGTAGCTGGTTTCCAGGGGATGTCTGCAGATGGAGATATTACGACGCTGGGACGTGGTGGTTCTGATACGACGGCCGTTGCGCTGGCAGCGGCAATTCAAGCGGATGCCTGTGAAATTTACACAGATGTGGACGGCATATATTCAACAGATCCACGGATTGTGAAGGTGGCACGTAAGCTAAAAGAAATTTCTTATGATGAGATGCTGGAATTAGCCAATTTAGGTGCGGCTGTTTTACATCCCCGTGCGGTAGAGTATGCCAAACATAACCGGGTACCGTTGATTGTACGGTCTAGTTTTAACCATAATGAAGGAACAGTCGTAAAGGAGGATGCAGTAATGGAGCAAGGCGTTGTAGTCAGTGGAATTGCATATGATAAAAATGTAGCAAGAATCAGTATTTTGGGCGTTGCAGATATCCCTGGTGTACTGGCGAAAGTTTTCGGAACACTGGCAGTAGCCAAAATTGATGTAGACATTATTGTACAGAGCGGGGTTGAAGCTGGAAAAGCAGATTTCTCCTTTACGGTAGCTCTAACGGATCGTGAAGCTGCACTTAAGACGCTGGAAGGTATTCGCGGGGAGCTTCCATACCGTGAAGTAACGTCTGAGGAAAATTTGGTGAAGGTCTCCATTGTAGGTGCAGGAATGGTTAGCCACCCGGGTGTTGCAGCACAAATGTTTGCCGTGCTGGCCGAGCAAGGCGTTAGCATTAAAATGGTAAGCACATCCGAAATCAAGGTATCGTGTGTAATTGAAGCTGGAAAGCTTCATGAGGTTATCCAAGCGTTGCATACAGCTTATAATCTGGATACCGAGGAGCAAGCGTTTGTAGGCGGCCCTAAAGACCGTCGTTAATAACATCAATTGATATAGAGAAATGCTATGACGGGGAAAGGTCGATAAATTATACGTTCCCTATTTATAGATTGATAAATCATAGAATACAGCAGTAGGTTAAGAGGTTGTTCCATCAGTGAGAGACAGACTGTGGAACAGCCTCTTTTTGCTGTAAATCTAGCTTTTTTATTTAAGGGTATCCCTTAGCCACCAAGGCTTCGAGGGAGCCTTTTTTTATTATACAACGCAGGGAAAGGTGCTTGAATGAGCGGGGAAAGGTCCGCTGAGCATGGATAGGAGTGATCAAAAGTTCGACTGGATTTTCAATATATTTTCGGCATAAAAAGCGAGAGTCAGCCATAGACTTGTCTTAAAGAAAAGGACAACTGTGAGGAGGCGGCATTGGTATGGAATGGCTGGAGTTATTTCCGGAACCGTTGCACGGTATACTCGGAAGGCTTCCAGAAAAGGTATTTAAGCAACTGGAAGAAATTCGGGTTCGGGAAGGAAGGCCGCTGGAAGTTAATGCGAATGGTGATCATCATTTTGTAACGACTGCTGGTCGGCTGACTTTGAATCCTGTTGAAGCCTATAAGCCTAACCGCGAGGATGCCCACCGATTGCTGGATTTTATCAGTAATCATTCTCTGTACACCATGGAAGAGGAGCTTCGCAAAGGGTTTATTACCATCCCTGG
Organism: Paenibacillus sp. EKM10P; assembly: GCF_011800655.1. NCBI lineage: Bacteria > Bacillati > Bacillota > Bacilli > Caryophanales > Paenibacillaceae > Paenibacillus > Paenibacillus sp. EKM10P. Next base: position 703,357 of record NZ_JAALET010000002.1, on the reverse strand, counting down.
CGGTCATCGTGTTGGCTTGGCAGGGAGAACTGTGCTTAACCGAGGGCGAGTAGAGCATTTGAGGGATATAAGCAGCTTTAATGTACGAATTGCCCGGGCCATTCCTGGCATAGCTGATCGGATATTACCTTATGTAGCGGATCAAAAATCCGGGACGATACGGCATACGCTCATCTTGTCACCGCCTCAGCATGGCAAGACGACGTTGCTTAGGGACTTGGCTCGACAACTGAGTTACGGAGGGATGCAAAGCAACGGAGGGCGACGAAATGGACTTAAGGTGGGCATTATAGATGAACGTTCTGAGATCGCCGGTAGTCACAAGGGCATCCCCGGCTTTGATGTCGGACCTCGCACCGATGTATTGGACGGATGTCCGAAAGCAGAGGGGATGATGATGATGATTCGCTCGATGTCACCGGATGTCCTGATTGTGGATGAGATCGGGCGGCCAGAAGATGCGGAAGCGGTGCGTGAAGCGCTTCGTGCAGGCATCGCAGTCATTGCTTCCGCACATGGTCGTGATGTGGCTGAAATGGCGAGCCGATCTGCCTTTGCCGGATTAGCTACAGGACAGGAGCTGTTCCAGCTCTATGTCATGCTGGAGCGGACGAGCCGGGGCGTCTCTTTTCGGCTGGCAGATGCCAAGCAGCGCAGGCTGACACTGCCTGGAGAAGGGCAGAACGGGGGCATCTCCTATGCTTAAGCTGCTGGGAGCTGTCTTGGTTATACTAGCCACCACACTGGCAGGCTGGCAGCGGGCAAGACAATTTGCCATGAGGCCGCGGCAAATCAGAGAGTTAATTCTCGCACTGCAAAGACTGACCACCGAGGTTTCTTACGGGGTGTCTCCGTTACCAGATGCATTCGCCAAGACTGGAGAGCCCTTGCGAGAGCCGCTGCGCTCTCTGTTTCAGCAAGCCTCACGCTGGATGCACCCCTCTTTTGGCCTGACCGCCAGAGAAAGCTTGCATAAAGCGATTGAAGTCTCGTGGAGCCGTTCCTCTATGAAGCAGGCCGAGAAGGAAGCGATGCGTCAGCTTGCTTACAGCCTTGGAACCAGCGACCGTGAAGACCAGATCAAGCACATTGCGCTGACCATCCAGCAGTTATCCCATGAAGAAGCGCAGGCGCAGGCAGATCAGGTGAGATACGAGCGTATGAGCAGAAGCCTGGGACTGCTGATCGGAGCATTGATCGTCATTTTGATCTATTAGCGGGGTGCTCGAATGAATTTAGAAGTGAACGCAATTTTCCAGATTGCCGGAATTGGCATTATTATCGCTATGATTCATACCGTACTAAAGCAAATGGGCAAGGAAGACATGGCCCACTGGGTGACGGTCATCGGTTTCGTTGTCGTGCTGTTCATGGTGGTGCGAATGTTGGATAACCTTCTGCAAGAGATCAAATCTATTTTTCTTTTTCAGTAGGTGAACACATGGAAATCATTCAAGTGGTGGGCTTCGCCCTCGTTGCCACAGTCCTCATCTTAGTTATCAAGGAACAGAAGCCGATGTTTGCCTTTTTGATTGCAACAGCTGCGGGAATCGTCATTTTTTTGCTGCTGATTGGCAAGATCGGATCTGTGGTTGCCGTGCTGGAGCGACTGGCCAGGTCTTCAGGGATGGACATGATTTATTTTAAAACCGTATTAAAAATAATCGGTATCGCTTATATTGCCGAATTCGGAGCACAGATCGTACGGGATGCGGGACAAGATGGCATAGCTTCCAAAATAGAGCTTACTGGAAAGGTACTCATCATGGTACTCGCAATCCCGATTATCAGCATTATTATTGATACCATTCTGAAGCTAATGCCCGCCTGAGGGGGTGATGCCATGAAAAGGCTGGGGGGCATGCCGAATCTCAAAGTTATTGTGATTTTGCTGCTATGTCTCTGGTGTGCCTCGGCTGCGGTCCTCTTCGCAGATACACCTACAAACGAATGGATCAGACAACAGGCGGAGCAAATGCCCAAAGATGATGTTGAACATTATTGGGACGGACTCATGAAGCAATACGGCGGATTTTTCCCTGACCAGAAAACGCCTTCTTTCATGGACATGCTGCTTCCGGGTGGTGAAGGATTCAGTATAAAAGGTGTGTTGATGGCCATAGCTGATTTTTTCATCCATGAAATCCGGGTGAATGCCAAGCTGCTCGTCACCATCGTCATGCTCAGCATTATGAGTATGGTGCTGGAAACGCTGCAAAGCGCTTTTGAAAGCAAGCAGGTCAGCAAAGTTGCCTACGCTATCGTGTACATGGTCATTATCATTTTGGCGATTAATAGCTTTAGTGTAGCGATTGGTTATGCCAAAGAAGCAATTGACAGCATGATTCATTTCATGATGGCGATGTTGCCCTTGCTGTTTACCATGTTGGCCTCGATGGGTAACGTTGTCACCGTTTCGGTGACCCACCCGCTGATTGTATTTATGATCAACACGGTCGGAACAGTTATTCATACGCTTGTTTTCCCGCTGCTGTTCTTCTCGGCTGTGCTGTACTTGGTCAACTCGCTCACGGGCAAATACAAGCTGACCCAGTTAGCTGATCTACTGCGGAACGCGGGTGTTGCCGTGCTGGGAGTGCTTCTGACTATTTTTCTAGGAGTCATTTCGGTACAGGGATTAACCTCTTCGGTTACTGACGGATTAACAATCCGTACAGCTAAATATATTACAGGTAGCTTTGTTCCGGTGGTAGGCAAGGCGCTGGCAGATGCGACGGATACGGTCATTTCGGCATCACTGCTCGTTAAAAATGCCATCGGCCTTGTGGGAGTCATCATTATTTTGTTCCTGTGTGCTTTTCCTGCTCTCAAAATTCTGACACTAGCCCTCATTTATAAAGTGACCGCAGCAATCATGCAGCCTTTGGGAGATACGCCTATTGTGGAATGTTTGGATGCCATCGGCAAGAGTATGATTTATGTTTTTGCGGCACTGGCGGCAGTGGGATTAATGTCCTTCCTTGCGATTACCGTCATGCTCGCAGCAGGCAACATGACAGTCATGATGAGGTGAATACATGCACATAATCCAACGAGAGGGAGGCGAGTGACGTGACCTGGCTGGGAGGCTGGCTCAAGGAACTAGTGCTAATCGTGCTGCTGGCTTCTTTTGTCGATATGATCTTACCGAGCCGATCTATGGAAAGGTATGTCAAACTCGTACTCAGCCTGCTTGTTTTGCTGACATTGCTGTCTCCGATTGTGCGCTTGCTGAGCAGTAGTCCCTCAGAGGTTCTGGGGCGAGCATTGGATCTGCAACGCCAGGCAGAGACAGGTAATAGGGAACCGACATTGGAAGAGATCTTAGCCAAAGGCAACAAGCTAAAGCAACAGCAGGAACAAAGCTCCATGCAATGGGCAGGCAAAGAGGTAGCTAAGGAAATGAAAGGGCAATTGGAGCAGTACACTGGGTTAGCAATTCAGTCGGTCCAGGTGACCCTTGCGCAGATTCAGCAGAAAGAATCGGGGCTAGAGGCAGGAACGGGTGTTCAGTCAGTAGTGGTCAAATTGGCGGAGCAGAAGGCAGAAAAAGAAAAAAACACAAAGGGTACAGATATCAAGCCGGTTGTGGTGGAGCCTGTAGCTGAAAAGACAGTGAATATTCGTGTGGAGCCGACACAGTCAAAACCCTCTAATCATAATGAAGGAACGCGAGAAGATGATCGTAGTCCTGACGAAACCACAGAGAATGGCAAATATGCGGATCAGAAAGCTTTTGGTTTAATCACAGGAATTCTACGTGAAAAATGGGGGATCGACAGCACACATGTTCAGGTGATTAATTCGCAGGATGGAACACATGAATGGTAACAGGAGGTGAACCGAAATGGGCAAATGGAGGAAAAAGCTGGAGCAATGGATGGGTGGAGGGGGGGACGGAGCGAAAAGGTTCAATTCATTTCGTTGGCTACTTATTCTTGGCCTTATCGGTGTAGCGATTATGCTCTTTAATTCATTCGTTAATGTGAAAAAAGTCGACCCGGAAAACGTAGGGAGAGAACCGCCTGGCGTAATGAAAAATGAGCCTGCGTTAGAAACAACGGTAGGTGAGGACAGTTCCTTTGCCGGAATCGAGAAGGCTTTTGAGGACAATATGAAACAGATGCTGGAGCAGATTGTTGGCGTAGGAACCGTCGATGTCATGGTTACGGTAGATTCTACCGAAGAAGTGATCGTTCAACGGAATGTGAAAGACATGCAGGAAGAAAATAACGAGTCGGACGCCAATGGTGGACAAAGGCACACTACTCAATATACACGCGATGGTGAGATTGTCACCTATGAATCATCGGGCGGTCAGCACACCCCGATTGTTACCAAAAAAGTAAAACCACAGGTAAGGGGAGTGCTTGTTGTGGCTATGGGGGCAGAAAACCCTACGGTGAAGCAGCTCATTGTGGATGCTGTGCAGAAGGGACTAAACGTACCTTCATACAAAATATCAGTCGTTCCGCGTAAGCAGGGATAATATGGAATTGGGGAACAAAGAAGTTAATATTGCAAACCACTTATGAATATGGAGGACAGAACATGAATAATAAAAGACAAACCGTTTGGCTGGTGTCCATGCTGAGTTTAATGGTGGTACTGTCTGCATATTATTTGTTTACGGAGGACTCAAGTCCGGCGAATCCGCCAGTAGCGGACAGCGAGCAGGTGAGCAAGGTTAAACAGGATGCTGCACAGGAAGCAACGACAAAGGCAGAAGAACAAATGAACGAACTGAAAGTAAATGAAGTAGTAACCAATGGAGAAGTAACTGACGGAACGGCAGAGACTTCCACAAAGGACACAGCTTCTACAACTGAACCAGCAACAGAACCATCAAAAGGTGATAAAGACACAGCCGCCGCCCCCCCTGCTACTGAATCGACTGCATCCGATCAAAACACAACTACAGCTAAGACAGACACGACAGCTAAAAGTGATGACAAAGCAGCTTCTAGCGCTAAAACCGACAAGCAGGTACTTGATCAAGTGGCAAGCGAACAAGCAGCCCAACCAACAGCGGCAGCTGTGATTGACAACTATTTGCTGGAGCGGGATGTGGAAAATCAAAAGAAAAATGATGAGCTGACTACGGCAATGAATGATAGTACACCTCAGAAAGCCGCAGAGGCGCAAAAGGAATTGCATGTACTTGAAGATAAACAAGCCAAAATTACCGGTATCGAAGAAGAACTACAGCAGCAATTCGCCAATGCAGTTGTCCGCGAGGAAGATGCTGATAAATACAAAGTAGTGGTTCTGAGTGAAAAATTGGATGCTAAGCAAGCGGTAACGATTGTCGATAAAGTCATGAAGGAATTAAACGTAACGCAGGACAAGATCAGTGTCCAGTATGTTACACAATAAGACAAAAAACGCGAAAAAGCCCGGATTTCTGCACAATCCCGGGCTCTTTCTATTTTTAATGATTGTGATATAATACATAAAGCTGTTTCAAAAATGTTATCAGCAACCGGCAAAATGCTGAAGGAGTGATTAATAGAGATGTTTAAATTAAGCGAGATTAAGGAATTGATCAAGCTGGTGGATGAAACGTCTGTGCATGAGCTTGAAATTGAAAATGAAGGAACTCGCCTCATGATCCGTAAACCGGGTAAAAGCGAGATCGTTACGGTACAGGCTCCTGTAACAGCACCTGCTTATACAGTGGCGCCACAAGCTGCAATTCCGAATCCACAAGTACAGTCCGATGTTGGACATGCAACTGCTGGGGAACCGAAGGAATATGCAAGCAATCTACATAAAATCGTATCTCCGATGGTAGGCACTTTCTATAGTTCTTCATCCCCGGATACGGCTCCGTATGTGAGTATCGGCAGTAAAGTAGGCGATAAAACAACGGTATGTATCATTGAAGCGATGAAGTTGATGAACGAGTTGGAAGCTGAAGTGAAGGGCGAAATTGTGGAAATTTTGGCCGAAAACGGACAGTTGGTTGAGTATGGCCAGCCATTGTTCCTTGTGAAACCGGAGTAAAAAGCTTGTTTGACCCCTTTTTGAGGGTTCGGCAAGACTGCTCCCAGGGAGGATAAAGTCATGACATTTCAAAAAGTATTAATCGCGAACCGTGGAGAAATTGCAGTTCGTATCATTCGCGCTTGCCGCGAAATGAATATTTCGACAGTTGCCGTCTATTCGGAAGCTGACAAGGATTCGTTGCATGTGCGTCTCGCAGATGAGGCTTACTGTATCGGACCGACGTTGTCTAAGGACAGCTATCTTAATTTTACGAACCTGATGAGTGTTGCTACATTGACTGAATGTGATGCCATTCATCCAGGTTACGGATTTTTGGCGGAAAATGCAGACTTCGCTGAAATTTGCGAATCATGCAATATTACGTTTATCGGACCTTCTCCTGAAGCAATTAACAAAATGGGAGATAAGGCTGTAGCCAAGCAGACCATGAAGGATGCCGGGGTTCCAGTTATTCCAGGTTCAGACGGACTGGTTGAGGATGTACAGGATGCAATCAGTATCGCACGTGATATCGGATATCCGGTCATTATCAAGGCCACAGCAGGTGGTGGTGGTAAAGGTATTCGTATCGCTGAAGATGAGGATAATCTTATCCAGCAAATCACGACTGCTCAGCAGGAAGCGCAGAAGGCCTTTGGTAATGCGGGCGTGTATCTGGAAAAATATCTGACCGGTATGAAACACGTGGAAATACAGATCATAGCGGACAAGCATGGTAATGTTGCCTACTTGGGTGAACGGGACTGCTCTGTTCAGCGTCGTCGTCAGAAGTTGTTGGAGGAAGCACCATGTCCAGTACTTTCGCAGGATGTTCGTGAAGAAATGGGACAGGCAGCTGTTCGTGCAGCTTTGGCCGTTCAATACTCTGGCGCAGGTACGCTTGAATTTTTGCTAGGTCCGGACAATAAATTCTATTTCATGGAAATGAACACACGTATTCAGGTGGAACATCCAGTAACAGAAATGATTACTGGTGTAGACCTGATTAAAGAAATGATTTCGGTTGCTGAAGGGCATCCGCTTTCCTTTACGCAGGAAGAAGTCACGATTAATGGGTGGGCAATCGAATGCCGTATTAACGCTGAGGACCCGGATCGTAATTTTATGCCTGCACCGGGTAAAATCGGATTTTATCTGCCTCCGGGCGGTCCTGGAGTGCGGGTAGACAGCGCTGCTTATCCAGGTTATAGCATTCCTCCTTATTATGACTCTATGATTGCCAAGCTGATTGTATGGGCGCCTACACGGCAGGAGGCGATTGCCAAAATGAAGCGGGCTTTAGCTGAGTTTGCTATTGAGGGCATACCCACAACGATTTCTTTTCACCAGCGCTTGCTAGAGCATCCGACCTTTATTGAAGGCGATTTTGATATTAAATTTTTGGAGGAAAACGAAGTTTAATCGGTATATTTCCTCAGTTTGTCATAATGAACGCCAAATGATATAGTATGGATAATAAGTGAGCATGTCTGCTTTGATATCCAAAGCTGGAATGAAACTTATTTTGACCGAAAGGTGTTGAAGGTATGAGCACAGTGCCAACCGAATTCGAACGTACAGAAATTGGGGAGATTCAAATTGCCCCGGAAGTTATTGAAGTCATTGCCGGACTGGCTACCGTTGAGGTGCCGGGCGTTGCGGGAATGAGTGGCGGATTTGCTGGCGGATTTGCCGAACTGCTAGGCCGCAAAAATTTATCTAAAGGTGTAAAAGTGGAAGTCGGACAGCGTGAAGCTGCTGTAGACGTCTCCGTCATTATTGAGTATGGTAATCGTCTGCCCGAGGTGGCTGCTGCTATTCAGCATAATGTTAAGCGTTCCATTGAAAACATGACAGGTCTTAACGTGGTAGAAGTGAACGTGCAAATTCACGATGTTCAATTCAAAAATGCTGAAAAAGTAGAAGAGCCGGAAGTGCTGGGCGCCGGACGGGTTAAATAGAGCGATACTTTGTACAAACCCCCGACCCTTATGGGTCGAGGGTTTACTCTAATTTAAGGAGGCTGTGCGTTTCGTGGCTAAAGTTATGGACAGACTTCTGCTGTTTTTGTACAGCTTAAGTATCGGAATTATCTCCATTCTCGCCATCCTCCTCCTGAGCGGGGCCATTCCGTATGTTTTAAGTATTGAGGATGAGCGAGTGGTGTGGTTTACCAGCTTGATTATTGCAGGAGTTCTGTTGTTATTGAGTCTTCGGGTTTTTTATATCTCTATTCGACGGAACCAAACCGTACAGCATTCTATTGATCAGCGAACCGAATACGGTGATATTCAGATTTCGGTGGATACCATCGAAAATCTGTGCCTCAAAGCGGCTTCCCGATTTCGCGGGATGCAGGATCTGAAAGCACGCGTTCGTGTGTTGGAATCGGGACTTGATATTACGATTCGGGCGATTGTTGACGGGGAAAGCTCCATTCCGGTGTTAACCTCCGAGGTACAAAAGGGGGTACACGACCATGTGGAAGAGATTACAGGAATTCCAGTATCCAATGTGTCGGTGTACATCGCTAATGTTTCTCAGTCACCAAGCTTTAAGAGTCGTGTGGAATAGAGGTGATTTTCCCTGATGCCCTGGAAAGAAATATGGGGAAGTTACAAGGGCCGGATCATGGGGATCACGGCTGGTATTTTTTTCGGTTTTATTTACTTGTGGGCAGGCTTTTGGAATATGTTGTTCTTTGCATTGATGGTGTTCATCGGATATACGCTAGGAAGACGTAGCGATTCAGCGCTTGGTCCATTCTTCCCTTGGAAAGAATGGAGCGAATGGTTGTCGCAGCGTTGGCGTCCTTTTAAATGAACCCTGTGATACGTGTTCTCCAAAATACAGCTGTAGCTTATTTGCGCCCAACGGTTTTGGAGGATGCGTTCACAGGTTTTTTTGTGGAAATTGGTTAGAATGAAAAATAGATATAGGCAAGCGTAGGAGGCAGGGCATGAAAAGACGTCTGGCGAGGGAATTAGCGGTACAGAGTATGTACCATATGGAAATGAATGAAGTGGAAGCGGCGGCAGCTGTGGACATGCTGCTTCAGGAAGCGGCTGAGGAAAACGAAGCCGAAGTCGTAATTAAAAATGCGGCAGTGTTAAGAGCGTATGTTTTGGAGCATGTGCGTGGCACATGGGAGCACAAGGAAGCGATTGACGGGCTGTTGGCGGATTACCTGAAAGGCTGGCAGATCAGCCGACTTTCGCGTGTAGATCGTCAAATTTTGAGGCTTGCGGTATATGAAATGATTTTCCGCGAGGATGTTCCAGCCAAGGTAGCAGTCAATGAAGCAATTGAGTTGTCGAAGCACTTTGGTACCGAGGAATCGGGTAAATTTGTTAATGGTGTGCTGGGACGAGTGATACAAGAGCTGGAGCAATTGAAAGCACGTTTTTAATTAGAGACTACTGAATCAGGTTGGGGAGTGGTTAAACATGTCAGCACCGATCATTGATGGTAAACAAATCTCTCAGGATATTCGGGCAAGCATTCAGCAAGAGGTCATTCGTTTGAAAGAACACAGCTTTCAACCCGGACTGGCTGTTGTACTGGTAGGCGAAGATCCTGCTTCTCAGGTGTATGTTAAAAATAAGGAAAAGGCGTGTCACGATCTCGGCTATTACTCTGAGGTTCATCGATTGGCGGCAGATACTTCACAAGAAGCATTACTGAAACTGGTGGATAAGCTGAATCATCAAAGTAATATCCATGGGATTTTGGTGCAACTGCCATTGCCAAAGCATATTCAGGAAAAAGCTGTCATTGACGCGATTGCAGTGGAGAAAGATGTTGACGGATTTCATCCGGTAAACGTAGGGAATCTGGTCATCGGCGATGATAGCCTATTGCCTTGCACTCCCGCTGGAGTCATTGAGTTAATCAAACGCGCTGGAGTAGAAATAGCTGGTAAACATGCGGTTGTTATTGGTCGCAGTAATATCGTGGGCAAGCCGGTATCATTATTGCTGCAGCGTGAAAATGCTACGGTTACGATGTGTCACTCTCGTACAGCGAATATTGCCGAGCTCAGTAAACAAGCGGATATTTTGGTCGTTGCCATCGGCAAAGCCAATTTCATCGATGCTTCGTATGTAAAGCCGGGTGCAGTAGTTATCGATGTGGGAATGAATCGTCTGGAGAACGGAAAGCTGGCGGGTGACGTTGATTTTGAGAGCGTAAAGCAAGTGTCCGGTCCGATTACGCCTGTTCCCGGCGGAGTAGGCCCAATGACGATTACAATGCTGATGCAAAATACGCTCGTAGCGGCCAAGCGGTCGCACGGTTTGGCATAAAGGCAGCTGCCTGTGGCTGAACAACAACGTATTTATTCTATACAGGACCTGAATCGCTATATCCGGATGAAACTGGAATCCGATCAGGTGCTGTCTGATGTATGGATACGCGGGGAAATTTCTAACTTTACGCATCATTCGAGTGGTCACATGTATTTTACGCTCAAGGATGAGGGGAGCCGCATACGTTCGATTATGTTTGCAACTCATAATAGACGGCTCCCTTTCGTACCGAAAGAAGGTACGCGTGTTATCGCCCGGGGAAACGTATCCGTGTATGAACGGGATGGTCAATATCAATTTTATGCGACTCAAATGCAGCCTGACGGTATAGGCAGCCTTTATCTGGCATATGAACAACTCAAACAAAAGCTTGATGCAGAAGGGCTGTTTGATACCACTCGCAAACGGAATCTCCCTGCTCACCCTGCAACCATTGGCGTAATTACGTCACCGACCGGAGCGGCTGTGCGTGATATTATCACTACACTTCAACGGCGATACCCGCAGGCTGGAATCGTGTTGTATCCAGTTCTTGTGCAAGGAAAAGGTGCTGCCCCCTCGATCGTTAAGGCAATTGAAGCCATGAATCGTATGCAGGAGGTTCAGGTGATGATCGTCGGACGGGGTGGTGGCTCCTTAGAAGAACTGTGGGCCTTTAATGAGGAAGCGGTTGCGCGTGCCATTTACGCATCGGTCATTCCTGTGATTTCGGCCGTTGGACACGAAACGGATTTTACCATTGCCGATTTTGTGGCTGACTTACGCGCAGCAACGCCGACCGCAGCAGCTGAGCTGGCTGTGCCTCATCAGGGAGAGCTTCGGGATCAGCTGCTTCAGCGGGAGCAGCGGTTGCGTAATGCCCTTAGGCAGCGGTTGGAAGCCAGCCGTGAACGCTTGATGAGGCTTCGGCGTTCGCCAGTGCTGCTGCATCCGCGCCGCTACATGCTCCAGCATGCAGAGCGGATGGACATGCTGCATCAGCGTCTGATCCGCGCAGCGGTTAACCGTTCACGCTTAAACGCAGAGAAAAACGCGCGTATGCGTCAGGTACTAGAGCGGTTTAATCCGCGTGAACAAATTCGTTCGGCGCGCAAGCAGACGGATATGGCACAACGTCAGCTGGAGTCTGCGATGCGTGCGATCACAAAAACGGGGCGGCAGCAGCTGCATACCGGAATTCGTCAGCTGGACGCGCTGAGTCCGCTCAAAGTCATGGCCCGAGGCTACAGCTTGGTATACGATGAGCAGGAGAAACGGCTAATCAAGTCGCTCAAAGATGTACAACCGGGAGATTCTATCAAGATAAAAGTGAGTGACGGACAGTTAGACTGTCAAGTATGGGGAATGAAGGAGGACGCGAAGCACGGTGGCGAATGAAGCGGAATTGAATTTTGAAGCGGCCATGGCCGCTCTTGAAGAAATTGTCGGACAACTGGAGCATGGAGACGTTCCTCTGGAGCAAGCCATTGATTTGTTCCAGCGGGGGATGAAGCTGTCTCAGCTTTGCAGTCAGAAGCTGGAACAGGTCGAACGTAAAATTGAAATGATCGTGGAAGAGGATGGAGATTTGCGCAAGAAGCCTTTCGGCGGCGGATTGGATGAAAACGGCGGTGAAGGGCTTGAATAGACTGTCGTTCAAGGAATATTTGACTGTGACGGCGGATGCAGTTTCGTCTGCATTGACCGAGCAGTTTCCGGCGCATTGGGACATTCCAGATGTTCTTCGAGAATCTATGAACTATTCACTGACCGCAGGCGGTAAACGGCTGCGGCCTCTGCTTGTGATCGCCGCTGCGGAAGCATTTGGTGGAAGCAGGGAAGCGGCGTTGCCAGTAGCATGTGCGGTAGAAATGGTACATACGTATTCCCTCATTCACGACGACTTGCCGGCGATGGATGATGATGATTATCGGCGAGGAAAGCTGACGAATCATAAGGTATACGGCGAGGCGGTTGCTGTTCTTGCGGGCGATGCTTTGCTGACCCATGCATTTTATAGCATCGTGCAGGCGGGTCGTCGTCACGGGGTTTCTTCCGATGCGCTATTGTCCATAGTTGAGGATTTATCCGAAATGAGCGGTGCCAGAGGCATGGTAGGTGGACAGGTCGCAGATATGTCGGGCGAGCAGGGAATGACGGGGATCGAGGAACTAGAATATATCCACCTTCATAAAACGGCTGATTTGATCATTTTCTCACTCTTGGCAGGTGGACGGATTGGTGGGGCAGACAAGAGTCAACTAGAGGCGCTTCGCCGCTTTGGACGAGATCTGGGCTTGGCCTTTCAAATTCAGGACGATATATTGGATCTCGTAGGCGATGAAAGCAAAATGGGGAAAAAAACGCAGAGTGATGTTGAACAGGAGAAGGTTACCTATCCGTATTTCATCGGTATGGACGCATCTCTGCGGCAAGTGGAGGAACTCACAGCGTCCGCCAAAAAAGTGATTGCAGAAGGTGGTATTCCCGATTCTTCGCGCTTGCTGGAGATAGCGGATTACCTGATGAAGCGTGATCATTAGTAGCGTTAGAACTGGTTTGACTTGTCTGCGTTTAAGCACAGTCCAAAAGTGTGATATAATACTTGTTAACTTTACACACAAACTTGAAGGAAAGCGGGGAGATATGCGTGCTGCTTCCACACATAAAGCAACCAGGCGATCTGAAATCACTGTCGGTTGAGGAGTTGGCTTCTCTAGCCGAGGAAATCAGGAGCTTTTTGATTGAGAAGCTGTCCGTGACTGGGGGGCATCTGGCATCGAATCTGGGAGTGGTTGAGCTCACGATCGCCCTGCATTATTGCTATAACAGTCCAAAGGACAAGATGATTTATGACGTTGGGCACCAAGCCTACGTGCACAAAATATTGACAGGGCGAATGGATCGTTTTGATACACTTCGTCAGCGTGATGGACTTTGTGGTTTTGTAAAAAGAAGTGAGAGCGAGCATGATGTTTGGGAAGCTGGACATAGCAGCACTTCCCTTTCGGCTGCAATGGGGATGGCCTTGGCACGTGATTTGAAGGGCGAGGACAATAAAGTTATTGCAATGATCGGGGACGGCGCGTTGACTGGGGGCATGGCCTTCGAAGCATTAAACCATATTGGTCATGAACGTAAAAATTTAATGGTCATTCTGAATGATAATGAAATGTCTATCGCCCCGAATGTAGGGGCCATGCATAATTATTTGAGCAAAATTCGCTCGGACCGTCACTATTTGCGGGCAAAGGATGAGCTGGAAGTTTTGCTGAAAAAAATACCCGCTATAGGCGGTAAACTTGCCAAATCGGCTGGCCGCGTCAAGGACAGTCTTAAATATATGATGGTTCCAGGTGTGCTGTTTGAAGAGCTGGGATTTACGTATCTTGGTCCGGTGGACGGACATGATTTGTCCAAGCTAATTGAGACTTTTCAGCAGGCTGATAACGTGACTGGCCCTGTATTAGTGCATGTCGTAACCACCAAGGGTAAAGGCTATAAGCCTGCGGAGGCCGATTCACACAAGTGGCACGGCATCAGTCCATACAAAATTGAATCAGGTCAAGTACTCAAAGCTGTAGGCAATCCGATGTATACGGAAATTTTCGGTAGAACGCTGATTGAGCTGGCTGAACAGGATGAGCGCATCATTGCGGTCACCCCTGCAATGCCTGGTGGATCAGGACTAGTACCTTTTAGTAAAGAGTTTCCTACACGTATGATCGACGTCGGCATTGCTGAGCAGCATGCTGCAACCATGTGTGCAGCGTTAGCAATGGAAGGGATGAAGCCGGTATTTGCGGTGTATTCTACTTTTATGCAGCGTGCATATGACCAAATTGTGCACGATATTTGTCGTCATAATGCCAATGTGATGTTCGCGATTGATCGTGCTGGTTTTGTTGGTGCAGACGGTGAAACTCATCATGGCGTGTTTGATGTAGCATTCTTGCGTCATATCCCGAATCTTGTGCTTATGATGCCAAAGGATGAAAATGAGCTCCGCCATATGATGAAAACAGCACTTGACTACGAAGACGGTCCAATTGCTTATCGTTACCCACGTGTTAATGTGGTTGGCGTGCCGTTGGATAAAGAATTGCGGGTTATTCCTATCGGCAGTTGGGAGCTTCTGCGTAAAGGTGAGGGCTTCGCTGTAATCGCTTCAGGACCGATGCTCCAAGTGGCGACAGAGGCTGCGGAGGCGATGAAACGTGAGGGTATGCAAGTGGGCGTTGTGAATGCTCGCTTTCTCAAGCCTTTGGATGAGGAGATGTTGCGTGAGCTGGCCCGCCAGCATACGAAGCTGATTGTATTGGAAGAAGCTTCTGAAGCAGGAAGTTTGGGTAGTGCCGTACTGGAATTTTACGCCAAAGAAGAAATACAAGATGCACAGGTGCGGTTAATGGGGATTCCCGATCTGTTTGTGGAGCACGGCTCCATCAAAGAGCAACGCGCTGAAGTGGGACTTACCGTTGAAGCAGTGTGCTTAAAGCTGCGTAAGTGGTCCGCTGAGCCAGCATATGGCATGGGGCAATCTGTATAGGATAACTTAAAGTAAACAACATGATTTTATAAAAAGTATGACAAGAGCAGCCTGGCTGCCTAAAGGGAGATTAACATGTCTGTTCCGAAGGAACGCATTGATGTATTGCTTGTAGAACAAGGTTTTTTTGAAAGCCGCGAAAAAGCTAAAGCCGCGATCATGGCAGGTTTAGTGTTGGCGGACAGTGAACGGATCGAGAAAGCGGGAATGAAGGTACCCCGTTCCAGTGAGCTTAAAGTTAAAGGTTCGGTGCATCCATATGTAAGCCGTGGAGGGTTGAAGCTCGAAAAGGCCATCCGTCAATTCGAGCTGGACATGAAGGGCAGGACGATGCTAGATATCGGTTCATCAACCGGAGGCTTTACGGATTGTGCGCTTCAACATGGAGCTCAGTACGTGTATGCCATTGACGTGGGGTATAATCAGCTGGATTGGTCACTTCGTAATGATGAGCGTGTATGCGTTATGGAGAAAACGAATTTCAGATATATGACACCTGCGGATTTGAGCGGTCCTGTGCCTAATTTCGCAAGTATTGATGTTTCTTTTATTTCGTTACGAATTATTTTGCCGCCATTGCTTGCATTGCTGCATCAACCTGCTGATATTGTAGCTCTAATCAAGCCTCAATTCGAAGCTGGTCGCGAAAAGGTTGGGAAATCTGGCGTGGTTCGAGAACCTGCTACGCATAAAGAAGTATTGCAGACCATCTTAATGTTTGCACATGAGCTTGGACTTACGTTGCAAGGCTTGGCCTTTTCCCCGATTACAGGCGGCGAAGGAAATATTGAATTTTTAGCGCATTGGCGTTTGGATGGGCTCCCGGCCGCAGAATCGCAGCTGGAAAAGATGGATTACAGTCCACTGATTGAACGAACTGTTCAGGAAGCAGGTCAGACTTTTAATAATGGCCCATCGCGTAAGTGACATTCAGGGGTTCTCCATGAGTTCTGTGAACTTAAGAGAACCTCTTTTTGGTGTGAGGGATTGCTTGTAGAACTCACGTTCGCCTATAATGGATGTACAGATGAAAAGGAATTTTGCGTCATGTCCTAGAATATGTCCATGAGGTGATCGGTTCATGGACACGCAATACGATACGGTTATCATCACTGTGATCGGGGTGATATTAGGGATATGGGCTTTTTATAGCCTGCGTGCCTGGTTAAAGGAGCCGGGACCGCTTGTGCTAAAAACGATACCGATTAATGAGGATTTAAACGAAGGACCTGCTGTGGACCAACTGGAGGAAGCAGGATATGAGGTGGTGGGCGGGAAAATGAAAATACCGCTTGCTTTTAAAGTGAATGGACATACCGTGTATAGCCGTTTGTTTATTGACTACGTAGCTGTACGTAACGGTTCGACATATATGGTCAAAACGTCACGCCGCAAGAAACCTATGGAGTGGAACGGTCCTGATTTACGGGACAGGCTTATGCCTTATTTGCTGCTCTATCCAGGCTGTGCGGGGGTATTGTACGTTGATACGGACGAGAAAAGTATTCGTCTTATTACAATAGTGGAAGACCTCGAAGAAGAGGAATATGAAGGTTAATCCATAGGAGGATTATATGAAGGGTCAACGACATATTAAAATCAGGGAAATTATTTCACAACATGAGATTGAAACGCAGGATGATCTAGTTGAAGCATTGCGTGAGGCTGGTTTTCAGGTCACCCAGGCCACTGTATCCCGGGATATCAAAGAACTGCTGCTCATAAAGGTTCCAATGGACGACGGCAGATATAAATATTCGATGCCTTCAGACCAGCGTTACAATCCGACGCAGAAACTGAAACGTACATTGGTTGACAACTTTTTGCATATTGACTACACAACCAATCTGATTGTGATGAAGTGCCTGCCAGGAACAGCTAACTCGATTGCTGCTTTATTAGACAATATCGAATGGTCTGAGGTCATGGGTACGATTAGCGGGGATGACACCATTTTGATTATTTGCCGATCGGAAGAAAACAGTGAAACTATCGTGAATCGTCTTATGGGCTACATTTCCTAATTATAAAGGCTACGCATATTAGGCGTTTTAATTTGTACATCATAGAGGTGAAAGAACGATGCTGGTCACTTTGTCTATACGGAATTTGGCAGTCGTAGAGGCTGTCGATGTTCATTTTTATAAAGGATTTCATGTATTGAGCGGGGAAACTGGTGCTGGTAAATCCATTATTATTGACGCACTTGGGCTGATTGCGGGCGGCAGGGGCTCTGCTGATCTTGTGCGTTACGGTTGTGATAAAGCAGAAATGGAGGCCTTGTTTGAACTGCCGGTCAAACATCCCGTTTGGAGTACGTTGGAGGAACAAGGGATTAAGGCTAACCCAGAAGAGCATTTACTGATTCGTCGAGAACTTACGGTTCAAGGGAAAAGTTCATCTCGAATTAACGGTCAGATGGTTAATTTAACGATGTTGCGTGAGGTAGGTGAGCAACTCGTTAATATTCATGGGCAGCATGAGCATCAAAGCTTGCTGCGTGCAGATCGCCATCTGGCGCTGCTGGATACGTTCGGTGATTCAGTCATCGGTCCAGTCAAAGCGCTTTACAGGGAGCGCTACAATGCTTTTGTCAAAGCGGAAAAAGAAGTAAGGGAATTGCAAAGCTCCAGTCAAAAGGCTTATCAGCTATTGGACATGTATCGTTTCCAATTGGAAGAGATCGCTGCGGCAGAATTAAAATTGGGTGAAGATGAATTATTGGCAGAGGAACGGGTCAAGCTATCCCATAGTGAGAAAATGATGGATGGAATATCAGGAGCATATGAGCTGTTAAGTGGCAGAGGCGGGCTGGATACGGTCAATAACGTGTTGTCCAGATTAAATGATGTTCAGAGCTATGATAGTAAAAGTCTTCAGCCCATTGCGGAGCAGATTCAGTCTGCTTTCTATCAGTTGGAGGATGCAGCGTTTCAATTACGTTCTTATCGTGAGGATATTGAATTTAATCCGGGCAAGCTGCATGAGGTGGAGCAACGTTTGAATCAAATTACCGGACTACAGCGAAAATATGGTGATAGTATAGAACAGATTTTGGAATACTATAGCCGTATTGAGCAGGAAACCGATCTGTTGGAAAATAAAGATGAGCGGCTGGAGCAGCTCATTGCAAAGCGGGATGAGTTGCTTTCGGATTTGCTGGAGATTGCTGAAGAGCTTACAGAAGCGCGTGAAATTTGTGCCGAAGAGCTTGCAGAGCAAGTAGAGCAGGAATTAAAAGATCTTCAAATGGAAAGAACGTCACTCAAGGTACGCATTGATCCAATTGAAGATCCACGGGGATATGAATATAAGGGTCTAAAGGTACGACCTACCAAGCAAGGGATAGATAATACGGAATTTCTGATTTCGCCCAATCCAGGTGAGCCACTTCGCCCACTCGGTAAAATCGCTTCTGGTGGTGAGTTATCACGTATCATGTTGGCAATGAAAAGTATTTTTGCGCGTCATGATCAAATACCGGTGCTCATTTTTGACGAGGTGGATACTGGGGTAAGTGGTCGTGCAGCTCAGTCTATAGCCGAGAAGCTGTATCGTTTGTCTTCCGTTTGTCAGGTGTTTTCCATTACTCATTTGCCGCAGGTGGCGTGTATGGCAGATCATCAGTACCTGATTGAAAAAAATGTGCATGACGGACGAACCATGACTCAAATTGAGGGACTAACGGAGGAAGGTCGGGTTAAGGAATTGGCACGGATGCTGGGCGGCGTAGAAATTACCGAAAAAACATTGCATCACGCACAGGAAATGCTGAATTTGGCGGAAGGAAAGAAAGCCTGAAAAGAGCGGCTGGCGTAATGATTAACAGTTATAAAAGCCTGGGGGCAAGGTTACCTTATAGGTACGCAATTGGCGACCACCTTTACTCGTCAAGCGAAAGAAGCAAAGGGAGCGTGACAGCCATTGAATTTTTTCTCCAGGATCAAATTGCTCGGTCTTTTGCTTGTTTTTCTTATGTGTTCTCTCGGTAACGCTCAGCATGTGCAAGCAGCGCTGCCTCTACAGGCTTCTTTGGATTTGTTCGGCTCTAAAAGCATGAAAACAACCCAGGAAAGCGTTGTTCCCGATTTGAAAGTATACCCAGGGGGCCAGACGATCGGGGTCAAAGTAAAATCTTCAGGAGTGCTTGTCGTTGGTCACCATATCATTCAGGAAAGCAATGATCGTAAGGTGTCACCTGGTGAGACAGCTGGTATTCGCCTAGGGGACCGTATTACACACATGAACGGCAAACCCCTCAATAGTCTCGCCAGGGTAGCGGAAGCTGTGGACGAGGCAGGTAAAAACAAAAAGCCGCTTGACATCACGCTTTGTCGAGGCGAACAGACGATCTCCACCAAGTTAACCCCAGCATATGATCAAGAGGATAAAGCGTGGCGGCTCGGGTTATATATTAGAGACTCGGCTGCAGGCGTAGGTACATTAACGTTTTATGCACCGGATCAGGGGGTTTACGGGGCCTTGGGTCATGTAATTACTGATATGAATACTCAAACTCCCATTGTCGTGGGCAGCGGAGAGATTGTGCAATCCAATGTGACGTCAATTGCGAAAAGCCAGAGTGGGGAACCCGGAGAGAAACGTGCTCATTTTCTCAAGGATCATCGGATCTTAGGAAATATTGAACGAAATACGAGCTTTGGAATATTTGGGAAAATGTCAGATGAGCCGCAAAATGGATTGTATTCGACGCCCATTCCGGTGGGACTTGCGAATGAAGTAAAAGAAGGACCAGCAGAAATTTTGACTGTACTGGAAGGTCAACAAATTCAGCGTTTTCAGGCAGAAATTGTACACATTTCTCAGCAGGATAAACCAGCAACCAAAGGGCTTGTGATTCGGGTTGTAGATCCAAAGCTATTAGATAAGACCGGCGGAATCGTGCAAGGAATGAGTGGTAGTCCGATTATCCAAAATGGTAAGCTGATCGGAGCTGTAACGCATGTATTTGTTAATGATCCTAAATCAGGTTACGGATGTTTTATCGAATGGATGTTGCGTGACGCAGGAATCATGCATAATAAACTGAGCTTGAAGTCATCCTCTAATCTTAAGGCGAGCTAGTGGCCTTAAGATTTTTTTGTCGAAAAGGAGAGGAATAACTCAGATTTGCAAGATAAAAATTCAATTATAATTGAATTTATAAAAAAAATAAATAAAAATAATTTTCGACAGAAGGAATTCATAATTCGATGTCGAAATCATATACTCCGACAAGAAATATTTATTTAATGGAAACAGATGTCCCAATGGAATAACACTCACTAAGGAGGAAGTACATTGCAAAAAATTGAGGTATTGTTGGCTGATGACAACCGGGAATTTACGAATTTGCTTGCTGAATATATTTCCGATCAGGAGGATATGGAAGTTACAGGAATCGCCTTCAATGGTGAAGAAGTACTCCAACGCATCGCAGAATCCCGCAACATACCTGATGTACTTATTTTAGATATTATTATGCCTCATCTGGATGGTCTCGGTGTATTGGAGCGTTTGAGAGAAATGAACCTGACTCCACAACCGAAAATCATTATGCTGACTGCATTCGGTCAAGAAAATATTACACAAAGGGCCGTTCAACTCGGGGCATCTTATTATATTTTGAAGCCGTTTGATATGGAAGTGCTTGCGAACCGTATACGCCAATTGGTAGGACCGCAATTAGTCAGCAACAGCCCGGTAACCGTTTCATCTATGCGGTCCAACGTTGTGCCTATGGGTAAGACGAAAAACCTGGATGCCAGCATCACTGCTATCATCCATGAGATTGGTGTACCAGCTCACATCAAGGGTTATCAATATCTACGTGAAGCCATTACGATGGTGTACAATAATATCGAAATTTTGGGAGCCATCACTAAAACTCTATATCCGGCAATTGCCGAAAAGTTCAAAACGACGGCATCCCGCGTAGAACGCGCCATTCGTCATGCTATTGAGGTAGCATGGACCCGTGGAAATATCGACAGCATCTCTCACCTGTTCGGCTACACTATTAATATCAGCAAGTCCAAACCAACGAACTCAGAATTTATAGCGATGGTCGCAGACAAATTGCGGATTGAGAATAAAGTGTCCTGAAAGGATCAGGATGATTAATGGATTCCGACTTTGACATTTGTCAGTGTTAGAATGAAGGGATGGCTAATAATGTCCCCAACAACCGTCCTTATACGAATAAGCTTTTGAATTGTAAAATCAGCAAATACCGCTTATTTATTGGTTCATCCATGACCGATAAATAAGCGGTATTTTTTACGAACAATTTTGAATTTTAACCTAACAATCTATTTGCCTCTACCTGTACTGCTGTCTGCTACCCTTAAATTAAGTCTCTAACACTAAGCAGGGCTTTAATTCTAGTGGATATACGCTTTCCCTATAGGGAGAAGGGGGCAAAGAAGTTTAGCGACTAACCATTCTTGATTGGTATGCCTGATTAGAAATATAATAAAAGCAAACTTTCAAATGAGGTGAATCGGATGTCTTTCCATATTGTTCGAAGTATTTAGTTTCCGGGCTGGAAAAAAACGCGTACCAGCTGTTAAGGGGGGAGTCTACCCTGTTGACTACAAAACTAAAATTTTGAATAAATTCGGTTTGCCATTCTGTAGTTTATTATCTTATTTGAAGGTGGATAAAAATGAAATCAATTGAATATAAAGAGTTTTATGATAAGGTTGGAAAAACTAACGGATGGAATTTCAGTAATGTGAAATGTATCTCGGAAGGAGTAAAATGGGACTTCTACAATGAAGTATCAAAGACGTGCGAGAAGTCGGACATATTGCTTGATATCGGCACGGGTGGTGGGGAAGCTATTTTAGCAATAGCAAATTCTGCATTACTTTTAGTCGGGATTGACCAATCTACTGGAATGATTGAAACGGCAACAAAGAACTCTATCAAATCTGATATAGCGAATGTTCGTTTTCTTCAGATGGATGCTGAAAATCTGAATTTTCCCAAGGAATTCTTTAATGTAGTCTCTTCTCGACATTCGTGTTTCTGTGCAAAAGAAATAGTTAAGGTGTTAGTTAAGGGTGGTATATTTTTAACACAGCAAGTAAGCGAAAATGACAAATTAAACATTAAAGAAGCGTTTGGAAGAGGGCAGGCATTGGGTAATAAGAAAGATTCGTTGAAAACTCAATGTATTACAGAACTAAATGAAGCGGGCTTTAACGACATTCAGTCATTCGAATTTAATGCAACCGAATATTATCAGACTCCTGCAGACTTAGTTTTCCTTTTAAAACACACTCCCATTATTCCTGACTTTGGACAAAAACAAAATGATTTTGAAATACTCCAACAATTCATTCTGGACAACCAAACTCCAAAAGGAATTAGGACAAATGCAGAGCGATTTATGATTGTGGCTAGGAAGTAAAACATAAAGGGATACCCGCTTTGGGGTATCTCTTTTTTGCTTGCAATGCTTCAACAGATGAATTAGATGGTTGAAAAATAATACTCTCACGCGGCTTATAATATGCCTCAATCAGTTATATAACAATCACGAAGAAAAGTTTTCCTTTTGTAAACAGTTCTGAAATTCTCTTTAATTTTGATATAAACAATGTGTCGATTCTTGTCGATATAATATCTATTATATAGAGAACTAAGGAGCGAATATATGAAATTTAACATTCGAACAAAATTGTTATTGGGTTTCCTTGCGGTAATAATCCTGTTGGTTGTGATTAGTACAGTATCGATCTCGAGAATGAAAAAATTAGGCGATACTTCAATGGAAATTGATAGCCATTGGATGCCAAGTGTGACCATCCTCGGAACACTAAATGGTGATGTATCTGATGTAGAGCGGCTTTCATTAAATATTATTGTAGAACGTGACCCGGAGGAAATGGAGAAGGTTCAGGCCGAATATGATAAGGTTTTAAAAAAAGTTGAAGAAGGCCGAAAAACTTACGAAAAATTAATTGCTACCCCTAAGGAACGTGAAATGTATGAAAAATTCTCCAAAGCGTATACAGAGTATTTGGATAAGTTGCCAGAAGTGATTGCAGCCGGGAGAGCTAATGATTACACTCAGTCAAGCATCCTTCACCAGGAATCCTATAAGTTATGGTATAGTTCAAACGATATGATCGCTCAGCTTATTAAGTTGAATGCAGATGGATCAAAACTGACTACAAAAGAAGCTGTTGATAACTTTATTTTAGGTAGACAATTAGTAATTGTTTTGAGCATTGCAGCCGTTATCCTAGCATTGATCATGGCGATCATTATAGCCCAAATTATTTCTAAGCCTATTTTGCGCATCAGTCGTGCTGCTGAAAGCATTGCGTCCGGTGACCTTACTGGGGAAGCTATTGTCGTGAAGGGCAAGGATGAGATTAGCACGCTGACGCGTTCCTTTAATACTATGGTTGAAAACCTTCGTCAACTGATTCAGTCTGTAAGTAATACGACTGAGTTGGTTACCACTTCCTCGGAAGAATTGACGGCCAGCGCAGAGCAAAATAGCCAAGCAACTGCACAAATCACCGAAACAGTGCAAGAAGTAGCTACAGGGACGGGCGATCAAGTAGATATGGTGACCAAGTCATCCCAGGCTATTGAGGAAATGTCCATTGGTGTGGAACAAATTGCAATCCGTGCGCAAAATGTTTTTGCATCAGCTCAGGATGCAGCTCACAAATCAGCTGAAGGCAATCAGTTGATCCAGCAGGCAGTTGTCCAGATGAATAGCGTGAATGACTCTATGAATAGCTTGGCTGATCTTATGGCTGGATTGGGAGAGCGTTCAGATGAAATTGGGAAGATTATTGATGTCATCACCAATATTTCAAGTCAGACCAATCTTCTTGCCCTGAACGCTGCCATTGAAGCAGCCCGCGCAGGAGACCACGGTAGCGGCTTTGCTGTAGTTGCAGGTGAAGTGCGTAAGCTGGCTGAACAATCGGCTCATTCTGCTCAACAAATTACGGAGCTGGTGGGATTGATACAGAAGGACACCTCGCATGCTATTGAGGCGGTAGCATCCAATGGGCGAGATGTCATGACAGGTCGGGAAGTCGTGCAAAATGCAGGTGCATCCTTTGAGCTTATTCAGGAAACTGTTAATAAAGTGGCCAGTGAAATTGAAGAGGTCTCTGCTGGATCGGAGCAAATGTCTGCAAGTACCGATGAGATTGTTGGCTTTGTTAAACAAATTTCAGCGATTGCTGAAGAGGCTGCAGCCGGGACACAGCACGTATCTGCCGCGACTCAAGAACAACTGGCATCGATGGAGGAAATTGCTTCCTCTGCAAGAAATCTGTCCAAAATGGCAGAAGATCTACAAGGACAAATTGGTAAATTCAAGGTATAAATCGTATACCGTTTCTATATTTCAGGGGAAAAAGCCGCTCTATTGTGAGGGGCTTTTTTCCTATTCATTTTTAATTAATATATTGCGATTTTACCGTGGAGATATGCGGGGTCTGTAATTGGAAAGATATGATATAATGGTGGGAAATTCTTTGAGTTGGAGTGATATCATGGACAATAAGACTGAACTTAAAGCAAGTGACCTGCGTCAGTTAGCGATAGACAAAATCATAGCTGTACCATTTTTGAATGGTTTTAAATATCTGAAAAGCAGAAAAGTTTTGAAAAAAGAAAACAAGGAATTTTTATTTGAAATTTGTTTTGGCGCGATCAAATATAGTGCATTAAAAGTTTACATTAACGTGGAATCTAAAAGTATAAAAAAGAAGTATAGTACAGGGGCTTGTTTTCACAGTGAGTTGATCGCTTTAACCAAAAAATATACGGGCAACAGGGATTACCTTGTATCCACAGAAGCAGAAAGAGAACGAGTGATCCAAGAGATTACTGAAGATATCTACACTTTTGCGCTGCCCTTTTTCAAGCGATTTGAACATGTAGAAACACCAGCAGAACAAGTACATAAGTCAGGCTTTTTACCACATCGCAAACGTTTTGATAAATTTAATCCGTTGACGAAAAGATTCATTGATTTTTATTATCAAGGGGAGTAATGTAGCCATCTGAGACATTTTTGTGCTCATCATCGGGAAGTAGATAAGCATTATGATAAGGAGCACGATGTCCATAGAGTGGATATTATCGTTTTTCAAAAGGATGATGTACAATTTGTAAAAAGGCTCAAACTACTCCTCGGCATAACATGTTTTACCTAACATGATCAATGTCTCGTTAAGAGGCGAGTCGGATGTTTCACTGGAGGGTAGATTTTTACATGGGTAGCAATCGAATGACCAACATAGAGGCTGTATACACGGATATATACAATCATATGTTATAGGCTAAGTCATCGTATTGAACGGGCTAGTGGTATGGATGCAAAAGATTCTAAAGCAAAGGCGGGGATGAGAGCATGTGGAATAGTCTGACTTGGGTGATCGTCGGCGTGTTGTTAGTGGCGTTGGGTTGGATTGTTATGGCATGGCGTGGACGTAGCAGCAATAAACAAGCGAATGAACATCGGGGCAATAATGTCATTGAATTTCGTCCTCGTAAGCCTGCCCGACAATCCCGCACCGCAAATGAAATGAAGTCTAAAATGTCTTCTGAAACACGCACAAATACAAAAGTGGCAGATATTAAGACTCAAGCTGGGTTTGGACTGTCTGACTCAATCCAGAGCACAGGCAAGCAAAAATGCTCCTTTTGTAAAAAAGAAGAAAAATTAACCTTTTATGCTGATGATAATGGTTCGCTATATGGAGTATGTAAAGAGTGTAAGCATAAGGCGGAAAGACAGGATATGCTGCCACTTTAGTCTATGCAAACTATTGAGGACCATCATTAAAGAATTCTTATAATTCATAAAAACTCCCAGCCATATGTAAATAAATTGGTTGGGAGTTTTTTGTTAGTATTTTGCTATATTTACTACATTGTTAGCGAAGTTGCCTGTCAATCAATTCCTCTAGCGCATCAGCTATATGATCTGGTCCATAGGATAGTTCTTCCCTGCTTAAGCTCAACCAGGCATGACGCTCATCCATATCGAAGGCAGTCTCAAGCCAACCGGACAAGCCTCTGCCTCTACGATCTACTTCTACAAGCACATGTACCCCCTCGGGTTCCAACTGCATAATCAGCTCTAGCTCCTCGATATCCCGTGCATACTCCGAGCCAGGCGTAAACTCAAACTCCTGCACAAATGGAACACCGCGTCCAAGCTTGGGGTGACGTTCGCAGGTGGAGGAACGGAATCGGAAGCCTAACAGGTGAACCGCCTCAAACACCGTACTCATATAAGGATGCGGCTCGATTTTAAGTGAATCACGATCGGTCGGGTCCAAAGCCATGCCAATATCCAATGCTGTTTCCAGCCAGACAGGCTGTTTGGCATGAGTAACAGGGGTTTCCAAAGGCAATCTGAAGGAAAAGGGGATTTCAAGCTCCTGTCCTTGCTTTAGATGAAAGCCATCAGATACCTTGATCCGCGCAATGCAGCAGGTGGTGACGGTTTTTTTATCATCGTGCTCTACGATATATTCAGTCTTGAGCTCAATATCAATTTTGCCGATTTCCTGATCAATTTTACCGCCCTTGATACGTATGATGCCGCTAAGTTCTTCTCCAGGCACATATACAGTTTGATCCACTAACGTATCGACTTTGGCTGAACCGATTCCTGCACTTGCTAAGATCTTGTTAAAGAAACTCATCATTCCGTCCCCCCGATAATCTTATGGTTATGGTAAACACACGAAAACTAAAAACCTGTACAGCTTAACCGGATATACGGGGAAATAGCTTAAACCGTTCCAAAAAAATGCAAGAAAAAAGTAATGGAAAACAAGTAGGCTCATAGAGTTTGCTGACCCATGTAGCTTACTAATCGCAGTTCACTTTATGGGGAGGTATAAAACATTTACGACAACGAGGCTCATAAGCCTCAGAGTCACCGATCATCACGATAGGTCCTACAGTGGAAGGTTTTCCATTGACCATACGCTGTGTAAATACTGCTTCCGAACTGCCGCATACAGCGCAGAAGGAAGTCAGCTTTTCGATGTCATCCGCCATAGCGAGCAGACCACCGACATAGCCAAACTCCTTGCCTCGGTAATCCAGATTCAGCCCATCGGCAATGACATGCTTTCCGCAATAAGCTAACTCTTGTATGAGCGACATAATATGTCGACTGAAAAACTGGACTTCGTCAAAGGCAACCACATCGGCATCTTTCGTTTCTTGCAAAATATGCTGAACGAGCTCATCCGTAAGTTTTCTTGGAATAGAGATAGCGGGTAGCCGATATCCGATCCGACTTACAATTTCGTCCTCGGCATAACGGTTATCTTCAGCTGGTTTGTAAGCGACCACCTTGCGATGCCCGTATTGGATTAGTTTCTGACAACGGCGAATTAATTCGCCGGATTTTTCACTGAACATGGGGCCTGTAATTATCGTAATTCGTCCTGTAGGCAAAGCGAATTCCCCTCTCTTAACATGTACATTACGCTGTAAATCTTCATCTCCGAAAGAAAACGCCATTATAGATTACCATAACGAGCCACATACAGACTAGAGAAAATATATTGTTTTTCGACATGTTTTTGTATGTCTATTCTTAAAACGTAAATGTGGTCGTCATTGCTCTGCCGCCGTGGGCATGATATGGTGAAGCGTAGTGGAATGAAGGGAAGAGTGGAAGGCATGGACGAAAAAAACACGGATTATAGTGCCAAAAGAAGAGCATTACTGGAACAAGGACTGATCAGCCCGCAAGCTCTGGAGCTAATCATTGAGCTGGAGACAGAGCTAGATCTTCTGAACAAGCAAAATGAATCGTTCCGCAAGGCGTTACGAGCCAAATCAGCACAAAGTCCAAGAATGTCTACCAAATTACGAGATGCGCTGTATGAATGATATGGAGAGATATCTAGATTAGGTAGATGATTTGCAGCCTATGCCTAAACGCTATATTTTGTACAGTGAAATAAAGAGAGTACAATAAGCTATATATAATCAATGTTAATGGAGGAGAAACATGACTATACATTGTGATGTCGCTATTTTGGGTGGAGGAACCGGAGGGTATGTAGCAGCAATTCGCGCAGCTCAGCTCGGCAAGGAAGTGGTTATCATCGAAAAGGACAAGCTTGGCGGAACCTGTCTGCACCGAGGTTGTATACCAAGCAAGGCTTTGCTGCGCAGTGCGGAAGTATATGCAACGATTAAAGAAAGTGCGCAATATGGTATCGAGACATCGGGAGCACAGCTTGTATTTCCCAAGGTTCAGGAACGTAAGGAAGCCGTTGTGGAGCAGTTACACCAGGGCGTTCAATTTTTGATGCGTAAAAATAAAATTACGGTGCTGAGCGGTAAGGGACGCGTGATTGGACCGTCTATATTTTCTCCTAAAAGCGGAGCAGTGGCTGTGGAGCTAGAAGATGGTGAGATGGAGACGATTGTTCCTACACATCTCATTATTGCAACAGGATCACGTCCGCGTGTGCTGCCTGGATTGGAGCCAGATGGCGAATTTATTCTGAGCAGTGACGAAGCATTGACTATGGAGAAGCTGCCAGCATCTCTGATTATCGTAGGTGGTGGTGTCATTGGCGTGGAATGGGCTTCCATGCTGAATGATTTTGGCGTGGAGGTTACAGTGGTTGAGGCCGCAAATCGACTTATTCCTACGGAGGACGAGGACGTTTCGCGTGAAATGCAGCGCTTGTTAACCAAGCGTGGTGTCAAGGTGCTGACGGGGGCACAAGTGTTGGCCGAAACCTATGGCAAGGATGAGGAAGGCGTACAGATTGACGTGCAAAAAGGAGAAGAAACCGAAACTCTCAGTGCTTCCAAACTGCTCATTTCTGTAGGTCGTCAGGCGAATGTGGAGAATATCGGGCTGGAAAATACAGATATCCGCGTGGAGCGTGGCTTTATCTCGGTTAATGAGCATTTGCAGACAAATGAGCCACATATCTACGCCATCGGGGATTGCATCGGCGGCTTACAACTGGCCCATGCAGCAAGTCATGAAGGTTTGCAGGCAGTTCATCATTTGGCGGGCGAAGAATTTCACAGCGTACCCAACTATATGATTCCGCGGTGTATTTACACACGTCCTGAAGCCGCAAGCGTCGGCTTGACGGAGCAAGAAGCCCGTGAACGTGGACACCAGGTGAAAACAGGGAAGTTCCCTTTCCAAGCGATCGGGAAATCGCTAGTATACGGTAGTCGGGACGGCTTCGTTAAAGTGGTGGCGGACCAGACAACTAATGATATTCTCGGTGTACATATGATCGGTACGCATGTAACGGATCTGATCAGCGAGGCCGCTCTTGCGCAATTGCTGGATGCTACGCCGTGGGAAGTCGGACAGCTTATTCATCCGCATCCAACGTTGTCGGAGATTTTGGGAGAAGCGATGCTGGCCGTTGATGGACAAGCGATAGGCATATAAACGTTTCAAATAAATCGGTACTTTTCTTTTTGGGGCGAAAAGGATTATAATGGGGTTAGTCAGAGTTTAGTACCAGGTTTTAAGACAAGATGGTACTAGGTGCTGAAAGTAGGATGTTTGATATTTAAGGAGGTGCCTCAATGAGTTCTAAAGGCGCTGTAGACGCTGGCTTCAGACATGAACAGCTGGGACTTACTCACGGACAAGTAATTGATATGTACAGATATATGTTGCTCGCAAGAAGATTTGACGAGCGCAACATGCTCCTGCAACGGGCAGGAAAAATTAACTTTCACGTTTCCGGTATTGGGCAGGAGGCGGCACAAGTAGGTGCAGCTTTTGCTTTAGATCGGGAAAAGGACTATTTCCTTCCCTATTACCGGGATTACGGATTCGTGCTTGCAGTCGGCATGACACCGCGCGAATTGATGTTGTCGGCATTTGCCAAGGCAGATGACCCTAATAGCGGCGGTCGCCAGATGCCGGGGCATTTTGGTAGTAAACGACTGCGTATTGTGACAGGCTCCAGCCCAGTGACGACACAGGTTCCACATGCAGTCGGTGTAGCGCTGGCCGCCAAGATGCAGAAAAAGGATTTTGTATCGTTTGTTACGTTTGGGGAAGGCTCCAGCAATCAGGGGGATTTTCACGAAGGCTGTAACTTTGCGGGTGTACAGAAGCTGCCAGTCATCATTATGTGCGAGAACAATCAATATGCGATATCGGTTCCGATTCATAAGCAGTTGGCAGGCAAGGTAAGCGACCGAGCATTGGGTTACGGATTCCCTGGTATTCGTGTCGATGGTAATGATGCGCTAGCCGTATATGCCGCAGTGAAGGAAGCACGTGAACGTGCTGTCCGCGGTGAAGGTCCTACGCTAATCGAAGCCATGATGTACCGTCTGTCCCCTCACTCCACTTCGGATAATGATCTGGCTTACCGGACCAAGGAGGAAGTGGATGAGAACTGGGCCAAGGATGGCGTAGCCCGCATGAAGAGTTACTTGATTGAATGCGGCATTTGGGATGAGGCCAAAGATGCAGATCTGTCGGCCGAACTGCTGCTCGAAGTCAAGGAAGCCATTGAATATGCAGATAATGCGCCTTTTCCTAAGCCCGAAGATACGCTACTGCATGTGTATGCTGATAGCGATGGGGAGGGTCGGTAATTATGGCGATGATGGAATATATTGATGCGATACGTCTTGCTATGAAGGAAGAAATGGAGCAGGATGAAACGGTTTTTATATTAGGTGAGGACGTCGGCGTAAAAGGCGGTGTTTTTACAACGACTAAGGGGCTCATGGACCAATTTGGTGAGCAACGTGTCATGGATACACCATTGGCAGAGTCGGCGATTGCAGGGGTTGCAATTGGTGCGGCAATGTACGGAATGAAGCCGATTGCCGAAATGCAATATTCGGACTTCATGCTGCCAGCGACGAATCAGATTATTAGTGAAGCTGCTAAAATCCGCTACCGCTCTAACAACGATTGGAATTGTCCGGTGGTGATCCGCGCACCTATCGGTGGCGGTATTTTTGGTGGTTTGTATCACTCTCAGTGTCCGGAATCTATCTTTTTTGGTACACCGGGTCTAAAAATTGTTGCTCCATTTACACCTTATGACGCCAAAGGATTGCTGAAAGCAGCCATTCGTGACCCTGACCCAGTGCTGTTTTTTGAAAATAAAAAATCCTACAAGCTGATTAAGGGTGAAGTGCCTGAGGATGATTATATCGTTCCAATCGGCAAGGCTAATCTACTGCGTGAGGGTGACGATATTACGGTCATCGGTTATAGCCAGCCATTGCATTTTGTTATGCAGGCAGCTGAGGAATTGGAGAAGGAAGAGGGCATTACCGCACATGTTGTGGATTTGCGCACACTCCAGCCATTGGATCGCGAAGCCATTATCGAGGCTGCACGACATACAGGTAAGGTCTTAATCGTTCATGAGGACAACAAAACGGGCGGTATCGGTGCCGAGGTATCAGCTATTATTAATGAAGAGTGTCTGTTCGAACTGGATGCACCGATTGAGCGTCTGTGCGCTCCTGATGTGCCAGCCATGCCGATCAGTCCACCAATGGAGAAGTTTTATATGTTAAACAAGGATAAAGTGAAGGAAGCCATGCGCCGTCTCGCCATGTATTAATATAGAGCAGATTCGGGCGAAAGTATTCCAAAAGAGTAGTGGGGCAGCGATAAAACGCGCCCTTCTATGATGTTAAGGAGTTGAAAAAAATGTCAGACCAAACACAATGGAACGACGTGACCATGCCGCAATTGGCTGAATCACTCGTATCGGCAACAATTGCCAAATGGCTGAAACAACCTGGTGACCCAGTAGAGCAATTTGAGCCAATTTGCGAGGTCATTACAGATAAAGTGAACGCTGAAATCCCATCCACATTGGATGGCATTATGGGTGACCTGTTGGCGGAGGAAGGTCAGACGGTAGCGGTAGGCGAGTTGATTTGCCGTATTCAGACGAAGTCGGCTGCACCTACAGCATCAACAGGAGGAGCGGCACCAGCGGCATCAGCATCTCAAGGCAACGTACAAGCACAATCCCAGCAGAGTGCTGGATCGGATCAGTCCATGCGCGGACGTTTTTCTCCAGCAGTTCAAACTCTGGCTGCTGAGCACAATGTGGACCTAAGCAGGGTGCCAGGCACAGGCATGGGGGGAAGAATTACTCGCAAAGACGTGCTGAATTTTGTTCAGCAGGGCGGCTCAGCTCCAACTGGAGTGACTGACCAAACGACTGGGACGACCCAAGGTCAAGGATCTCCTTTTGCAGGAATACAGCAGTCCGCCGCTCAGCATAGTGCACCAGTTCAAAATATGGACCCTACAATTCCGGTGCGCAACAGCGGCATTCATTTAACGGAAGCACCGAAAGTTCCTATGATTGAAGTTGAGGGTGGGAACAATAACAGATCCGAGTATTTTATTGATGTTACACCTATTCGTAGTGCAATTGCCCGTAATATGCGGCAAAGTGTTTCGGAGATTCCTCATGCCTGGACGACGATTGAAGTGGATGTGACCAATCTGGTGATGCTCCGCAACAAGATCAAAAACGAGTTCAAGCAAAAAGAAGGCATCAATATTACGTATCTGGCTTTTCTCATGAAAGCAGTCGTGAATGCAATCAAAGAATATCCGATCATGAATTCGGTGTGGGCAGTCGATAAAATTATCATCAAAAGAGACATCAATATTTCGTTGGCCGTAGGCACGGAGGACTCTGTTCTTACTCCTGTTATTAAAAAAGCCGACCAAAAAAATATTGCTGGTTTAGCTCGTGAAATTGACGATTTGGCACGTAAAACTCGCGAAGGTACACTCAAACTGGACGACATGCAGGGTGGAACGTTCACCGTCAACAACACCGGTTCCTTTGGTTCCATTTTATCTTATCCGGTGATTAACTATCCGCAGGCTGCAATTCTTACCTTTGAATCCATTGTCAAAAGACCAGTGGTCATTGATGATATGATTGCGGTGCGCTCGATGGCTAATCTGTGTCTGTCGCTGGATCATCGTATTTTAGACGGAGTGATTTGCGGACGATTCCTGCAACGGGTTAAAGAAAATCTAGAAGGCTACACCTTGGATACGAAGCTGTACTAATCATCCGAACAGTTAGGTAAATGGACGGAGAGGAAGTGACAGGCCGTGAACAGACGACCGCTTGATGTAACCTATACGAATAGGATGGAATATGCCCATGCTTGGGATGTTCAGAAGGAGATTGTGGGAAAGCTGGATGCGGGGGAGGCGAGAGAAACGCTTATGCTTCTCCAGCATCCGCCAACCTACACCATTGGTTCCCAGAGGCATCCTGAGCATCTGCTCCTCACACCAGAGCAACTGAAAGAGCAGGGCATCAGCGTCTTTCAAATTGATCGTGGGGGAGACATTACATATCATGGACCAGGGCAACTTGTCGGATATCCCTTACTTGTGCTTGGCAACCGAGAGGCGTTAAATCTGCACGGATACCTTCGAAGTTTGGAAGAAGTGATCATTCAGTTGCTGGCATCTTATGGGATTGAAGGGAGTCGTAAGCCTGAATATACGGGGGTATGGATCGGGAATCTTAAAATTGCGGCCATTGGTGTCAAATTTAACAAGTGTAAGCACCGTCGGGGCTTCGTAACCAGCCATGGCTTTGCCTTTAACATCAAGTCAGGAATACAGCATGAAGGTTTTGAAGGCATTGTTCCATGCGGAATTCAGGAATACGGTGTGACATCATTAGAGGACTGTACACAGCAGTCTTTTTCGGTAGAGCAGATTGCGAGGGAAATTGTGCCGTACTTTGAACAGCAATTTTCATTTGCTGCGCAATGGCAGACGCATTCCTTCTAATAAAAGGTCAGGCGGGCAATTGTGTGATTGACACGGGAGCCCGCCTGTTTGTTTGCTTGTGCAGCAGCTCGTCCACACATAGCTTGTAACGGATCTTGGGTAGCCCAAACTTGAGCGGTGTAGTTGTTATAGTGGCATAATAAACGGCTCAATCACCATGAACAGCGTAGAACCAATCATAGCTGCGAGCATAACGTAGACGAAAAAACGAACCCATTTTTTGTTAGACATGTGTAACTCCTTTAGGATAGGTTTAAGTCATAGATAAGAACATCTATCCGTATTGTAACGTAATCGGGAAAGAGAGGAAAGTTTAATGACAGTAGAGATAGTAAAAGATCGAATCGTACAGGAATTTATGGAACTCGTACAGGTGGACAGTGAAACAAAGCATGAACAGGAAATATCACGTGTTCTGAAAGAAAAGTTTAATGCACTTGGACTGGAAGTCGTAGAAGACGATTCCCGCGAAAGAACGGGACATGGTTCGGGTAATTTGATTGTTACCTGGAAAGCGGAAGGTGTGGAGCAAGCACCCAAAATATTTTTTACCTGTCACATGGATACCGTAACTCCAGGTAAGGGTATCAAGCCGCAGTTGGGTGAGGATGGCTGGATTCGCAGTGATGGTTCAACAATTTTGGGTTCGGACGACAAGGCTGGGATTGCTGCTTTGTTCGAGGCGATTCGTGTCGTGCGCGAGCAGAACATTCCCCATGGTCAAATTCAGTTCGTGATTACGGCTGGAGAGGAATCTGGTTTGATGGGTGCACGGGCGATGAAGCCGGAAGTGCTGGATTCTGACTTCGGATACGCTTTGGATTCGAACGGTGAGGTGGGTTCTATTTGTATAGCTGCTCCCACACAGGCACGTATTGAGATGAGAATTACTGGGAAGTCTGCACATGCGGGAGTCAATCCTGAAGACGGCATCAGTGCCATTCAAGTCGCTTCTAAAGCAATTTCTAAAATGAAATTGGGACGCATTGACAAGGAGACGACCGCTAACATCGGCAGTTTCGAAGGCGGCGGGGCGACGAATGTGGTCTGCGATTTTGTATTGATCCGTGCGGAGGCTCGCAGTATTGTACAGGAAAAGGTTAATCATCAAATTCAGCATATGCGTGAAGCGCTCGAAACCACTACGCGTGAATTTGGTGCCCAGGGAGAGTTCCGTAGTGAAGTCATCTATCCAGCATTCAGCTTTACGGAGCATGATGAAGTTGTACAGGTTGCTCAGCGTGCTATTCAAGGGCTGGGACTGGCAACATCAACCTTCCATTCGGGTGGCGGCTCAGATGCTAATGTATTCAACGGGCTTGGAATTCCAACGGTGAATTTGGCGGTGGGCTACCAGAACATCCACACAACAGAGGAAAAGATCAAGGCCGATGATCTAGTGAAGGTTGCTGAAGTAATCGTAGCTCTGATCCAAGAAACTACAAAGTAAGACTTACTTTTTACATCTACAATATACGAAAAAGGGTTCAGGCTAAAGAAAGGAACGGTGTTCCTCCTTTAGATCTGAACCTTTTTTGGAACAATTAGCGAAGCAATAGTAGCTGTAGGTCCATATTCCTTTTGCCATTGACGCAGGAGGGCTTGAATCTGCCAGGCTTTGCCGACGATATGGAGAGTGGTTTCAGTCCGGTAGCTTTTCATGTTCTGAAATCTCCTTATAACAGAAGTTTTGATATACTACCCCCAGCATATGTTCCAAGTGGACAAGTTAGACTAATGTTGGAGATAATTAATAATGAAAGAAAGATAGAAGACGAAGGAGGAAACATGCCTGATGAACGACCAAACGAACGAACAAGTGAACAATCCAACAAGCCATGCACTTCGCAAGCCTTATTCCAATCCTGCGCTGGAGGAAAAGACCGTATCCACACAGCCTATCTTTGAAGGAAAGGTCATTACGGTACAGGTAGACACGGTAGAGCTTCCCGACGGCTCAACTGGAAAGCGTGAAATCGTCAAGCATCCAGGTGCAGTGGCAATTTTGGCTCTGCACGAGGGGAAAATGCTGGTGGTGGACCAGTACAGACAAGCTATGGGGCGCTGTGAGGTTGAAATCCCCGCAGGCAAGCTGGAGCGAGGTGAAGACCCGATGGAAGCAGCGGGACGTGAATTGAGAGAAGAAACAGGCTATACAGCCAAATCGTTGAAGCTGCTTCACTCTTTTTATACTTCTCCTGGCTTTGCGGATGAAATCATACATTTGTATGTGGCCGAAGAACTGGAGCGAGGTGCGATGGAACCAGATGAGGATGAATTTCTGGAGCTATTTGAGGTGACGCTGGAAGAAGCACACACACTTATTCGTGAAGGGCGCATTAGTGATGCCAAAACGATTCTGGCCGTCTATGCGTGGCAACTCCGCCAACAAACAGGGAGCTTCTAAGCGGATGGACACCAACATAATAGAACTTAACAACTACTTTGCAGACCTGCATATTCATATTGGCAGAACGGAGAATGGAGCTCCAGTCAAAATTAGTGGTAGCCGTGACCTAACGTTTGCCAATATAGCCAAGGAAGCCTCCGGTCGCAAAGGGATTGGGCTCATTGGGATTATTGACTGCCATGCCCCTAATGTACAGGAGGATATTCGTCGCTATTTGTATACAGGTGAAATGGAAGAAATCAGCGGTGGTGGTATCGCATACGGGGATACAGTGATTCTACTTGGCACGGAGCTGGAAATACGGGCTGAAGGTCGTCCCGAAGCACACGTACTGGCCTATTTTCCTGATCTGGCGGCGATGGAGGATTTTACCCAATGGCTGACGAAGCATATGAAAAATGTCAATCTCAGCTCACAACGGATCTACGCACCGCCACGTGAGTTGCAGCAGCAAATTTACGGACGTGGAGGCATTATGGTGCCTGCGCACGTGTTCACTCCGCATAAGGGCATTTATGGCAGTTCTGCAGCCCGTATGGAGGAACTGCTGGATATGGAGTTCATTAGTGGGGTGGAACTGGGGCTGAGCGCAGATTCATCTATGGCAGGCTTGATTTCGGAACTGGATCGCTTCAGCTTCCTCACGAATTCAGATGCCCATTCACTTGGGAAAATTGGACGAGAATACAACAAATTATCACTGGCGAAGCCAAGTTTTAATGAATTCAGGATGGCTTTGGAGCGACGTGAAGGACGACGTGTGTGTGCCAACTACGGTTTGAATCCCAAACTTGGAAAATACCATCGCTCTTACTGTCAGAGCTGCGGTACGATTATTGATGAGCAACAGATGGCGGACGAACGCTGCCCTAACTGTGGCCATACCAAGCTGGTGCGGGGTGTGCTTGATCGAATCTGGAGCATCGCCGACCGTGAACAGCCCGTAATTCCCTCCCATCGTCCTCCGTACATTTACCAGATTCCGCTGGAATTTATTCCAGGCTTGGGTAAAGCCAAGCTGAACCAGCTGTTAGCAGCCTTCGGAACAGAAATGAATATTTTACATGAGGTTACGCAGGAGGAACTGTCAGGGGTCGTCGGTAAAGTGTTGGCAGAGCAGATTGTGCTTTCACGCGAAGGACGCCTGGCGCTTGTATCCGGTGGTGGTGGAACATACGGAAAAATAGCAAAATCCTAGTAAAGTTTCCTAGTCAAGTCTTGTCTCCGTAAAAGGCATATCAGCGTCTGCTTGTTCATAACCATAAAATATCTCTGCCGTTGGCTTGGCGCATCATTCGTGATGTTAGATTTGCAGCGGAAGCTGCCCCATTCTAGCCATCAGCCGTCGGATTACGGTTGTTTTTTGGACAAACAAGCAGATGAAAGGGGCAGGACTCGATGCAATGGTTTCGTCATACGTTAAAGGATCAGACGTCATATTACGTTTTCTTGGCTGTGCTGTTTCTTGTAGGAGTTGTCTTTGGCGCACTCATGGTAAATGCACTCTCCCTAGAACAGTTACAGGATTTGTCCCGTTACCTGAAGGATTTTTTTGTGACGGTCAACCAAAACAAGCAGGGCTTTGCTGATTCGCAGGCGGCCTCAACCTTTTGGGACAGCGTATCTCTACATCTTAAATGGGTGGGCCTCATTTGGGTATGCGGGCTTTCGGTCATTGGACTCCCAGGTATTCTTGTGCTGAATTTTCTCAAGGGTGTGCTGATCGGATTTTCTGTAGGTTATATGGTAGGGCAATATTCGTGGAAAGGACTATTATTTTCATTGGTTTCCGTTGCCCCACATAACCTGCTCGTGATTCCGATACTGCTCGTCTGTAGTGTGGCTGCGATGACTTTTTCCATTCATATGATCAAAACTAAAATACTTGCTACTCGGCCATCAGACGGGATGTTGCGTCCGTTGCTTTCTTACGCAGGATTGACTGCTGTGATGATGGTGCTGCTTATCGGCAGCGCGTCCTTTGAAACTTGGGTCACCCCGGTTATGATGCAATGGGTCACTCCTATGCTGACGGCTTCCGTGACATCTTGATCTCATTTCAAAATGTTTGACTTTATTTGTATAGACCCCCTATAATAATAGGAGTGAAAAAAAGTGCAGTAGGCAGTAGCTTTGCAGGGGGAGGGAGACACATGGAAGCACGGATCGAAAAAATTAAGCAGCAGTTGCAATCCCAGGGCTACAAACTAACGCCTCAGCGGGAAGCCACCGTCAGAGTTTTACTTGAGAACGAAGATGATCATCTGAGTGCGGAAGATGTATTTATGCTCGTCAAAGAGAAAGCTCCCGAAATCGGTCTGGCAACCGTATACCGTACCCTAGAACTGCTAAGTGAACTGCATGTCGTGGAGAAAATTAATTTTGGCGATGGCGTTGCGCGGTATGATTTGCGCGGCGATACAACCAAACATCACCACCACCATTTGATATGTGTGCAGTGCGGCAGTGTAGATGAAATACTGGAAGATTGGCTTGGACCGTTAGAGGAGCGTTTGGAACGGGAATATAATTTTACTGTAGTGGACCATCGTTTGGACTTCCACGGTATTTGTTATCGTTGTAAGGCGAAGAACGATACGACCGCCCAAAAATCCTTGGGTAAAACCAAGAAAAACAAATCACAGGATTAATAAGCTGACTACCCAAGCTCTCACCGACGAAGACGCGTTCGGGAGAGCTTTTTTGGTTCGGAATTTGCTGTATGGGATCATGTGGTATAAAACAGAATAGCTTGTCATACCCTTCCATAGAGAGCCCTAAATAGGGACTACATTTTGGGAAAAGGCGGCTGATCCACATGGTACTATCATTGCGGAGAGGGCTACAATGGCTGCGCTTGCTGATCTTGTTCGGGGTGTTGGCATGTATGTTCTTTTATAGCCTCAGGCTGTTTACAGATTGGATATCACCTGTAGATCATTACCGAATACCGGAAGGACATGCAGTTAAGGTATTTGGCGGACAAACAGTGAATGATGGGTCCGAGCAACGAGTAGCGGTGTTGGAACGTTTACGTTTCTTTTATTGGTATGGTGAGTAGTTTATGTAATCATCTTAATGAGATGATGATATGAAGGTCGCACACGAAGAAGCAGGCGCAACAACGGAATCGCTGTATGCAGGACAAGGAGAGTTTTGGAACTCATGAAAATGTATATTCAACCTTTCGTTCAATATATGGAAGAGGAAAAGGGATTGTCACGCAGCACATTGGAAGCGTATCAACGGGACGTACAGCAGTTTACTGAGTTTGCAGAAAGCTGTGGTCTTGAGCAGCCGGATAATGTACAGCGGTCACATCTAGTGCTGTATTTGGGGCGTCTGAAGGAACAGGGAAAAGCCGCGGCGACAATTTCACGTAGCGTCGCCTCTATACGCTCCTTTTTTCATTTTCTCATTCGGGAGGGAATCGCGATCCATGATCCTTCCGTTCTGGTGGAACTGCCCAAAGCCGCTAAAAAGAAGCCCTCGGTGTTATCGCAGGATGAAATAGATCGTTTGCTGGCAGCGCCGGATGTGAGTGCCCCGCAAGGGGGACGAGATAAGGCGATGCTAGAGTTGCTGTACGCGACGGGCATCCGCGTATCAGAACTGATTGCCCTGAACGTCTGTGATGTGCGCATCGATTTGCGCTTTGTGCACTGTGGCGGCGAGGCGGGCAAGGAGCGTGTTGTACCGATCAGTCGTGAGGCATCACAGTGGGCACAAGCCTACTTGGACGAGCAGCGTCCAGCGTTGCTGCGACCCGGGCAGGGTGAAGAGGCTCAAGCAGAGCAGGGAGCCTTGTTCTTGAATGTATCGGGTCAGCGGCTCAGTAGACAGGGCTTTTGGAAAATAATTAAGAAGTACGCTCAGGAAGCAGGCATAAGCAAGGATATCACGCCCCATACGCTGCGACACTCCTTTGCGGTACATATGCTGGAGGGCGGAGCGGACTTACGCTCTGTACAGGAAATGCTGGGTCATGCTGATCTGTCAACGACGCAGGTATATGCGCAGACAGCTAGACGGAACATGAAGGAAGTATATGAATTGCATCACCCGCACGGCGGTAACCGCACTTCTCATGAAAGCAATGATTAAACGTAACGTCGCTTTGCTGTCATAGAAATTGTGATAATGACTATAACTTTACGATTGTACAAGTCAGGAGAGATATGAATGTCAACAGCCAACCAAGCTACAATTCAGGAAGCAGCAGACTATATCCGTGCTAAGAGCGGAATAAGCCCAGAGATTGGTCTTATTCTGGGATCGGGCCTCGGTATTTTGGCCGATTTGATTCAAGATGGAGTTAGTATTCCTTATCAGGATATTCCCCATTTTCCCGTATCAACGGTAGAAGGCCACGAGGGGGAGTTACTGTTAGGCACAATTGAAGGTCGCGCCGTTGTCATGATGAAGGGGCGCTTTCATATGTATGAGGGCTATGGTCCACAGCTGACAGCTTTCCCTGTTCGGGTAATGAAGCAGTTGGGGATTCAAAGCCTGCTGGTGACGAATGCCGCAGGTGGTGTAAATACTTCCTACAAAGCAGGCGATCTGATGGTCATCTCGGATCATCTGAATTTAACCGGACAAAATCCGTTGATTGGCCCGAACGATGCTGCTCTGGGTGTTCGTTTCCCAGATATGTCGGAGGCGTACAGCCGCCGCTTACGTGAAATTGCCAAACAAACGGCTACCCGACAAGGCTTCAGCCTGCAGGAAGGTGTATATGCCGGATTGCTGGGACCCAACTATGAGACGCCTGCTGAAATCGTTATGCTGCGTACACTGGGAGCAGACGCAGTAGGGATGTCGACCGTGTCTGAGGTTATTGTAGCTCGTCATGCGGGGATTGAGGTACTAGGCTTCTCCTGTATCACCAATATGGCTGCAGGCATTCTCGACCAGCCTTTGTCTCATGGTGAAGTGATGGAGACGGCAGAGAAGGTACGTGAACAATTTTTGAAATTGGTACTGGCGATTATTCCACAAATGTAGATGGAGTATAATTTTCCATTCGAAACGGTGGGCATCTCCAAAGAACCCCATATCCGAGCGCCTTTTAATGGCGTGGGATACGGGGTTCTTTTTACATACCATGGTTGAGCTGAGTATGATCGCCTAGTGAAGAGGGCGCGTGCTCCAAGTAGCTGTATTCGCTTTTTCTGCTACAGTTAGTCTATGTCGCTCTTGCACCTTGATCACAATGACCATGAAAATAATCCAGTAAATGGCTAATGAGTTTAGAAAACGGCTATCCGTTATATTGTTCAATACGATGAACAGGAAAAAAACAGCTGCCGTCAGCCATGTATACATATCTGTTTTGCCGATTCTGATTTTAAATAAGGTAGTTACGACGAGTATAACCGTTGCGAGTAGTCCTATAAGACCCACATCGATCCACAGATCTCGAAAGCCGCTATGGCTGCTTGTCAGATCAAAGCGGATGCCGTTCGCATAAATGCTGGGCCGGGCTGCCCAGAAGGAACCATAACCATGTCCGAACCAGTAGTGGCTCTGAATAGCACCATCAATTCCCTGCCAAATTTCCGTTCTTCCGGTTAAGGTTGTTGTTTTTCCGAATTCCGAGGCAATCGCATCTCCATAGGTAAAGGTAAGTGCCAAACCCAACAGAACAAGTAAGCAGGAACAGCTAACAAAGAACCCCCGCAACGCGATGCTTCGAATTCTTTTAAATAACAATATAAATAAAATAAATACGAAGAGTGAAGATGTCAGCACCAATGAGGTGGTAGACTGGCATTCGATGAGCAATAAGGCATTGAGTAAGATGAAGCCAGTATGTAAGGCTTTGCGTGTGCCCCTGAAAAAATATATGACATGTGAAACAAAACTTAACAGCGAGAGGGTTCCAAGTGTATTTTTATGA
Organism: Paenibacillus sp. EKM10P; assembly: GCF_011800655.1. Lineage (NCBI taxonomy): Bacteria > Bacillati > Bacillota > Bacilli > Caryophanales > Paenibacillaceae > Paenibacillus > Paenibacillus sp. EKM10P. The sequence continues at coordinate 661,390 of NZ_JAALET010000002.1, read as the reverse complement.
CCAGAGATTCCCTTCCACAGTCCAGTATGCTCTACGCCGCCATGAATGGCAAAGGAAGGAACGAGTACGACGGCAAGTAGATTGAGTACGCTCAGGATACTTAATGTAACGACTAAGAGGCGTATGCAGCCCTGTGCTGTATAATGGGTGACCAGATAGAATCCAAAGGTAGAGAAGGCAAGAAATTTAACAACCATTAGTACAGAAGAAGTTTGCTCTTGTTCAGCCCATAAACAGGAAGCGGCGATGTACATCATAAGTAAGGTCAGCAACGGATTATCAGCTAGGATTGCGATTAATGACTTGAGTGAAGGCAGAAGCATGGTGTAGCTGAACAACAAGATAAGCAGGGAAATCGTGATCACTCTGGGAGACAAACCCTGACAGGCAAAGGGAATCGAGAAAGCCAGTAAACCGGCTACTGTGAGTATGTGTTTCACGGTTTCACCGCCTAGATACGTTATGTATCTATAATATACAAAATGTATCTTCTTGTACAATCATAATAAAATATTTATTTTCATTTTTCGCGACCTAGAGCAAGCCTTATTGTGCATATACTCAGTCCATGCTAAGAAAATGAAGAATTCTTCGGTATAGTTTGAAAGTATTTTCACGTTTTTAACAATGGGGGTGTTTGGATGGCGGATTTTACAGACCGTTTGAAGTTGAATTTGAGTGGAACGGGCAAAGAGTTAACGCCTCAGCAATTAAATGACAATTTTAAAGCCATTGAAAAAGAATTCCTGGAACGCAGTGTAAACGTAAGCTGGTTTGGAGCTGCTGGTGATGGTATTCAGGACGACACGGCAGCTTTGCAAGAATTGATTAACAAGACTCCCGATTACTCCATTCTTCACATCCCCAGTGGTCGATACAAAATAACATCTACCCTTCAGATTCGCAAGCAGGGTATGCGCATTTTTGGGATTCATAAGGGCAGATACCGACAGGGTAAGGGAGTTACTTCGATTGAATATTATGGCACGGGTCCTTGTTTCCAAATTGGAGACGAAAGTCTGCCATCGTTTAGTGGCTTTCAAAATGTGCAGTTCCATGACTTATCGATCCGGTACGAAGGGACCGGCAGAGCCACCTTAAATAATCCGTTTTCGCAGTCAGTGAAGCGCGGGTATTATGGCAAAGGGACTATGGGCATTCAGGACTGGAAGGGCGGCGGCGTTGTCCTGGATAACGTGTTGATTGAGCATTTTGAAACGGCTTTTTGGGGCTATGAAAGTGATGTGAACTTATTTAAATGCACGGAGATAAATTACAATAAAATAGGGATTCACTTGCAGAACAGAAGTTCACAGTTTACAAGCATTGCGCTTTTTACGCTCGGGAACGATACGGCGCTGGATCTGAATAGTTCTAACGGGGCGAGATTCATGGCTAGTCAGCACATTAAGGATGGGAGCTCCAGTGATATTCCCATTTTAATAAATGATTTTATGAATGCAGAATTTTTAGGCTGCTGGTTCGAAGGACTAAGCAGAGAACACAAGATGACAGTACCTTCTTTTATTCAAATTGGTGCTACGAAAGAAACCAAAAATGTTGCCCTGCGCGACTCTATTTTGGCGATAGCAGACAAATACGATGACACCCAATCGGTGTGCAATTATTTTGTGGATGTGGTCATTGGCAAAAAAGTTTTGGTGGACGAGGTGGGCGGATATCCCCGTAATCTCAAACAGCTTATTTGTTTCTCTGGCAGCTCCTCCACACAACAGGTGACACTTCGCTCACATTTGGATTTTAGCTATAGCAATCATCGTTATGACGAGAATCATGGGACAGGGCAAGCTTTGTTGCTCGTAGAAAAATATTCGAATAACGGTATAGAACATTTGAATGAAACCTTTGTCAAAGCCTATCTTGGTTCAAGGCAAAATATCCCTGCAGGTAACTGGCAGAAAGTAAGGTTTAATCAAATCAATCATGATGAGTTGACCGAATTCGATGGTTCGAATAGCCGATGGCGAGCCAAGCGAGCTGGGAAATACAGAATACAAGTCTACATTTCGACCGATCCCCAAATAGATAGTAACCGGACACGGCTGGCACTTCACTTGAATGATGAGCAGCTAACCGGAAGTTCTGCCTATGCTTATCTCGATGACAGGGTGATTGGCGGACTGAACTATGGTGCATTGAGTGGAGCAATGGAACTTAGACTCGAAGCGAATTCTTTTATTGATATACGGGTGTTTAGTCAAAATGCAGTGGATATTTTACCGGGTGGGGGTATTACCTATCTTACCGTTAGCCGGATTTAGACGATTTTTATAGGTCATTTTTACAGACGATAGATGTTATGTCGTATATATATCGGGAAATACGCACCATGCTGGCTCAGCTTGGTGCTATTTGATGTTTTTATTCATATGGAATATTTTTCTTTCATTCTGACGACAATGGTTAGCAGCACGCGAATAGACCGGAGAGATCAGTAAATGGGCTCCGGCTCTTTACGCCAATATGTTGAGGAGGGGACCGATTGTGAAGAAAAAAGTGGTGGCGTTCATCCTGGCTTGTCTGGTAGCCTTGACTGCCGTCCCTGTCGGCGGTTGGGCCGAAGAAAGCAGACCTGAAAGCAAAACCAAAGTAGGTTCAGCAGCTGAGCTGGCTCCCGAGGCCCTTTCAGCGATCTTGATGGATGCAGATACAGGCACAGTCATCTATGAAAAAAACAGTCGTGAAAAGCTTCCTCCAGCAAGCATCACTAAGATCATGACGATGCTGCTAACAATGGAGGCCATTCATGATGGCAAGCTCAAGCTGACCGATAAAGTGCGGGCCAGTGAGTATGCGTCTTCAATGGGAGGCTCGCAAATTTTCTTAGAGCCGGGAGAAGAAATGACGGTCGATGAGATGCTGAAGGGAATTGCGATGGCTTCGGGCAACGACGCCTCTGTAGCGATGGCTGAGAAAATTGCAGGTTCTGAACAGGCTTTTGTCGAGATGATGAACGCCAAGGTGCAGCAGCTTGGACTCAAAGATACGCATTTTGCCAATTGTAACGGTTTACCCGTAGAAAATCACTATTCCTCTGCGCATGATATTGCGGTTATGAGCCGGGAACTGTTGAAATATCCGCACATTACGAAATATACGGGAGCCTATCAGGACTATTTGCGCAAATCCTCGGTCAAGCCCTTTTGGCTGGTGAATACGAATAAGCTTGTTCGCTTCTATACCGGAGCAGATGGTCTGAAAACGGGCTATACGTCAGAAGCAAAGTTCTGTCTTTCCGCTACGGCGAAGCGTGATGGCTTACGTGTCGTAGCTGTCGTACTCGGTGAGCCGAACACGAAGATACGCAATAATGAGGTTTCTTCCATGTTCGACTATGCATTTTCTCAATATACAATGAAATCCATATATAAGCCAGGCGAAAAGCTGGGCAGTGTAAAAGTTGAAAAAGGTGTATTGCCAGAGCTGGAAATTCAGGCTGACCGTTCTTACAGTGTGCTGGTGAAAAAAGGCGGCAACAAACAAACGCTGCGTCACGAGCTACAGTTGACCCCAAGCCTTAAAGCTCCTGTCCGGGTGGGTGACCCCGTTGGTAAGCTGGTCGTCTATCAGAATGGACAACGTCTTAAGGAGTTTAATATCACTTCGCCTGTGGCTATCGAGAAGGCCGGCTGGTGGAAATTGTTTAAACGTACCATGTCGAACCTATTTTCTTTGTAGATTTAACGGGGTTTTCTTCTAGTTTTGTCGGAGGGCAGGAATCGTCTGCGACTACGTAGAAATCCTTGTCCAAGACCGGGAGGAGAGTGAGTAAGCATGAACCTGCAAATTGAAATGGAGCATCACCGGGGAGTACTTATTGTAAGGCTGTCTGGTGAACTTGATCACCATACGTCGGATATGGTCCGTATGCAAATGGATGAGGCGATTCAGCGCCGGCAATGCGAGCATATCGTGCTCAGTCTGAAGAATCTTCAGTTTATGGATAGTTCCGGCCTTGGCGTTATCTTGGGACGATACAAACTGATCAAGCAAAAGGGCGGGAAAATGGCAGTCTGTGATGTCAATCCGCCGGTACATCGACTGCTGGATATGTCAGGCTTGTTTAAAATCATGCCCATTTATGACAACGAGGTAAATGCGCTCATGGAACTGGAGGTTGTGTCATGAGAGAAGGCACGGGGAACAATTTCATGAGCTTGCAGTTTGCCGCAAAATCGGAAAATGAAGCATTTGCCCGCGTGGCTGTGGCAGCCTTCATTTCCAGGCTTGATCCCACGATGGATGAGCTTAGCGATTTGAAGACCGTTGTGTCTGAAGCGGTGACAAACAGTATTATTCACGGCTATGACAGTGATCCGTCAGGTGTCGTAACGATTAAAGTCGGAATTGAAGCGGACGTGATCACGTTGGTCGTTGAGGACGCAGGACGGGGAATTGAGGATCTGGAGCTGGCCAAGCAGCCTCTCTATACGTCCAAGCCTGAATTGGAACGTTCCGGCATGGGCTTTACGATTATGGAAAATTTCATGGATGAGTTCGAAGCAGTCAGTGAGCCGGGCGGAGGCACGTCGGTCCGGATGAAGAAAAGGATTGAATCCAAGAAAGCTTTATATAATTAGGAGTTGATCCTATGGAAGCAGGAGGAAAAAAAACTTCGCACAGCTATTTGGAGGATACAGAAGTCAAGCGGCTTATCGCACTGAGTCAATCTGGTGATAATGAGGCTCGTGAGACACTGGTCAATAGTAATATCCGGCTCGTCTGGTCTGTCGTGCAGCGCTTTATGAACCGGGGGTATGAACCTGACGATCTTTTTCAAATTGGTTGCATCGGATTGTTAAAATCGGTGGATAAATTCGATCTCAGCTACGAAGTCAAATTTTCAACATATGCAGTACCAATGATTATTGGTGAGATTCAACGCTTCCTTCGAGACGATGGTACACTCAAGGTTAGCCGTTCCTTGAAGGAAACAGCCAATAAGGTCCGCAAAATGAAGGACGAACTGTCCAAACGGCTCAATCGCCTGCCTACAGTCAAGGAGGTTGCTGATGAGCTGGGAGTGACACCGGAGGATGTTGTTTTTGCGCAGGAGGCCAATAAGCCACCTACCTCCATTCACGAAACAGTGTTTGAAAATGATGGAGACCCGATTACACTTATGGATCAGATTGCCGACGAATCGCAGGAAAGATGGTTCGACAAGCTGGCGCTGAATGAGGCCATTGACGGATTATCTGAACGGGAGCGATTGATTGTGTACCTGCGTTATTACCGGGATCAGACTCAGTCAGAGGTTGCAAGTCGTCTTGGCATTTCTCAGGTGCAGGTATCACGATTGGAAAAAAAGATTTTACAACTGATCCGCGATCAGATTGCCCAATAATGAAGACAGGATTTTAGTGAGTGAAATCCTTATACTAACGCATTCTAAAGAGTATTCCAAAGCCATTTTAATGGCCAGGAGTACTCTTTTTTGCGTGTGACAAAAGACAATACACAGAATAGGTTTGCTTGCTTCGCCCCATACTAATCGGTAATTACGAGGATAAGGAGGGAATCGGATGAATCATAGTCCGGCTCCTATTGTCTACTTGCGGCTCCGCAGCCGTGTGCGTATGATCCAAGGGCAGGATTTACATTTGGGCGATGTAGCCCACCTGCTGACGGAGCCCGAATGGGAAAAGGATCTGCTTGAGCTTGTTCTCAAGCGGCCGCAGAAGCAGGACGGTAACCTGATACTGGTGGACATGCTACAAATCATATCAAAAATTAGAGATCATATTCCGGGAGTCGTAGTTGAATCTCTCGGGAAACCGCATGTACTTGTGGAACTCGTGGAAAGACCCCGTAAGCCATCCAAAATACTGTTCGTGTTAGTATGGTTGCTGCTGTTTTTTGGCTCTGCGCTGACGATTATGAACTTTCATGCTGACGTTAGCATGATGGAGGTACAGGTTCGGATTGTGGAGATGATTACGGGACAAAAGGATGAGCATCCGTACTTGTTCCAAATTGCTTACTCGATCGGCATCGGCTTTGGCATGATCGTATTTTTTAATCACTTGTTCAAGAAAAAATGGAATGAGGAGCCGACCCCCCTGGAGGTGGAAATGTATCTGTATCAGGAAAATGTGGATCAGTATGTTGTTGCAGAGGAGTATGAAAAGATGGCTCGTTTGCAGACAAAGGATAAGAAACCATGATATTTGTACAGGGTGCACTTCAGATTATTTTGGGTATCGCTGGGGGGCTGGCGGTAGGTAGCGGTGTGATTGCTTTTTTTATTGTGCTGGATATCATGCCGCGATTAGCACAACTCACCCGGACGTATAAAAAATCACGTGCATACGAAAAGGCGATGATTTTAGGTTCAGTGGTGGGAACCGTGGCCGATTTTTGGAACATTTGCTTGCCATTACCGGGCATGTTTACATGGATACCCGGGCTATTTTGCGGAGTGTTTATTGGCTTGCTCGCCGCGGCTCTGACAGAGGTGCTGAATCTCCTGCCCATACTGGCCAAGCGACTCCATATGACTGTATACATGTTCGGTCTGTTAATGGCAATGGTGCTTGGCAAGGTAACGGGTTCCTTATTTGATTGGTTTGTATACAACCGTTAATAGCGAAGAAGAAGGGGGCAAGAGATATGGATCACAGAACGGATCAGGATCAGCAGGAGCATTATCATGGAGACGGAGCAATAGGAAGGGAAAATAAGACTGATGGGGAAAGTTCGGGCTCCTGGAAGCAAAAGCAGGAGCAGGAAGCCGCTCGTCTTAAGCACAAAAAAGAAAGCGAGCGTTCTGATAATGTAGAGGAATCCATTCGTTATTGGCAGGTTGAGGATGATATTTCGCCAAAGATGAAGGAAAATCGTGAAACTCTTAAAATGGTATTGGGTTTGGGAGAAACCTTTGATGTTGTGTTCAGGGAAATGACAACAGGTGGCCGCCATATTGGGTATCTGTTCCTGAATACCTTTGCCAAGGATCAGATCATGCTTGAGGTGCTAAAGCGGCTTACCTATCTGACGCCGGATGACATGACTTCAGCTGGACTCCAAGCGTATTTTGAAAATTTTATTCCACATATACAGGTGGAGAAGACGGATAAGATGTCCGTCGTCATAAACAAGGTGTTGACGGGAATGAGTGCTCTCTTCATGGAAGGCGAGCGTTTTTCTGTTATTCTGGATACTCGTAATTACCCGGTACGGAGTCCAGAAGAACCTTCCTTGGAGAGAGTCGTGCGCGGTGCACGCGATGGTTTTACGGAAACGATGCTTACGAATGTAGGTTTAGTGCGTCGGCGTTTGCGAGACCCCGGACTTAAATTTGAGGCTATGCAGGTCGGACGCCGAACCCGAACAGATGTATGCTTGGGCTACATTGATGATATTGTGGATAAGGTCATGGTGGATACGGTACGAGACAAAATTAAAAATGTTAATCTGGATGGTATTCCTCTGGCCGATAAGCAATTAGAGGAGACAATTATCAATAAAGGTTGGAATCCATATCCATTAGTACGATATTCAGAGCGACCAGATGTTGTGGCTTCGCATATTATGGAAGGAAGGCTCGTTATTTTCGTTGATACCTCACCCAGCGTAATGATTTTGCCTACCACTTTTTTTGACCTGTGCCAGCATGCAGAAGAGAATCGGCAAACCGCTTTTATGGGTAGCTATTTACGCTGGGTGCGTTTTTTAGGCATATTCGCCTCAATGTTTCTGCTTCCGATGTGGCTGCTAATGGTCATCAATCCCGAGTTAAAACCGGCGTTTCTCGATTTTATTGGTCCTCAGAAGGAAGCTCATCTTCCGCTGATTGCCCAATTTATCATTGTGGAACTAGGGGTCGATCTTATGCGAATGGCAGCTGTGCATACCCCGACACCACTGGCTTCCGCTATGGGATTGATTGCAGCCATTCTGGTTGGTGATATAGCGGTTAAGACAGGACTGTTCGTAAATGAGGTCGTCTTGTACATGGCTGTTGCTGCCATAGGGATGTTCGCAACACCGAGCTATGAGTTGGGACTGGCGAATAGACTGATTCGACTATTCCTGCTGGTTGCTGTTGCTATTTTTCACGTACCAGGCTTTGTCGTCGGCACGACACTGATCATTTTGATGCTGACGCTGCATCGGTCATATAATTCTTCATATTTGTGGCCGTTCATTCCTTTTAATGCTAAAGCGTTAGCTTCCATCTTGTTCCGTATGCCTGTACTTGATGCGCCTAACCGCCCGTCATTTAATAAAACGAGGGACAATACGCGTATGCCCCATACGGATGCCAACACAGATTCGAACTCAGGCAATGGACAGGAGCATTAATATAAATGATCTGCATAAAAATCCATTGTTCTTGATGTTTTTTTTGCTATACTGGTGTAAACATTCGATGGAATATGACTAGCTTGTTCCAGAAAGAGAGGCGCCAGAACATGTATTTGCATGGAAGCAGTAAAATTAACAGCAATGGACATTTGGAGATTGGTGGATGTGATACCACGCTTTTGAAAGAGCGTTTTGGCACGCCGCTATATATTGTAGACGAACAGTTAGTCCGCCGGCGTTGCCGGGAATTTATAGAAGCATTTCGTGAGACCGGTTTAAAGTTTCAAGTGGCTTATGCAAGCAAAGCATTTTGTGTTATGGCCATGTGCGCTTTAGCTGCTGAAGAAGGAATGTCGCTTGACGTTGTTTCCAGCGGAGAGCTGTTCACAGCGCTGCAAGCAGGATTCCCGGCAGAACGAATCCATTTTCATGGCAATAACAAGACGCCGGAAGAAATTGAAATGGCGTTAGAGGCGCACATTGGCTGCTTCGTCGTTGATAGCAAGATGGAATTGCATTTGTTACAGGCTCTCGCCTCTGAAAAAGGACAACAGGTCAATATTTTACTGCGGGTTACGCCGGGGGTTGAAGCGCATACGCATGAATATATGGCCACAGGTCAAGAAGATTCAAAATTTGGCTTTGACATTGCGAATGGTACAGCCCGTCAAGCGGTGGAACAGGCTATCAAGCTGGATCATCTTAATCTGCTGGGAGTACATTCTCATATCGGTTCGCAAATCTTCGAAGTCAATGGCTTCCAAATGGCTGCCGAGCGGGTCGCAGCTTTTTGCAGAGAGATTAAGGAGCAGCTTCAGTTTTCCTTCAAGGTGATTAATCTTGGTGGTGGATTTGGCATCCGTTATACAGAGGAGGACACACCGCTGAAACTATCCACCTATGTACAGGCTATCGGCGAAGCGGTGAAAACTCATTTTTCAGGACTTTACGATGAGCTTCCAGAAATTTGGATAGAGCCGGGACGAAGTATTGTAGGTGATTCAGGTACAACCTTGTATACGGTAGGAAGCATCAAGGATATTCCGCAGGTTCGTAAATATGTTTCCGTAGACGGCGGAATGACAGATAATCCACGTCCTGCACTGTATCAGGCCAAGTATGAAGCGATGCTGGCTAATCGAGCACAAGATGCGAACGAAGAAACAGTGTCTATTGCAGGCAAATGCTGTGAGAGCGGCGATATGCTTATTTGGGATGTAGAACTGCCTCGCCCGAATAGCGGAGACTTGCTCGCTGTAGCCTCAACCGGAGCTTATAATTACTCCATGGCGAGCAATTATAACCGGATACGCCGACCAGCAGTTGTATTTGTCAACAACGGTGAGGCTGAGCTGGTAGTGCGTCGGGAAACCTACGAGGATATTGTTCGCAACGATGTTTTGCCACAGCGCTTGGTTCGTGATCAAGCCAGCTCAGTGGTTCAGCCCAATGCCAAGATTACGGTTTCGTCCTGATTGTGGAATTCTAAAATCAAGCAGGCCATTGCGTCGGTAATCATAGACCGGGGACAATGGCCCCTTTTTTTGGACAAGGCTTTGCTAAGCGCGCCAATTCATAGTAAACTGGAACTTGATGTTATTTAGTTCTCAAAACAGGTTGAAAAGGAGATACAAACAATGAAAAAAGGTAGAATAGATCTTGAAAACGGCGGTATCGTCGAAATTGACTTTTTCCCAGAAGAAGCTCCAAACACCGTTGCTAACTTTGAAAAGCTGGCAAACAGCGGTTACTACAACGGATTGAGCTTCCACCGCGTCATCCCGGGCTTTGTTGCTCAAGGTGGTTGTCCGATCGGTAATGGTACAGGCGGTCCTGGCTACACCATTGACTGTGAAACAGCTACGAATACAACCAAGCATGCCAAAGGCGTTCTGTCCATGGCTCATGCAGGTCGCAACACAGGTGGCAGCCAATTCTTTATTTGCTACGCTCCACAGCCGCATTTAGATGGAGTACATACTGTATTTGGTAAAGTAACCAAAGGTATGGAATTCATTGATGCTGTAAAACAAGGCGACAAAATGAAAGAGGTTAAAGTATTTGACGTGTAATTTACGATTACATGTATGATATGAATTCCTTTAAATAGCGTTGCATCTAAGCCGTTCTGTCTTTGGACAGAGCGGCTTTTGTTGTCTTTTGTTTGACGGTTTGCTGATTTTTACAATCACGTAGGTATTACAGTGCGTAAGATCACATTCGAAAAGTAAGTGTTGTGATAGCCTTTTCATAAGAATGCATTTTCCATTTATTTTATATGAGTATTCAAGCTCAGTAAGAGTTGGAAAAGAAGGGGGCTTATCACATTGTCTATTTTAACGCGCACAAATCGACTCGGATTTTTTGAAATCCGGCTGGAATCCATTGGTGGACTCGGCGCTAATCTGGCTGGCAAAATGTTAGCCGAAACCGGGGTGCTTGGTCTAGGGCTGAATGCTTCAAATTTCTCATCCTATGGTTCGGAAAAGAAGGGAAGTCCGGTTAAAAGCTTTGTTCGCTTTTGTGAGCCGGAGGTGGATATTCGGGATCACAGTCCGATTGAGCAACCGCATGTGGTAGGCATTTTCCATGAAACATTATACAAAACGGTAAATGTGATCAGCGGACTGCCAGCGGATGGGATTGTAGTGGTCAATTCCACACGTCCGGCAGAAGAAATACGGGCTGATTTGGGACTGGTATCCGGTACATTAGCAGTGGTCGATGCAATGGGGATCGCACTGGAAGAGCGAACCAAATTGAATACGTCCATGCTGGGGGCCTTGTTCCGTGTCTGTGATTTCTTAGATCCGGAAGCAATGAGATCGGTTATACGCAGTACCTTTGAAAAGAAAAATCCACAGTTGGTAGAACCTAATCTGCGTACGTTTAACCGTGGATTTGAGGAAATGGAACTACACGTATATCCGGTTACGGATGACGCGCAGGATCGGGTTTTTGAACGTCCGCAGCCTTTGCTGGGGTACGAAACGCAATTACTGGGAGGCGTTATTGCGACTCAGGGAAACAGTATGACGAGAGATGTTAGTGGTTCACGTCAGGGTTATGTGCCTGAATATGAAGCTGATAAATGTACCCATTGTGCCAAGTGTGATTCGATCTGCCCGGATTACTGTTTTGTATGGGAAGAGCGAGCAGACAAACGCGGAAGAATGATGCCGTTTTTGCAAGGGATTGATTACCAGTATTGCAAAGGATGTCTGAAATGTGTAGATATTTGCCCATCGGGGGCGTTAAGCTCGCGTCGCGAGCAATGGGGCTGGGCGGAGCAGCATCGTGTTGCCCACCAATTTCCGGTATATGAAGGAGGGCGTGCGTAATGGCAAAACTGGAGGAGGAACTCAAACAGACGGGCGCCGCACAAGTGACAACGTTCGAATCCGGTAATGAAATGGCAGCTACGGCGGCTGCGCAGATCAATTATCATATGATGGGATATTTCCCGATCACTCCATCGACCGAGGTAGCGCAGTATCTGGATCAAATGAAAACGCGTGGTCAGCATAATATTAAACTGGTTGCAGCCGATGGAGAACACGGATCGGCAGGGATTTGTTATGGAGCTGCGGCAGCTGGAGCGCGGGTTGTGAACGCCACCAGTTCGCAAGGTTTCCTGTACATGCTGGAGCAGTTGCCTGTTCAGTCAGGTACCCGTTTCCCTATGGTTATGAACCTGGTGACAAGAGCTGTCAGTGGTCCCTTGGATATTCGGGGGGATCATTCGGACCTGTATTATGGTTTGAATACAGGCTGGGTCATTTTGACGGCAAGTACGCCGCAGGCTGTGTATGATATGAACATCATAGCCCTGAAAATCGCAGAGCATAGCGATGTACGGTTGCCTGTAATGGTCGCATACGACGGTTTTTATACATCTCATCAAAAACGTAAAGTGCAATATTTTGCCGATGCAGAGACCGTGCGCGATTTTGTAGGCCCCAATCCGAACCTGAATTATCCGAATATTACGGATTTTGATCATCCTGTCACTGTGGGTGCGCATATGAACGGTGATGACCTGACGAATAATCACGTTCAACTGTCCGAAGCGTTGAGGCTTTCAGAAGGAGTATATGAGCAGGTAGCAGCAGAATATGCTGCTTTATCCGGTCGGGAATATCCGATTTTGGACCTGTATCATATGGAGGATGCTGAGGTTGCGGTATTTCTGCTGAATTCGGCGGCTGAATCGGCCAAGGATGTGGCGGATCAACTCCGTGCGCGTGGCATTAAAGCTGGTGTGATTCGTCCGAATATTATCCGGCCGTTTCCAGCCGCACAACTGCGGGAGGCGTTGCGCCATGTCAAGGCGTTGTTGGTGGGTGAACGTGCAGATTCGTACGGATCAGATGGCGGTAATTTGACGCACGAAATTAAGGCGGCGTTGCAGGAGGACCCACTGAATCAAACCCTCGTATTGAGCCGTATCTTTGGCTTGGGAGGAAAGGATTTTTATGCGGAAGATGCAGAGGCGTTCTTCCAGCTTGCGATTGAGGCGGCAGAGGCTGGACGAGCGGAGAAGCCCTTTGATTATTACGGGATTAATCCGGGTTCAGCGGACAAGGTGATGCCGCAAGTCATGCAGCCACCACGTGGCAATGCATACCGTACGGGTCTGATTCAGGTTACGCCGGACGAGGCAACCGGGAAGCTCAAAGTCAAGGTACCACCTCTGCGTTCGTTAACAACCAAACCACGCCGTCTTACTCCGGGTCATGGGGCTTGTCCTGGTTGTGGAGCCTTGTCTGCACTAGAACTGTTTTTTAAAGGGATTGAAGGCGACATTGTTGTACTGTTCCAGACTGGCTGCGTATATGTGGTGACGACAGGGTACCCATACACATCACACAAGCAACCGATGATCCATAATCTTTTTCAAAACGGGGCCGCTACCCTTTCAGGAGCGCTGGAAGCTTATATGGAGATGAAGCGACGTAATGAAATTGAGATGTCGGATGATCCGACCTTTATCATGATCAGTGGTGACGGCGGGATGGATATTGGTATGGGTTCTGCGATTGGTGCGGCTCTGCGTAACCATAAACTGATCATGCTAGAATATGATAACGAGGGATACATGAATACAGGCTCTCAGCAATCGTACTCCACTCCAATGGGGCATATGACGAGTACGTCGGGTGTAGGGAAAATGCAAAAAGGGAAACAAGGGCATCATAAGGATACTGTGCAAATTATGGCCGCCTGTAACATCCCGTATGCCTTTACAGCAGCCGAAAGTCATCCGCAGGATATGCTGCGCAAAGCCGCCAAGGCTCAATGGTACGCCAACAACGTGGGTACGGCATATGGTAAAATTCTGTGCGCCTGCCCACTCAACTGGAAATCCGAAGACAGATTGGGTACTAGCATCGTGGGCGCCGCAGTCGAGTCTTGCTTCTTTCCCTTGTACGAAATCGAGCAAGGGAGCACGACGATTACGTACAATCCGGAAGACAAGGGAAAACGGATTCCAGCCGCAGAATGGCTAAAATTAATGGGTAAAACGAAGCATCTTCTCAAAGAGGAAGCAACGCTGGCTACCTTTGAGCAGGAGATTGAGCGTCGCTGGACTATCCTGAAAAAGAAACATGAAATTTCGGAGTTGTAATTCTGTTTTTTGCATAATAATTGTGTAACATTGTTAGCCGCTGTTTCGGCACCGGTTCGATTGAGATTCCTAGCGCTTGCTGCGCCAGGAATCTTTTTTTGCGTTTATGGGTTGAAGCATAAAAAAACAGGTAATGATTTCCGATATAGGAGTGGAGGCCTATAGAAGGTATGTTATAAAGTCTTCTTCTGAATTTTAAGATGCAATGAGGTGCAGGTAATGATTAAGCTGAACACAGTTGAAATAATTGAAATTATAAAGAAGCAAATCCCCAAGGTTATGAACATCACGCCAGTGGAACTCAAGTTTACGGATGATTTTGGACGGGCATCGCTGGCGGCAACAGAACACAAATTCACGCTGACGAACCAGCATTATTCTGCCAAGGTGATGGATTGCGTGTTAGAAACACAAGTGCGCCCTATTTTAATGTGTGAAATTATTTATTTTCTAAAATGCGAGTTTATTGATGGGCATGTGGATGTAAGACTGGATTATGAAGCATGTTCTGAGGGAGAGCGAGGACCTGTTGCTTCAGCTGTCATTACCTTTGATCATGATACGCAGCTTGGAGTCGACGAACTGGCCGATCTGATTGACCTGGCGCTTCATATGAATGATAAAACCTGGTTTGAGGAACTCTCCACTCAATATGTCAAAAGCAAAGCAGGAGCTTCGATTAGATAACTTGCTTTTTTTAGAAGTCGGTGCTAATATACGTAACAAGTTTAATGTTAATTCAATTAAATAAGAGCAAGATCCTTCGGGGCGGGGCGAAATTCCCCACCGGCGGTGATGACATGTTTGTGAATCGCTTCTGCGAACACAGCATGGCTTAGTCCGTGACCCGGATGCTGAACAATCAGCAGAAGGTGGACCTGGTGCAATTCCGGGACCGACAGTATAGTCTGGATGGGAGAAGGATACGAAGCGCATGTGCATGACGTGACATGTGCCAATTTTTAGCATACGTAAAAGTACGTACGGCTTATTTCGTTGTAGGACAGCATCGGACGACAGCTTTTATTAAGCTTTCTTTTCGATAGTGTTCTGAGCGTAATTGGCTGTATTGTCATCATGCTTTCTTTTGGCAGACCTATGATTTCATGTCATTTTAATACATGTATGAACTGCGCTTGTATACTACATATGTGACTCTCATCACCCCCATGACGGATTGAATCCTGACTGGGGGTTATTTGCGCTTACAGCTGATGAATTAGGGATAAACTGAAATGTAGTGGAAAGGAGTGAAAGCATGTTTACCGGATTGGTCGAGGAAGTGGGTCGCATTCAAAGTATTTCCAAAAGTGGTGAAGCGATGGTGCTGGGTATTTCGGGTTCTGTGGTATTGGACGATTTGAAAATAGGCGACAGTGTCTCGGTGAATGGTGTTTGCCTGACGGCAATACAGATTGGTACTAAAGATTTTAAGGTTGATGTGATGCCTGAGACTTTTCGCAGCAGTAATCTAAGGGAACTCAGATCCGGCAGTCGAGTCAATTTGGAGCGGGCGATGGCGGCGAGTGGAAGATTCGGAGGACATATCGTACAGGGACATGTGGACGGGACGGGTACGATTCGCGGAGTGACATCAGAGCAGAATGCGGTAGTGTTCGAAGTTGAGCCTTCTGATCAAGCATTATTTAAATATGTTCTTCTCAAAGGGTCAATTACAATTGATGGTATCAGCCTCACAGTCGCGCAGCGGACGAGAAATAGCTTTGCTGTATCTATTATCCCCCACACCTTAGCCGAAACGGCCTTACAAGCCAAACGTGAGGGAGATACCGTGAATATTGAATGCGATATATTGGGCAAATATGTGGAGCAACTTTTACATTACAGAGGTTCAGCGTCGATGGAGAGAGCCGATCAAGCCCCACTTAGTTTGGACTATTTGGCGAAACACGGCTTTGCCTGATACAGCCTGTTACAGAATAATAGAAAAATTGGTTCAGGAGCATTCGTGACACAAGACATAAGGAGGAGAGGGTTATGGATAGAGGCATCCAAACAAGTGCAACGACAAACATCATGGAGCAGGATGAGTTGCACCACGACGAAGAGATTCGATTGGATTCCATCGAAGAAGCATTGGAGGATTTAAAGAACGGCAAAGTCGTTATTGTAGTGGATGATGAACAGCGGGAAAATGAAGGCGACTTTATCGCTTTGGCTGAAAAAGCATCGCCCGAGGTGATCAATTTCATGATTACAGAAGGTCGCGGATTGGTCTGTGTGCCGATCACACAGCACCGAGCCAAGGCATTGGAATTGCATCCTATGGTAGAGCAAAACACAGATTTTCACGGTACCGCCTTTACGGTATCGGTAGATCATATGAAGACAACAACGGGGATTTCAGCGGCCGAGCGCTCTTTGACTGTTCGTGCCTTAGCCGACGAAGCAATCACGGGCAGCGATTTTCGCAAACCTGGTCACATGTTCCCGCTAATTGCTCGCGATGGTGGGGTCTTGCAGCGTGCCGGTCATACTGAAGCGGCTGTCGATCTGGCCCGACTCAGCGGCTTTAAGCCTGCCGGGGTCATTTGCGAAATTATAAAGGAAGATGGTTCGATGGCCCGCTTACCTGATTTGGTCGTGATCGCCAAGCGACATCAATTGAAGCTGATTAGCATTCAGCATTTAATCGACTACCGTCGTCGTTTGTCATTGTAAATAATTCAAAAAAAGAGAGGTTGATAAGCATGGCACGTTTTCTGGAAGGTAATCTCGTATCGAATGGTTTAAAGTATGGTATTGTGGTGGGCAGATTTAATGAATTTATTACAAGCAAACTGTTGAGCGGTGCACTTGATGCACTTCAACGACATGGTGCACAGGAAGATGAAATTGATGTAGCGTGGGTGCCGGGTGCATTTGAAATCTCGCTTATCGCACAAAAAATGGCCGCAAGTGGAAAGTATGATGCTGTCATTACGCTTGGCACGGTTATCCGTGGTTCTACTTCACACTATGATATCGTCTGCAATGAAGTGGCCAAGGGTGTGGCGGCAAGCAGTCTGAAAACGGGTGTCCCTATTATTTTTGGTGTAGTGACTACGGAAAATATTGAGCAGGCCATAGAACGGGCAGGTACAAAGGCTGGTAATAAAGGTTGGGATTCTGCGCTGGCTGCGATTGAAATGGCCAATCTCGGTAAGCAGTTCTAATGATATAAATGGCTGAAAGAACGGCATAAACTGCAAAGTGGAAAAGGGATTAGATTGTTAAGCAAGGCGATGACGTATATACTACAGAAAGAGGGATTGATAACGTAGAGCATAAGTGCTAATGGGGAAAGGTATTGTTGAATGATGATTGGAGTAAGGCAGGGGGAAGCACATTGACAGTCGTAAATTACAAGCTGGAAACATTCGAGGGTCCGCTGGATCTACTGTTGCATCTGATTGATAAAGCCGAGATCGACATTCAGGATATCCCGATTAGCGATATTACTGATCAGTACATGGCTTTTTTGCACAGTATGCAGGAGCTGGAGCTGGACATTACAAGCGAGTTTCTAGTGATGGCGGCGACGCTCTTATCCATTAAGAGTAAATTGTTGCTTCCCAAGCCACCTGTGATGGAATATGACGATTTGGATTTTTATGAAGAAGAAGACTATGATCCACGCGAGGAACTGGTTCGCAAGCTGGTGGAGTATCGTAAATACAAAGGGATTGCTCGCCATCTGAGCGAACGGGAGTGGGAACGTAGTCTGATTTATGGCAAGGAGCCGGAAGATTTGAGCGCATTCCTGCCAACCGAACCCGCAAATCCGGTGCATGGGCTGCATGCGAGCGATTTGGTCGCGGCCTTTCAGCGTGCATTGCGCAAAGCTGAACGACGTACGACGGTAACCCGTGTTCATCGGGACGAAATTTCAGTCAAGGACCGTATCCGGCAAGTTATCGGGGCGTTAGAGAAGGTGGGGAATGGAGGACGGCTGCTGTTCTCCAAGCTGATGCATGAGGATATGTATCGGCATGAGGTGGTTGTAACCTTTTTGGCTATCCTTGAATTGATGAAAATGAAGCAAATCTTCTGTTATCAGGAGAAGCTTTTCGATGATATTGTAATGGAGTGGAGAGGGGATTTACGGGTTAATGGATTATCTGAAGCTGAAATCAATTATTGAGGGGCTACTGTTTCTCGCGGGAGAGGAAGGGTTGTCCACCAAGCAGATCGCCGACATTGTAGAACAGCAGCAAGAGCTGGTTGAAAAGTGTCTGGAGGATATGAAACAGGATATGGAGCAAGGAGGAAGAGGTCTGCAGCTTGTCCGTATTGCTGGTCATTATCAGCTTGCAACTTTATCCGAACATGCACCTTATTTTGAAAAGCTCGCCTACTCTCCGGCACGTGCCTCATTGTCTCAAGCTGCTTTGGAGACACTGGCCATTGTGGCCTACCGCCAGCCCATTACAAGAGTTGAAATCGAAGAGATTCGAGGTGTCAAATCCGAGCGGGCCATACATACACTGGTCAACAAGGAGCTCATTGAAGAGAAAGGTCGAGCTGAGGCCATCGGACGACCAATATTGTACGGAACGACGAAATCATTTTTGGATTATTTCGGTCTAGGCTCTCTTGAAGATCTACCGCAACCGGAGCAGTTCGAGGATTCAGACAATTTAGAAGAAGAGACACAGCTATTGTTCGAGCGTCTGGAGAGTAGCCAGCCTACGGAGAACGATTCGGATCCGGAATCTTAAATTCAAAAAATTCAAAAGACAGCCAGTCCTTACGTCGTTGAGGGCTGGCTGTTTGGCATTTTAAGATGCATGATTTTCCGCTGAAAGGTCATACTATTTTTGCCATGATATTCTATAGCAAAAGGGTAGGGAGGACTCGCCAGTGTGGAAATGGATCAGTATCGCCATCATCATCGTTATATTCATTGTACTGGCTATTCTGCTCTCTCGTATTCGATTGAAGCTGGAAATTGCCAAGCATGACAATGATGATCGGGCGCATCTAGAGATCAGATTTCTATACGGCTTGATCAAAATGGATTACGATATTCCAGCCATTCTCATTACAGGTTTGAAAAAAGGGCTTCTCTATCGGCTTGACCGCAATAAAAATATACATAAAACGGATGCTTCTGTGGATAGCGGAAATATTGATACCGAAAAAATCAAGCAATTTATACATGATATCCGGATTTTGCTCAAGGGTACACAATCCTTACAGCGATGGCTGAGACATACATTGGCTCATATAACAGTGTCGAAAATGGAGTGGTCTACCAATATTAGTCTGGCTGACGCAGCTTATACAGCGACCTCAACTGGTATGTTGTGGGGGTTAAAAACGAGCTTGATCGGTTTTGCTTCCAGCATTGTGCGCATGGAATGTACCCCAAAGGTGTTTGTGGTGCCTTATTGGGTGGACCGGCTACGTTTTACTACCATCTTGAATTGTGAAGCAAAAATATCGTTCGGTTATTTAATCTTTTCCATGCTCAGATTAGCTTTCCGCATATGGCGCGTTCCGGGAGGCATAGAGGCATGGAAGCGGGTTATTTCCAAAGCTCCTGAGAATCATCAAGCCAGTAGTGAAGAATAAACAGTGTAGAGGATTTGACATACATATTTCCTGAACCTTTGCGCACAATAGCGAAAGAAAAGCAGTCTACGCTTGAGATAAGCAGAGGAGGAATAAAACATGTCAGATCATCCGATTCAAGGGCTCATGCAAACCGCGATGGAGAACATCAAGGCCATGGTGGACGTGAATACGATTGTGGGAGACGCAGTGGAAACACCCGATGGTTCCGTTATTTTGCCAATCAGTAAGGTAGGATTTGGCTTCGCAGCCGGCGGAAGTGATTTTAACGTAGATGAAGAGTCGCTTCATACTTCCTCATCGGGTAATCATAGTGGGAAGGAAGTACATCCTTTTGGTGGCGGTAGCGGTGGTGGTGTATCTATTCATCCCATTGCCTTTCTAGTTGTCGGCAAACAGGGTGCACAAATCGTTCCGTTGGACAATCAAACGCATCTGTTTGAGAAAATCATCGACTCCACACCATACCTGATCGATAAGGTTCAGTCTATCTTCCAGAATTCAGGCAGCAACATGCAGACTCCACCTCCACAGGTACCTGCAAATGCTAATACGGATCAAAGTCAATCTGGACCGGCTTACTTGTAAAAGTTATTGAAATTAAAAGTGTTCTCTTAAGAAGGTATCCCCAAGCCAAAGAATGGCCTAGGAATACCTTCTTTTTAGTATGCATTCGGCCCTATTCCTGAATATACTGCCTTCCGCCAATGACAGCATGTATACAGTGACTGAATTCTTGGTAATAAAATGTATTCACTGATAGTTCATTTTCTCGGTTTTCTTCGGGTGCGAACTGTGATAGGTAAACGAAGTCTGGGTAGATCACTTCATTTGTCAAATAAGCAGATACCGTGGCATCGGGGCGACGATGTTGATTAAGAGAATCAATAATACCTTGAGCCGGCAAGATGCCAATCCCATGGCCATAGAATGAATCTTCCTTCAATTTGACGACATTTTCTCCCTTCCATTCCAATGAATCGGACGACACATCTGGATTGTTGAAATACAGGATGTCCCCAGGTACTGCTTTATGGCTGCCTTGCTGTTGTATAAGCCTGAGATCACTGTCATATTGCCAATCATACAACAGCATATCTGCAAAAATCTGATTAAACTCACTTTCTAGAATGGAATCCAGTACTCCTTTGTACAACACAATAACCATTGCTGTTGCACATTCAAAAGCGTATTGTTGACCGTTTATAAAGATATCTCTGATCCCCTGCGCCGGAGTGACGCCTGCTTTGATCCGAAAACCGCCTTTTTCCGTTAACTCCCAAAATTGCGGGTTGCAACGCGCGGTAGCAAAAGTGGCAAAGGATACACCACTTTGATGTAATGCTTGTGCGGACTCTACAATCCGCGATCTTAAAACCATTTCAAACTGTAATCGCTGCATGTTGTCCCCCCCTCGATTTCATATTTAACGTTAGTAACTAATATTATATGTGTTTAGGATTGCAAGTTGCTTGGTTAACGTAGAAAGAAAGCAAAACAGGAGCGGCTAATGACTGTCCTGTATAAGGAATTTTCTGTTATAAAGGTGGACATACTTTGAACAGCTTGGACATAGAATGGTACAAGACTTGCTCAAAACCGGAGGAATCCAAATGTTTAAAAAAAAACAACATATCCATGCGGATCACATCCATTATAAGAATAAGGCACGCGCATTTGTTTTGCCGCTAGCGCTTATGCTTATTTTGTCATTGCCGTTTACATTGCTGAGTCCACAGCCTGTTCTGGGAGCAATGAAAACAGAAGCAACACCGCCCACGTTAGGAACTCATGCCCAGGCTGCTTCTTTAATTGATGTCACTTCAGGACGGATCATATATTCAGCCGAAGGTGACCGGGAGCTCCGTATAGCTAGCCTAACCAAAATTATGACTGCGATCGTAGCCATTGAACATGGACGCTTGCAGGACCGAGTAAAGGTGAGTTCAACGGCGTATGCCAAAGAAGGATCTTCGCTTTTTTTGCAGATGGGTGAACAAATGACGCTGGAAAATATGCTGTATGGCTTAATGCTCCGTTCGGGTAATGATGCAGCTTCTGCCATTGCCGAGCATGTGGGGGGAACAGAAGAGGGATTTGTCCATTTAATGAATGACAAGGCGGTTCAGCTTGGGCTAAACCATACACATTTTGCTAATCCTCATGGGCTGGATACCGACGGACATTATTCCTCAGCCAACGATATGGCCCGGCTCACCGCTTATGCGCTGCATAATCCAACTTTTGCCCGTATCGTAAAAACAGAACTGAAAAAAGCACCGAACCCCAACGATTCCTGGGACTACTCATGGCATAATAAAAACAAAATGCTGCGGCTGTATGAGGGAGCTGACGGTGTAAAAACAGGCTTTACTAAAAAAGCGTTTCGCTGTCTAGTCAGCTCGGCCACACGTGAGGGGCGTCAGCTGGCTGCTGTTACCTTGAATGACGGGGACGATTGGAATGATCATGCCCGTATGCTTGATTACGGCTTCCGCTATTATCCCCTCATTCCGATTACGGACAAGCAGCAGCCTATTGAGGGTTACCCCCTCTTGACAGGTGCGAGTTTTTCTTATCCTTTACATGAGGGTGAGAAGACTCAATTGCACAAAAGACTGGTATTGTTTAAAAATTCCGCTTCGGCAGGTAGAGCTGACGTGTCTTTTGGTTTGCGAGGACGGGTCGAATTTTTACTGGAAGGTAAATTGATCGGTTCCGTTCCTGTATATGAAAAAGGTAGTAAGCTGCCTGCTCAAACTACTGTGCAGCCACAGCAGGAGGCTCCGACTGCACAAGCTCCTGCAAACCATACTCAGCAACGAGGTTGGACGAGCAAATGGAATGAAATTCTTGAAAATCTGTTTGGAGCATAAGGCAAGTAGGTTTGATGCTATAAAGCTGCGGTGTCACATCATTGGGAAAAGGGGGGAATCAGTCATGATTCATCTCATATGGGTGGCTTTGATTTGTATAGGATTTGTATTTGCAGCCGCACAGGGAAATATAGAGGTGGTGACGAAGGCAGCTTTTGACGGGGCAACTACGGGTGTTACAGTATGCTTTGGACTGATAAGTGTGCTGGTATTCTGGATGGGTATGATGAGGCTGGCTGAAGACGGTGGGCTCTTACAGAAAATATCTAAGCTGCTTTCTCCTTTGGTCGCCTTTCTCTTTCCTGATGTTCCTCGTAATCATCCCGCTATGGGCTACATTTTGTCCAATATGAGCGCCAATCTACTCGGACTGGGGAATGCAGCAACACCAATGGGGATCAAGGCGATGCAAGAGTTACAAACACTCAATCCTGATAAGCAAACCGCTACACCCGCCATGTGTACGCTGCTTGCGCTGAATACAGCCAGCATTACGCTTATTCCTACAACGTTGATCGCCATTCGGCTAAATTTTCACTCCGCACACCCGGCTGAAATCGTCGGAACGACACTGGTGGCGACCGCAATAGCTACCTTTGCCGCCATTGCGGCGGATCGTTGGTATCGTAGTCGAGAATTGCGTCGCCGTCCTCCAGCGAATCCACCGTCCCAGACTTCCTTGGCGCCACGTACCTCGCCTGCACCAACATCTGTAGTTTCTTCACATGTACCGCCCGTATCTTCACCTGCCGTACCGCGAACGGGAATCACAGCTACCAAGGGCAGGGACACCACTTGGAAAGGATGAGGGAGGCATGTTGAATTTTATTAACCTCGTATCGACTTGGGCCATCCCGGTTATTCTCGCTTTTATTCCTTTATATGCATATGCCAAAAAGGTCCCTGTCTACGATTCTTTTGTAGATGGAGCCAAAGACGGCTTTTCTACCGCCATCAGCATTATTCCTCATCTTGTAGGCATGATGGTGGCGATTAGCATTTTTCGAGCATCCGGCGCTTTGGACTATGTAATATCCTGGGTAACCCCGTGGATTAAAAACTGGGGCGTACCTGGCGAGGTGCTGCCTTTAGGTTTGCTTCGTCCATTGACGGGCACGGGTTCACTCGCGTTCACGACGGATTTAATTCGCACTTATGGTCCCGATTCCATGATCGGTCGGATTGCTTCAACGATTCAGGGCAGCACAGATACTACGCTGTATGTATTAACTGTATACTTTGGTGCGGTAGGTATCCGCAATGGACGATATGCCTTGAAAGTGGGACTATTTTCAGATGTGGTTGGTTTTGTGGCGGCTATTGCCATTTGTTTGCTTGTATTTTGAATTTTGCATCGTTTTTTGAACGGGGGTTGTGATTTTGCTCATGGATGGGTATCATTAGCATGAGGTGAATTAGCGAACATGGAAAGATTGCAGAAAATATTGGCCCAAGCCGGTGTAGCTTCCAGACGTAAATGTGAGGAGCTTATTCAGGCGGGCAGTGTGGAAGTTAACGGGGTTACCGTAACTGAGCTGGGAACGAAAGCAGACCCTGATCAAGATATGATTACAGTAAAGGGACGCCCGATCAAAACTGAGAAAAAAATCTATTTGATGATGAACAAACCCAAAGGGGTCATTACAAGCGCTTCCGATCCGGAAGGTCGCAAAATTGTGTCTGACTATCTGAAAGGCGTCAAGGAACGCGTATATCCGGTCGGACGTCTCGATTACGACACTGAAGGGTTGCTTTTGCTTACCAATGACGGAGAGTTCGCCAATCTGCTCACCCATCCCAAGCATCATGTGCCGAAGACGTATGTGGCTACAGTCAAAGGCGTTCCGCACGGTACTGAGCTGGATAAGCTGAAAAAAGGAATCGTGCTGGAGGATGGCATTACTGCACCGGCCGAGGTAGAATATAAGGATGTAGATCCGGACGGTAAGGAATCTGTGATCCAGATTACCATTTATGAAGGCAGAAATCGCCAGGTAAGACGGATGTTTGAGGCCATTTCGCACCCAGTTATCAGACTCAAGCGGATTGCCTTTGGGGATCTATTGCTGCAAAACTTGAAGCGTGGTCTCACCAGACCCCTAACCAAGGACGAAATCAACCGTCTCATTCAACTTGCCAAATCAGACAACACGAAAAAGAAACGGACAGGACGGGGGTCATAACCCCGGCCTTTTTGGTGTAAAGAGGCTGTTGGATGAGAGTAAAGTTTGACCAAGCACGGGAAAATAGTAAAATAGAGAGAATGCTTTTTTTAGCGAAGGGGCTGGGAATATGTCAGAACAAAGCAACCGCATATTAATTGTAGATGATGAAGAACGCATTCGCCGCCTTCTGCGGATGTATCTGGAAAAAGAAGGATACGAAATTGAAGAAGCTGAGGATGGTGAGATTGCTCTCCAAAAAGCGACTGCAAGCGATTACAGTATTATTTTGCTCGATGTGATGCTTCCGGGTATGGACGGGATTGAAGTGTGTACACGTCTACGTCAAACCAAATCTACGCCTGTGATTATGCTGACAGCCAAAGGTGAGGAAGTGAACCGCGTGCAAGGCTTCGAAGTTGGAGCTGATGATTATGTGGTCAAGCCCTTCAGCCCGCGAGAGGTCATTTACCGGGTAAAGGCAATTTTAAGACGATCGTCGGAGACGGCTTTTTTAACGAAAGAGGCTGTGCCAAGCAATAGTATTGTTTTTCCAAATCTTATTATTGAGCATGATGCCCACCGGGTAACTGCAGGCGGAATTGAAATCAGTCTAACGCCTAAAGAGTACGAGCTATTGCATTATTTGGCGGTGTCGCCAGATAAAGTCTTCTCACGCGAAGAACTGCTGAAAGATGTTTGGAATTACGAATTCTTTGGTGATCTCCGCACTGTGGATACGCATGTGAAACGGCTTCGTGAAAAGCTGAATAAGGTATCGCCAGAGGCAGCGGCTATGATTACGACCGTATGGGGCGTAGGTTATAAGCTGGAGGTTCCAAAATAACGTGAACTTCTGGAGATCGCTGGTAGGCAAGCTGTGGATCACCATCATTTGTCTTGTAGGTTCTGTGCTTATTTTTCTGGGGCTTTTTTTATTGCCATATATCAATAGAAATTTTGCGGCGCATGAATCGACGGAAATCAAGCATTTATTCACCTATACATGTATTGTCGGATTTTTATTGACGACCTTTTTTGCTCTATTTCTTTTTACTAAAATCACACAGCCTATGCAGCTGTTGATTCAGGCGGCGAATGCCATCCGTGAGGGAAGGTATGATACTCGGCTTTCGCTGGTGACCAGCGATGAGATTGGAGAGCTGGCGAAAACTTTTAACCATATGTCTACGGAACTGGAAGCGACGATCCGCAGTCTGAATGAGGAGAAAAACCATTTATCCAGTGTACTGCGAAGTATGTCTGATGCCGTAATTACCTTCGATAGAAGTGGACAAATCATCTTGACGAATCCGCCTGCACAAAGTTTGCTGGATATTTGGAAAAAGCTGGAGTGGCAGGAGCGTGATTTGGAGGAATTCGGAGCTTCTGTGCCTGAGCCTTTGTTGCCTTTGTTCCATACGGTTATGGACAGAGGCGAGGATGTCGGAGACTACATCCATGTCAAGAAAGGCTCGTGGTCAGTACAAATGGCGCCGCTGTATACAGATAACGCTATTCGTGGTGCAGTAGCTGTACTTAGAGATATTACGGAAGAAGTAAAACTTGAGAAGATGCGCAGTGATTTTGTAGCCAACGTATCCCATGAAATCCGTACACCCTTATCTATGATGCAGGGATACAGTGAGGCTTTGCTGGACGGCATGGCAGGTTCACCGGAAGAGTCCGAGGAGCTAGTACAGGTCATCCATGATGAATCATTACGTATGGGAAGGTTAGTCAAGGATCTGCTCGACTTGGCCCGAATGGAGGCAGGTCATACAGATATGTACCGTCAGGAAGTGGATGTGAATGAACTGATCGAGCGTGTTCACCGGAAATTTACGGTTCGTTCCAAGGAACGAGGACTGACACTCGATTATTATGAGCCAGGTCAACGCTTAGTGTTGCCTGAGGCAGATGAAGACAGACTGGAGCAGGTGTTGACCAATTTGCTGGATAATGCGTTCAGACATACGCCCTCTGGGAAAAAAGTTACCATTGCGGCGGATCAAATTCTGGGAGAACGGAATGAGTTAATCCGCATTCGGATTAAGGATGAAGGTGTGGGCATTGCCAGTGAGGATCTACCTTATATTTTTGACCGCTTCTACAAGGCAGACAAGGCCAGAGTACGTGGTGAAGACAAAGGGACTGGGCTGGGGCTTGCTATTGTTAGAAACATCGTAGAGGCTCACGGAGGCTCTGTCTCAGCTTCTAGCGTACTAGGAGAAGGGACGGAATTTACTATTTTGTTGCCGATCTCCAATAAAACAAGGCTGGGCTCTGTAACAAGCTTATAACGACGGCTCATATACCCCAGTTTGCAGGCATCCTCGGAAGAGGGTGCTTTTTGTTGAAAAATCAACATTTATCTTGTTCAACGTGGAACATTCTGTTTCAAGATGGATGCTTCTATGTTAGATAAGGGTATAAGAAAAGGCGCCTCGGTAGCCGACG
This sequence comes from Paenibacillus sp. EKM10P, assembly GCF_011800655.1. Lineage (NCBI taxonomy): Bacteria > Bacillati > Bacillota > Bacilli > Caryophanales > Paenibacillaceae > Paenibacillus > Paenibacillus sp. EKM10P. Next base: position 634,355 of record NZ_JAALET010000002.1, on the reverse strand, counting down.
CCTCTCTTTATAAATAAAACCAAGGAATTTCTCAACACTGACTGGAACTAATCCAGTACTACTTCTTGGGCAGTATTCAGTTCTGGTAAGCCTACGAGTTGAATCAGCACGTCTTTAGGCACAGCTTTGTCAACGGTCAGGATCATGATGGCTTCACCGCCAACAATTTTACGACCTACTTGCATAGAAGCAATGTTGACGCTGTTCTCCCCAAGCAAGGTGCCGACACGGCCGATAATGCCGGGTTTATCATTGTGTGAGATAAGCAGGAAATGAGCCTCCGGTGCCACATCTACCGGGAACTGGTTCAATCGAACAATACGTTCACCATAGCCTGCTAGCAGGGTGCCGGAAACACGTTGTTCTTCGCCGCTTTGTGTTTTGAGCGTAACGGTAATCAGGTTGGTGAAGCCCTTGGTGGCAGGCGCCTGAGAGACGATGAGATGGACGTCACGTGTTTTGGCAAGATGCACAGAGTTCACGATGTTCACATCGCTGCCCAGATGACGGCTAAGTACACCTTTCAAAATATAACGTGTGAGCGGCTGTGTATCCACAGAAGACAAATCGCCAGCATAATCTACCTGAATTTCACGTACAGCCTGATTGGTGATCTGAGCGGCAAAGCTGCCCAGCTTCTCTCCAAGCGAGAAATATGGCTGCAATTGCGTCATGACATTGGATGGTACTGGAGGCATGTTGACCGCATTTTTAAACGGCTCATCACGTAAAATATGCAGCACCTGCTCAGATACGTCGATCGCCACGTTCTCCTGTGCTTCGACGGTCGATGCACCCAGATGTGGTGTAACAATAATTTTTGGATGGCTCAGGAACGGATGATCCTGTGCTGGTGGTTCCGACTCGAATACGTCAAAGGCTGCACCGGCAACGATACCTTCATCGATGGCTTCAACAAGAGCCATTTCATCGATAACTCCGCCTCGGGCACAGTTGATGATGCGCATTCCTTTTTTCATCACTTCAAACTGCGGACGAGCAATCATATGCTTGGTTTCTGGTGTTAATGGCGTGTGTACGGTCATGAAATCTGCGTTGCGGATAATTTCGTCCACGCTGGCCAGCTTGATGCCCAGCTTCTCAGCGCGTTCTTCAGTCAGAAACGGATCATAACCAAGGATGCTCATGCCAAATGCTTTGGCGCGTTTAGCCACCTCACTGCCGATACGTCCCATGCCGAGAACTCCAAGTGTTTTGTTACGTAGTTCGACACCGAGGAATGTTTTACGATCCCATGTACCACCGATGGTTTTAGCGTAAGCCTGTGGAATATGGCGAGCCAGTGCCATCATCATGGCAAAAGTGTGTTCACATGTCGTAATTGTATTGCCGTCAGGAGCATTAATAACGATAATCCCGCGTTGTGTTGCTGCTTCAAGGTCGATGTTGTCCACGCCGACCCCGGCACGTCCGACAACCTTGAGGTTTTTACCTGCCGCCATGATGCGTTCGGTTACCCGGGTTTGGCTTCGGACGAGTAATGCGTCATAGTCACCAATAATTTGAACCAATTCATCCTCACTGAGACCTGTGTTCTTGTCCACCGTGACATCGTCTGCATCCATCAGCTGCTGAATGCCCAGGTCACTGATTGGATCGGATACTAACACTTTAAACATTTGGTTTCCTCCTCAAAGTTAACTTCTTTTATGGACAGGATGTACTTCGAACTGAAATACATTCCATAAAGAACATGAAAAAAACTTGAAATGCTTCTAAAAAGTACAGGAGAGCGGTCTAAATACTAGTGTGATAACGCATTGACGCAGAAAAGGAATAAAATAGTATTTTGCACCAAACTGATAACCAAAGGCCTTATGTGGAGTTGCTTTACGGTTTTCGGGCATCAAAAAAACTCCCGAATCACATACTATCTCCATAGTAAGGGACGAGAGTTATCGTGGTACCACCCTAATTCGCAGCCATTTCGCAATGGACTGCCTTCAGCGGTCATATAATGACCGAAAGGATAACGGTTTTCTGCCGATTGCATCTAATGTCGGAAAATGATTACCTAGACCTCGATGCAATAACTCAGGAGCGCTGAAAGTAGTTACTTCGCCACCGGCTTCCACCAAAACACCGGTTCTCTGAGGACGAAATCAATACCTTTTCTCCATCATTGTTGTTGTCGCTAATAATTTTTTCATAATGTATCATGGCTTACATGGGCATGTCAATAGGACATGCGGCATGTGTGGATAGACGACTAGAAACATAGCTACAGAATGCGGAAAAATTAAGATTTAAGTCTTCTTGAATCCGCCCGACTTTTTGGCTATGATGCTAAAGAAGACTAAGCAGAGGACTAACTAACTATGAAAAAGCTTAAAGTGAAATGGAAAAGAGCGCAAATTCATCAATTGAATGACCGCTTGCTGCTTTACAATTTGTATCTAACTCAGGGGCTGACCCTGCTGATTGGCGTAATCTGGACTATATTTCAGAAAAGAAATGTGTTTGAACTGTTTGCATTGCCCAACACTCTACATGTCTTATGGTGGGGATTGGGTTTGGCAGCCGCTATGCTATTAGTGGATTTGCTGCTGTCTCGGATCATGCCTGAGGATGCCATGGATGACGGTGGTATTAACCAAATGCTGTTTCAGAATCGACCGGTTTGGCATATTATTTGTATAGCTGCTATCGTTTCCATCTGTGAGGAACTTTTGTTTAGAGGTGCGATTCAGTACAGCTTTGGTCCTTATTGGACAAGCATTTTGTTTGCGGTTATTCATATCCGATATTTACGGCACTGGATTCCCACGGGCTGGGTTTTCCTTAGCAGTTATGGATTGGGATATATATACGTGCAGACAGGCAGCCTGTGGGCACCGATCATTTGTCATTTTGTGATTGACCTTATATCTGGCTTAGCGTTACGTTTTCGGAGGTATGAAGAATGAATCAGGAACTTAGCAGAGTGCAGACCTATGGTAGCCGCCGAAATGGCCGCAAAGGCAAGGAGGAGGACAGGCCAAAGCCAAAACCGGTTCGCTCCCGTGCTTCACGGCCCATGCCAGAATTGGCAGACGTTGCTGCTGCACCAGAAGTTGCTGTGACAATGGAGGAGGACACTCCTGCCAGTGAGTACCGAACACGGACAGAGATGTTTCCGTCCCGCCGTATTCGGGTGAGTAAGTGGTTTTTGAATTTTTTAAGCACTCTTTTTGTGCTCATTACAGCAGCACTACTATGGTGGGGAATTAAGGGTGCACCACCCATTAGTGAAATGCTTTGGTGATATAAAGGCATTGTGATAGCTTTCGTCTAGTACGTGCGTGCAATATTATGCTAAAAAAGCCTCCAACTCCCACAAAATATGCGGAGAGGGGGGCTTTTTTACATCATTTATTTTACATCATCTACATTTGACCTATGAGCAAGTGATAATTAACTGGTAGGAATCTCAATGCTTTGTGGATCGACAAATTGATAGCCCTTCTGCTCAAGGCGCGTCAATAGACTGTCCAGTGCCTCCGCTGTCCATGGCAGTTCATGCATCAAAATATTGCTACCTGGATGAAGTTGTTCTGTTACATTTTTGAGAAGTGTCTCCGTTTTATGAGGTTGGTTTTTTTTCATGGTCCAGTCCAGAGAACCTACGGACCATGTCATATACAAGAGCCCATTTTCCTTAGCAACCTTGCGACCTACGTCTCCACCAGCACCATGAGGCGGACGGAAGAATACGGGGGCTTGGCCTGTAGTGTCTTTAACGATTTTTTGTACTGTTTCAATCTGTTTTTTAACCTCAGCCTCAGACTTGTTCTTGAGAACGATGTGGTCCCAGCTATGGTTGCCAATGGGCTGTCCACGGTCATGGATAAGCTTGAGCAACTCAGGATGTTCTTTTACACGATAACCGTTTACGAAGAAAATTGCTTTTGCCTTGTGCTTATCCAATATATCTATGATTTTGTTAATCATGACCGCTTCTTTCGGGCCATCATCAAAAGTCAGCAATACCACTTTTTTTTCGACACCTTGTTGATTAGGAATAACATTGTAAGCTTTGTCCAAGTGATACATCTTGTTAGTGGTAACCGCAGTTGTTGAAACTGTAGTCTCGTTGCTCTTAACGGCGGTTTTGTCATTTTGTGTATTTGTTGTACTCACTGATTTTTGCTCATCACTGTCTGCTTGCTTGCTGCTTCCTTTGGGGGAAGATTTACTGCTCTGATCTTTGGCACTGTTACTTAAATCAGAAGTTACTGAATCCTGATGGTTACTGGAATCCGCAGATTCCGGCTTCGTCGCAGTGCAAGCACTAAGCAGCAGACATGCTGTTAGCAAAATGGCTGCTGTTTTTGTACCCATTAATTCATCTCACCTTCCTGTATTTATACCGTATGAGTTTGTCTCTGCTGACGAACACTATGCTTGATTCTACCACAAAGGGAGGTTCTAATTGTGAAAACATCTTCATTTTTCCTGGGAATCGTCTTGGGGGCTGTCGCAAGCTCTCTGATCTCTCGTAACCGCAATGCGTTGGGCTTATCCATGGACATGGGCGGAAAAAAAGGCGGAAATTTGGTACAGAAAGCTCGTACAAAAATGATGGACGCCGCATTTCCAGGCATGGGTGATATTGCGCTGAATACACAAGACACCCACAAGGATCATGATCATCGTTCACAAGCAGATAAAACCGTTCATAACGCCCAAACTGCCAAGAGCAAAGAAGAGAATATGAAGTTGATTAAAGAGTTTATTAGCACAAGTCCCGATGTTAAACGTGAGGTCGAGCAAATACTGAAAGAAACTCATACAGCCGTACCGGGATTGTAACCCGAAACCTCTATTCCGAATCATTTTGCGGCTTTTTTGTTAAAGCCGTTCAAATGATTCTTTTTTTTATCATTTTTATTCGTGCATTTACGATTATAAAATGATAACATGATTACATAGAACCATTTTCATCACAGGCATCATATTTGAATCATAATCTGCTAATAACACTCGGCTGCCAGGAGGAGGGTCCAGTATGAAAATAGAAAGATTAAGTCAGGACAAGATACGGATTTTCCTTACCTTTGACGATTTGAGCGAACGGGGTATCCAAAAAGATGATATGTGGCAAGAAATTCCAAGAGTTCATGAGCTGTTTACTGAAATGATGGATCAGGCATACAGCGAACTGGGCTTCGACGCCACGGGACCGTTAGCGGTTGAAGTCTTTGCGCTTCCTGCTCAGGGAATGGTTGTTATCGTCACTCGGGGAAAATACGATCACCAGCAGTACGGTTCGGGTCCCGATGAGGAGCTTCCAGAGGAAGTCTACGAAATGGAAGTCACAATGGAGCACAGTGATTCCATCGTTTACGCGTTTAGCGATTTCGAAGTACTCATAGAAGCGGCTCATATGCTCCGCAGCAACACTACGGAAGCAGGTAAGCTGTATCATTATAGAGGAAAATGGATTTTGCATTTGGAGCCAGAAGAAGTAGAAGAGTCCAAGCTTGCGGCCTTAATCGCGATTCTGGCTGAATTTGGAGAAGGTTCATCCGTAACACCAGCTATGCTGGAAGAGTATGGAAAGCTGATCATTCCTGAACAGGCAGCTGCTGTCATCTGCACCCATTTTGACAGCCGTTCTTGATTTGGTTTAGAAAGTGATAATGAAGTTAATTTGTCGGCTCTGCGCTGAAAGCAGAGCCGACTCATTTTTATGGAGGGATGATCGGTGCTTCTGTTTTCTGTTTTAGCGGCAGCTACAGCGCCGGGTCTCGCCTTATTGATGTATTTTTACTTAAAGGATCGATATGATTCGGAGCCTCTGCACATGGTTATTAAAGTATTTTTGCTCGGTTTTTTGGTGGTGCTTCCGGTCATGATTTTTCAACGTGGGTTGCTGCTTTGGCTAGGAGATGACACTTTAATTCAGGTGTTCGGTATTTCCGCTGGAGTGGAAGAGTTTTTTAAATGGTTCCTGCTGTATCACATCATCTATAACCATACGGAGTTCGACGAGCCTTATGATGGTATATTGTATGCAGCCGCAGTCTCACTCGGGTTTGCCACAGTTGAAAATCTGTTATATGCCTGGGCGGGGCATGCTTCGATCAGCATGATGTTAATGAGATCGTTGCTACCGGTATCCGGTCATGCGATGTTTGGCGTTATGATGGGCTACTATATGGGGAAAGCCAAGTTTTCGAAAGACCTGAAGAGTAAATATATGCTGCTTCTGTCATTAGTGCTTCCATGGTTTTGGCATGGAGTGTATGATTTAATTTTGACGAAATTTTCACACGACTGGATCTGGTTTATCATTCCGCTGATGGCATTTCTATGGTATGGAGGGATGGCAAAAATCAGTCGAGCGAATAACCGTTCTCCTTTTCGAATGTTAAAACGGGAAGAAAAGGTTAATATGTAACGAAATGGGACACACTGATCTGACAAACCTGTTAGAGAAAGAGGTGTCTTTTTTGCGTATAAAAGTAAGAATTCATTGTAAAAGATGCGGAGAACGCTTTGTACTGAGAGGGCGAATGGAGCAAGGACAGATTCAGACCGGCTTTAAACGCTGTATTTGCGATAACTGTGAGTTTATTGTTGAAGTCATGGAAAACCATGCATAAGAGAGCTTTCTTCTTGTCACACTATCGGTAGTGTATTTGAAGAAAGGAGACTCCCAATATGTATAAACGACTTAGTGCCGTATTGTTCCCGGTGGTTACCCTGATTATGATAGGAGCATTTGTGTGGGGTTATCAGCAAAACCAGATGAGAAAAGAGGTGTCTTCTCAGGCAAATAGCATGTCGATTAAAGCGGAAAATCAATACCAGCGTGCATTTCATGATTTGTCGTTTCATATGGATCAGCTGCATTCCCAACTCGGTAACGCGGTTGCTGTCCATACTACTTCACACGCGATGCACCGCAAATGCTTGATGAACGTGTGGAGGATTGCAAGTGAAGCCCAAAACGAGGTTAATCAGTTGCCTCTCAATGTAATGCCTTTTAATCATGCTAAAGATTTGCTGTCACATCTATCTGCATTCTCGTATCAGACCGCTGTTCGTGATCTGGATCACGAGCCTTTAAACGAGAAAGAAATTTCGAATCTAAAAACGTTATATAACAATTCCAAGGAAATTTCGAAAAACATGCATGAGGTGCAGCAAAAGGTCATTAGCAAAAACTTGCGCTGGATGGATGTTGATATGGCGGCCGGTTCTCAAACTGGACCGAAGGACAACACCATTATTGATGGCTTCAAAACCGTGGACAAAAAAGTAGAGAACTACAAAGAACTGGATTGGGGACCGTCTGTTGCGAGCATTTATGATAAGCGCTCAGTGAAAAAGTTGAGTCTCCCGGCGGTGGATGCTGGACAAATTAAGCGTAACGCCGCTGAATTTACAGGAAAACCAGAAAGTCAGATTCGTGTGAACGAAAATGGCAAAGGAACAGAATGGGCGTCTTATACGGCTACGCTGTTAAATAAGCAACAGCCTGTAGCCACGATGGATTTTACGAAAAAGGGCGGCAAACTCATTTCTTATCATGACATGAGAACAGTAGGTCCTAAAAAAGCAACTCGTAATGAAGCGGTTCGCTATGCAAGTGAGTATCTTGAACAAAAGGGCTACAAAGGAATGAAGCCCGTAGCATATGATGAAAGCGGGAATTTAGCCAACATTACATTTGCAAGCCAACAAGGGGATGTGATTATCTATCCAGAAAAAATCACAGTCAGATCAGGCTTGGATAACGGACAAGTGATTGGTTTCCAATGCAGCGATTATGTCTATGAGCACAGTCACCTCCGTCGCATTCCTCAGGCAAAACTGAATTTGAATGAAGCACGAACGAAGTTGAATCCTGAGTTTCGCGAAACTTACCACCGCAAAGCACTAATTGAAAATGAACTGTCAAATGAAGTTCTGTGCTATGAATTTGGCGGTAAAATCAACGGTTCCATTTATCGAATTTACATTAACGCGAACACGGGAATGGAAGAAACGATTGAACAGGTAAAAGATTCAGATGAACCACAAGTTACGGCAAGTAATGCCTAGTTGATTACACTAAAATGAATCTATAGTCACTCTAAACCTCCTTTATTAAGGAGGTTTTTGTGCTTTAGTCATGGTTCTAGCAAATATAATGCTTAATATAGGCACAAAGTCGTGGTATTATATACCTTAATTATAGTTTTGAATGGACAAGGATGGTGAATCGTTTGTTTCCGAAAATTAACGATGTGTTATACATACAAGTTGCCGGTACCGATCAGAAGGAGGAATCTTTTGAATATAAGTCACGTATTGCGGAAGAGGACCCACAGAACTTTCTAATCGAAATTCCCATGTCACAAACAAGCGGGCATTTGAAAAAGCTGTTTCTTGGGGAAGAACTGTCTATATTTTTTATGAGCGAGGGTGGGATTAAAAACTATTTTAATACCCACGTTACAGGCTTTAAAGAAGACGTCCTCCGGATGATTCGCATTCACAAGCCTGCTCCCGACAGCATCAGCAAAATTCAGCGTCGAAACTTTCTCAGGGTAAAGGCCAACTTGGAAATTGCGGTTAAACATGGTGCAAACGAATCTAGATTTGTAGCAGAGACGCATGATGTAGGAGGTGGAGGCGTATCTTTTCAGACTCAGGGTTCACATCATCTTGAAGAAGGAGAATCATTGTCTTGCTGGATTTTGGTTCCATATAAAAACGGCACTCAAGAACATGTTCCGTTCCAATCCGAAATTGTACGCATTCAGCAGATGGAAAATGGCCGCAAACTCATTATGTTGAAATATGAGAAAATCGCTGACCAGGAGCGCCAAAAACTGATTAAATATTGTTTTGAAAGACAGTTGGAGTTCCGGGGGAAATCGTAATCATCCGAAGCTTTTCTTTTTTAGTAAACCTGTCGCTTATTTTGCATCGCCTATAAATGTGTGGTATAATTTTCACGTCGCAGGCAATGCCTGCTTTTTTCTTGAGGTTAGGTTAGGAGGAATTCCCTGTTGGCAAGGCAACATGCATCTTCAATTAACAAAATAAATGTAGCCATTGATGGACCTGCTGGCGCAGGGAAAAGTACAGTGGCCCGCTTGGTGGCGAAAGCACTTTCCTATGTATATGTAGATACCGGAGCCATGTATCGAGCAGCAACATGGTACATGATGTGCAAAGAAATTCCTGCAGAAAATGTACAAAAAGTGCTTCAGCATGTACCTGAGCTGGTGATTGAATTAGTACCGGACCCCACAGGCCAAAAGGTTTATTGTAACGGGGAAGATGTAACCACTGTGATTCGTTCGATGGAAGTGACTAGCAATGTGTCACAGTATTCGAGTATTGCTGGTTTACGTACACGCTTGACCGAATACCAGCGTGAAATGGCTGCGCGTAAAGGTGTCGTCATGGACGGACGCGATATTGGAACAACTGTGCTTCCCGATGCGGAAGTCAAAGTGTTCATGACCGCAAGTGTTCAGGAACGTGCCTCACGTCGTTTTAAAGAACTGAGCGAAACTGATGATATCACTCTGGAACAGCTTGAACGTGACATTGCGGCACGTGATAAGTTTGATGAGGAGAGGGAGGTATCCCCGCTTCGTTGCAGTGAGGACGCCATCGTGCTTGATACGACTCATATGGGCATCCAGGATGTCGTAGATACGATCGTATCTTATTGCTTAACGGAGAAGGATGGAGAGATCAGCCAATGATATATACTGTATGCGCCAGTATTTTGCGTCTCATTTACCGCGTTCTGTTCAGGCTTGAGGCGGTAGGCAGGGAAAATGTTCCTGCTGAGGGTGGAGTGCTGTTGTGTTCTAATCATATTAGTAATCTTGACCCTCCTACAGTTGGCATTTTGCTGAAGCGCAAGGTTCACTTTATGGCCAAAGCAGAGCTGTTTAATGTTCCTGTACTGGGACCACTGATCGACAAACTGGGAGCTTTTCCAGTCAAACGTGGTGGTGTGAGTAAGGAATCCATTAAGCTGGCATTGAACATTTTGCGTGAAGGTAAGGTTATGGGGATTTTTCCCGAAGGCTCCAGAGGAGCTGGGGGAATTGGTAAAAAGGGTGCTGCCAGTTTTGCACTGCGTAGTGGAGCGGCTGCCGTTCCGGTCGCCATTATTGGTGATTACAAGCTTTTCCGTAAAACGAAAGTGATATACGGTAAACCTGTTAATTTGGACGCTTACCAAAAGGGTACCGATGTCGAAGGAGATCCTCTTGAACTGGCAACAGAAGCTATTATGTCACGTATTTGCACAATGAAGGAAACGGGTAAGCCTACCAATGATTGAACGGCTTGCATGAATTGTGTCTAAGCTTGGAAAACTAGAACAAAAATGTATTTTGTTTTGAACTCTGCTATGCGCAGGTTTAAATAAATGGTTTTTTTTGAATTGAGGAGGGTATTGACATGTCGGAAGAAATTAAAAATCAAGAAGCTGCTGAAGCGGCAAATCAAGACGAGCTCGATCAAATCGTTTCCCTGAAAAAAGGTGACACCGTTAAGGGTACAATTGTGAAATTGGAAGATAACCAAGCGGTAGTAAGCATTGGATATAAATACGATGGAGTTATTCCAATTCGCGAATTGTCTTCTGGTCTGGACAATGCAGAAGAAGCAGTACAAGTAGGCCAAGAAGTTGAAGCTAGAATCATCAGCATCGATGACGGCAAGGAAAAACTTGTTCTGTCCAAACGTGCAATCGACAGTGAAAATGCTTGGGAAAAGTTGGAGCAACTGTTCGAAAGCAAAGAAGTATTTGAAGTTGTTGTGAATGATGTTGTTAAAGGCGGCATCGTAGTAGACGTGGGTCTGCGCGGATTCATCCCTGCATCCATGGTAGAACGCCATTTTGTTGAAGATTTCAGTGATTACAAAGGCCGCACATTGCGTGTTGTTGTAAAAGAACTGGATCGTGAAAACAACAAAGTGATCCTTTCCCAAAAAGACGTTCTGGAAGCAGAATTTGAAGCTAACAAGCTTAAAGTAATGGCTGAGCTGAAAGAAGGACAAGAAATCGTTGGTACGGTTCAACGTCTTACTCAGTTTGGTGCTTTCGTAGATGTTGGCGGAGTAGATGGTCTGGTTCACGTATCTGAAATTGCTTGGACTCATGTTGATAAGCCCTCTGATGCTGTTTCCGAAGGAGATCAAGTGAAAGTGAAAGTCTTGAAAGTAGATCCTGAAAAAGGAAAAATCAGCCTGAGCATGAAAGCTGCACAGCCTGGTCCTTGGGAATCGGCTGCTGGACAATTCAATAACAATGACATCGTAACTGGTGTTGTTAAACGTCTGGTTAACTTCGGCGCATTCGTTGAAATCGCTCCTGGTGTGGAAGGTTTGGTTCATATTTCTCAAATTTCCCACAAACACATTGGAACTCCACAAGAAGTTCTGGAAGAAGGACAAGAAGTTAAAGTTAAAATTCTTGAAATGAATCCTTCCGAAAAACGTGTTAGTCTGAGCATTAAAGAAACTGAGGAAGCTCCGGAAGCTGCTCCAAAAGCAGAAAGAGCACCACGTGCATCTCGCGCACCTCGTGAGGAACTGAATAATCCTAACGTTTCCCTCAACAACTCCGGACTGAGCATTACGCTTGGCGAGCGTTTTGGTGATAAGCTGAACAAATTTAAATGAGTTTAAATCAATACATTTTATAATAAGCATAACGTACACCATCGGCGGACCCAGAGGGTTCGCCGATTGTTGTTACGTCACTATATCGCCAATAGGTATGTTTTTTGCTATGATGATAGCGGAAGAATTGACAGGAGGAGTGAATTTATGGCAAGACCCGTTGTGGCTATCGTTGGTCGTCCGAATGTGGGTAAGTCCACGATTTTTAATCGGATTATCGGGGATCGTCTGTCCATCGTGGAAGATAAACCGGGAATCACTCGTGACCGTATTTACGGTATATCGGAGTGGAATGGTAAATCCTTCAGTATTATTGACACCGGCGGCATTGAGATTGATGGTGAGGATGTTATTTTGAAGTCCATCCGTATGCAGGCCGAACTTGCAATAGAAGAAGCAGATGTTATTGTATTCATGAGCGATGCAAAAGCAGGAATAACGCAAGCGGATGAAGAGGTAGCTCAAATGCTGTATCGTTCGGGTAAACCGATCATCGTAGCAGTAAACAAGGTGGACAACCTCAGTCGCGCTGATCTGATCTATGAGTTTTATTCTTATGGATTTGGTGATCCAATTGCTGTTTCTGGTAGTCATGGTACAGGGATCGGTGATCTGTTGGATGCAATTACGTCCAATTTACCTGAACTAGAAGAAGATCATTATGATGAAGACGTTATACGTGTCGCTTTGATCGGACGTCCGAATGTAGGTAAATCTTCACTCGTTAATGCCATTCTAGGAGAAGAACGGGTTATCGTTAGTGACATTGCTGGTACAACGCGTGATGCAATTGACACGCCTTTTGAAAAAGACGGTCAAAAGTATGTACTGATTGATACGGCAGGTATGCGTAAACGTGGTAAAGTATACGAAACGACAGAAAAATATAGTGTAATGCGTGCGATGCGTGCGATTGAGCGTGCAGATGTTGTACTGGTCGTTATTAACGGCGAGGAAGGCATTATTGAGCAGGATAAACACATTGCTGGCTATGCTTATGAAGCGGGTAAAGCCTCGTTGTTTGTCGTTAATAAATGGGATGTCGTAGATAAAGACGATAAGACGATGCATCAGTTTGAGACTAAAATCCGTGACCACTTTCTGTTCATGACCTATGCTCCGATTGTGTTCTTGTCTGCAAAGACAAAGCAACGTCTGCAAAAGTTGCTTCCAGTTGTACAGCATGTGGCACAGCAGCATGTCATGCGTATTCAGACACATCTGCTGAACGATGTCATTTCCGATGCGGTTGCCATCAATCCACCGCCAACAGACAAGGGCCGTCGTCTGCGTATTAACTATGTGACTCAGGTTGCTGTTAAACCGCCTACGATGGTTGTATTCGTAAATGATCCAGAGATAATGCACTTCTCTTATGAGCGTTATCTGGAGAACAAAATTCGCGCCGCCTTTAATTTTGAAGGAACTCCAATTCGAATATTTACACGGCGCAAGTCTGACGAAAGTTAGGAGCGAATAGGTTGATTTTACAGATCGTTGCCATCGTACTCAGTTACTTGCTTGGCTCTGTCAGCTTTAGTTTGCTGTATGGAAAATTAAAAGGAATCGACATTCGCCAGCATGGAAGCGGCAATGCCGGTGCGACGAATACGCTGCGCGTGCTTGGAAAAGGCCCAGCTATTCTGGTACTGCTGCTGGACGTACTCAAAGGGGTTATTGCGGTGCTGATAGGGCACTGGTTGGGTGGAGAATCATCCTGGTTACCGGGTTTGTGTGGCATTGCGGCGATTGCGGGCCATAACTGGCCGGTATATTTTCACTTTCGCGGAGGCAAAGGGATTGCGACTGCCATTGGTGTATTGGCATCTCTTGCCTTGCTGCCGGCATTATATGCCGGAATCATTGCGATACTTGCCATCGTAATAACGCGTTATGTATCCCTGGGATCACTAATTTTTGTCATTTTGACCCCTTGGATATTACTTGTACTTGGTTTTGCTTGGCCGTTATTTTGGACGGCTCTAATCATTTGCCTGTTCGCTGTGTGGAGACACCGTACTAACATAGTCAAGTTGGCACGGGGAAATGAGAATAAGCTTGGCTCCAAAGGAGGAGATCGTCTTGTCTGAGAAAATAGCTGTGCTGGTGGCAGGGAGTTGGGGAACAGCCTTAGCTTCCGTACTTGCGACCAATAACAACGATGTCTCTGTCTGGACGAGAAGCGAACAACAAGCTGCTGAGATCAATGAGAAGCATACGAATGAGCATTATTTACCAGGCTCTATTTTGTCTGATCGCATTTCAGCTACAACGGATATGCAGACTGCGGTATCTGGAGCTAAAGCGGTGATCATCGTATCTCCTTCGTCTGCCGCTCGGCAGGTTGCACGTAGTCTGAAGGCTCATTTCACCAAGGATATGCTGGTAGTACATGCCATTAAGGGTTTTGAAACAGAGACACTCAAGCGTATGTCCACGGTGATCTCGGAAGAACTGGAAATCGCGGAGGATGATATTGCCGTGCTGTCAGGCCCGAGTCATGCGGAGGAAGTGGTGAAGAAATGTCCTACAACGGTTGTTGTAGCTTCTTCCAATGAGAAGGCTGCTCAGGCTGCCCAGGGGCTGTTCATGAACTCTTATTTCCGCGTCTATACAAACCGTGATTTACTCGGTGTAGAACTGTCCGGTGCTTTAAAAAATATTATTGCACTGGGCGCGGGAATGTCGGATGGACTTGGCTTCGGTGATAATGCCAAAGCGGCTTTGTTGACCCGTGGATTGGCTGAGATTACCCGTGCCGGAGTTGAGATGGGGGCTAATCCATTAACCTTTGCCGGACTCGCTGGTATAGGCGATTTAGTTGTGACTGCAACGAGTCGTCACAGCCGCAACTGGCGTGCAGGTTCATTATTGGGACAGGGCCAACAGCTTGATGCCGTACTGGAATCTATGGGAATGGTCGTAGAGGGGATTCGTACGACAAAAGCAGCATACGCTATCTCACAAAAATTGGGTGTGCAAATGCCTATTACAGAGGTGTTGTATGGAGTGCTGTTTGAAGGACGTGACGTCCGCAAAGCCGTTGAGGCATTAATGGGTCGCGATCCGAAAACCGAGATGGAAGTCATGCCGCTTCAAACTTGGGAGCAATGGCATTCATAAGAGTACAGAGGAGCTTCTAAAGTATAAAGGTTGTCTCATGAGTAGATCTTTCTACGATGAGATAGCCTTTTTTAGTTAGGCGTTTGGCATGTCTTTTGTATGCTTAATCACCTTTTGTCTCCGTCACTCATAGACTGAGTTGAGCAATGGCGGAGGAGGGGAGATTGTGAGTAAAAACTTTCCGAAAGATGCATTGAAGGCCATTAACAAAAAAGGCGGCAAAAACATATCCGAAAATGCAGTGAAAAAGCTGGCAGGCACGGTAAAGCCGGACACGCTTCAAAGTGAAGCGCAGTTGCGTCAGCTTATAAAACAGGTGTCTGCGATGGCTAACATTCCGGTATCGGAAGATACAGTCAGGGATATTGTCGGAGCCGTCAAAAAGAGTGGAATGAATCCTTCCAATATGGAAGCGTTAATGAAAATGATGATGAAAAAATAAAACACTGGCCGTACGATGGTTCGTTTTATTCACCGTGAACCGGGAAGGTTCGCGGTTTTTTTTATATTTTGAGGCAGTAAAGTGCTTTTTCAGTACACAAAATGTCGAACTGCCATGTCGAACATGTTATAATGATGCCCATCAGGAAACGGGAGGAAAGATAGCAAAGGAGGAAACGATGTTGAAGGAGGCAATATCATCAGTGTTAGTGGACAGGCTTCCTCACGATCTGGCAGTTGCGCTGGGTAGCTTGACTGAGAGCTGGTCAGCGGTGTCGGTTCCGTGGATGCTGGGGGGGAGCTGTGCACTACTTGTGCAAGAAGTTGAACTGGATCGTCTGCCTCGGGACATTGATATTTATGCGGATATTCATGCAGCAAAGCTGTTACACGCGCGCTCGCCGGGTGTAAGTATAGACCCACAGCAGGTTGACCGTAGCGGATCTTACGTTTCTTTGCTAAGCCACTATGAACTGGAGGGATTTCCAGTCGAATTGGTGGGAGGATTTGAGGTTTTATGTGATGGAGCTTTATATCGCTTAGAGGTCGAGCGGCTACTCTGGTCGGCTGGGATTCAGCTTGATCTGGAAAATACCTCATTGCGTTTGATGCCTCTCAGTCACGAGTTGCTATTCAATCTGTTGCGAAATCGTCCTGACCGCTATCAAGCGATTGCAGATGTCATGAAGCGAGACCCACAACAACACATAGGGATACTAACACAGCTATTGGTCCGTAACATTTGGAATAAGGAGCAGTTGGGCAAGCTTATAGAGCTTCTCCCTTGGCCAGAACTTCACTCCATAATCGGGATGAGTAATGAAATATAGGTTGCGTGCGTATTAAGAGGAAAGGTGAATGGAGGACCGTTCATGAATGTGCAGATTACGTTCAAGCCGTCAGGCAAGCGCGTACAAGTCGGTCAGGGCACGTCATTGCTCCAGGCTGCCCGTAAAGCAGGTGTGTACATTCCCACACGTTGTGATGGAAAAGCAGCCTGTCTGATGTGTAAAGTGCAGATAGCACCGGAACGGGCTGAGCTCGCAGGTCACCCTAATGATGCAGAACAGCGTAAGCTGGGACCTTTACTGAATGAAGGAATACGTTTATCCTGTCAGGCCCGCGCTCAAGGTGATGTAGAGGTAACCATACCGGAGGATAGACTTAAGGCAGCTATTAGGCGGCAACTGGAGCGTCAGGCACTGGATGACGAACTGTGGTAATATCAATTTTAATAATTAGAACAAAAAACAAAGGATATTTCTCAACGGCTAGAACCGGTCAGAGACATATCCTTTTTTTATTTAAGTCTAGCAACAAAGTCATGGGGAAATCTTGCTGTGCATATATTAGGTGAGTGGACCCAAACGTAAAATATCGTTCCTGCAATGATCACGGTGACGTAATCTATTTTTAAAAAACTAAACATATTTTACGGAGGGGATACATATGATGGTATCAGTCCAAATGCATGTACGAGTTTACGCCGTTTCGCCGATTCCATCAGTCTCCTGAATCTCGGCGGCGGACGACTTCCGGGCATTTTAAAGGCTGTTCTGCCGCATCTGGGATCAAGCAGTTGGTTGAACACGAAGCGGATGCTCTTTAAGCATTTTTCCTTCGGAGACTTTTGAGGAGGGGATTTCATTGGAGAAAGTGGACATTTTTAAAGACATTGCCGAACGCACCGGAGGAGACATCTATCTTGGGGTCGTCGGCGCAGTCCGAACAGGAAAATCAACATTTATCAAGCGGTTTATGGAAACGATTGTACTGCCCAACATTACGAGTGAGGCGGACCGTGCCCGCGCCGTAGACGAGTTGCCGCAAAGTGCGGCAGGGAAGACGATCATGACGACGGAACCTAAATTCGTACCGAATAATGCCGTCCAGATCAAAGTAACGGAAGGACTGGACGTGAATGTACGTCTGGTTGACTGTGTGGGATATGCAGTAGAAGGTGCAAAAGGCTACGAGGATGAAAATGGTCCAAGGATGATCTCTACACCATGGTTTGAAGAACCCATTCCTTTTCAGGAAGCGGCAGAAATCGGTACACGTAAGGTTATTCAAGAACATTCGACACTCGGTGTGGTAGTCACCACAGACGGCACCATTGCTGAAATCCCGCGTAGCTCTTATGTAGAGTCGGAGGAACGCGTCATTGAAGAGTTGAAGGAAGTTGGCAAGCCATTTGTTCTGGTTATCAACTCCACGCATCCACGCAGTGATGAAACACTCCAACTTCGCAGTGAACTGGCTGCCAAGTATGATATTCCAGTCATGACACTCAGCGCGGCGACCATGACGGAAGATGATGTTACGGGTGTACTTCGTGAAGTATTGTATGAATTCCCGGTGCATGAGGTGAATGTGAACCTGCCGAGCTGGGTTATGGTATTGAACGAAAATCACTGGCTGCGTAGCAACTATGAAAATTCCGTTCGTGATACGGTTAAAGATATTCGACGCCTGCGTGATGTAGATCGGGTGGTCAGCCAGTTTATGGAGTATGAGTTCATCGATAGAGCCGGATTAAGCGGTATGAATATGGGGCAGGGCGTAGCGGAAATTGATTTGTATGCGCCTGATGAGCTGTATGACCAGATTTTGGTTGAAGTCGTTGGGGTAGAGATTCGTGGCAAGGATCATTTGCTACAAATGATGCAGGATTTTGCCCACGCTAAACGTGAATATGACCGCTTTGCCGAGGCTCTGGAAATGGTCAAGACAACAGGTTATGGTATTGCAGCTCCGTCACTGGCCGAGATGGCACTGGACGAACCGCAGTTGATTCGACAAGGTACAAGATTTGGCGTGAGGCTTAAAGCGACAGCCCCTTCCATTCACATGATTCGTGTCGATGTGGAATCGGAATTTGCTCCGATTATCGGAACAGAGAAGCAAAGTGAGGAGCTCGTACGCTACCTGATGCAAGATTTTGAGAATGATCCAATCAAAATCTGGGAATCTGACATTTTCGGACGTTCGCTGCATTCTATTGTGCGTGAAGGTATTCAAGGCAAGATTGCCATGATGCCGGACAATGCACGCTACAAGCTTCAAGAAACGCTGGGTCGCATTATTAACGAAGGTTCTGGTGGTCTTATTGCTATCATTCTTTAAGGCTAAGCCATAACCAAAATATGTAAGGGGAATACCGTAGAGAGCTGACTGCTCTTTGCGGTATTTTTTATATTTAATAAAACCTATTTACATACTTGGTTTAACGCGATATATTAAGTATCAAATTTGAAACATATTAGTGGATCGAACGAGGGGGAAACAAATCATGTATATCCAAAAAGGGCTCCAAAAAAACAAGAAGCTAGGGCTCGGAGCCATCATGCTACTGGTGCTGATTATACTGGTCACAGCATGTGGCGCGCCGAAAACAGAGAACGGCGCTCAAGGGACAAGCACTGCAGGAACGAGTACAGGAGACGGAAAAACAGATAGTTCGAATCTAAAGGGTAAACGGGTTGCTTTGATCATGGAGTTTAATACAGGTACGTTTTCGCAGCAGTATGTTCAAGGTGTGGAAGATGAGGTTAAGAAATTTGGCGGTACGCTGACCAAGTTTGTTGCAAATAACGATAAGGCTAAAATGGCTTCTTTGCTAGATAGTGCGATTAACCAGCAGTTTGATGTTATTTTGACTGACCACGGTGACGCATTGCTGGAGCCAGGACTTAAAAAAGCAATTTCCCGCAATATTCCGGTTATCGTGTTCGATGCCGCGGTCAATGTTCCGGGTGCGGTAGTGCTCTCACAGGATGACCAAAGCATGGCGGAGCTGACGCTTGAGCAAATGAAAAAGGACATCGGTGGCAAAGGAAACATTGTGAAGGTATGGGTTGCTGGGTTTGCGCCAATGGAGCGCCGCCAGGTTGCTTATGACGCATTTTTGAAAGCCAATCCAGATATTAAAGAGATTGCAACTTTTGGTTCGGCTCAGAATCCTGCTTTGGATACGCAAGCCAAAATGGAAGCAGTGCTAAAGCAATATCCTAAGGGTGAAATTACAGCAGTGTGGGCGGCTTGGGATGAATTTGCCAAAGGTGCAGCTCGTGCGATACAACAAGCTGGGCGTACGGAAATTAAAGTTTATGGGATTGATATGAGTGATGAAGATTTGCAAATGATTCAGGACCCGAAAAACCCGTGGGTGGCTTCAGCAGCCGTAGATCCAACAGATATCGGGCGCGTACAAGTGCGCTATGCATACCAGAAGTTGCATGGGGATAACCCTGAGGAGAAAGTTGTGCTGAAGGCAGTATATGTACAGCGTGAAGAGTTGCCAGATAAGCAAATTTCCACATCCGAGTTGTCTCAATTTGTGAAAGGATGGGGCAAGAGTGAGCAGGGCTACAAGGATTGGATGAAGGAATATGAAACGTCCAAATAAAATGGATGCATAACGCAAATGCAAAGGCGCGCTTCGGCGCGCTTTTATCATAAGCGGGAGTGAGGGGACATTCATGAGTACACAAGTATATACATTGGAGATGAAGAAGATCAGCAAACGGTTTGCTGGTGTAGATGCGCTGAGAGCCGTGGATTTTACGGTGCAGGGTGGCGAAATTCACGCTCTGCTAGGTGCCAACGGGGCAGGGAAGAGCACATTAATGAAAATCTTGTCAGGTGCGTATCGTTTCGATCAGGGAGCGATCGTTGTGGATGGCAAGGAGCTGATTATTCGTTCACCGTGGGAAGCCAAAAGAGCCGGAATTCACTGCGTGTATCAAGAAGTCGATTCGGCACTTGTGCCTCAGTTAACCGTCGCTGAAAATATTGTAATGGACGATTTGTCTGCACCTGATGGTCGATGGTGGGCTGCACCAGCGTCCATGCGTAGGCGAGCACGTGAGGCATTAGTGCGTCTGGAGGTTGATATAGATGTACGACGATACGTGTCAGAATTGACGTTGGCAGAAAAGCAACTTGTACTCATCGCACGGATTTTGACACAGCGGGCGAATACTATCATTTTTGACGAGCCAACGGCACCGCTGAGCGAGGAAGAAACGAGGCGTTTGTTCCGCACCATTCATACCCTCAAGGATGAGGGAGTAGCATGTATTCTCATCACGCACCGATTGCCGGAGGTCATCGCGCACAGTGACCGTATTACGGTGATGCGTGATGGTGAGCGCGTGTTCTCGGGACCTGCTTCTGATTTAAATGTAGGCGACATTATCACGTATATGCTTGGGAAAACATTTGATGAGGAATTTCCGAAAACAGAGGTACCTATTGGTGAAACGGTATTGGAAGCAAGAGGACTCCGTAAAGGATTGCGAGTTCACGGCGTTGATTTGTACGTCAGACGCGGTGAAATTCTGTCTATTGTGGGTTTGGTCGGTGCGGGCAAGACGGAGTTGTCACGACTACTTACAGGGGCAGACAAGCCCGATGAGGGGGAGCTGACCTTCAAGGGGCGCTTCATTCGTATGCGTGAGCCAGCGGACGCGGTAGCTCAAGGAATTGTGTCCATACCCGAGGAGCGGCGTAAGCAGGGGGTCTTGATTGAGGAGAGCGTGGAACGAAACCTTAGTCTTCCGCTCTTGGGCAAGCTGAGTGTCCTGGGTTTCATCAGTCGGCATAAAGAACGTAATAACGGTAATGGGGTTGTCGCCTCTCTTGGTATTAAGACGCCTTCACTGCGCCAGAATGTTAAGTATTTGAGCGGTGGGAATCAGCAAAAGGTTGCGATAGGAAAATGGCTTCATTCCGGTGCGGATGTATTCGTTTTTGACGAGCCAACCAAGGGTGTGGATATAGGGGCAAAAAGCGATATTTTCCGTATCATCGGAGAATTGGCTGCACAAGGAAAAGCAATCATTTATCTTACCTGTGAATTCGCGGAAGGTATAGGCATTGGTGATCGGATAGCAGTCATGTATGACGGTAAAATAATAAGGGAATTTGCGCGAGGCGAAGTCGAACAGGAACAGCTTCTGTTGTACGCCAGCGGTGGTGAAGAGGTGCATTCATGAAGGAAAAATGGTTAAATGTCTCGTTTCGTTACGGTGCTGTAGTTGTCATTATAGGTGTGTTGGCGTTTTTCTCAGCCACATTACCTTATTTCTGGACGTATGATAATTTGATGGATATTCTTGGCTCCATTGCGATTGTAACTTTCGTGGCCATTGGTGTGACTTTATCACTTATTGTAGACGGTTTTGACCTGTCGGTTGGTGCAACGGTATCCTTGACGACGGTCGTCTCAGCCTCGTTGATGGTCTGGTATGAACAGCCTGTTGCAGTGGTTATTATTGTATCTCTGATTGTTGGAGCTTTGGTTGGGCTGTTGAATTCACTTTTGATTATTAAACTGCGTATCCCCGATTTGCTCGCAACTCTAGCCATTATGTATATCGTTAGCGGGATTCACCAAACATACGCACAAGGCTATACCATCTACAATCATATGCAGTTTCCTGATGGCAGCAAGGCGCCAGGCGAGATATCTCCAGCATTTCTTTTACTGGGGCAGGGTAAATGGTTGGGTATCCCGATTTCGGTTATTTTACTGTTGCTAGCTGTGGCAGCGGTGCATGTTTTCTTGACCTACACAAAGCACGGGCGTCAAATGTATGTAACTGGCGGGAATGAGGAGGCTGCTCGTCTGTCAGGTATACGGGTAAAAAAGGTCCGTACACTGGCCTATATCGCTTCAGGCGTATTTGCGGCAATTGCCGGTATTCTATATGCCTCGCGTGTAGGCTCGGGTCAAATTGACGCTGGCTCTCCCTTACTTATGGAGGCAGTAGCTGCAGTATTCGTCGGTTTTTCAGTGTTTGGTGCGGGTAAACCCAATGTTATTGGTACATTTATTGGTGCAGTGTTAATCGGCGTATTAGTTAATGGGCTGACCATGATGAATGTGCAATATTTTGCCCATGACATTGTCAAAGGAGTAGTGCTGGTGCTTGCGCTGGCTGTTACTTTTTACGTACTGAACCGTCGTCGTACTTGAAATTGTCTGTCGACTGTATTACTATAAACCTTGTTCCACGCAAGAAGGGTGCCATAAAACGCCAGTTTCGGCCTATATGGCGGTGGTTAGGTATATTCTATGTATATTTAACGACGAAACGGAAACAGATGATAACATTATGGAAGGCAGTATGCCGCCCGGGTTATTTTATACAGGCGACTTCATTATCGGTGGAGCACACCGATAACCTTAATGCTGGACTACACTTGAATTGGGAGGTGAATATGTTGAATAAAACGGATTTGATCAATCAGGTTTCTGAGAGCACTGAATTGTCCAAAAAGGACGTAACCAAAGCAATCGATGCAGTATTTGAAGCGATCGCTGGAGCACTGCAAAACGGAGACAAGGTACAACTGGTAGGTTTCGGGAACTTTGAGGTTCGTGAACGTTCCGCACGTAAAGGACGTAACCCGCAAACAGGAGAAGAAATCGAAATCCCTGCGAGCAAAATTCCGGCATTCAAACCGGGTAAAGCGCTCAAAGACGGAATTAAATAAGATTTCTTACATATTCCCAATGCGCTGAAAGGACCGTGAATTTGATTCACGGCCTTTTCTTTTTGTCCTATTTACTTTGTGGTAGAGGTGCTATGGACTGAAGAAGAGGAAGGTGTCTTGCCGTTTCGCGAGGCATAAGCAATCAGCACCAGGGGTTCACCTGTCAGCTCGGCAAATTCATGTTCCAGCCGTTGAAGCTGCTCTATCTGAGCAGGACTGAGATTGGCGGGACGATAGTTTTCCATCCGATCCGTTCCTTTCGTAAATAGATGGGACTGCACAGATAGTATGGCACAGGAAGCACTAATTGTTGCAGGCGCGAGGAAAGCATGTAGTTGACAAAACAATCTTAAATCTCCATCATAAAAATATAGCTTCGGCTCTCAGGGAGGAAAAGGACATGGAAGATAACGTGACGGGCAGCAGTGAGTACGTCGTAATTAAAGCAAAAAGCAACGGATGTCAGGTTTTTGGTCTGACCAGAGGTCAGGATACACGCCTGCATCATTCAGAAAAATTGGACAAGGGTGAGATACTGATCGTCCAATTTACGGATCATACTTCTGCCATCAAAATTCGCGGCAAGGCCGTGGTGATGACCAAGCACGGTGTTGTAGATACGGAGGAGTAAAATGCAGGCATAGCCTGCTTTTTTTTGTTGTACAATGAGAGTGAGGACCTTTACCGTAGCAAACCCACATTATGGGGTAGGGGTCAGGGGAGGCTCTGATGAAACCTTGGATTGTACTCGGTGGTTCCATTCTCATAACCACCGCAGCAGCAATATTGCTGCCGTCCTTACAGATGCTGGACTCGGGTACCGCAGCAGTTCGTGAAACACAGGCAACAATCTCGCCCCAGCAACGAGTGTTGCTGACGGATGACAATCTGGTAGATACACTGAACGAGCTTCCATTGACCACACCGATTGCAAGTGCAAGCTGGGAACATTCTGTCCTGACCCTGGATGTTAAGCTGTCCAAGGAAGAAACCACACCTCTGGAGATTTATCAGAACATGGCGGAGCTTGCCGCCTTTAGCTTTTACGGAACGACGAATGTACGGCAATTGCTGTTGCGGGTGGTGACGCAGGACGAATGGTCAGGAGAACGCCATTTGCTGCTGGCATCCGATATACGCCGGAACGAGTGGACGAACGAGGCATTGGAACAACTTAGAAATCGGGAAGGCGCTGAACTGCCAGAAGATTTGAAATCTCGTTTCCGCATTACAGTAACGCCCATGTGGCAAAACAGGTTTAGCGGTGTATATACAAACTAGATGTTTCTACCGCTGGACCTACAGTACTTTAGTCGCGAATCATTTTAAATTGTGATATAATATAAGGCATTGCAATTATTTGAGTATACCAGAAAGTCATGGCTCGGAGGCTTAGGATGAAACCGTATCGCGTACCTCAATTAGCAAGGAAATATGTGGAATACGACATGATTCAACAACATACGGAAATGCCGGCTTTTCCTGACAGCCGTACCCGTTTGCTGTTTGAGTTTTTGAACCGGAATGCGCAAGGGCTGCATGCCAGTGAGGATGAACTGTACGCTTTGGTTACATCACTTGTGCAGATGGGACTGGATACGCATGATATGATTGATACTTTATCCGGTATACGAAGTCCGGAAGAGATGCGTTCCAGACAGCTAAAAGTGTTAGCCGGTGACTACTTCAGCAGCCGTTTTTATCAGCTACTCGCAATGGCAGGCCGAATCGAGGCCATTTCGAAGCTGAGTGATGCTGTATGTGAAGTGAACGCAGGGAAAATGAGCTTGTACTGGGAGATGAAGCATTTTCGATTGAATGCCGCTCAGTATTTATCTCAGATGGTTTGCTTCAAACAGGAGCTTTTTTTATCATTGACTTCCCTTATTGCAGAACAGGATCAGGAAGTCTGGAAGCAGCTTCTTAATGAATTCGCTGTCTGTGACACGCTGGTGGAGGAATGGGAGAAGCGGACAGAACCGGACAAGTCCCGTTTCGGATATATGTTCTGGCATATTTACGGTAACGGAGACCAGCATGAGCAGGCACTGCTTTCAGAGAGTGGTACTGAAACAGCAGTTTGGCGTAAGCTTGTGCTGAAATACAAAGCCGAGGATGCGATACTGGACAAGCTTCGCACGGCTGTTACACACATCCGGCAGACCCTGTCAGATGAACAAAACACGGGGATTGAGGAATTTGAATGCATGCTTGAGCCTTTCCTGAAGCTGCTAAACAGTTCGCACCCGGTTGTGAGGGAAGGTTAGGTGAACGTCATGGGATCAAGCGACACCAAGCCGAAAGAGCAATTCGTTCATGGCGTGTTTGAAAGTATAGCCGGTAAATACGATCTGATGAACGATATACTGAGCTTTCGTAGACATAAGGCTTGGCGGAAATTTACAATGAAAAAAATGAACATGCATCACGGCGATACGGCAATCGACCTTTGTTGTGGGACATGTGACTGGACGCTTGCGATGGCGCGTGCAAGTGAAAGTGGTCACATCGTAGGATTGGATTTTAGCCAGAACATGCTAAATGTTGGCGAGCGCAAGATTACATCAGAATCCCGCGAAAAGCAAATCAAGCTTGTACGAGGCAACGCGATGGATCTACCTTTTGAAGACAATTCATTTGATTATGCGACGATTGGTTTCGGTCTACGCAATGTACCTGATCTGCGCCGCGTGTTGCAGGAAATGCAACGAGTCGTCAAACCTGGTGGGCAGGTTGTATGTCTAGAGTTGTCCAAACCTACTTGGCAGCCGTTCAAGGGAATTTACTACGCATATTTTCAGCACATCTTGCCCATGCTCGGCAAATTGTTCGCCAAACGTTATGAGCAGTACAAATGGCTCCCTGATTCGTTGGCGCTTTTTCCAGGAAGGGATGAACTGGCTGACATCTTTCGTGAAGTCGGATTGAAGGATGTTCAGGCTCATTCTCTCACCGGAGGCATTGCGGCATTGCATATTGGAATCAAGGAGAGTCAGCATGTTTAAGAAAATTGCTATTTTTTTGGAAATGATTAAAATTGAACATACTTTATTTGCGCTCCCATTTGCATTTATGGGGGCTGTATTGGGGTCAGTTGTCGTGACGGACAACCTTCCCTCATGGCCGCAGATCGGTTGGATCTTGCTGGCTATGGTTGGCGCACGTAGCGCAGCCTTCGGCTTCAATCGTATGATTGACCGTGTGATTGACGGGAAAAATCCGCGTACAGCAGGACGCGCTATTCCGGCAGGGCTGCTCAAATCGAGCGAAGTGGTGATTTTCATCATCGTTAGCTTGTTGTTGTTATTTTGGGCCTCATTCAAGTTAAGTCCGCTGGCGTTCAAGCTGTTCCCGCTGGCCTTTTTTATGCTTGTTTTTTACTCTTACACCAAGCGTTTTACTTGGCTGTGCCACTTTGTACTTGGTTTGACCATTGGTTTGGCGCCGCTAGGCGCGTGGGTTGCAGTGACGGGACAAATGGATTTAACTGCTATCGTACTTTATCTCACGATTGCATTTTGGACCGCTGGATTTGATGTTATTTATGCTTGTCAGGATATTGATTTTGACCAGAGCGAAGGGGTTTATTCTATTCCTGCCCGTTTTGGTGTAGCAGGTGCTCTGAACATCGCCCGTGTGTTCCATGTCATTACGGCGATCGGATTTATTGTGCTGTTCTTTATCGCAGATTTAAGCTGGTGGTATCTGGCGGGCATGATTATTTCATACATTATTTTATTTTATGAGCACTATATCGTATCTCCAAAAGATTTGAGTCGTTTGCAGACAGCATTCTTTACTATGAACGGTGTACTTAGCATTGTCGTATTTGCTTTTACACTGATTGATTTGGTGGTGCGTCAATACTAATGAATAATCAGGTGAGCAACCATCAAGGCAAACGAATCGTTATTGGCATTACAGGTGCGAGCGGAAGCATTTATGGTGTACGACTAGTAGAGACACTGCTGGACTTGCAGTATACAGTTCACCTGATTGTTTCTAATGCTGGCTGGCGGGTATTGAAAGAGGAGCTGGGCTGGAATGTGACCGACCGGGAAGGAGCTTTGAATGAACAATTCGGAGGCCGTCCCGGTTCTCTTGTATACCATCCGTTCACAGATATTGGAGCTTCAATAGCGAGTGGCTCTTATTTAGTAGATGCCATGATTATCATGCCCTGCTCGATGGGGACGTTGTCAGCGGTAGCGCACGGTTCGTCTGATAATCTCATGGCACGTGCAGCAGATGTGATGATGAAGGAAGGTCGTCCGCTAATCCTTGTGCCTCGTGAGACACCGCTACATGCTATTCATTTGGAAAATATGCTTAAGCTTGCGAGACTCGGCGTCAAAATGATTCCGGCCATGCCAGCTTTTTATTTTCATCCAAAGACGCTGGATGATATTGTACTGTTCCTCGTAGGCAAAGTATTAGACAGCTTGCGTATAGAACATCAACTGTTTACGAGATGGGGGGATTCCGATGCCGATACCGGACACCAAGACAATCACAATCGGAAAAATTAAATATACAAACGCTTGGCCTATTTTTCATTACTTTAATCCTTCAAAGCTTCTCCATTCGGCGGAGATGGTCTCCAAAGTTCCGGCTGAATTGAATCGAGGCATGCTGAATGGGAGTTTGGATATGAGTGCGATGTCCTCCTTTGCGTATGCATCAGGTGCTGAGGAAATGCTGCTGTTGCCCGATTTATCCGTTAGTGCAGACGGTCCAGTCCAATCCATTTTACTATTTTCACGCAAGCCGCTAAATGAAATCATTAACGGCACCATTGCACTGACGAATACTTCAGCCACATCGGTGAACTTGTTGAAAATTTTGATGCAAAAGGCATGGGAAGGTCAGCCTACTTACTTTGATTGTGAACCGGATCTTGATTTGATGCTGAAACAGGCAGATGCAGGGCTGCTGATTGGAGATCACGCGATCAAGGCTTCCTGGCGAAGTGAGGGCCTGTACGTAACCGACCTCGGGGAAGAGTGGAAACGCTGGACGGGCTATAGTATGACCTTTGCTGTATGGGCAGTTCGACGTGCTGTTGCTGCTCAGAATCCCGCTGCGGTGGCTGAAATTGCGAATGCGTTCCGCGTAAGCAAGCAGCGTAGTCTGTCTGACCTGACACCTGTTATTTCTGAAGCTTGCAAGGAAATTGGAGGTTCAGAAGATTATTGGGAGCGCTACTTTACGAATCTGTGTTATGATTTTGGAGAGAAGCAACAACAAGGTTTAGAGCTTTATTTTAAGTATGCATATGAACTGGGGCTGCTTGACCGACGAGTGAAGCCGCTTCTCTGGAGTGACAATACGCTGACACGGGTGAAAGAATGAAACGATTGGATTTGTTCGGTTTATTAAAAAAGGATATGAACTTCATAGAAGAAGAGCTGTACCGTAGCATTGACAGTAGGGAGCCGTTGATTAATGATACGTCGCTTCATCTACTTAAAGCAGGGGGCAAGCGTTTGCGTCCCGTATTTGTATTGCTGGGAGGCAAGTTTGGAGAATATGATCTGGACAAGCTCAAGCGCATAGCGGTACCTCTGGAACTGATTCATTCTGCCTCTCTCGTTCATGACGATGTGATTGACGATGCGGAAATGAGACGCGGCCAACCCACCGTGAAGTCCAAATGGGACAATCGGGTGGCTATGTACACCGGAGACTACATATATGCACGCGCACTATCTATTGCTGCTGGGCTGCCGAATCCCGATATTCACCGAGTGCTGTCTAAGGCGTTGGTGCAGATGTCGATTGGTGAAATGGAACAAATACGTGATTTTTTTAATGTGGATCAGAGTGTACGCAATTACTTGCTTCGCATACGGCGCAAAACAGCATTGTTGATTGCGGTCAGCTGCCAGTTGGGAGCTATGGCTGCAGGAGCACGGGAAAGAGTCAACTCACTGTTGTACAGCTATGGCTATAACGTAGGTATGGCTTTTCAAATTCAGGATGATTTGCTTGATCTGTGTGGAACAGAAAAAAAGATCGGCAAGCCGCCAGGCAGTGATATGAGACAGGGCAATATTACACTTCCGGTCATTTATGCGCTTGAACAACCCGAACTGCGGGATGATCTACTGGCTGAAATTCGGCGAATTCAGGATGGGGACGGGCAAGGAGACGCCCGTAAAGCGGTGGATATGATCAAAAAAAGTGAAGGAATCGCTAAAGCTGAAATTCTCGCTGACCGATATATTAATAAAGCGCTGAACGCGCTGGACTTACTACCAGATGTCAAAACAAAAAAGACGCTGCGCGATATTGCTCATTTTGTAACACGCCGCTCCTACTAAAGTTGTATTTTAGGTTTGCTGTGACAAAATACTTTAACCGTTTCCAATCTTTCTGTTACAATACAGATTAGTACTGTATAAATACATTAGATTGGATTGGGAGTGAGCCGATGGATCGTACGTTTTTGATGGTTAAACCGGATGGTGTACAACGCGGACTGATTGGACGTATTGTCAGTCGTTTGGAAGACAAGGGCTTCAAAATGGCGGCTGGCAAGCTTGTGCAGGTATCTAGAGAACAAGCAGAGCGGCATTATGCGGAGCATGTGGGCAAGCCTTTTTTTGAAGAGCTTGTAGGCTTTATCACATCAGGACCTGTATTTGCCATGGTTTGGGAAGGGGATAACATTGTTACGCTTTCCCGCTTGCTGATTGGTAAAACACAAGTAACAGAGGCTCTTCCGGGCACCATTCGTGGAGACTTTGCTGCACATACACCGTTTAACCTCATTCATGGTTCAGATTCACCGGAGAGCGCAGAGCGCGAGATTGCAAATTTTTTCACACCGGAAGAATTGGTTAGGTATGAAAAAACTGTAGCGACCTGGGTGTAAGTTTAATTACGTATGAAGAAGGATGGTAGCATGACAGATCTGGAACTGGGTCAGACGGACCCCGATTACACAGCGTTTATCCGCAAAATCAAGGACAGCACAGGTATTGATCTTGCACAATACAAAGAAGCACAGATGAAAAGGCGGTTAACGACGCTTCGCAACAAAAACGGGTTTCCCAGTTTTGTTTCTTTTTATGATGCCATGATGAAGGAAAAACCTCTATTCTATGAATTTCTGGATCGTATGACGATCAATGTTTCCGAATTTTGGCGAAATCCCAATCGATGGGAAGTGCTACGGGATATCATTTTGCCACAGCTGCTTGTAGGAAAGCAGAAGCTTAAGCTGTGGAGTGCAGCCTGCTCGACTGGTGAAGAGCCCTATAGCCTGGCTATGGTTCTCGACGGTAAAGGAATTTTAGGAAATTGCTCTATTACAGCTTCCGACATTGATGATGGTGCATTGGCTAAAGCCAAGGAAGGTAAATATTTGGAGCGTTCGCTCAAGGATGTGCCTGAGCAGGTAGCTAGCAAATATTTTAAACCAGATGGTGCCATGTATCGGATTGATGACCGTCTAAAACAGGCTGTGAAATTTCAAAAGCAAAACTTGCTGCTGGATCGGTTTGAGGATGGGTATGATCTCATTATCTGTCGAAATGTTATGATTTATTTTACAGAAGAGGCCAAACATGCGTTGTATCAAAAGTTTGCTGCCAGCCTTCGTCCCGGCGGTGTTTTATTTGTCGGCAGTACCGAGCAAATCTTTTCTCCTAACCAATATGGGCTGGAATCGACTGAAACCTTTTTTTATCGCAAAAAAGCATAAGCCTGTACATATCATCCATCGTTTCGTAGGAACTTATTTCTATTCTTAAGTAATGGATGGTTGGCTTATCAACAGTGCACGTCCTTTAGCTCTTCTGGCTGAGGGACGTGTTTTTTTGTTTATCTGCCTCAGACGTGGCTTTTCTTGTCAAAGAAAGGTGCGTATACTATAATGAAGCACAGTTAAAGATTTTAGCGATGCACAGTTTAACAGTT
The DNA here is from genome assembly GCF_011800655.1 of Paenibacillus sp. EKM10P. Lineage (NCBI taxonomy): Bacteria > Bacillati > Bacillota > Bacilli > Caryophanales > Paenibacillaceae > Paenibacillus > Paenibacillus sp. EKM10P. The sequence continues at coordinate 603,716 of NZ_JAALET010000002.1, read as the reverse complement.
TAAAGGGGGAACGCGTCATGAGTTTACGTTATTTAACCGCGGGGGAAACGCATGGTCCCCAGCTAACTGCCATTGTAGAGGGTATGCCGAGTAATTTGAAATTGGATTTTGAGGAATTGAATTTTCAGTTGCACCGTCGTCAGAAAGGATATGGACGGGGGCGGCGTATGCAGATTGAAAAAGATACGGCGAAGATTGCTGGTGGCGTACGTCACGGATATACCACAGGTGCACCAATTGCTCTAGTTGTGGAAAATAACGATTGGAAGCACTGGCAGAATATTATGAATATTGAGCCTATTGAAGGCAGTGATGAAGAAAAGCGTCGGGTTCATCGGCCGCGTCCGGGTCATGCGGATTTGAATGGCGGAATGAAATACAACCTGAAGGATCTTCGTAACGTGTTGGAACGCTCCAGTGCACGTGAAACAGCAATTCGTGTGGCATGTGGCGGTTTGGCTCGTCAATTACTGGCTGAGTTCGGGATCAAGGTGGCAGGTCAGGTCATCCGCATTGGTGAAATCGAAGCTCCTTATCGCGATTTGCCGATTGATGAACTGATTGCCGTAACAGAAGCTTCTTCGGTAAGAGTAACCGATCCAGAAACGGAGAAGAAGATGGAAGCGTATATTGACCTGATCAAGCAAGAAGGTGACTCCGTCGGTGGGGTAGTGGAATGTATCGTGGAAGGTGTTCCGATTGGTCTGGGCAGTCATGTACAGTATGATCGGAAGTTGGATGCACGTATCGCACAAGGCGTCATGTCGATCAATGCATTTAAAGGTGTGGAAATCGGCATCGGGTTTGAAGCAGGAGAGTTGCGTGGTTCACAGGTGCATGACGAGATTTTATATGATGAGGAACGTGGATATCACCGTCGTACAAATCGATTGGGTGGTTTTGAGGGTGGCATGACCAACGGAATGCCAGTGGTGGTTCGTGGCGTTATGAAGCCAATTCCCACACTTTATAAGCCGCTGCAAAGCGTCGACATTGATACGAAAGAAGCGTTCACTGCACAGGTTGAGCGTTCGGATGCATGTGCGGTACCAGCGGCAAGCGTAGTCATGGAGCATGTGGTAGCTTGGGAGATAGCCAAAGCTTTACTAGAGAAATTCGGCGGGGATTCAATTGAAGAAATCCGCGCGAATATTGCATCCTATGAACAACAACTGGAGCGATACTAAGATGAGCACGCTGACGGTACAGCTTGGCGAACGTTCTTATCCTATTCTTATCGGACGTGGGTTGTTGCATCAAGCCGGAGAGTCGTTGAAGGAACGAGGAATTGCACAAAAAAGCCCATTATTGATTGTTTCAGACGAAAATGTAGCGGGATTCTACTTGGCAACAGTGGAAAGCAATCTTCAAGAGGCGGGATACAGAACGGTATCATTTGTCGTTAAGCCAGGTGAAACATCCAAGTCGCTTGCTGTATTTGAGCAGGTCATAACAGCAGCCATTGAGGGCGGTTTGGATCGCAATTCAGCTGTTATCGCTCTTGGTGGTGGTGTGGTGGGTGATTTGGCTGGATTTGTGGCGGCATCTTATATGAGAGGCATCAAGTTCGTACAGGTTCCAACTACTATCCTTGCCCATGACAGCAGCGTGGGTGGTAAGGTCGGCATCAATCATCCTTTGGCGAAAAATATGATAGGAGCCTTTCACCAACCGGAACTCGTACTGTATGACGTAGATACGTTGTCAACATTACCTTCTCGCGAGGTATCTGCGGGGCTTGCTGAAATGATCAAGCATGGCTTGATCTGGGATGCTGATTTTGCTCAGTGGTGCCGTGAACATTCGACGGATTTGCTCGGACTGGATGCGACGGCACTGGAGTACGGGCTGGAGAAGGGATGCTCCATTAAAGCCGAAGTTGTATCACGCGATGAACGAGAAAATGATTTGCGCGCTATTTTAAACTTAGGCCATACGATTGGGCATGCGATTGAAGCGATTGCGGGGTATGGTGAGTTTTTACACGGGGAAGCCATTTCTATTGGTATGGTTGGCTCGGCACTACTGGGTGTGAAGCTGGGGGCAGATCCTTCTTTGGTAAACGAAACGAAGGAAATGCTGTCATCGCTGCGCTTACCGACTTCTCTTCCGTCACATCTCGATACAGATCGATTGCTCGAAGCGATGATGCATGACAAAAAATTCAAAGAAGGCAGCATTACTTTCGTTGTCCCACGCAGTATTGGGCGTGTGGAGGTTGTGAAGGATATTTCCGTCTCTTACATCCGGGAAGTCATTGAACAGTTAAAAGAGGAGGCGTAACGATGTACAATCGTGGAATTCGTGGCGCGACGACCGTGACGAATAATGAAGCAAACGAAATTTTGGAAGCAACAAGCCAACTACTGGAGGAAATTGTATCCTACAATGAAATTCAGCCAGAGGATATTAGTAATGTATGGATAACGGTGACCCATGACCTGGATGCTGCCTTTCCAGCCATGGCCATCCGTCAGCTTGACGGCTGGGACATGGTTCCGCTCATGTGTGCATTAGAAATTCCTGTGGCTGGTAGCTTGCCCAAGTGCATCCGTTTGATGGTACAGGTGAATACCGATAAATCTCAGCGTGAAATGAAACATGTATATTTGAACGGAGCACAGATGCTAAGACCGGATCTGGCTTCCCAAGGGAAATAATCGTCCATTTTTTAAGTTGATGGTTGCCAAAGTAACATTCCATGAGATATAGTGTGTGTAGCAGAGTTGAGTAGAGTAGAGTTAGCCAGAGCAGAGTTGAGATGAGAAGAGTGTAGTCTAGCCAATTCCATATGAGATTACAGAGACCAGCGGTAGCGGGTAAGCTTTTGTCCATGAAGAGACCTTCTTCTATAGAGAAGCTTATTTGGGGTAACCTGCGCGGTTATGCAAAAGGGATAAGTGTATGCTTTTCTATTTGCTGTGATCATTTTACATATGGAGCATTCTTATAATTTCAATAACTGACAGCCTCTACCTTACGGGTAGAGGCTTTTTTATTCTCTCCATTGGGTTCTGCGCCAATTTGGAAAGGAAGTGATCTCATGTTAACGCCGCATGTGGAGCAAGTGATAGCGATGGCGAATGAATTTAACCTGATTCCTGTGTACAAAAAAGTGCTGGCTGATATGGAGACGCCGATTCGGATTTTCCGTCGGTATGCTGAGCGGGACCGTGCCTTTCTGCTGGAGAGTGTAGAGGGAGGCGAGCAGTGGGCGCGACATTCCTTCATCGGAACAGACCCATTTCTGATGGTCTCAGGTAAAAAAGGTCGATTGATTTTGGAACAACACGGTAAACGGCAAATATTAAGCGACAAGCCGATTGAAGCGCTCAAAGCATTACTTCGTAAATACCGTAGTCCGAAACTGAAAGACATGCCTCCATTTACAGGCGGGGCTATCGGATTTTTTGGATATGACCTGCTTCAATACTACGAAAAGCTGCCAGAGCACTCGGTAGATGATTTGAATATGGATGATATTCGTTTTATGTTTTGCGATCAAGTCATTGTCTTTGATCATGTGAAACAGCAAATTTTGCTGGTTGGCAATGTTCATATAGGTGAAGGGTTCCGCGAGGAGGACATTCGTGCTGCTTATGCAGATGTGGAACGCAAGTTGGAGAACACGGCGCAGTATCTGCGCAAGCAGTCCCCACCGGAGCGATTAGGCTCTGCCTCCATTCCTGATGATGTGGAACTGGGTGAGATCCAATCCAATGTGACAAAGGAACAATTTATATCAAACGTGGAGCAGGCAAAGGAGTATATCCGCTCCGGTGATATTTTTCAGGTTGTACTGTCCCAGCGTTTTCACATCGATACAGAGGCCTCTCCACTACAGGTATACCGCGTGCTGCGCACGATGAACCCGTCGCCATATATGTATTATCTGAAAATGGATGACGAGATCATCGTAGGCACTTCGCCGGAGGCACTCGTCAAGGTGGAAAACGGCCGTGTAGAGACCCGACCGATTGCAGGAACGAGACCGCGTGGCGTAACGGAAACCGAAGATGCGGCGCTTGCTGAAGAATTGTTGAAGGATGAAAAAGAACGTGCAGAGCATCTGATGTTGGTAGATCTGGGAAGAAATGATCTGGGACGTGTATCCCAGTTTGGCACCGTAAAATGCGATACATTCATGGAGATTGAACGCTATTCCCACGTGATGCACATTGTATCGAATGTGTCGGGCGAACTGCGTGAGGACAAAGATTTCTTCGATGCTTTCCTGTCTTGCCTGCCGGCCGGCACCGTATCCGGAGCTCCAAAGCTACGGGCGATGGAGATTATTGCTGAGCTGGAGCGGGAAGCACGCGGAACCTATGCAGGAGCAATTGGATATTTGGGCTTCTCAGGCAATATGGATGCTTGCATTACGATTCGCACAATTGTGTTTAAAAAGAACCGGGCCTATGTCCAGGCAGGGGCTGGAATTGTGTGGGACTCCGTACCGGAAAGCGAGTATCAGGAGACGGTGAACAAAGCAAAGGCACTGCTGAAAGCAATCCGCACGGCGGAAGCGATGTTCCCAGCAACGACACAGCCTTACAACAGCGTCATCAACCAAGATTATTTGTACACTCCGTAACACACAAAAATCTGATTCTGAGGAGGAGACGACAATGGAACGACATGACATGATGCAAGTAGGGTTAAGCCGGATCATTGAGGGACAGCATCTTTCGCGTACGGAGGCCCGTAGCGTGATGGAACAGATTATGAGTGGGAGTGCTACACAGGCGCAAATCGGCGGGCTCCTGACGGCTCTTCGCCTCAAGGGAGAGACGGTAGATGAAATCACCGGTTTTGCCGAAGCAATGCGCAATTACGCTAGTCCAGTGCAAGCTGGAGAAGGGAACAGTCGTCTACTGGATACATGCGGCACCGGGGGTTCGGGTATTCACAAGTTTAATATTTCCACGATATCTGCTATTATCGCGGCTTCGGTTTCCGTACGGGTAGCAAAGCATGGCAACCGGTCTGCAAGTGGCCGTGCCGGAAGCGCTGATGTCCTGGAGGCACTCGGAGTCAACATTCATTTGACAAGTGATCAGGCGCGATCGTGTCTGGACCGCATTGGCATTTGCTTTTTATTCGCACAGCTGTATCATCCGTCTATGAAGCATGCCGCCGCGCCGCGCCGTGAGCTAGGTGTGCGGACAGTATTCAATATGCTCGGTCCATTGACGAATCCGGCTGGTGCGGATCGACAGCTGTTGGGCATTTATGATGCCGGCAAAACGGAAGTGATTGCCGAGGTATTGAACCAGCTCGGCTCCAAACGAGCCATGGTTGTCAGCAGTTTGGATGGACTAGATGAGATTAGTATTTCGGCTGCGACGCGAGTATCTGAGCTCAAGGACGGCAAGGTTCACACGTTCGAGCTTCATCCGTCCGATCTGGGTTTGCAGACACATTCTCTAGATCAGGTGTTAGGCGGCGATGCACAGGTTAACGCAGATATCATACGACGAATTTTGAACGGAGAGCATGGAGCCTATCGTGATGTTGTGTTAGCGAACGCAGGAGCATGTATTTATGTCTCAGGCGCAGCAGCTACCTTGACAGACGGAGTAGCGCGAGCAGCAGAAGCCATCGACTCTGGACTGGCACTTTCCAAGCTGGATCAATTAATACAAGCAACGGGGGAATATCAATATGTATCTTGATAAAATTGTGGTGACGAAGCGACAAGAAGTGGAGCAGCTTAAGCAGCATTTTGAGATTAATAAAGCCGAACGCTTAATTGCAGATTTACCTGTGACGAGAGGATTTGAAAATGCGATCGCCAGCGGACGCAACCGTCCGCTCGGGCTGATTGCTGAAGTAAAGAAGGCTTCTCCGTCCAAAGGGTTGATTCGACCCAATTTCCATCCGGTGGATATTGCGTGTGCATATGAGGGAGCAGGAGCCGATTGCATTTCTGTACTGACAGATGTTACGTATTTTCAGGGGAGTCCTGAATATTTACAGCAAATTCGCGATCAAGTGAAAATTCCGCTGCTGCGAAAAGATTTTATCATTGATGAACGGCAAATCTATGAAGCTCGTCTATTGGGAGCGGATGCGGTACTGTTGATTGCCGCGATATTGGAACCCCATGTTTTAGGGTCATTCTTGCAAATCGCCAAGGATCTTGGGCTGGATGCGTTGGTAGAGGTGCATGACAGTGAGGAACTTAAAGCAGTGCTGGATCTGGGTACAGCGACCTTAGTTGGTGTGAACAATCGCAATCTTCGGACATTTGAGACCCGTCTCCAGACGACAGAGGAGCTGATCTCACTGATCCCAAAAGGGGTTACATTCATCAGCGAAAGCGGCATTGCAGGACCGGAAGATGTTAAGTATCTGCATTCGGTAGGTGCGCACGGCATTCTGGTAGGGGAGCATCTGATGCGTAAGGAAGATGTAGGACAGGCTGTAGTCGAATTGATGGACGGGGTTAAAGCATGAACAAAACGGGCGTAAAAATTTGTGGACTTCAAAGCGTTGAAGTGCTAAAATCTATGGTAAACTTACCGGTCGATTATATAGGTTTTGTGTTTGCTGACAGCAAGCGCCGGATTGACGGCGCACATGCTGGAGAGTTGCTTCGCGTATTGGATGAATGGGCCTCGGGCAGCAGACCGCGCAGCGTGGGCGTATTTGTGAACCCTGACGATGCACTGTTAAACGATGTGATGGAGAAAGCACCATTGGATGTCATTCAGTTGCATGGACAGGAGAGTCCGCAGCGTTGCCGGGAGCTTAAGGAACATTTCGGCATACAGGTATTCAAGGCTTGGTCTGTGCACAATCAAGAGCAGACGGTGAAGGGCCAGGCAGAACGCCGGGCGGACGAACTGGAGGCCTACGTTGGAACAATTGATGCTTTACTGCTGGATACATACGATCCCCTGTATGGCGGCGGTTCTGGAAAAACGTTTGCGTGGGATCGAATTCCCATCTATCAGGCTTGGACTCATCAACACGGAATCCCTCTGTTTGTAGCTGGGGGGCTGACTGCCGATAACGCAGAAAAGCTGATTAGCGAGTATCATCCCGACGGGCTGGATGTTTCCAGCGGTGTAGAGACGAACGGAGTCAAGGACATTGCAAAAATCACAGCATTCGTAGAAAGGGTGAAGCAGGCATGACACAATTACCTGATAACAACGGACGTTTTGGAACATTTGGCGGACGTTTTGTACCGGAAACGTTGATGAACGCACTGATTGAATTGGAGGAATCCTACCGAAAATACGCGGATGATCCTGAATTTAAGGCAGAGTTGAACGGACTCCTGAAAGACTATTCGGGTCGGGAAACGCCGCTTTATCATGCAGAGCGTCTGAGTCAACATCTGGGCGGGGCTAAAATTTACTTGAAGCGCGAGGATTTAAACCATACTGGCGCCCACAAAATTAATAATGCATTGGCTCAGGGATTGCTGGCGAAGCGTATGGGAAAACAGAAGGTCATTGCCGAAACAGGTGCAGGACAGCATGGTGTCGCAACGGCTACCGTAGCTGCATTGCTCGGATTGGAATGCAAAGTGTTTATGGGCGAAGAGGATACGGTTCGCCAGCAGTTGAACGTATTTCGGATGCAGCTTTTGGGTGCGGAAGTGATTCCGGTGACATCGGGTACACGTACACTTAAGGATGCCGGGAATGAAGCTTTACGTTATTGGGTGAGCCATGTTCATGACACGTTCTATATTTTGGGTTCGGCTGTCGGTCCGCATCCGTATCCGATGATGGTGCGGGATTTCCAGCGTGTGATAGGCGATGAAACACGCCGTCAGATCTTGGAGAAGGAAGGCAGACTTCCGGATGTTGTTGTGGCAGCGATCGGTGGCGGAAGCAATGCTATCGGTATGTTTTATCCTTTCATAGAGGATCAAGGTGTTGCTTTGATTGGCGTGGAGGCTGCTGGAAAAGGCGTCGAGACGGAATTCCATGCAGCTACCATGAGCAAGGGGACGCAAGGAGTCTTCCAAGGCTCTATGAGTTATCTGCTTCAGGATGAGTACGGACAAGTACAACCTGCGCATTCCATCTCGGCTGGACTGGATTATCCAGGTGTTGGACCGGAGCATTCATACCTAAAAAATATTGAGCGGGCCCAATATGTCCCGATTACCGATCAGGAAGCGCTAGATGCACTTCAGCTCCTTTGCCGTACCGAAGGAATACTGCCTGCATTAGAGTCGGCACATGCCGTTGCACAGGTCGCCAAGCTGGCACCTACTTTGACTGCAGATGATATTATCGTAATTTGTTTGTCTGGGCGCGGGGATAAAGATGTGGACTCCATTATCAAGTATTTAGGGGGAAATCCGTCATGAATTTAATTGATCAGGCGTTTGAACGCCTTAAACATGAAGGCAAAACGGCATTAATTCCTTTTCTGACGGTAGGCGACCCGGATGTGGATACCACGATAGAGATCATTCGGCAGTTAGAGTCAGCCGGAGCCGATATATTGGAACTAGGCGTACCTTATTCGGACCCGTTGGCTGACGGCCCTGTGATTCAGCGTGCGTCTGAACGTGCACTGAAACGGCAAATTTCAATCCGCACCTGTATGGAGACAGCGTCTCTGGCTAGGGCGGCAGGTTCAAGGCTGCCTTTTATTCTGTTCACATATTATAATCCTGTATTGCAGATGGGGATGGATGCTTTCTTTGCAGGCTTGCAGGAGTACGGTATCAGTGGTCTGATTATTCCGGATCTTCCGCTTGAAGAAGCAGAGGAGCTGGGAGGACGGGCAGCAGAGGTAGGTGTGCATCTGATTCCGCTGGTAGCCCCAACGTCTGAACAACGGATCGAACGAATTGCCCGTCAGGCCCGAGGATTTGTGTACTGTGTATCTTCGCTGGGTGTAACCGGAGAAAGAGCTTCTTTTTTTGAAGGTATAGAGGGCTTTATCGCGCAGGTCAAACGGCATACGGATGTTCCGGTGGCGATAGGCTTTGGTATTTCAAATCGTGAGCAGGTTGTCCGGTTTTCAGACATTTGCGATGGAGTTGTGGTTGGCAGTGCCATTGTGCGACAGGTGGAGGAAGCCATTCCATTGCTGGAGGATTCTGCACGCAGAGAAGAAGGGCTTTTGCAAATTCGCGATTTTGTGGCACAATTAAAGCAGTAATGGGTGTCAAATATAAAATATTTAATTTAGTTCTGATTGGATAGAGGAGGAAGGGGCATGCAACCTAAACCGCATATTGTACATTTGCCAGTATATCAGCCCGGTAAACCGATTGAGGATGTGAAACGTGAGCTGGGACTCGATGAAGTAATCAAGCTCGCCTCAAACGAGAATCCGTATGGCAGCTCTCCCAAAGTGTTGCAGGCCATTCAGCAGGAGTTTGCTAACATCAGTGTATATCCTGACGGAAGTGCAGTTGCTTTGACACAGGCACTAGCTAAACGGACGGGATTAAAAGAAGAACAATTTATCTATGGCTGTGGCTCTGACGAAATTATTGCGTTGATTACGCGTGCATTCCTCCTTCCAGGGGAAGAAAGCATCATGGCTGATCAGACATTTTCCGTCTATAAAAGTAACGTGGAAATTGAGGGAGCAGTTGCAGTTGAGGTGCCTTTGCGTGACGGTGTACATGATTTGGATGCCATGCTGTCTCATATCAATGACCGTACAAAAATTATTTGGATCTGTAATCCAAATAATCCGACGGGAACGATTGTACCCGAAGCTGAGCTGATTGCGTTTCTGAACCAAGTGCCAAAGCATATCATGGTGGTGCTGGATGAAGCCTACGCTGAGTTTGTAATAGATCGTTCGTATCCAGACGGTATTCGCTTGTTGTCAGCTTATGAAAATTTGGTTGTACTGCGTACCTTCTCCAAAATCTATGGTCTGGCTTCGCTACGTATCGGATATGGTATGGGAGCCGAGGCAACCATTCGCTTGATCAATCAGGTTCGTGAGCCGTTTAATACTTCACGTGTAGCACAGGCTGCGGCCATTGCTGCCTTGGAAGATCAGGAATTTGTTCAGGAATGTCGGGATCGTAATGCAGAGGGTAGAGCTTATTTGCAAAATGAGCTGAAGCGTTTGGGGCTGGAGTCTTTCCCGGCACATGGTAATTTTATTATGCTGGACGTACGTCGTCCATCCGGTGAGGTATTTCAGGAGTTGCTTCGTAAAGGTGTGATTATTCGCGCAGGTCATCACAAATATCCGACATATATTAGGGTGTCGGTTGGATCACAGCCGCAAAATGAGTTGTTTATTCGTGCGCTGGAACAGGTCCTGGGGGCGGAAGCGGCGAAAGTACGCCTATAATTTCCGCAGATGGGATTTGATAATAGATGAAGATTGCCATTTTCGGCGTGGGACTGATTGGCGGGTCCCTCGCACTTTGTTTTAGAGGGAAGCCGGATATTACTGTGGTCGGTCATGCTCATCTTCCTGAACTGATAGAACCGATGCTAAGCCGTGGTGTCGTGGACACCGCGACTCTTTCGGTTGAAGAGGCGGTCAAGGAAGCCGATTTTATTTTTTTATGCGTACCGGTTGGTTTACTGGAGCATTATCTTGAACTGTTAAGTAAGTTACCGCTTAAAGTGGGGTGTATTATTACCGACGTAGGCAGCACGAAATCGGCGATTGCCAAAAAGGCATCAGAAATATCTTTGCGCAATGCTTACTTTATCGGAGGTCATCCGATGGCCGGCTCGGAGCGTTCCGGTGTCAAGGCTGCTTCTGCGTTGTTGTTTGAAAATGCATATTATGTGCTTTCCCCTGCAGAGGGTGTGCCTGAGGAAGCTTACAGTTCGCTGGAGCGTTTGTTGAAATATACCGGTGCTCATGTTGTGCGTGTCCAACCTGATATGCATGACGATATTGTTGGTGCGATTAGCCATCTTCCACATATTATTGCAGCAGCGCTGGTGAATCAGGTACGAAAGCACAATGATGAAAATCCGTTGTACCGTACATTGGCTGCTGGTGGGTTTCGTGATATTACACGGATAGCCTCTAGTGATCCGGTTGTGTGGCGGGACATTTTGCTGAGTAATCGTGATGTTTTACTGGGCCTGTTGGAAGAATGGAATGGGCAGATTGAGCGTTTTACTCACTTGCTGAGAACACAAGACGGAGAGGGAATTGCTGACGAATTTTTGACAGCAGGGCATTTCCGCAGTGAACTGCCAGAGCGTCGTAAAGGAGTTATTGTCTCTACGTTTGATCTGTATATTGATGTACCGGATACCCCAGGGATTATCGGAAGAATTGCAATGGAACTAGGAAATCACAGCATTAATCTGAGCAATATGCGAATCATTGAAAGTCGGGAGGATGTTCCTGGCATCATGAGGCTTTCCTTCCGTCAAGAACAGGACTGGGAGCGTGCCAAAACCTTACTGGATTCGATGGGCTATAAAGTGGTTGTATAGAAGGAAAGTATGAGTGTTCAATAAGGAGGTAGACCGCTCCGCGATTCATTTGATCTTACGATCGCTGTTGCCTGCAGATTTTCTGAATATATGTACAAAGGGGAAAATCCGCAGGCAAAGGCGAACGCTGCGCTTCTCCAGATTCAAATGAATCGCTCCGCTACGGACCGCCTTAAAAGCATCATACTTTCTGGAGTGAAGTAGTAAGAAAAGATTTAAAGCGGGCGAAGGTTCTCTTCCCGCTTTTTTGTTATTTGAAGAGCCGATGGAATACTCCTTTACTACTTATTAATAAAGAAAAAAAAGACCACCCGGGTAAAGCCCCAGGTGGTAGCTACTTTCAGTAAAGTAGCTGAGTAGGATAGGAGTGGAGAGAAACCATACTGTACTTTTATTATATGTATACGTTTTCATTTTGTCAATATTTTTTTTAAAGCGTTTTCTTTTTGTTTAATTATCCTTATTGGTGCTCTAAATGAAACACTTTGATTGGATTTGTCATTTATCTTGAATAAACTTAAAATCCATTGAAAAGCGGTTTAAATGAATTAGCTGCCAGCGTTAGGGAGCCTTTGATGGAAATCGTGGGGATTTTGGACTTTTTTACTGGCGGCCATTTTGTGGTACAATGGGTAAGTCCATTTTGGATATTGAATATTGTTGGGGATAGCACCGTTAATGTTGGCACTACATAGGGTAAGAAAATAACAAATGTTCCATGATGCTGTTTCATCCATTTGCGCAGAGGGCGCAACTTTTTTTGGCCTGTTCGGTATATATAGACAGAATCGGACGGGAAAACAGCACATGTATGGGCGAGGAGGGTCTCACTCGGATGATGACAGATTCCCAGATGATTCAGGAAATCAAACAAGGTAATGTTGAGGTTTATTCAGAATTAATGAGGCGGCACCAACGTAAAATTTTAGCTTTTGTTTATCATATGCTGAAAAGCTCGAACCTGGAAATGATTGCTGAGGACTTATGCTCGGAGACGTTTTATAAAGCGTATCGGAGCCTGCATTCTTTTCGCGAGGTAGATGCATCGTTCTCCACTTGGCTATATACAATTGCACGCAATACGGTGCTCAGTGAGCTTCGTAAGCACCGTAGTGGTCAGGTTCCATTGGAAGAGAGCGGTTATGTACCGGTAGCTCCATCGGATGTAATCCCGGAGCAGGCTGTTCTTCGCGGTGAGAAGGTAGAGATGGTTCGTGAAGCAATCAACAGATTGCCTGAGAAGCAGCGATCTGCGCTGATTTTGCGTGAATATGAGCAATTAGATTATCAGGAGATTGCGACTATTCTAGGACAGACGGTCAGTGCGGTGAAGTCATTGCTTTTCCGGGCAAGAACCAGTGTGAAGACGCAGTTGGAGCCTTATTTTTTTGAGCCTCTCTATGAGGAAAACGAAGGGATGAGCAGCCAATGAAATCCAGGGACGCTGAGGATTTGTTCGCTACAGGCAAAAATGTATCGAAACAAGACTCGGAGCGCAGACGGGCCAAAAGCTCGTCTGCCGGGTGGGAGCATGGTTCGGAAGAGAATGATTGGAATTTGTCAAAAGAAAGTCGATCGGCTATTCGTGATATTTCCTTTGAAATAACAGATGATAAGCTAGAGGCAATGAATCGTAGAGTCATGGATCGAATTTATGAAGAATCACCGTGGCTTGTTCCGGGCGAGCATCGACGTGCGCGTGTGAACCCAGCAGCCCGTAAGTATATGTCTGTATGGATCGCCGGCTTCTTGGCCGTATTTTTGTGCAGCTTTTTGTTTTTGAACTGGAATGGAAGCTCCTCTCAGGAAAATCCCCCCCAAGCGGCTCCTGTCATGGACACGGGTATTTTACCGACAGGCCTACTGGAAACTACAAGTACATCTCCACAGTATCAATACCACATTAAAGATGTGAATAGTGGCATTATGGATCCGCTGGTTGCAAGCATTGTTCCTACTTACCCGCAATACTGGATGTTGTTGTCTGTATTGGCACTTGCGCTTGCTTTATTTTCTCTGGGCTGGATCCATCGGACGAGAAGAGTTAGAAATTAGCTGGCAGATGGGCTCCATATAAAATTCATTATATGCCTGAATAACACAACAGCGGAGGACTGACACAATGCTTATTGGCTTGATCAGACATGGATTGACGGATTGGAATGCGGTAGGAAAAATCCAGGGGCACAGTGATATTCCGTTGAATGAGGAAGGGCGTCGGCAGGCACGCTTGCTGGCAGAACGATTGAAGGAAGAGCCTTATCAATGGGACGGGCTTATTACAAGTAGTCTCTCCAGAGCGAAAGAGACGGGGGATATTATTGCCTCTGCCCTGCATTTGCCATTGCTGGAACCTGATGATCGACTAAGAGAACGTGCTTATGGTCAGGTCGAGGGGATGACACAGGCCGAACGTGAAGAGAAGTGGGGAGTTGACTGGCATCTGCTGGATTTAGGGCAGGAAAGCGATGCAGATCTTCAGCTTCGTGCGCTAGCTTTTATGGAGGCTCTTTGGACGGAAAATCGGGACAAGAATCTGTTGATCGTTTCCCACGGGGGTTTCTTGGCTAATTTGTATAAGGCTCTGTATCAGGAAAAATTTACAGAACGAATTGGCAATTTGTCACTAAGTGTACTCCAGCGTGAGGATGCGGACTGGGAACCGCTTTTATATAATTGCACGAAGCATTTGCAAGAGAAAAAGTGACTGCAACTCCAATACTTTGTGAAAGACCACGGCTTCTACTCATCGTAGAGTCGTGGTCTTTTTGTTTTTTAATTATACCTTTGCAAAAAAAGAGGTTTAGAGTCTGAAGATTCCGTCAAAGCTGTGGGTACAACAGGTAAGAATCATTTCCGGATGACAGTCCAGTGACGAGGCGATGGAACAATGAATCTGGCGGATATGCTGACATTTGCGGATATTGTGCATTTGAACAGAATCGCAGTGTATTACGATTGTGACTGCAAACCTAATTCCAAGCATGAGTTGATCCAAGGGATTTTGACAAAGCTCGGCAGTAGTAGTTTTTTTGAGACGCAGGTCAAGGAGCTGAGGTTGTCAGAGGTAAGGTTTTTGAATGCGCTATTGTTCGATGACCGACCTTATTTCAGTATGGAGGAATTGATTGCGATTGCCAAACAGTCTGTCGAGCAGGACGGAGATGCTGGTGAGCGACCACGAGATATTGTGACCCGTCTACGTTCTAGCGGCTGGTTGTTCAATGGTTCAACGCACAATACGAGATATTTGTACCAAATTCCTTCGGATTTGAAGGAGCGCTTTCGGCGTGTTATGGTACATGACTTTCAAAACGGAATGATCCGGGTAAGCGAACCGTCGTCGTATCGGGATGAAGGGCATCTACTGGCGGAGGATTTACGGCTTTTCCTTCAATATATGAGGCAGCATGAGGTTCTGCTTAATCCTGAGGGAGCTTGGTACCGTCGCAATCAGCAGCAGCTAATGGAGCATTTGCACATTGCGGAGCCGTTATTGGGTAAAGGAGGATGGCGTTTTGGCTATGGTTCCTCTTTTAAGTTTTATCCGGATCGAATGGCATTACTGTATGATTACGCCCGGCACTCCAAGTATATTGAGGAGAAGGGAGACCGGGTTGAGCTGACCGCAAAAGGGGAGGCGCAACAGGAACTCGCAATTGAGGATGAAATGATACAGCTATTCAGGTTTTGGTTAAGATTGTATAAAGGAGCCGTACCCAATCTGCTTTCACTAGTCTACTGGATTGGAGAATGTGCCAGGCCATGGACTTCCTCAGAGTCGCTTTTTGTGCATATCGGCCCACTGATCCGACCGTTTTACTATGATACCTCCCGTTCGGTCTTTGATCAGAGGATTATACGAATGATGCTTCACTTGGGTATGCTTCGACAAGGTGAGCATCCGACAGGACCCTCTGTACAAATGACGGCCTGGGGGCAGAAGTTGGCGGGAGAGTGCCGTCTTGGGCGAAACGACTCGGGTATACAGCTCCATTGACAAGCAGTACACATATTGATAGAATTTCACCCAAAATATGAGAGGGTGAAGTTGATGCTAATTCACTACAACGGAAACTTGCCACAACTCCATTCATCTGTCTATGTGGCAGAAGGAGCAAAAATTGTCGGAAAAGTAACGATCGGCCAAGATTCCTCCGTATGGTTTAATGCCGTACTGCGCGGGGATATGGCGCCTATCATTATCGGTGAACGCTGCAATATTCAGGACGGTGTCGTGGGACATGTGAACACGAATCAGCCCCTGTTGCTGGCGGATGATATTTCGGTAGGACATGCTGCCATTATCCACGGTTGTACGATAGGCAAAGGCACTTTAATTGGTATGGGGGCCATTGTACTCAACGGAGCGGAGCTTGGTGAATATGCTTTAATAGGAGCAGGGTCGGTCGTTACGGAAAATACCAAAATACCACCCTATACTCTTTCTATCGGTACACCTGCCAAAGTGGTGCGCGAATTGACAGATGCAGATTTGCAGCGGATGTCACGAACGACACTCAGCTATGTGGCGAAAGGAAAAGAATATAGGATCTCTTAAACTCATGTTGGAGGTGCATCCTATGGATAAAATGAAGGTTACTTATGAGGTAATGTTGGGCCTGTCTGCTGAGATGGTTTTGGACGAGGCATTACGTAAACACCGGAGTGAAAAACTCTACAAGGATATTGATGAGGCGTTAGCCTCCGGAGATGAAGTAGCTTTTCGTCATCTTACGGATGAGCTGAAAGCAATGAGTTAGACCGCTTTTGGTAAGCTTAAGGTGGTCATTTTGACCAAGCGCCAGTTCGAGATTATATCATCAAACCTGACTGTAACGGCGGTCAGGTTTTTTTGATACGCTTGGATATGATATAGTCATTGTAGGATAGTGCCTGTACAAGGCAACTGTCGTATGAACGGAGGATGAAGGACGTGTCGTTATCTTATTTGTGGAGCCGGTCGTTCTTGACGAGCCGGCCCTTTTTGTGGCTGCTGTTCTGGTGTAATTTAGTTGGAACGGTGTATGGGTACATATGGTATGGGGGACAGCTGGAATATACACTGAATTATCACCCGGCGTGGCAGATTGTATTTGTGCCTGATAGTCCGACGGCCAGCCTATTTTTTACAATTTCTATAGCATTTTTGCTCTATCCTCCGCATTTCAAAAGCTTGAAGGTCATTCGCCAGATCATGGAAGCATTGGCTGTCGTTACGAGTGTAAAGTACGGCATTTGGGCTTCGGCTATTATTTTGTGGGGAGTTGCGCAGGGGGGACCTATGGTATGGCAGGATTGGATGCTGATAGCATCTCACACAGCAATGGCGGTCGAAGCGTTACTGTTTGTACGGTTTTTTAGCTGCAAATGGATTGCTTTATGCTTAGCCGCACTTTGGACATTGTTAAATGATACGATGGATTATACCTATGGCATATACCCTTATCTTCCCAGGACGCTAACGGATGATGTGACGCAAGTGCGTACTTTTACCTACATGCTGACCCTTGTTAGTATTGTAGCGGCATGGCTTGCCATGCTAGCACGCAATCGAAAGGTATCGTCTTATCGTGAACTAGCTTGAGTCTTTTGAATGGAGAAATAGAGATGCATATCGTTATAAATCAGAAGGAATATGTATTCCAAAAAGGCATCCGTGATGATCACAAAATAAAAGCAAGCTTTAATTATTTAGCAAAACAGAGTTTTGGTTTTGATTTTGAAGCCTGGTATCAACTGGGGGATTGCAAACTACAGGAATCAAGGTTTGAGTCGGTTTTTAGTAGAGCAAGCGCTGAGAGATTGGCATGGCAATTGTGATGGTATCTATCTGTTTGGAAATGATAGTGTGAAGGATTTTTATCCTAGATTCGGCTTCGCTTCGGCACCTGATTATCAATGTAGTCGGAAGGCACCTACCAGCAACCTAAACATAAAGATTGATCAATTAAATATGGAAGAAATGCCGAATTTGCAGTTGTTGAAAATGAAGAGTGCTGACTTCAATCCGTATTCACTTTTTTCTGCGGAAAACAATGAGTGGTTGGTTTTATTTTATAGTACGTTATTTTTTAAAGACAAGTTTTGGCACATACCTCAATACGATACGATTGTTGTTGCAGGTTTCGAAGGAGATACGATGAACTGTTACGATATTTTTGGAGCGGGCGACATTCCTTATACTACACTGTTTTATATGACTAAGCACCCAAACAGATGTAATGAAAATCCACTTATGTTTCCTATTTTTTCCATATCATAGCCGGTTTCGAATGATTCACCTAAAGCCAGTTCTAGTCCCGTTAACCTTGCCATACAGTAAGGTGAGGAGGGATGTCCCATGATTAGGGGTCGGGGGGTTCGTATTACGTTACGTGTGGTTTCAAGTATTGTGTTATCCATGGTCCTGCTGCTGTCCGTCTGCGTCCCTCCAGGTATGGCAGAAGCGCGCGATCAGTCAAAACCCGAAGGTAATAGCAAGGAAATTGAAGAACTGGATCATGCAGCTGCGACACTGTACCGTGACGTAATGGACGGGAATATTGAAAAAGCGCGCGCGGATGTAGCCGAGGTGAGCAGATGGTTTAGCACTGGACAGATACAGGCTACGCTATCTGTAGAGGCCATTCATGCTCTATCCGGCAGCATCTTGGAAGTGCAGCAAGCTACACAATCGGTTCAAGCATCCCCGGATGAGTGGGTGAAGGCAGCGGCCAATTTACGGCTTGCGACAGATGCGATTGCGCACCCACGCCAGCCCTTATGGCAGCAGTATTATAAGATTTTAAGAGAAGATGTTAGCGGCTTGAATAACCAGTTTGCTAAAGGGAACATGAAGGGATTCAAAGCTGGTACCGAAGTGCTGGAAGACCACTATGAAACGATCCGTACAGCAGCATTGATTCATGGCAGAACAACTGAGGTCGTGCGGACTGATTCCTGGATTTCCTACGTCAAAGGATTGGGGGATCAGCAAAATGCAGATGCCTCAGCGATTAGAGGAGCATTGGACCAGGGCAACCCGACGTTGAATGCCTTGTTTGGACGTGAAAAAGATGCTACCGCACTGGCGCCATTTATCCCGCGTGAGAGTGAGCGCCGGGCTGAATTGGCTATCGGCATGATTGTGCTGTTGGCGCTGGCCTATGCAGGTTATCGTAAATATCGGGCTGGCTTCACTGGGTAATGATGAAAGTTTGAACATTCGCGTCGTTGGTTGTGGAGCCATTCATAGATGTCAGCCCATTGCCCGGATTACCGGGCTATTCCTCTTTGAACCCCTCGCCATGTACATCATGAACATCCTGAATGATGATAAACGCCCGTGGATCAACTGATTTAACAATTTGATGCAGTCGTCTTATTTCCTGACGGGACACGACACAATAGGCAACATGCTTGGCCTGTTTGGAAAATGCACCTACAGCCGGAATAATGGTAACTCCACGATCCATGTCCCTGGTAATAATATCTGCAATGTCCATCGTATGGTCGCTGATAATCATAAAGGCTCTGGCAGAGTAGGCCCCTTCTTGTATAAAATCAATAATCTTGGACGCGATGAACACAGCCACTAATGTATATAGAATTTTTTCTTTTGGTATGTAAAGTAATGAAGCGCCGATAATGACAATATCAATGACCAGCAGAATCCTTCCCATACTCCAGCCAAACTTCCGGTTTAAAATACGAGCGATAATATCCGAGCCTCCAGTAGTGCCGCCAAAGCGAAACACAATACCTAATCCGGCCCCAAGCGTAACCCCTGCATATAATGAAGAAAGTATAAAATCGTGTTCAGTCTGAAAGGTCCCCATCCATCCGAGATGAATCATTTTTTCAAACAACCACAAAAAGAATGTGAGCGACCCGATACCAACCCCCGTGTATATAATCTGCTTGCCCCCAAGCATTTTCCATCCAATTAAAAATAATGGAATGTTCAGTAACAAAGTGGAGAGAGAAGGTGAAATCGAAAAAGCATAATTTAGCAGCAGGGTGATCCCTGTAATACCGCCTTCCATCAGTTTACTGGGTATAATAAAATAAAGCAGACCGAATGCATAGATGGCGGTGCCAAATACGATGGGCAAAATCAATTTAAGCTGTTCCATGGACTTGGATATTTTCATATGATCCCTCACAGTAGCAGTTTAAGGATGGCGACTACATGCAATTTTTGCTAAATCGCAGCCCCTTATGTTTAGTATACCTTTTTGCGACAGCTTTAAAAGACAGATGACTGCAAATTGGGTTCGTTAGTTCACAATTAAAAAAAATTTGTTTTAAAATGTGCTTTACGATAACATATGAATAAACCTGCACATGGGGGGATTGCGTGTTTCATGGAAAAATCGTTAGATGAAATTCAACGTGAGGTAGACCAGTATATCTCTCAATTTAAGGAAGGGTATTTCAGTCCTTTGGCCATGTTGGCCCGGATGTCCGAGGAAGTCGGCGAACTGGCAAGGGAGGTCAATCACTCCTTTGGTGAGAAGCCGAAAAAAACGGATGAGGCGGACAATTCCATTGAGCTGGAACTGGGGGATATTTTGTTCATCACTGTTTGCTTTGCGAACTCACTAGGTATCAATTTGACTGAGGCACATGATAAGGTTATGCATAAATTTAACACGCGTGACGCGAATCGCTGGACCAAAAAGGACACCGATTAGGCGTTTTGTACATATGCTGTACCAAACCGGTTACCCGGAGGTGCAGTGTCATGAAGGCGGAGGAATACGTTCAGAAAGCTTATCAGTGCATTTTGCAGAACGATTTTGAGCAGGCGGTGGAATGGTTTGAAAAAGCGATTTCAGCCCAGCCTGATCATGCGGAGCATTATTTCCGTTGCTCGGTTACCTATGCTCGCAGTGGACGATTGGAGCAGGCCCTGGCATATGCAGAGCATGCGGTCCGTCTCGCTCCACAGCAGGATGAATATGTTCTCCATCTGCATGCGCAGGAAGCCAGGCAGTATACAGAAAAAGCCAGAAAAATGCTGGAGGTCGACAGAGCTACGCCACAGATGCGCCAGGATGCGATTTTGCTGCTCGAACGGGCAATTTCCCTTGATCCGTTATGTGGTGACGCATTTTTACTGCTCGCTTTGATTTATGACGAATTGAATGAATATAAGCTGGCTGTGCAGGCTGCTCGTGAGGCTGCAGCGCTGTTTCCTCATAATGTGCAGCTTGCCAACCTCATGAAGAAATTATGCCAGCAGATGAATGAACAAATCTAGCACAAATGGATGCATAAGGAGTTGTAGGGATATGTCAGAACCAATAAAAGTGGCTGTCGTTGGAGCAGCAGGGCGTATGGGCCGTGAGGTGGTCAAATTGGTTCTTCAGGATGAGGAACTACAGCTTGTAGCCGCAGTGAACAGAACACACGCCGGCAGTGATGCCGGCCTTCTCGTCGGACTACCGGAAGCTGGTATCGCTATTATGGAGGATGTAGAGCAGGCTTTACTGGAGAGTCGAGCCGATGTCATGGTTGACTTTACGGGGCCGCGTTTTGCGTACGCACATACAGCGCTTGCTATTAAGCATGGAGTTCGTCCAGTTATCGGTACGACAGGGTTTACTCCTGAACAAATTGAAGAACTGGACAAGCAGTGTCGTGAGCAACAAATTGGTGGTCTGATTGCGCCCAACTTTTCGATCGGCGTCATTTTGATGATGCGGTTTGCGGCTCAGGCAGCAAAATACTTCCCTCATCTGGAAATCATCGAATATCATGGTGACCAAAAATTGGACGCGCCCTCAGGCACAGCCATTAAGACTGCAGAGCTGATTGCCGAGCAGCGTCAGGAGCTACGACAAGGCAACCCGGAAGAGGAAGAAACGCTAGAAGGATCGCGAGGCGGATACTACCAAGGCTTCCGCATTCACAGTGTCCGTCTTCCCGGTGTGTTCGCACAGCAAGAAGTCATATTTGGAGGATTTGGACAATCTCTGAAAATTCGTCAGGATTCATATGAACGGGCTGGATACATGCCTGGTGTTAAAATCGGTATCCAGAAGGTAATGGAGCAGCCGGGGCTTGTATATGGTTTTGAGCATTACATTGATTAAGAATATACGAATGAATTGATGAATGGAATTATAGAATGAGGCAGGAGGAATTTCGAATGTTAAAGATTGCATTTATAGCGCATGATCGCAAAAAGGATGAAATGGTTAATTTTATTACGGCATATGAGCATGTTTTTACAGATCACCAATTATATTCAACAGGTACAACAGGTCAGCGCATTATGGAGCAAACCAAGCTTCAAATTCACCGCTTCATGTCTGGGCCGCTTGGTGGAGATCAGCAAATCGGGGCTATGGTTGCGCAAAATGACATGGACTTGATTATATTTTTGCGTGATCCACTCATGGCACAGCCGCATGAGCCGGACATTAGCGCATTATTACGTCTGTGTGATGTACAGGGGATTCCTTTGGCAACCAACGTTGCAACTGCTGAAATACTGGTTAAAGCGCTAGATCGTGGCGATTTTGCTTGGCGTGAGCTGGTACATAAATATAAACCGGGCATTGACCAGCAGGGTGATGTAAAATGACGCTGGACATCCTGATTTTCGGAGCCCATGCCGACGATGCAGAAATAGGAATGGGAGGCACGATTGCCAAGCATACAGCCGCTGGGTTAAAGGTGGGGGTGTGCGATTTGACACGGGCTGAAATGTCATCTAATGGTGATGTGGATACTCGTATGGCAGAAGCTGAACACGCTTCAAAAGTGCTCGGGCTGGCTGTGCGGACGAATTTGGGTCTGCCTGATCGTGGGTTATATGTAACTCCTGAACATGTAGCTGCAGTTACAGCAGAAATCAGACGCCATGCACCAAAAATTGTATTTGCTCCTTATTGGGAGGATCGGCATCCGGATCATGTCATGTGCAGCAAGCTAGTAGAGGAAGCTGTGTTTAACGCCAAGTTGAGACGCTTTATGCCCGAAAGTCCTGCAGTACAGGTAGAGCAATTATATTTTTATTTTATTAATGATATCGGCAGAACGGACTTGATCGTGGACATTACCGAGCATTATGAGGCCAAGGAACAGTCGTTGTTGAGTTATGCTTCGCAATTTCAGGCAGCGCCTGGGAAGGATACGGTATCCACACCACTGAATCAGGGGTACGTGGAACGTGTAAAAGCTCGGGACTCGTTGTTGGGTCAACGTAAACTGATTTCATATGCAGAAGGATTTGCGTCCAAAACGCCATATCTGGTTAAGCTATTCACATAAGGATTATATACTTACGCATGTTGTAGAATGCTGAATTACATGGGCATACGAGTGATTATGGATGGACGGAAGGAGGCAGCTTAGCTTGAATGACAAACTGAAAATTGGGATTACCTGTTATCCGTCGCTGGGTGGCTCTGGCGTTGTGGCTACGGAGCTGGGCAAGTTGCTGGCAGAAAAAGGACATGAGGTCCATTTTATTGCCAATAGCATTCCGTTCAGATTAGGCGGGGCGTTCCAGAAGAATATTTTTTATCACGAAGTTGAGGTTAACGATTATTACGTGTTTAGATATCCGCCATATGATTTGTCGCTAGCCACAAAAATGGCCCAGGTGGCTCAAATGAAGAATTTGGATGTACTCCATGTCCATTATGCTGTCCCGCATGCAGTATGCGCTTATTTGGCGAAGGAAATGGTGGGCGATCATTTGAAAGTGGTTACCACCCTGCACGGTACAGATATTACAGTGTTGGCACAGGATGAATCATTAAAGGATCTGATTCGACTGGCTATTAACAAAAGTGACGCTGTGACAGCCGTCTCCAAAGATTTGATTCGGGAGACGATTGATGCGTTGGAAATAACACGACCTATTGATTTGACTTACAACTTTGTAGATAAACGAGTATATTATCCACGAGATGCTGCTGCGCTTAGGAGAGATTTTGCCCAACCGCACGAAAAAATTATGATGCATATTTCCAATTTCCGTCCTGTCAAAAGGGTGGGAGATGTGCTGGATATTTTCGACAGAGTGCAACAAAAGGTACCTGCGAAGCTGCTGTTGGTGGGAGAAGGACCGGATCTTCCGAAAATTCGTTGTAAAATCGAAAGTTTAGGCTTGCAGGACAAAGTCTTCTTTTTAGGTAAGCAGGATCAAATCGCAGAAGTGATTTCTATGGCAGATGTGCTGTTGCTTCCGTCGGAGAAAGAAAGTTTTGGTCTAGTTGCGCTGGAAGCCATGGCTTGTGGAGTACCAACAATCGGTTCTCAGGCAGGAGGAGTACCTGAACTCGTTGTACATGGAAGTACGGGGTATCTGGCTGAAATCGGTAATACAGAGGCGATGGCAGAATATGCTGTAGAACTGTTGTCCGATGAAGCAATGGCGGAACGTTTCCGTGAAGCGTGCCTGACACGCGCACGTACCGTATTCTGTGATAAGCTGATTACTCGTCAATATGAAGAGATTTATTACCGTGTGTTGGGACGCGAGGTGCCGGATCTTAAACCGATCAGCGTTTAAGGGGGCGGACTCGCGTCCGTTTTTTTATTGAATACTTGCAAAGGGGGAAACCCTGTGAATACAAATACTTGGCAACATGCTGACCCAGAGATGGCTCTTCACGGCAGAGAGGTCATACATACACTAACCACAGCAGGCCACGAAGCTTATTGGGTCGGTGGCTGTGTGCGGGATGAGCTATTAGGACGTGCTATTCATGATATGGATCTGACCACCTCGGCTGAGCCTGAAGAGGTCTTAGCACTATTCCTTCATGTTATTCCGACAGGAATCCAGCATGGGACGGTAACGGTCATGCAGGACGGTCATGCGTTCGAGGTGACCACTTTTCGTACGGAAAGCGGTTATACCGATCACCGCCGTCCGACGGAAGTATCCTTTGTGAAGGACATCCGTGAGGATCTGATGCGGCGCGATTTTACGATGAACGCGATCGCGATGGCTGAACATGGGGAGCGAGTGGACCCGTTTGGAGGGGAAGCAGATTTGCGAGCCTCTCTCGTTCGTTGTGTGGGACGAGCTGAGGAACGTTTTGAAGAGGACGGGCTGCGAATGCTGCGCTGCATCCGTTTTGCCTCTGTATTTCGGTTCCGAGTGGCCTACAATACTTGGAAAGGTATGATTCGTCGCAGAGAGGGACTTCAATACATAGCCATGGAACGGGTGCGAGTCGAGTTAGAAAAGGTGCTAGCGGGACCTGACCCATTACGTGGACTGGAGATGCTGGGCCGTAGCGGATTGCTGGGCTGTACGAAGGTTCCGGTTCCTTGGGAACAATGTGACGCACAGGCGCTCCAGGAGATCGTGCAGCTGCCAGCAGAACTGCGGTGGGGTTTGCTTCTTATGTCTTGTAGACTTAGCTCAGAGGCAGCGGACGAGCTTTTAAGAGCTTGGACTTTCTCCAACGCTGTACGTCTACGTTTGGTTCATTTATTGGAATGGGAGACTGAGCTCATCAGTCATGCTGTTGCCATAGCTGGCAACTCAGTTTCGGGGGATTCCGACCGTATCAACGTTGAGGCGCTGCGTCGTAGCTGGATTCGTTTGTTAATTAAGCTGGGAAAGGACACAGCTACAGATTGGCTGGAGCTTTACAAGACACTGCCTTCTTCGTTTCGCGGATTACCGCCATGGGTAGAAAAGCATGTGAAGAAAATTGCCGAACTGGCAAACTCGTGGACACAGCAGGCGGTCGTCGTTCGTATCAAGGATTTAAATATTACTGGAAATGAACTGGTTCAGGCAATGAATCGACCAGGTGGACCTTGGCTGGGACAGATGATGGAACGGCTTTTACAAGCGGTCGCTTGCGGAGATATCCCGAATGAAACAGAAACATTGCTTCAGGAAGTGAAACGGGTGATGAGTAGTGAATAATCATGAAAGATTGTTAGGCATACTGGAGGAAGGTTCATCCGATTACGTATCCGGGGAGGAGATTAGCCGACGACTGTCGGTTAGTCGTACAGCGGTATGGAAGCAGATCAACAAACTGCGTGAGCTGGGTTATAATATCGATGCCTCCTCACGGCGGGGCTATCGGCTGATATCTCAGCCAGACCGGCTGGAAGTTTCCAAATTGGCAGGTATGTTAACCACTCAATCGTTTGGTCAGCGTATCGTTATTCTGGACTCAACGGTATCCACTCAGCAGGATGCAATGCGTTTGGCAGAAGAGGGTGCGCCGGAGGGAACGTTAGTGCTTGCGGAGGAACAAACGGCAGGTCGGGGACGTTTGGGGCGCAAATGGTATTCTCCTCGCGGCAAAGGTATCTGGATGAGCATTGTATTGCGCCCCACCCAGCCCTTGGCCTTTACCCCTCAGCTAACGCTGTTAACAGGCGTGGCGGTGTGTAGGGCTATTCGCCGACTGACGGGTGTAGAGGCAGGCATCAAATGGCCCAACGATCTGCTGATTCATGGTCGCAAGGTATCCGGTATTCTGCTGGAATCTGCAACAGAGGATCAACGGGTTCGCTACTGCATTGCAGGGATTGGCATTGACGTTAATTTGAATGTAGAAGATTACCCGGAAGAGTTATCCCATGTAGGGACATCTTTGAAAATAGAGGCAGGGCTTGAAATTGACCGTACTGCGCTGATTGCTGCTGTTTTGGAAGAAATGGAGCAGCTAAGCAAGCTATATGCCGATCAGGGGTTCCAGCCTATAGCCATGCTTTGGGAGGCGTTATCCGTGACGATGAACCGTAGCGTACGGGCACATACGGGACAAGGGATGGCGGTAGAAGGTACAGCGGTTGGCTTGGACCCTTCAGGAGCACTTGTAATTGAAACGGACCACGGTGAGCGAATCCAGGTCATATCAGGGGATATACATTTGTAGAAGCGACCCTAGCTGAGCATACGACCACAATCTTTCTGTTTCCTGTGTAAAACTTCACGTGAAAAAGCTGATATTTTTTGTTATACTGTGCAGGAGGCGGCATCGGACGGTCCGAGCTGCACTCCAAGGGCACATGCTCTACTTTAGTAAGTTTGTAAGACCATCATAACTTCATTTGAAGGTTACGTTGGATTCTGCTCTGAGCCGAACAGGACCGAGACAGAAGGGACGATCTCAAAATGAGTGTCTTTTTTGGCTGTTCGGACCTTTTGATGACGCATATGTACAGGCGTTCATAAAAGGTTATTTTTTGTGCCAAAAAAAGATGGAAGGGAGCCATTCGCAATGGCAGGAAAACAAGCACTGAATATTGTAAAAATGAAAAAAATGAAGCAAGAGGGCATTCCGCTCAGTATGCTGACCGCCTATGATTATCCATCGGCTAAAATTGCCGAGGAGGCGGGAATTGATATCATTCTCGTGGGTGACTCGCTGGGTAACGTAGTTCTTGGTTACGATTCAACCATTCCTGTGACCTTGGATGATATGGTGTACCATTCCCGGACAGTGGCAAGAGGCGCCGAGCATACGTTCATCGTAGCGGACATGCCTTTTATGACATATCACGGCAGCATATCTGAAAGTCTTCAAGGCATCCGTCGTCTGATGCAGGAAGGACATGCGCATGCTGTTAAATTGGAGGGCGGAGCTGAAATTGCCGATGTCGTAAAAGCGACTGTTCAGGCAGGTGTACCTGTGCTAGGACATATCGGACTTACTCCGCAATCGGTTAATCAGATTGGAGGTTATCGCATTCAAGGTAAGGACGAAGCAGACGCACGCCGTTTAATGGCTGATGCCAAGGCGTTAGAGCAGGCGGGTGCCTTTGGTATTGTACTGGAATTGGTGACTGAGGAAGTGGCAACGGCGATCTCTAAGGAACTTTCCATTCCAACCATTGGAATCGGTGCAGGACGTGGATGTGACGGTCAGGTACTTGTTTATCACGATCTAATTCAATATGCATCGCCATATTTCAGTAAACGTTTTGTTAAAACCTATGCCGATGTAGGCGGCTTGATCCGCAGCAGCATTGAGCAGTATGTGAACGATGTGAAAGGGCGGGCATTCCCGGCCGCAGAGCATGTGTTCAGCGCGGATGATCGCGTTTTGGAGTCCCTGGAGTCCTTGTACGGTCAGGCAAAAGGACAAGCGCAGGAACAAGCTAAGGAAAAGGTGGAATCACAGTCATGATCATCGTAAGAGAAGTGGCTCAACTGCGTAAGATTATTGCCGAGCGTCGGCAGCTTGGGGCCAATAGAGCAAAAATGGTACACGATTCTGCCTCTGTACAACAACATAAAGTCGGCTTTGTACCAACAATGGGATACCTGCACGAAGGACACGCGAGCTTGATGCAAAAGGCGCGTGAAATGGCAGATACGGTCGTGCTTAGTATTTTCGTTAATCCGATTCAATTTGGACCTACCGAGGATTTGGACAGCTATCCTCGCGATGAAGCTCGTGATCTGGAAGTAGCACGGCGCGAAGGCGTGGATATTGTCTTTTTGCCGACTGTAGCAGAAATGTATCCACAGCCAACTCAAACCAAAATTCGCGTATCCGCTTTGACAGACCGCTTGTGCGGCGCTTCCCGTCCTGGCCATTTTGATGGTGTGACTACAGTGGTAGCCAAGCTCTTCAACGTGATAGGTCCTGATTTGGCCTTCTTTGGCATGAAGGATGCGCAACAGGTTGCTGTGCTTCAACAAATGGTGACTGATCTTAATATGAATGTGACCCTCATACCTTGTCCTATCGTTAGAGAGGCCGATGGTTTGGCCCTTAGCTCCCGTAATGTCTATTTAAGTGCGGAACAGCGAGAGCAGGCGTTAGTGCTGTCCCAGTCACTGCTCAAGGTGCAAGAAGTGAGCGAAGATATTGTACAGAACACCATTACGATTGAGCAGTTGCATCAAATGGTGGAGTCGACCATCGCCTCATCTCCTTTGGCAGATATTGACTATATTGAAATATTAACATTTCCTGGCCTGGAGCCCCTTCGCCCTGGGCAGCGCCTATGTGATGTGCAAGAAGATGTCATTG
Organism: Paenibacillus sp. EKM10P; assembly: GCF_011800655.1. NCBI lineage: Bacteria > Bacillati > Bacillota > Bacilli > Caryophanales > Paenibacillaceae > Paenibacillus > Paenibacillus sp. EKM10P. The sequence continues at coordinate 575,338 of NZ_JAALET010000002.1, read as the reverse complement.
TTGCGCTAGCCGTAAAATTTGGGAATACCCGACTGATTGATAATATAAGAATACAGAAAGTGGAGGTACTTTCCCATGTTTAGAACTATGATGAAATCAAAAATTCACCGCGCGACGGTTACCGAAGCTAACCTGAACTACGTGGGAAGTATCACCATAGATGAGGATTTAATGGAGACATCGGATCTACTGGAGAATGAAAAGGTTCAAATTGTAAACAATAATAATGGAGCTCGACTGGAAACCTATGTGATCCCCGGACCGCGTGGGAGCGGCGTGATTTGTCTCAACGGTGCGGCAGCCCGTCTGGTCCAGCCCGGTGATACAGTCATTATTATTTCCTATGCTTCCATGTCAAATGAAGAGGCCAAAACATACAAACCAACTGTGGTATTTGTGGATGAACATAATAAACCAGCCCAAACGATGAACAAGGAAGTACATGCAACGATCATGTAATGAATGGGAATGCGGATGAAACCCGTCTTTTAAGCGAAAAATGTGAGTGTATTAATCCATCTTTCGTAAGGGCGGGATGCACATGTTCCAGCATGTATTCGCAGAAATGAACAGCATGTTAGATGATATCGTGAAGCATTACCCATCAGCCCAGGGCCCCCGCAGACAGGAGCTGCTACAGCACTGGAGTCTGCTGCGGAGAATGAGTGACGGAATTATGGATGAGTGGCTGGCCTTTGAGGAAAAAATGGTTTACCTGCGTGCAGCAGGATTTTCTGCAGAGGCCGACATGTCTGACGCTGAGCTGCCTGAAAAGGAGCTACCGGCATTTAACCGGGGGCAGGGGTATTATCGCTTACTTATGTACCCGGAGGCAATCCAGCAATTTGAGCAGGTGCTACAGCATTTTCCGAACAGCTGGCAGAGTCACATGTATATGGGAATGGCTCATTTTCAACTGGATGATCCAGCAGAGGCTATAAGCCAGTTTCAAAAGGTGCTGCACCTGACTGAACAGCCAGGGCTAAAAGCGGTCATCTATAATGCGCTGGGTTGTTTGATGGCAAAGCAGGCTGACGTAAAAGAGGCGCAAAAATATTTTGCTCTCGCGCATCAGTTCGATCCAACGTTGCCCGAGCCACTGCACAATATGCAAGCCTGTTTGTCCGGTGTCGAAAAGCTTCGCTACGACAGCTCCATGTTGACCTGGATGTAGTTGTCAGACACCGAGTAAGACGATGCATGCCCACCTCCTTAGGCGGCGTGTGCATCGTCTTTTTTGGCTGTCTTAATTTCCAAACAGGCAATCTTCTGCTATGCTATTATACAGAGTTATTATTATTGTATGTGTCATAAGAAAGGATTAAGCTCGAATGAAATTTGCGGTATTGGATTTTGAAACGACAGGCACCCAGTCCGCGGATGACATCATTCAAGTCGGACTTGCAATTATAGATCATGATAACAGCATTTCCCGTGTTTACGGCTCTTATGTAAACCCTGGCAGATCTATTCCACCTTTTATCACCGGATTGACCGGAATTACAGACGATGACGTCAAGGATGCACCTGCACTCGAAGAAATGATGATGGAGCTCGTGCCTATGCTGGACGATGTCGTACTCGTCGGTCATAACGTGGCGTTTGATTTTAATTTTTTGCAAAGCGCTTTGGACCGGTGTGGATATTTACCCTTTAGCGGTAGAATTTTGGATACGATGGATTTTCTGAAAATTATGTTTCCATCGTTATCTTCTTATCAGCTAGGTTTTGTTTCCTCAGAGTTTGGGCTGGCGCATGACCGCCCTCATCAAGCAGACAGCGACGCGTTGGCTACGGCTGAGGTGTTTTTAAAGTGTCTGGGTGAGCTTCAAGCACTGCCTCTGATAACGATACAGCGGCTTAGCGATTTGTTCGCAGAGGAAGACAGCGACCTGGGTTGGTTTCTTGACGGCATACGAGAAGAGAAAGAGCTAGATCCTATTCAGGATTTGGAGAAACATCAGTTTTTTCGTCAGCTTGCGCTTAAAGTGGAAGATTGGACTGAACTGGCTGCTCCACGCAGAGAAGATGACCCGAATCCACTGTCAGGCGTTTCCTTTGAGCAGTATATGGATGATGTACGGGACAATTTGCGTTCATCCTTGAGCCAATATGAGGAGCGCGAGGCGCAGATACAAATGATTGAGGGTGTAAATCAAGCCCTGAGTCAAGATAAGCATTTGTTGATTGAGGCGGGTACAGGAACAGGGAAGTCCCTGGGCTATTTGCTTCCGTCACTGTATCACAGTGTAAAATATGGGCAGAGGGTCACCGTAAGCACGCATACCATTAATCTGCAGGAGCAATTGCGAGAGCGTGATATTCCGATGCTGACCAAAGTGATTCCGTTCCCGTTCCGGGCTGCCATCTTTAAGGGACGGGGGCATTATTTGTGTCTGCGTAAGTTTGAACATAAAATAAACAGAAGAGACTTCGCGACACCAAAGGAAGACTTGATTACAGCGGCTCAAATGATTGTCTGGCTGACTCTGACAGAAACCGGTGATGATGAGGAACTAAACCTGAGCAATCGTGGAGGGGATTTTTGGGAAACGGTTGCTAGTGATTCCGAGTCCTGTCTTGGTCGTTCTTGTCCATGGTTCCGCAAATGCTACTATCATCGTGCACGTCATGAAGCAGGAACAGCGGATGTGGTTATAACGAATCACTCCAAGCTGTTCACCGACGTCAAAGCAAGTCATCAACTGTTGCCTAGCTATGAACACTTGGTGATTGATGAGGCACATCATCTAGAGGAAGTAGCTGGTAAGCACCTGGGCATGCATATGAAATATTTCACACTCGTGCATACGCTGACTCGATTGTTCAAGGACAGCAAGAATGGGCAATTGCCTTCGTTACGTCAGCAGTTGGCAAAATCGGGGCATGAGAAGTCGACGGAATGGGCCTCGGTCATTGATCAGTTGTACCCACTTGTGTTAGAGGTTAAGGAAACTTGGGACCTACTAAGCGATAAGCTGTTTGGCATGTTGCCGGAGCGAACTGATGCCACACCAGGTGAAACGGGGCAATTTTCTTCGCGTCTCAAACCGTCAGCCAAGCCTGCAAAGTGGGATCAGGCGGCGGCATTGGAAAATCAGCTTTATGTAACATTGAGCGAAATTTTGCGCAAGGGCGACAAGCTGATGCTGGATGTCAAGGAAGAACATGACGATTATGCGGCGGATAGTCTCATTACAGATATCACGGGTCTGCTTAAGGATTTGGCGGGGATTAGGGAAAATTTGCGCTTCTTTATACGACTCGATGATGAAACAACCGTATATTGGCTTGAAGCGAGTGGACAATTCCGTAGTAAATCATTGCAATTTTATGCGGTGCCCGTCGATGTGAGCCGCCAGTTGAAAGAAATGTTTTTTGACAAAAAAAGAAGTATTATTCTGACATCTGCTACTTTATCGGTAGATAAATCGTTTCAGTACATGACCGATCAACTCGGTTTGCAGGAGGCCGCAGATCAAGGACGATTAATGACGTCACAGCTCCCATCACCCTTTAATTATAGGGATCAGGTGTTGCTGGTCATTCCGCGAGATTTTCCGAGTGTGAAGGGCAGTGTAGGAGATGCACATTTTGTAGAGATGCTCGTTAGCTCTCTAGGAGCGACTGCCCAGGCGACGCGGGGGAGAATGCTCGTTCTGTTTACTTCCTATCGGATGCTCCGGCAAGTGTATGAGCCGCTCAAAGAGGCGTTAGCGTCCAGCGATATTACCGTGTTAGGACAAGGTGTGGACAGTGGGAGTCGCAGCAAGCTAACCCGCCGTTTTCAGGAAGCGAAAGCTTCTGTATTGCTGGGAACCAGTAGCTTCTGGGAAGGCGTCGATATTCCAGGGAAAGCTTTGACTTGTCTGGCTATCGTTCGCTTGCCGTTTCAACCGCCCAACCACCCGTTACTGGAGGCTAAAAGCGAGTTGCTCCAGCAGCAGAAGAAGAATCCATTTATGAAGCTGTCTGTACCACAAGCAGTTATTCGCTTCAAACAGGGATTTGGGCGATTGGTACGTACAGCGAGCGACCACGGAGTCGTCATCGTTTACGATACGCGTGTGATCGAATCCTATTATGGAAAGCACTTTTTGTACTCGTTACCGGGACCAAAAATGGAGCATATGCCATCGGAGCAAATGGTGCCCCGCATCGCTGAATGGCTCCAATCCGCCCCGGAGACAGAGGCACAACGGACGGACACTTAAAGTCCGTTACAATTAGGGGGAGCAAGTATGAAATCAGATAAAATTTCAGAGGCTGTCGTACGGAGATTACCCGTATATTTACGTTATCTGAATGCACTGCACAAACGGGAGGTGGCTACGGTCTCTTCTCAAGAGCTGGGACAGAGGTTAGATTTGAATCCGGCCCAAATTCGTAAAGATCTTGCCTATTTTGGCGATTTTGGTCGGAAGGGCATCGGTTACGATGTTTCTTATCTAATCGAGAAAATACGCCATATCCTGAAAATCGACCAGCAAATTAATGTAGTATTGGTCGGAGCAGGTAATCTGGGTCAAGCCCTATCGAACTATAATGCTTATTTAAAAGACAATATGAAGATTGTGGCGGTTTTTGATGCGTTCCCGGATAAGGTTGGGACCAGAATCAATACTTTGGTCGTACAGCCGATGGATGAACTGGAAGCGACTGTGAAAGAAAAAAATATACGAATCGGGATTATTACTGTACCTGATTTTGAGGCACAGCACGTAGCTGATAGGCTGATTGAGAGTGGAATTGGAGCGATTTTGAACTTTGCACCTATCATTCTCAAGGCACCGGCTAACATTCGGATACATGCCACAGACTTTACAACTGATTTGCTTAGCCTCGCTTATTATCTGGAGGACGGAAAGGAAGAAGCACAATATGACAGTGAATAAATGGATGATTAAAAACGGCTCGTTTGCCGTGAATGGACCCGAGGCTGGGGTAATCCATGGTTTTATGATTGTGGAGGATAGCCGTATTACTTACATTGGCGAGACTTTGCCTGCGGGTGAGGAAGAGACAGAAGCAATCGACGGCAAGGGGTTATTGTTTTTACCTGGTCTGATCAATACTCATGGTCATGCGGCGATGTCTCTGCTGCGAGGGTATGGAGATGATTTGGCACTTCAAGTGTGGCTTCAGGAAAAAATGTGGCCTATGGAAGCCAAGTTTACATCTACGGATGTGTACTGGGGAACTTCTTTGTCAGTGCTGGAAATGCTGAAAGGTGGAACCACGACTTTCCTGGATATGTACGATCATATGGATGAGGTGGCTCGTGTAGCTGAAGAGTCGGGCATTCGTGCAAGCTTGATGCGTGGAGCCATTGGACTCTGTTCAGAAGAAGAACAACGGATCAAGCTAGCTGAGGCCGTGACTTTTGCGCGTAACTGGCATGGAAAAGCAGACGGACGTATCACAACAATGATGTCTCCTCATGCCCCATACACATGCCCGCCTGCGTTTATTGAGAAATTTGTTCAAGCAGCACATGATCTCGATTTACCATTGCATACGCACATGTCCGAGACGATCGCCGAAGTTGAACAAAACGTACGCGACTACGGCTTGCGTCCAGTTGCACACTTAGATAAGCTTGGCTTTTTCTCCCGTCCTTCACTTGTTGCCCACGGCGTTCACTTGAACGACGAAGAAATAGCTTTGTTAGCGGAACGAGGTGTGGCGGTATCGCATAATCCAGGCAGCAACTTGAAGCTGGCAAGTGGTGTAGCTAGAGTGCCTGAATTGCTGCGTGCAGGAGTTACTGTTTCACTCGGAACAGATGGTCCTGCCAGCAATAATAACCTGGATATGTTCGAGGAAATGCGTCTGGCGGCACTCATTCACAAGGGAGTATCTGGCGACCCAACGGCAGTTCCTGCAAATGAAGCACTACGTCTGGCAACAGAGTATGGTGCAAAGTCGATTGGTTTAAAAGAGGTAGGAGCGCTGGCAGCAGGCAATAAGGCTGACTTTATCGCGCTAGATCTGGATCAGGCCCATTTCTTGCCGCGTACAGATCTTATTTCTCATGCCGTATACTCTGCAAGTGCCAAAGACGTGGCTCATGTGTGGGTAGACGGCCGTCAGGTTGTGAAAAATGGCGAATGCCTGACGATGGACGAGGAACGTATCAAACATGAGGCACAAGCCGCCTTTGAAGGGCTGCTGTCGCGCTAATTTAGGTGTCACATCCCCTTAGAGAGGAAGCACAGGTTTGAAAAATAAGAAGAAATGGATAGCGGTCGCCATTTTGGCCGTAATACTGATCCTGGTCAGCATTTTCTGGTATTATTCGTATGTTACTCAAGACCAGGTGGCTGAGAAAAATGCCGCTATCATGAAGGCCAAGCAATCAGGTGGTCTGGTTAGCACGACTCAGACATGGAAGTCTGTGTGGGATCAGATATATTGGGTAGTTCAAGGAAAAAACGCACAGAATGAAAATATAATGGTGTGGGTTCCTTTTCAAAAAATGGAGGGGAAACCTAACATACCTGCCGCAGATCCAAGCGGTGTTCATACCGAGCTGATGAAAAACGGAGTCGACGAGCAAAAAATGACAGCGATAATTCAGCAGCAACTTCCAAATGCAAAAATTGTAAGGCTCCAACCGAGTGTGTTCAATGGCGAATATGTATGGCAACTGTTTTACGATGATGAAAGCCATCACCACTATACCTTTTACCGTTTCTCAGATGGAGCATCGACGGGGATAAAATATACTTTGCCTAATTACTAGCGCGATGTTAAGAGTGTGGATCGGTGGCTTGGGAGTACCCAAAAGCGTTAGGAGCGCTGCGTAGTCCATTTGATCTTACGATCGCTTCGCTTCTGCAGATTCAAGTGTTCCACTCCGCTGGCTGACAGCTATGGGGCCACTCCAAATAACTTTTATACTCAGTCTATATAGCTTGGAATGATTGAAAGTATTAGAAAAAGACGCAAATACGATTTAATTCGTATTTGCGTCTTTTTACTTAATGCTCCGCAAAGCTGGACTAAAAGCCAGAAGCATCTTTTTGCCTTATCACAACTCCTCCACACATTGCCTTCGATATTAGATTTACGTTATGATATACTATATTTTATAAGTGATAGACAAAAATGATAGATAAATGAGTTGCTGATCATTATAAGATCATGCAATTTGGTTGTTTGTTGACATTCGTCCCGTTTCTTCTGGGTTTTACATTTTGAGAGGAGGATGTTGTTTGAAATTGCGTGCAGTTCCTATTGTTGTGGCGGCCGTTTTGGCAGCCTTGTTAATGTTTGGAGGATGGTTCATTTACCGTCAGGTTACAATGCAAAGTCCTCTGGAAAAACTGGTATCTCAATATCCAGGCGTGACAAGCGCTCAAATAGATATTAAACAGGATCAGGTGGTATTGAAACTAGATCTCAAACCGCAGGCGGATGTGGCCGGATTAGTCGATGTGGTTAAGCAAAAAGGGCAATCCATCATTGGCAGCCGCACCATTAAGCTGGATATCGCAGATCGTTCCAATTCAGCACTGAATCAATGGTGGTCTGAGGCTATGTTTCCTGTAGCCGAAGCGATGGAAAATAAAAAGTATACTCAAATTTCATCTACAGTTGAGCAGATGAAAAAGAAAAAGACAGGTATCAAGGCTGATACCGATATGGATTCGAACAATGTCTATATCCGACTCAGCGAAGGCAATGCGACGAAGTTTATCGTTTTGCCACGTCAATCTCAGCAAATGGGGGTATGGCCTAATGCCTAGATGGATCAAGGAAATATTAATCGGTATTGTGCCGGTGGCCATTATATTTCTCGTTTTTATTGGGGTAAACATTATCCCTCTTCTTGTTGCGGGCGTGATGCTCAGTGGCTTGTTAATGCTCATGCATGCTCGTGGCGGCTTGGCCGTAGGTGCCGGGCAAGAGCGCAAACGTAAAAAAAATGGTCCGGACAAGCTGACTTTTGAGGAAATTGGTGGACAAGAAAGCGCTAAACAGGAATTGCGTGAAGCCTTGGATTTTTTGAATCGTCATGATGAAATTTCCAAGTTTGGCATTCGTCCATTGAAAGGCGTTTTGCTTACAGGCCCTCCGGGAACAGGGAAAACGCTGATGGCGAAAGCAGCTGCACACTATACCAATTCAGTGTTTGTTGCAGCTTCAGGCAGTGAATTTGTTGAAATGTATGTAGGTGTTGGTGCAGGTCGTGTCCGTGAGTTGTTTAGGGAGGCTCGCACTCGTGCAGCCAAGGAAAAGAAAGAAAATGCAATCATTTTTATTGATGAGATTGATGTTATTGGCGGTAAGCGTGAGGGTGGGCAGCAACGAGAATATGATCAGACTTTGAATCAGTTGCTGACAGAAATGGATGGCATTTATTCGGCAGATACGCCGCGGATATTGCTCATTGCGGCAACAAACCGTAAAGAAATGTTGGACAGCGCCTTAACGCGTCCAGGACGTTTTGACCGTCATATTCAAGTAGACTTACCTGATAAAAAGGGTCGTCTTCATATCCTTAAAATTCATGCCAAAAACAAACCGATCCAGGAAGATGCTAATTTGGACAAAATTGCAGAGGAGTCTTACGGTTTTTCCGGTGCACAGTTGGAGAGCGTCATGAATGAAGCGGCTATCTATGCAATGAGACAGGATCGGCAAATGATTGCGCAAAGTCATCTGTCCATGGCGATTGACAAGGTGATGATGGGCGAAAAAACAGACCGAGAATCGACATTCGAAGAGAAAAAACGTGTAGCGATTCACGAGCTGGGACATGCTATTATGGCTGAAATCGTCCGTCCTGGTAGTGTAAGTCAAGTAGCGCTCAGCCCGCGTGGGAAAGCGCTCGGTTACGTGCGTCACAACCCACAGCAAGAGCATTATTTATATACCAAGCAGTACCTGGAGGAGCAAATTATGATCTCGCTTGCAGGTGCTACAGCAGAAGAAATGTACTACGGCGGTCGAAGTACTGGTTCAAGTAATGATTTTGAGCAGGCACTGAACATCGTTCATACGATGATGACTTCCGGTTTAACTTCTCTTGGGATTATTAACATGGAAATGGTTACAAAAGAGGAACTCATGCGGGAAAATGGCGAGATTATGAATGACCTGCATAACCGCACTTTGGAGTTGTTGGAAAAGCATCGTCCTGTGTTCGACAATTCTCTTGACATCTTGATGAAGGAAGAAACGCTATCCGGAGATCAATTTAGATGTCAATTTAGTGAAAATGCTTTATTACCAGCATAATTTTTTATGCTGGTTATTTTTTTTTACTTTTAGTCCGTGCTAAGATATTATTATCTATTGGGACATAAACATGTATTTTTCGACAAAGAAGGATACAATATATGAGAGTGACCAGGAAAGGGTGGAGTTAAGAACCATGCAATTTAAAAAAATCGGCGTCATTGGCGGCGGCACCATGGGACAAGGTATTTCTGAAATGCTTGCGTCCAAAGGAATCGATGTGCTGCTAGTAGAGCAGACACCAGAGAAACTAGACTACGCTTATAATATGATTGAAACAAGTCTAGATAAGCAACTGGAAAAGTGGGCAATTACCCAAGCAGAGAAAAAACTGATTTTATCTCGTATTGAAAAAGTATCCCATCTGGCGGAGCTCGCTAGCTGTGATATGGTCATTGAAACCATTACAGAGAATCTGGATGAGAAGAAAGTTGTTTTCCAAGAGCTGGATCATGTATGTCCAAGCAACATCATCCTTGCAAGTAATACATCCACGCTGAGCCTGACCGAGCTTGCCAGCTCGACCAAGTATCCAGAGCGTGTTATTGGTATGCACTTTATTTATCCAGTATCCCGTATTGATCTTGTAGAAATTATTCGTGGTTTGAAAACTTCAGATGATACCTTTGAAAACACGAAAATGTTCGTGGAAGAAATCGTGGAGAAAAAAGGAGTCATGATTTATGAATCTCCTGGCTTTGTAACTAGCCGGATTATCTGTCTGCTGATTAACGAAGCAGCTCATGTACTTCAAGAGGGCGTAGCTTCTGCCGAAGATATCGACGATGCTATGCGTATCGGCTACAACTTCCAAAACGGTCCTTTGGAAATGGCTGACCGCTTTGGTCTGGATTCTGTTTTGGCGGCTCTGGAGCGGATGTTCCGTGAATTTGGCGAACTGAAATACCGTCCGTCCATCGTCCTGAAGAAAATGGTACGTGCAGGTAATCTGGGCGTGAAATCGGGCGAAGGCTTCTTTAAGTATGACAAGGATGGTGACCGGATATGAAAATCCTCGTAATCAACGCAGGGAGTTCTTCCCTGAAATACCAATTGTATGATATGACGGACGAGTCCGTTTTGGCAAAAGGATTGGTAGAGCGCATCGGTATGGACTCTTCGATTCTGACGCATAAACCAACCAATAAGGAAGAATACACTGAAGTTAGCGAAATTTTGGAGCATACTACTGCCATCCGTAAAGTACTGAATGCACTCACAGATGCAGAGCATGGTGTTATCTCCAGCATTAGCGAAATTCAGGCTGTGGGCCATCGTGTGGTTCATGGAGGCGAAATTTTCAAACAGTCAGCGCTCGTAACTCCTGAAGCGAAGAGTGAAATCCGTCGCTTGTTCGACCTGGCTCCACTGCATAACCCAGCATCCATGATGGGGATTAAAGCGGCTGAATTGAATATGCCAGAAGTACCGCAAGTTGTGGTATTTGATACTTCGTTCCATCAAACCATGCCAGAAAAAGCTTATATGTACGCCATACCGAGAGTGTTGTACAATAAGTATAAGGTTCGTCGTTACGGTGCACACGGCACTTCCCATGACTTTGTAAGTAAGGAAGCTGCCAAATTTGTCGGCCGTCCTTTGGAAGACTTGAAGATCATCACTTGCCATATCGGTAATGGTGGTAGTGTAACAGCAGTTCAAGGCGGTTTGTCTGTAGATACTTCCATGGGTATGACTCCACTGGAAGGACTTATGATGGGTACTCGTAGTGGTGATTTGGACCCAGCAATCGTGCCTTATGTCATGAACAAAGAAGAATTGACTGTCAATGAAGTCAATTCCATGCTGAACAAGCATAGTGGACTTCTAGCTATTTCTGGTATCAGCAGTGATATGCGTGAAATCACTGAAGGTATGGAAAAAGGCGAAGCTAATTCTACATTGGCATTTGAAATGTATGAATACCGTCTACGCAAGTATATTGGTTCGTATGCTGCCGCAATGAACGGAGTAGACGTAATTGTATTTACAGCAGGCGTAGGCGAGAACTCCATCGTTCTGCGTAAGAGAGTGTTGGAACAACTGACATTCCTCGGTATCGAGCTGGATGAATCATTGAACGCTATTCGTTCTGGCGAGATTCGCCGGATTACAACTGCAAATTCAAAGGTAGAAGTACTGATCATTCCAACAAACGAAGAACTGGTAATTGCCCGTGACACGTTCCGTCTGGTTCAGTAGTTCGGTCCGTAAGTGTAAACTTTATACATGTGGAACTATGGTTTAAGTACCACATGCACCAAACAGCCTAACCCAAGGGGGAGGGCTGTTTGATTTTCGGTTCAAGGAGAGAGACGGTCATGACAAATAAAAGTACGATTGCCCAAGTGGGTCGCCATGTAGGGGAAACGGTTACAATTGGCGCTTGGGTAAACAATAAGCGGTCTAGCGGTAAAATTCAGTTCCTGCAACTACGTGATGGTAGCGGGTATATTCAAGGGGTTATCGTAAAAAGCGAAGTGTCTGAGGATATTTGGAATGACGCCAAATCCCTGACACAAGAGAGCTCCCTTTATGTAACTGGAATCGTGCGAGAGGAGCCGCGCAGTCAATCGGGCTATGAATTAACGGTTACAGGTATTGAAATCATTCATTTGACCGAAAACTACCCGATTACCCCAAAAGAGCACGGTGTAGATTTCCTGATGGATCATCGCCATTTGTGGCTACGTTCCGCCAAGCAACGTGCGGTTCTGATCATACGGGCGGAAATTATCCGTGCTGTACAGGAATTTTTCAACGGCAACGGTTTTACGAAGGTAGACCCGCCTATTTTGACTCCTTCTTCTGCGGAAGGTACAACTGAGTTGTTCCACATCAAATATTTTGACGAGGATGCTTATTTGACACAAAGCGGACAGCTGTACATGGAAGCTGCGGCAATGGCGCTGGGTAAAGTATATTCCTTTGGTCCAACCTTCCGTGCGGAAAAGTCCAAAACACGTCGTCACCTGATTGAGTTCTGGATGATCGAGCCTGAGATGGCTTTTGTGGATCACGAAGAATCCTTGCGCGTTCAGGAGCAGTTTGTAAGCCATATCGTGCAGTCTGTTCTGAAAAATTGTGCGAAGGAGCTTGAAGCTATCGGACGCGATGTTTCGAAGCTGGAGCAAATTCAAGGTGAGTTTCCACGGATTACGTACGATGAGGCGATTGCCTTCCTTCAAGGTGAAGGATTCGACATCCCGTGGGGAGAAGACTTCGGTGCTCCTCATGAAACAGCTATTGCCGAAAGATATAACAAGCCTGTGTTCATTACGCATTGGCCGACTCACATTAAAGCATTCTATATGAAACCTGACCCATCCCGCCCAGAGGTTGTTCTGTGTGCCGATATGATCGCTCCTGAAGGTTATGGCGAAATTATCGGGGGTTCCCAACGAATTGACGATCCAGCATTGATGGAAGAACGTTTTAACGAGCATAACCTGGCACGCGAAGCCTACCAATGGTATATGGATCTGCGCACCTATGGTACCGTTCCGCATTCTGGCTTTGGATTGGGACTGGAGCGTACAGTAGCATGGATTTGTGGACTCGATCATGTACGTGAAACGATTCCGTTCCCACGTATGCTGTATCGTTTGTATCCATAATCAATGACAGGATCATTTGATAAGACATCAGCGGCAGATTGGGCGGAGGGAGTAGCCTATGCTATGGAAACCGGAATGGTTCAAATTCCCTACGCTTTGCTCAAGCATTATCGGACGCTTCGGCTGACGGATGGTGAAATGCTGCTACTGATGCAGTTACTTGCATTTAAACAAGCGGAACGTAATGAATTTCCGACATGGGAGCAATTGCAGGCTCGAATTGGGTGCACTGCAAACGAAATCGCGCTTTATTTCAGTAAGCTCATGAAAGAAGGGTTTTTGCGAATAGATTCCGTGGAAGACCGCAGTTCATCCGTCCAATTTGAACGTTATAACTTGGCGGGTCTGTATCGCAAGCTGGCTGAATGTATGATCGCCGAGCGTTCGGAGCAGCACGATGAAGATGACATTTTGTTTGCCGGGAAGCCGGATTTACTGAATGGAGTATCGGAATCTCCCATTACAGAAGAACGAAATTTATTCACGATTTTTGAGAAAGAATTCGGCCGACCATTATCACCGATGGAATATGAGACGATCAGCAGTTGGGTGGATCAGGATCGATATCCGGAGGAACTGATTTTGCTGGCTCTGAAGGAAGCGGTGTTTGCTGGGAAGGTACATTTCCGGTATATAGATCGCATTCTGCTAGAGTGGAGCCGAAACCGGGTTCGTAATGCACAGGATGCGAAAGAATATGCTCAGCGATTCCGTGGTGGCGGTCGCAATTAAAGTAGCAAATTGAGCCTTGTGGATAGTAATTTGATGCACTATGACTTTCACAGTGAGATGGCGATACATGGACAACCGTGGAGTAACGCCTGTGCACATGAAGGGCAGAAATTAAAGTGAGTAAGCAGACTTTAAGGATAGAGGACACACCTTTCCGATTGGAGGGTGTGTCCTTTTTAAATTTTTTTTTCGAAATGTGCAGGGGGAGAAAAATTCCTGGCGTCTATAGTATTGGGAAGGGGGAGAGCGTCATTGATATAGAGAGAATCATTGAACGAATCCGGTCCGGTGATCGGCAGGCGTTCCGTGAGATCGTAGAGCTGTACAGCAAGCATGTATTTCATGTGGCCTATTCGGTACTGCATGACAGCAAGGAAGCGGAGGATGCCGCGCAGGAGGCGTTCGTTCAAGTGTACAAGTCTCTCCCCCAGTACCGGAACGAAGGGTTTAAAACGTGGCTGAGCCGAATTGCGCTCCATAAAGCGCTGGATATTAAACGCAAACAAGACAGGCGACCCGCAGAGCTTATAGACGTGGCACAATCCCTTGTGCAGCTCCCTTCCCCGGATGAAGATGTATTGGCCCGTCTCATCCGCGAAGAGCAAACGGTAGAACTATTACAAAAAATCGCCCAGTTGCCCCAGCAGCATCGAGATATTATTCAAGCCTACTATATGCAGGGCAAAACCTACGATCAAATAGCAGAAGAGACGCAGGTAGCTTTAAAAACGGTAGAGTCCAGACTCTATCGGGCACGACTATGGATTCGGAATCACTGGAAGGAGGAGGAATGGCAATGACTGACCAACAGGATAGACCGTGGATGGAAGGGCAAACGAATGACTGGCATGCATACATTACAGGAACTTGTTCGATAGAGGAATCTACCCGACTGGAAAAGCTCTTGTTGGAAGATGAACAAGCGCTGATGTTATATCTTGTCGCACTGGAGCAATTAGAGCCGACATTGGAAGAACACTCTGCCTGGATGGATACGGAGCGCTTCACAGATCAGGTAATGGCCGTTCTTCCTAATATAGAAGCTGAACCGAGTCAAATTATGTTCAAAAAACGTCGTTGGTTTGAAAAACCTGTGTTCCACTATGTTATTGCCGCAAGTCTGACGTTGATCTTGCTATCCAGTGGAGCCTTTGACAAAATGATGCCGCAAACAGGCAATAAGCCAGTTCCTTCAAAAGAACGCGTCTCTTACAGTGAAGAAGTCATGCAAGCTACGACAACCTGGCTCGATAAATTAAAGCCCTAAATGACTTAAGGGTAATATGAACAAGTTTAAAATCAACCTTCAGTTGGGAATTTTACCAAGATTCCATAAATAGAAAGGAAGTGTAGCGATGCCTTATACGGAACGAAGCAAGCTATTGGCATTTCTATTGAACATCATTCCGGGTGTAGGACACTATTACTGGACCAGAAAAGCCAATGCGTTTGTCTATACGATTTTGTTTTTCGGATGTCTGGCAGGGGGAATATTTTTGTCAGTGGTAGCAAGTGACGGAGCGTTTTTTTTGGTGGGTATGTTTATTGCTGCCCTTTTATGGGGACTCTGCATGCTGCATATCGTGATTAGCTTATTACGTTATGATCCTCGTGCAGTCGCTGCTCCATACCCCCCTCATGCAGGACCCAATCCATATGGCTTTTACTCGCAAAGTGAACCTTATGGAGAGGCTGGTTTAACAGGAGAGGTGCCGGAGGGAGCAACAGACACAGGCACGAATACCACGGGGGGAGGTATGGGATCTGGTCCCGGGTATTATCAACAAGGATACTATGGTATGGCAGGATCACCTGCTTTTCAAAAAGGATCGGATAATGAACGATTTTTTACGATTTTGCTGTCATTCATTCCGGGTTTGGGGCACCTTCATTTGGGGCTGATGCAGCGTGGCTTGTCTTTTCTGTTATCCTTCTTTGGCTTTGGCGCGATCCTCATCTTTATTACTAGCATAACGAACGAATCCGGATTTTTGGCGTTTGCAGGCGTGTTGCCGATTATTTGGCTGTATTGCATGTTTGATGCGGTGCAGCATGTACATCGTAAACAAGCTGGAGACATTCTTCAGGACCGGACTTTGTTTGAGGAACTGGAGCATGGAAGAGTTGAGGGACGTCGTAGTAAAATGCTGGCTACCATTTTATCGGTATTTCCCGGTGCCGGACATATGTATATTGGGTTGCAAAAACGTGGACTACAGCTCATGCTACTGTTTTTAGGATTTATCTATATACTGGACGTGCTGCATCTTTCACTCTTTTTGTTTCTAATCCCGGTGGTCTGGTTTTACAGCTTTTTTGATGCATTGCAGCAGGTAAGTCGTTATGGACGGGAGCAGCTGATCGACAAGCCTGTGATCGCTATGTTTGCTCAATATCACCGCTGGGTAGGCTTAGGACTGCTTCTGCTGGGTGCATACTACATCCTGATTAACGTACTTGTTCCGACACTGGACCGTCTGTTCCCGGATGGACAAATTTACAATTTAGTTGATATGTATTTAAGAACCATTATTGTCTCTCTTCTATTAATTGGCGGCGGTGTTTGGATGATGATTGGCAATTCCAAATTGAAGCGAGCAAAGGAGAAACGATAGAATGGATACTGAATTTTCAAAGAGTGAGGCTTCCTTTAAGGGAGCCCATCACTCTCAGAGCGACGTGACTGGGGCAATAGGTTTATTGGGTACTTCATCCCATAAGAATGGCACCTCCAAGAGCTCAAACGCTCCAACAGGTGTGTGGAAAGTTGGAAGGCTGTCCATGGGACTTTTTCTTGTACTGCTGGGCGGCGTAACGTTTGCCTCTAAGTTTTGGGGAGCGGGCATACTGGATCAAGCGTTGACGTGGTGGCCTGTCGTGTTTGTTTTGCTGGGACTGGAGATTTTAATGTATACCGCTTGGAAAGGGACACGTGAGCGCATTCGCTATGATCTGTTCAGTATGTTTATTACGGCGATATTGGTTTTTTGTTGTATCGGATTTGCCTTAGTCAGCTCATTGGGCATCACTCCGCAAGTCAGAGAAATGATGAGTTCGGTTCAGGAAACAAGGACTCTCCCAGACTGGCATGAAAAACTTCCTGCCGGAGTGACCAAGGTGATTGTACAGGGAGAAGATCCCTATGCGGTCAAAATTGACGCAACCACCTCACCGGAGGTGCATGTGTTCGGGAATTATATATATACAGGCAATGAGGATGATTTCAAAGGAACGGAGCTGTATCAGACAAAGCAAATTGGAGACACACTATATGTACTTCTCAGCCAGGTTCCCACACGTTTTATGCAGACACATCATCAGCTGGACGTTACCATTGCGGTGCCTGAGGGAATAGCGGTTACTGTGCGTGACAGTCAGGGAAATGTGGTTGAAAAATAGAGAGTGCTTCGTGCTTCAGCTTTACATTTTGCATTATACGCGCGATACTTGTTAGGGAGCCTGGGTTTTCAGCTATGTCAATAGTTCAAGATGTATTGCTTACCAGGCGTAATTTGATGATATGCATTCGAAGAGCGAATGTAACCGGAAAAGAGGAAAAAAATGATTTCATTGAATCCTGACACACTTACAGAGCGTGAAAATTATAAGCTGTTGACCGGGAGTATTATCCCAAGGCCGGTAGCGTTTGTAACGACTTTGAGCAGCGAAGGGGTGCTGAATGGTGCTCCGTTCAGTTATTTTTCCATCGTTGCTGCCGAGCCGCCACTGCTGTCTGTATCCGTACAGCGTGTCGATGGAGTTTCTAAAGATACAGCGCGTAATGCGATGGAGCACAATGCTTTTGTCGTACATATTACAGACGAAGACAATGTGGGGGCAGTGAATGTGACGGCTTCCCGTCTGTCGCCGGAGGAGAGTGAGGTTACACTGGCAGGTCTCACCCCAATAAAGAGTACAAAAATTGCAGTTCCCGGTGTGACTGAAGCGAAAATACGTATGGAATGTATTTTGGAGAAGGTGATACCGCTGGGAGGCAAGGAGGACACACCTGCCTGTGACCTATTAATTGGGCGCGTAGTGCAGTATCATTTATCAGAGGAAGCGTACCAAAATACATATGTGATTGCCAAGGAGTTGCGTCCGGTGAGTCGGTTGGCTGGAAACAACTATGCAAAGCTAGGTGAGCAATTCACGCTGGAGCGTCCCCAATAGGGGACGTTGTTTTTTTACTATATTGAAATTTGCCATCGCCCTTCATTTAATTTCCAAATTGAACTTCTTAATGATTTAATTCCGGTATCATTCGACTCAGTACAGTATGTTGCATGTATAATTTCTGAAGATAACAACCTTATGTTAAAGTCAGTAATTATAAATGGTATATGGTTCAATGGAGACCTACTCTTTAAAAAGGTTAATTGCATTGACTTGTCGTACTTTCTACCCGACGAACCATACTCAATATAGTCATGAGCTAATAGTTTTTCAAAATCCTCTCTTCGAGCATGCATTAACTGCTTTTCTAAACTTAATATTATATCTTTTAATTCTTTACTCAACTTATCACCCCAGTTGCCTTTTAATTTGCAGTTGATACCTTCATCGGATTAAAAAACTCCATTTGAGAAGAACAGATTAGGTTTTTATGTCGCCAGTAGGATAGGTTGCTTTTTTTAAATAAAAAAGAACGTTCCGTGCTTTCGCTAGGTACCGTTCTCAATATTCATTCAATGACCACTTTTACCATTCAATGATACGCATCTTTAATATATATAATTTATTCATTTTGAAGTTTTCAGTAGCAAGGAGCGATAGGTCGTTTCAAACAGAAATTCAAACGCCTCCAGATGCTTTTTAGCTTCAAACACATCACGACCCCATGCATAAATGCCATGATTACGCAATAAAATGCCTGGAACCTGATCATTCAGCACGTCTGGTACTAGCTTGGCAATTGAGGCGATGTCAGCATAATTTGGCAGTACGGGAATCTGAATGGCGGCATTTTCCTCCCAAATGTTAAAAGCCTTAATGAGCTCGATGCCTTGCACAGGTACAAAGCCCTGTTCGCCGTAATATTCGGAAATCAGGTTGTTAAATACGGTATGCACATGAAAAACTGCTCCACAGCCTGTCAGGCGGTAAATTTCGCAATGGATGAGCGTCTCTGCACTTGGCTTGAGGTTTGTGGCTTCTGCCGCTTTTCCGTATTGGTCTACGAACAGAAAATCCTCAGGAGTACGTTTGGTCTTATCCTTGCCGCTAGCGGTGACTGCAAAATAAAATTGTTCTGGGTGAAAATTACCAATTCGGATCGACAGATTACCGCTTGTACCTGGGAACCAGTTGCGAGAGGCGAATAGCTCCTTGACATCAGCGAGTTCTTCCAGTGAACGGCGTTTTTCCTCAAACGAAATGTCTGCCAAGTTAAAACTCATTACAGTACCCCCTGCTCCTGTTTTTGCTTTAAATCCTCGATAATATCGTCAAATGTCTCAAAGGGTACATGCGGTACGCCAAGCTCTTGACACTTTAATGTCAGATGTGAGCGGGAGTACACAAGGTCGGCAATTTTAGCTCCTTCAAAATCTGTCAGGCTGTCGCCAATCAAAATCCGTTCGTATTGCTCGGGAGGGTATTGACGAATGACGGTCGTTTTGCACATGCCACAGTCATTCTTACACGGCTCCTCACACCGATGCGGCCACGTGATCTGGATGTGAGCCCCGGAAAAATCCGCTCCGTTGCAAAAAATGTGATCCTGGGGGATGCCGAACGGTTCTAGCAATGGATCAATAAAAAAATCAATGCCGCCGCTAGTAACGAAAAATTCAATCTGCTGCTCTCGTGCAAAGTCCAAAAAGCGTGCAAAGCCCTGACGTATACCCGCTTGTCCAAGTACATATGAGATAACGTCTTCCTTAAGCTTCGAAGGCATCAAGGCGAACATCGCACCTACGCCTTCACGAATGGACATATGCCTGTTCACGATTTGATGCATGATGGGCTCATAGCCCACAGGCTTAAAATGCTTCATAATAGCGACAATATTATCACTGTTCGTAATGGTCCCGTCAAAATCACAAAAAATGACAGGCTTCTTGGCTGTGCTCATCGTTCGCCTCCCCACGTGTCGAGCGCAGATTGCAACTCAGGATGAGTGCGGGCGTATTGGGCCAGCGGGACATTCTGCTGCACCGCCTCAATCGCCTGCACAAAAGCGCGCCCACCAGCTTCCGTACCCAGTGGATGTCCGTGAATACCGCCCCCGGCGTTAACCACCACATCAGTACCAAAGTCGCGTACAATGAGTGGCACCAGACCTGGGTGTATCCCTGCGGAAGGGACAGGCATGCTGGTCTTCAGCGGTAGAGCAGGGGTGATCAGCTCGTCGCGAATCGCCATGTTCTCCTCACGCGGCATTGTCACTGAGCCGTAGGGGGAAGGGAAGAGAACGAGATCAGCACCAGCTAGCCGCATAAGCTGACCAAGCAGGACGGACGCCGATATACCATAATGAGGCGATGGGTATGCAGCACCTGCTAATGAAGGATGGGCTGCAATCGGTACCGAAACGGCGGGATCGCTGCTAAGCTCATGCAGCACATCATAACCATAGGCCAGCACGTTAAACAGTAACGCGTTCGCGCCTGCGTCAATAGCCTTGAGGGCTTGCGTCTTGAGCTGCGAGGTTGGACCGGTTAAATTAGCGGCATACAGCAGCTTTTTACCAGTTTCACGTTCAGCCGCTTCGGCAGCCCGGATACAGGCTTCGACACGTTTTTCAATCGGCGTCATCCCATTTTCAAACAAGATCTCGTCATCTTTGATCAGATCAACGCCGCCGAGAGCCTGACGGGTAAACTGTTCACGCAGTTCGTCCAAATTGAGCCCAATTACGGATTTGAAAATGCTCATGAGCAGAGGCCGGTCATACACGCCAAGCTGCTCACGCAAGCCGCTGATACCGAATTTCGGACCTGAAAAAGCAGAGAGGAATGCTTCCGAGAAACCCAGCTTCGTCAGCTTAATTCGGCCGTCCATCGAAATTTTGCCGAAGACCGTAACCAACAATGCGGGAATATCACGGCTGAAATTGACATCCGGGTAAGCGATCGTTAAGTCGGCGTACCGCTCACCGGGACCTCCATCGTGAATATCCACAGATTGAACAGAGCCGAGATGCTTTTGCATCGCATCCCGCTTGGCCTGCGGGAGCTCAGTCCAGCTGCCCACCGTCATGCCGATGGCAATAGATTGGGCCTTTTGCTTAAAATCAGCTTTGTCATCGTATATTCGGTAGGTCGCCAGGCAATAGCTCACTCAATTCCCTCCTTAAGTACAGCTCCCATCTCGCGGGATCGTTCAGCGCAGCGCTGCACCGCCGCAATCACCGTTTCGTAGAAGTCACCTTTGTCCAGTGTTTCCAATGCAGCTACCGTGGAGCCATTAGGAGACATGATTTTTTGACGAAGGGCAGAAGGCTCCTCTCCGGTTTGCTGGACCATGCGTGCTGCGCCAAGCGCAGTTTGCACTGTTAGTTCATGCGCTTGTTCAGGAGTCAAGCCACCGCGGATTCCCCCAGCAATCATGGCCTCCATTAAGTAGTAGACATAGGCAGGACCGCTTCCGGAAATGCCGGTCAGTACATCCATTTTCTCTTCCTCTATAACCGTTACTGTACCTACGGATTCGAACATCGTAAGCACGTTTTTACGTTGAGTTTCGCTGATCTCCTTGGAAAAACTGATGCCTGTGGCTCCCAGTCCAATCGAACTGGATGTGTTGGGCATCGTCCGTGCGATTGGCTGTTTGCGACCAAGCAACGTTTGCATGGTACGAATAGACAACCCGGCGATGACCGAAATGATCAGCTGTTCATCTGACAGAAGGGGACCGAGCTGTCCAAGTGCCCCGGCAGCATCTTTAGGCTTCATGGCAAGCACGATCACTGGAGAATGACGCAGCAGTTCCGTTTTGGCTGCATCCTCAGTTTGGAACAATACTCCGTATTGCTGTTGGAGTTCTTCAAGACGAGCCTGATTACTGCGGTTGATGACGGTAATACCGCCACGTTTAACGACAGAACGATTCGTCATCCCACGAATAATAGCCTCAGCCATTGAACCTGCACCGAAAAACGTAATTTGCTCGTTAATTAACACCTTTGTTTGTGATTCACACATGGATTCATACCTCCAAAGATACGGATTGATTTATGATATTATTCCCTGATTTGTCCAGTACCGTACACGCGGTATTTGGTTGAAGTCAAGGCAGGCAATCCCATAGGGCCGCGGGCATGTAATTTTTGTGTGCTGATTCCGATCTCGGCACCAAATCCAAACTCGAAGCCATCCGTGAAGCGGGTGGATGCATTGTGGTACACGGCTGCCGCGTCCACTTCTTGCAGAAAACGCTCAGCATGAGCTTTATTCTCAGTAACAATACACTCTGAATGCATCGTGCCATACCGGGCAATATGCTCCAGTACTTCGTCCAAATTGTTTACGACTTTTACATTCAAAATGTAATCATTGTACTCAGTGCCATAATCCTCTTCCGTCGCAGAGACAGCCCAAGGAGCTAGTTCTCGTGTCCGTGCACATCCGCGCAGCTCAACCCCAGCATCACGAAAACGTTCAGCCAATCCTGTTAAATGTGCTTGAGCATAATCCGAGTGTACGAGCAGTGTTTCCATCGAGTTGCACACGGACGGTCTTTGTACCTTCGCATTGAGTGTAATCGCTTCGGCCATTTCTACATTCGCTGTAGCGTCCAAGAACGTATGGCATACGCCAGCCCCGGTTTCGATGACAGGCACGGTAGCATTTTGCACAACATTTTGAATGAGTGAACGCCCGCCGCGTGGAATAATCACATCCAGCAAGCCGTTCAAGGTGAGCATTTCGTTGACGGAGGCACGGTCTGAATCTTCAATGAGTTGAAGCGCCTCGCGTGGCACGGCTGTTGCGTCTAGCGCCTGCTGTAGCACTTCAATGATCTTGCGGTTGGAGGAGAGAGCAGCCGAACCCCCGCGCAGCACAACCGGATTGCCTGTTTTCAAGCACAGGCCCGCTGCATCCACGGTCACATTTGGACGCGCTTCATATATGATGCCGATGACACCCAGCGGTACACGTATTTTCTCAATCCGCAGACCATTCGGACGTTCAATTTGCTCAAGCGTGTCGCCGACCGGATCAGGTAGCACCGCAATTTGCCGCAATCCTTCAGCAATAGCTCCAATTCGCTCCTCGGTCAGCTTGAGGCGGTCGAGCAGTGATTCGGACGTTCCCAGTTCCCGTCCACGTTTCAGGTCATTATGATTCGCTGCAATCAGCTCTTCTGCATGGTTTACTAGAGCTTCAGCCATAGCAAGCAATGCTTCGTTTTTTTGTGCTGTAGTCAGTCGGTTCATAACCCCGGCACTTTTTTTCGCGAGACTTGCTTTGGTTCGTACTTCGCTGAACTGGTTATCCTCTGTTATTGCTGTGTTTGTCGTTAAATCACTCATATTATGGCCTCCCTACATACATAATGTAATCCATTCATCCCTGTGGATCACCTCAAGCCGATGGATGGGACCAATTTTGCCCACAACCTCACCGCTAGGTAAACCTTGTACCATTTTAAGCTGTTCATCATCATAATTGACGATGCCGCGTCCTAATACCTTATTTTCCGGTCCCAGTACCTCAACGACATCTCCAGCATGAAAGCTGCCTTCGACACGTCGTACGCCAACCGGAAGCAGACTATGTCCTCCGTGTACTAACGCTTCTTCGGCCCCTTGGTCTACATGCACCGAGCCCAAAGGGGTGGACATAAATCCAAGCCATTGTTTTTTCATCGGCAGTGAGGAGAGGTGAGTATCAAAATAAGTGCCTGGTCCGTGTCCTTCGACGGCTGCGTCTAGATCACCATTTTCGCTTACCCGTCCCACATATACAGGCACACCGCCGCGTGTAGCCACTTTGGCAGCCTCGATTTTGGATCGCATGCCGCCAGTTCCTACTGCTGATCCAGAACCTCCGGCTAATGCATAAATCTCCTCTGTAATTTCCTCGATACGTTCAAAACGTACAGCGTTTGGATGCTTGCGCGGGTCAGCCGTATATACGCCATCGGTATCCGTAATGATAATCAAATGCTGGGCTTTGACCAGATTGGCAACTAGTGCAGACAGCATATCATTATCGCCGAATTTCAATTCGTCAATCGATACGGTGTCATTTTCGTTAAAAATCGGGATAACCTGCTGGCGCAGCAATTCTTCTACAGTCATTCCGGCATTGTTCATCCGTTTGCGGCTCAGAAAGTCACTACGGGTCAGCAGAACCTGCGCGATTACGAGGTCAAAATTTTTAAAAGCCTGCTCATAGGCTTGCATGAGAAGAGCTTGGCCGACGGCAGCTGCTGCTTGCTTTTCATGCAGCAGTTTGGGCCGAAAGGGATACCCAATCTCCCGAAATCCGGCAGCTACAGCACCTGATGTAACCAGCAACACTTCATGGCCTTTTGCACGAAGCAAGCTGATTTCCCTAGCAAAATAAGCGATGGCTTCCCGATTCAGGCCACCTTCCACTCCAGTCAGGGAGCTACTACCGATTTTAATGACGATACGTGTTGACAAGACGTCCACTTCCTTAATTTTACTCTTTTTAATGCAAAAAAACTTCCATCCTTTGTATGCAAAGGACGAAAGTTTGTGCTTCCGCGGTACCACCTTCATTGATGATTCATGATCATCCCACTTAAAACCTGTTAACGGCAGGGACCGCCTGATTGCGCAGGGCGCTCGGGGATAGGAGTTGGGAGAGAGTCCAGGTAAATTCTTGCAGCCTATCGGAATTTACTCTCTGAACAGGACCGAGCCTCTCTTAATAGTCCCTTCAACGCGCTAAATGATATTGGATACAGAATACCACGAAAAGACTAGGTTTGGCAAAGAAGTTGTAGCTGGAAAATACGGCTTAACCAAACAGGTTTAGCTTGCCAATTCGATCAGCCGCCTCGGCCAGTCGAGCTTCTGAGCTCAGAAGCCCTGCTCGCACATATCCTTCGCCGCCGCTACCGAACCCAATCCCTGGAGCGACAGCTACCTTGACTTCACGCAGTAGCAGATCAGCAAAAGAAGCCGAAGTATAGCCCTGCGGCACAGGCAACCAGCTGAAGAAGGAGCCGCTTGGACGCGTCCCCTTCCAGCCTATTTGACCAAGGGCATCATAAAAAGCATTGCGGCGTGATTCATAGCGAGCAACCAGCTCGGTTACGCATTCCTGTGAGGACGTCAGAGCTGTCGCCGCTGCTGCCTGAATACCTCCAAACAGGCTTACATAAATATGGTCCTGTAGCAAATTAATCAGCGAGATGATCTTGGCATTACCGAACGCGAAACCAACACGCCAGCCGGCCATGTTGTATGTTTTGGACAAGGTATAGAACTCAATCCCCACATCCTTAGCCCCCTCGGCCTGTAGGAAGCTTACAGGCCGCTTGCCATCGAATCCAATAGCGCCATAGGCAAAATCACTGGCAACCACAATACCGTTACGTAGCGCAAATTCAACCGTATCCTCGTAAAAGGAGAGTGGGGCAGTTGCCGCAGTGGGATTATTCGGATAATTAAGGAACATTAATTTGGCGCGGCGGCGATCTTCTTCGGAAATGGCTTCATAATCAGGCAGAAAATGGTTCTCTTCCTTTAAGGGGAGAAATGACATTTCCGCTTTAGCCAAGGCTACGCCAGACCAGTAATCCGGGTAGCCGGGATCAGGGACGAGACACACATCGCCGGGATTGAGCAAAACTTGCGGTAGCTGAACCAAGCCTGTTTTTCCGCCAAACAGGATGGCGACCTCGCTTTCCGGGTCAAGCGTTACACCGTAATCCTCCTGATAGCGCTGGACGATGGCTTCTTTGAGAAAGCTGTAGCCGCGGAAAGGAGAATATTTATGATACAGCGGGTTATCCGCTGATTCCTGTAAAGCTTTTACAATATGAGATGGAGTAGGAGTGTCCGGGTTTCCCTGTCCGAGATTAATGACATCATGCCCTGCTGCAATTTCACGGTTTACATTTTGTACAAGTGTGGCAAAAAATTGAGTGGGTAACTGTTTCATGACGTCAGCCGAGGGAATAGAAAAATGAGTCATCAATGTACACGACCTTTTGGAATAGTTTAAGAAACAATCTATCACGATTTTACCGAGTTGTATAGGGGGAATTGAGCTTGTATGGTTGCGTAATCCAGACTAATCGGGCTATGATGGGAGAAAATACCGGACAATGGGACACGGGAAGTTCCGGCTCATAGAGAGGATGAAGAACTTTGACGTATCAGGAAGCTCAGCCATTCGGTGTGGCACTTATACAAGCTCATATAGAGATAGGAAATCCTCCCGAAAACCACAATCATATCCGTTCTTTAATGGAACAAGCGGTAAAGGCCGAACAAAAGCCAGATCTGATTGTTCTACCGGAAATGTGGAATACAGGTTATGCCTTGGATCGCATTCATGAGCTGGCGGACGAAGAGGGGACGGAGACTCGGGCATGGATAGCGGCATTTGCCGCCACTTATCAAGTGAATGTAGTAGCAGGGTCGATCGCAGAGAAAAAAAGCGACGGTCATGTATACAATACGATGCTCGTTTTTGACCGTACAGGCAAAGAGGTAGCGTCGTATTCTAAAATTCATCTGTTCCGACTTATGGATGAAGAGAAATATTTACAGCCTGGCGAGGAGAAAGTTGTATTCGCACTGGATGGCGGAATACAGGCTGGGGCGTCAATTTGTTACGATATCCGTTTTCCTGAGCTGGCTCGCAGTCTGGCCCTGTCTGGCGCAAATTTGCTGATCGTACCTGCAGAATGGCCTCATCCCCGGCTTCACCACTGGCGTACCCTGCTGACCGCACGGGCTATTGAAAATCAGATGTATGTCATTGCTTGTAACCGGGTAGGTCGTAGTGGAGATACCGATTTCTTCGGGCATTCGCTTATCATAGATCCATGGGGAGAAATGATTGCCGAGGGCGGAGAGCAGGAGGAGATTCTCACAGGCTCAATTGAGTCTGCCTTGGTTCAGGACGTGCGTGGGCGTATTCCAGTGTTTGAAGATCGGCGTCCCCTGCTGTATGACCGATAGTCAGTATAGAAAGGATAATCCATGCTTAAGGAACGCATTGAATTTTTGTGTAAAAAGAAAAACCTATCCCGTAAAGAGTTAGTAGATGGATTAGTTACACCTGCACATTTTGCGAATATATTGGCTGACCGTTACCCGCTGGCTGAGGATTTAGCTGAGCAAATTGCTGAACGTCTAGGTGTACAATCTTCCTACCTATTACGTGCATCGGCAGAGGATGAGGAGACGCTGGCTACAGCGGATACGATTTTCACAGAGCTGTCCAAGCTGGCTAATCCCG
Source organism: Paenibacillus sp. EKM10P (assembly GCF_011800655.1). Classification (NCBI taxonomy): domain Bacteria; kingdom Bacillati; phylum Bacillota; class Bacilli; order Caryophanales; family Paenibacillaceae; genus Paenibacillus; species Paenibacillus sp. EKM10P. The sequence continues at coordinate 548,349 of NZ_JAALET010000002.1, read as the reverse complement.
CTACGGAAAGCTATGTGGATCAGTTGGAGGATCGCAACGATTCGCTCGTGGTGGAAATGACGACTTATTTGATGAAGGCTGTTTATTACCAGCAGCTAAATGACCCAACAGCCTATGAATATTTGCATCAAACCTATTTGAATTTTTATTTGGAGAGGTTTGGTCGCTCGGATGAGGTGGAGTTGCCCGCACCACTAAAAAAAGCAATTTTATTTTATAAAATTCAATATTTCCGCTCTAAAAATCATTATTATGATGTACTAAATAACGTTACGCAGCTCATCCGCCTGGTGGATGAGGGAACCGAAAACTGGCTGAATGCGCAAAACATTATGATGGAGGCCTGCATTCAGGTCAAGCAATTTGATCAGGCCAAACAGGTGTTTGAGCAAACAATGCGCAGGGTATATGATGATCGGCTCTTTCACCGTCTGACGGGCCTGTACGTGACTTATAGCGGATATTGCTTTGCTATGGGTTCTGTACAGGAAGCACTGTTAACGTTGTCTATGGCGGAGGCGAATTTGGTCTATTTGGAAAATGCGGCAGATATGCTTACGACGATCCTGAACAATCGGATTATTATGCTGACATCGATTGGCGAGCTGGATAAGGCCTTGGAAGAAGTAGTGCGTTTTGAAGCATTGGTGAGTCGGGAGAGAGAGGAAATGCAACAAATGATGCTGCCCGTTACGCTGATATACCGTTGTGAGATTGCATTTGCCCGAAAAAACTGGGGACTGCTCTCACAGCATCTGGATCAGCTACGTAAAACTAATCTGACAACGGATCAGCAAATGGGGCTTGATTTTTATGAAAGCCAGCTTGCGCTTGCCCAGGGAAAACAGGATACTTTTTGGACGCATGCTCTGCAATGTTTGCCTTATTTTGAAACTCTCCAGCATCCAGCGCGGCTTGAGCAACTATATGAAACGCTGGCTGTAGTATCCGAGGACAGTCGTCGCTATAAAGAATCATCAGCGTATTATCGTAAGCTGGTCTATCTTTTGCGTAAAAAATAGGCTGAATGCACTCGTTTTTCACAAAACATTCAGATGATCGTGCAAAAGAATGCTCTGAAGTGCGCAAAATTTTGTGCAAACCGCCCCAAAGCTCAAAACTAAACCGACAAAAAACAGTTTAAAGCTGCTGTTTTTTCGGTTTTTTTGTATGCGTCAAAACGTATTGTGGTGTTGGATACCGTCTTCTATACTGAATTCATAAGGTACAACAATACAAAATATGAGGTGCAACCACATGATGAACTTTTTCGGTAAGAAGAAAAAACAGCAGGATGCGATAGAACATGCAGATCAACTGATGAATAAGGGCTTGTCCGGATTATTTATGAAAGGTCTGGTCCCCAAAGAGCATCGGGAACAGATCAACCAGAGCTTAAACTCGGCAAGACAAGCTCAAACGGCGGCTAACGGAGGCTTGGCGATGGCAGCAACTGCGGTTGTGATTTCGGTAACAGATACCGGGAAGCTCGTGAATTTTGATCCGATTGTGGTGCTTGTACTAGATGTGACGGAAGTTAGCGGCAATCGATACCAAAAAACGCTGGAAACGCTCGTATCTAAGCTGCAAATTCCGCGACCTGGAGATGTGGTGGGTCTGGGTAGCAATCCGGCAAATCCATCAGAGCTGATTTATATGGGGCTGGTGACAGCGTAAATGATTGGCGGGCGTTTCACCATTCTTGCGAGCACATTTTTTTAAATAAATGATTGAAAAAGGGGTTTTGGAGAATGAAAGGATTTTTGAGTTTGATCGGGGTACTTCTGGTGTTTGGGGTAGGATTTTCGCCTTTTCTGGCTGAATATTTATGGGATGATCCATTTTTAATTATGGGAGCCCCGTGGTATCGGCCGTTAATTTATACAGGCTTTGCGCTTATATTTCTACCGGGTATTTTAGGTTTGTTTTTTGGTGGCGGTAAAGTCAAGAAGGGTGTTCCGGGGGTTGGAATCATTACAAGTGTTCAACAAACAGGGACATATGTAAACAATCAGCCGCAGGTAAAGCTCGGGTTGACCGTAACCAAACAGGGTGAAGACAAATATGATACTGCTTTGACGACGATTATTCCTTTGACCTCCATGGCTCAATTTCAGCCAGGCTCGATTATTCCGTTGATCGTATCTGAGAAAGACAAAATGAAGGTAGGTCTTGACCTGAAAGGTCAGGTGTCGCAAATGGATTTGCAAGCGTTAATGAATGAGCAAATGGTCAAGCAGGGCGTATCGCCTGAGCTGATGGAAATTGCCAAAACCGGTGAACAGGCCTATGCAAAGATAATGGATGTCACACCCATGGGTGAAGCGGGGCCCAATAAAATCAAGCTTCAGTTTACACTGACAATAACGAAAAGCAACGGCGAGACATTTAATGTAACCACGCAAAAGGAAGTTTTTTCTTCCCAACTATCCAAACTGCAGCAGGGAAGTATTATAGAGGTGATATATTCGCCTCAAGATCCTTCGAAACTGGTTATTAAAACACAAGTGAGTGAAGCCGACGTGCAGCAAGCATTTGGTTCATCCTGATAAAAAAATCGTTGAATCTGTTTCAGATACAGCCCATAGGTGTATTATAATAGTATCCCGACACCAGGAGGTTGATAACGATGGATAACCAAAGTAGATCCGAACTGGCGAATAGGGATGGCCTGTCACGGCCGAGAGGCTTAAATAGACAGGTTGTCGGAAACAACTTTGAAATGGGCTATGATCAGGATAAAAGTCCACCCCATGTAGGGAGACCCTGATCACAACAAGGCGAGGACAGGCACTTTGGGATCACACAGCACATTGGAACTGAGGTAGGACATTCTTGGATACCAAGACTAGAGACCTTAAGGAAAGAAGTGATGCGGGATGGATAAAGTGGAGTTTCCGAGCAAGTGTAGAGTAATCAGGCGAGGCTGACATGGATTTCAAATGAACATGAAATGTGGTTCGTTGAAGACAGAGGGAAGCAATCGCAACAGTGTAATCGAACCCGTGATCTAAATGCCGTATTGAAAGTATAGGGGCGAAGCCCCAGGACCGTCTTCCTCTCTAGCTTGGGCTGGGGAGGAAGACGGTCCTTTTCACGTTCGATGCTACTTTTGAGAAAGTTGCTTGACCGTTTCTCGGAAGGTATCAATAAAAGCTTCGGCAGCTTTAGACAAATAACGTCCGTTCCGGTAAGCAATCGCCAGGGTACGGCTGGGGGTAGGTTCGGCTAGTGGCAGCAATGCTGGAACAAACTCGCTGCTGGCGGCGCGGGCGATAAAACGGGGAACGAGCGTCACTCCCATACCTGTCGCTACGAGCGATTGGAGTGTCTCCATATTGGTGCTTTCAAACACCACATTAGGTTCAAAGCCTGCCTGATGACACAGATCCATCGTCAGCTTGCGAAAGCCTTGCCCTTTTTTCAGGACGACAAAAGGCTCGTCTTTAAGTTCTTCCATGTGCACTGGTTGCGGCTGATTACCGTTTTTACGCAGGGCTAGGGGATGACCTGGAGGAACAGCGAGATCAATCCACTCTTCACCGATGGGTACATAAGAAAGTGTAGGTTCTACTAGAGGAAGAGAGAGCAGGCTGAGATCGGTATCGCCACTTGCCGTTTTTTTCTCCAGATTCATGGATGAATCTTCGACTAACACGATTTCAATGTCTGGATGAGCCCTCTTGAATACAGGCAGCACATGTGGCAGCAAATGGGAGCCCGTGATAGGCATACTGCCAACGACGACCTTCCCTTTTCTCAACTGAGAGATATCGTCCATTTCCTGTCGGAGCTGTTCCACCGCGTCGACTATTTTTTTTGCCTTTTCCACAAAGCTTGCTCCGGCATGTGTTAGTTCCACCGTGCTGGTGTTGCGTTGAAATAACAGTACACCAAGCTCTTTTTCCAGTTTGGACAATTGCTGGCTCAACGAAGGCTGAGCGATATGCAGTTTTTCTGCTGCGCGTGAGAAGTTTTTTTCCGCTGCAATTTGCAGGGTGTACTGAAGCTGTCTGAATTCCATCGAATTTCATACTCCTTATCTTATAAGCTTTTCCTATTACATCATAGACTGATTATACAATAATAAAATTAAATGCCCAATCCTAACGAATCTCATGTGTCACAAGTTTTATATAAGATGAAGCGTTTTTTCACAAATAGAGTCTTTTAATATAGATAATTAATTCCCTTAACATTCTCCTGATAAAACATAATTAATCTTAGTTCTGGTTGTACAAAAAAAGGTCTGGGAGGAAAATGAATGCTAAAATGTTGGGGGATACATACGAAAAAATCGGTAGCTGCACTCCTAGCGACGATGATGCTAACCGTAAGCGGCGGGACAGCGATGGCAGTCGAGAAGGACACGACAATTAAAAATGTAATTATTCTGATTCCAGACGGCATGGCTAATGACGCTACTGCATTGGCTAGATGGTACAAGGGATCATCCTTAACGTTAGACAGCATGGCAAGCGGGATGGTGCGTACACATTCTGCGGATGCACCGATTGCCGATTCTGCTCCGGCGGGTACAGCTTTTGCCACAGGACATAAGTCACATACTGGGTATGTAGGCGTTCTTCCAGATGAAGCAACGATGCCCGGACAGCAACCGATCGCAGCAGGTGACGCCAAAAAGCCTGTAGCTTCCATTCTGGAGGCTTCCAAGCTAGCAGGGAAATCAACCGGAATTATTGCTACTTCGGAGATTATGCATGCGACACCAGCTGATTTTACCGCACATTATCCTGACCGCAAAAATTATGATGCACTCAGCATGCAACAAGCCTACAATGGAGTTGACGTTGTGTTAGGTGGAGGCGGCAAGTTTTTGGAGCCAGCAGGGCGTAAGGACGGCCAAGATTTAATTGCTCAAATTAAAGACCAGGGCTATGATTTTGTCACAACACCTGAAGGGCTGAAAAATTCGATCTCCAGCAAGCTCTGGGGCAGCTTTTCTCCTGAAGCTCTTGCATATGACCTGGATCGCGATGCATCGAAGGAACCTAGCTTGGCAGAAATGACAACGAAAGCCATTGATGTGTTATCCAAAAATGATAAAGGCTTTTTCTTAATGGTAGAGGGCAGTAAAGTGGATTGGGCTGCACATGCTAATGATCCAACGGGAATTATTAGTGACGTGCTTTCATTTGACGATGCAGTGAAGGTTGCTCTTGATTACGCCAAGCAAAACCAAAATACTGTCGTCGTAGCAGTGACAGACCACGGAAACGGTGGATTGACGATTGGTAGCAGTGATACAACTAGCAATTATGACAAAACGCCTTTAGCTTCTTTTATAGACCCATTGAAAAAAGCGAAGCTGACGGGTGAAGGCTTGGAATCCAAGCTGAATGCAGATCGCAGCAATATTAAAGAGGTGCTTTCCACGTATTTTGGCATCACCGATTTGTCAGACGAAGAAGTAAAAACAATTAAAGATGCCAAAGAAGGCAGCATGAACTATGCCGTCGGACCAATTATTAGCAAACGCGCCAATATTGGCTGGACTACAGGTGGACACACAGGGGGTGATGTCGTGTTGTACACGTACGCGCCGAACGGTGACCGTCCATCCGGTGTCATCGACAATACAGATGTAAATAAGTATATGACACGTGTACTTGGACTGGATTTGGATACAGTCAGCAAGCAACTGTTTGTTCCTGCAAAAGCCGCTTTTGAAGCTAAAGGAGCCAAGTTTACTGCGGACACGAAAGTCATTACGGTGACCAAAGGCAGTAACAAGCTGGAGCTTCCAGTATACAAAAATATTGCTACACTGAATGGTAAAAATTCTACGCTCAACGGTGTAGTCGTATTTAACGGCGTTGATTATTTTGTACCCCAGCAGGCGATTGATTTGATTCAGTGATAAATAGACCTATCGAGAGAAGCTGTTTCTTCTATAACGGAGGAACAGCTTTTTTTGTGTGTAGAGATGAATATGTAGTTTTTAAGGTGAGAATGAAATTGGTTTTCAGAAAATGGGATTTTTTGTGAAACTAGTCACGTTATATTCTCTCTGATGTTGCTAGAATAATACATGTACGATATAAGCCACTGATGATGTATAGTCCGGATGGACGAGGGAAGAAGGGATGAGTCACGGACGAATTATTACTGCGTCTGGCTGATGGCAAGGAATGGACGCATACGGAAATGACGGAGCTGCTGACACGTCTGGATAGTGAGCCGACGCTACGAGCACAACTGCGCCAACTGGCAGCTCGCACCAAATTGGAGCGTTATGGCAAAGGTGTTTTTTTACGAGGATTAATTGAATTCTCAAGTATATGTCGTCAGAATTGCATGTACTGTGGGCTGCGTGCTTCGAATAAACAGGCAGACCGTTACCGTTTGCAGCCGGAAGAAATTCTGGCCTGCTGCGCGGAGGGGTATGAACTGGGTTATCGGACCTTTGTTTTGCAAAGTGGGGAAGATTACTGGTTTACGGCTGCCCGGCTGACGAAACTAATTCGGGAAATTAAAAGCCGTTTTGCAGATGTGGCGGTTACATTGTCCATCGGTGAACGGGATGACGAAACTTATGAGCAACTATACGAGGCGGGCGCGGACCGTTTTTTGCTCCGGCATGAGACAGCTTCACCCAGTTTGTACGCCAAGCTGCATCCGACGATGACGATCGAAAGCAGGCGTAGCCGGCTGCTGGCTTTGCAACGGATCGGCTTTCAGATCGGGGCTGGATGTATGGTGGGATTGCCGGGACAAACGAACAGTGAATTAGCAGATGATTTGGTCTATTTGCATAGCCTGTCGCCAGATATGATCGGGATTGGCCCCTTTTTACCACATAGCAATACGCCGCTTCGTGAGGCCAGCCAGGGGAGCATGGAAAAGGCACTTGATATCATTTCATTATCCCGGTTGGTCGTTCCAGATGCGCTTATTCCGGCATCCACGGCCATGGGGACGATTCATCCCCAGGGAAGGGAGAAGGCGCTTCAGGCGGGAGCGAATGTGGTGATGCCTAATTTGTCGCCACTGGCGGTGAGGCCTAAGTATGCGATTTATGAGAATAAAATATGTTTGGGCGATGAGTCTGCCCAATGTAGACATTGCTTGGAGCTGCGAATCCGTGGAGCGGGATTTGAAGTCGATATGGGGCGCGGCGATAGTTTGAGAGTGCAACGACAGCTTATGAGACAGGGGACCGTGTGAGAACGTGACGGAAACATTGCAGTAACCATAAATAAGGAGATGGGTATACGTGAGTGGAGTACGGGAGAAAGTGTCGGCAGATTTTATTAATGAAGCAGAGATAATGGCCGCAGTGGAGCAGGGGAAACAAGAGGCAACAAATCGACAACGCATTTTGGAAATTTTAGAAAAGGGTAGAGCCTGCCGCGGGCTGAATGCAAGTGAAGCGGCGGCTCTTTTGCATGTAGATGATCCTGAATTATTGGAAGAGATGTTCAAATCTTCGCGGGCCGTCAAAGAGCAGATTTATGGCAACCGGATTGTGCTGTTCGCTCCTTTATATGTAAGCAACCACTGCGTTAATAACTGCGAATATTGTGGGTATAAGCATACCAATGATAGCTTTGCGCGTAGCCGCCTGACCCCGGAGGAATTGGTGGAGGAGGTTAGAGTGCTTCAAGAACTGGGACACAAGCGACTTGTATTAGAAGCGGGGGAAGACCCAGTCCATTGTCCCATTGATTATATCGTCGATTGTCTGCGCCAGATCTATGAGGTCAAGGTAGATAACGGCAGCATTCGGCGGATTAATGTGAATATTGCATCTACAACCGAGGAGGACTATCGGAAGCTGGCAGAGGTGGGTATTGGTACGTATATTTTATTTCAGGAAACGTATCATCGGGAGAGCTATCGCAAATTTCATCTGCAGGGACCCAAACGGGATTATGATTGGCACACCACCGCAATGGACCGGGCTATGCGTGCGGGTATAGATGATGTGGGGATCGGTGTGTTGTATGGCTTGTATGATTTCCGGTATGAAACAGTAGCCATGCTGAAACATGCAGAGCACTTGGAAGAAACCTTTGGTTGTGGGCCTCACACGGTCTCGGTTCCACGATTGCGTCCGGCTGAAAATGTAGATCTGGAGCGATATCCGTACCTGGTCAACGACGATGATTTTATGAAAATTGTATCCGTTCTTCGACTGGCTGTCCCTTATGCTGGGATGATCCTGTCTACGCGCGAGGAGCCGGAATATAGAGACCGTGTCATTGGTTTAGGCGTGTCACAGATTAGTGCTGGATCAGCTACAGGCGTAGGCGCCTATGCAAAACAGGAGACGGAAGATAAGCCTCAATTTGAGGTGGGAGACCATCGCTCTCCATCGGAAATTATTAAAAGTTTGTGCCGTGGCGGATATATGCCAAGCTACTGTACAGCTTGCTACCGTGAGGGACGAACCGGAGATCGCTTCATGGAACTTGCCAAATCCGGACAAATTCACAATGTGTGCCAGCCAAATTCGCTGCTGACCTTCCAAGAATATCTACTGGATTATGGGGATGAGGAAGCACGTGAATTGGGAGCTGCTGCTCTGCGTGAAAATCTGGAGCGTATACCACGTGAATCAACGCGCCGTTTGACGCTTGACAGACTTGAACGATTAGAAGCAGGCGAGCGCGATTTGTATTTTTAGCAATTGATAATAATAGCATTTGAAAATAAAAAGCAGTCGCGTTGGAATCAGCGCGGCTGCTTTTGTATGTCTAGAGAAGAGAATATTAATGACGAGATTTTAAGAATAACTTCCTGCTTCAGCGGCCTGCTCCCAGGCCAGCATAGCAGATGGAAAGCATTCAATAGCCCGGGGGAAGACCCCCTGGACATAAGCGATAAACACACCATAGTTCACAATCGGCACGCCGGCCGCTTTCGTTTCAGACATTCGGTGAAGCATTGTACGCCGATTGAGCATACAGGCACCGCAATGAATAACCAATGCATATTCACTCAAATCATCAGGAAAGCTGGAGCCGGATGCATGCTCAATAATGAGGCGTTTACCTATCGTTTGACGGAGCCAACGTGGAATTTTCACTCGACCAATATCGTCAGATTGGCATTGATGAGTACAGGCTTCGGCAATGAGTACACGGTCTCCGTCCTTGAGACGTTCAATGGCTCTTGCACCTCGCACCAGTTCGTCCAGATCGCCTTTGTGACGGGCAAACAGAATGGAGAAAGAGGTAAGGGGTATATTCTTGGGCGTGTCGGCCGCAACTTTCATAAAGACCTGTGAATCGGTAATGACCAGGCTGGGCTTGCGTCCCAGTCGCTCCAGCGTCAAACGTAGCTCATGCTCTTTGGTCACGACAGCGATGGCATCGCTCTCTAGCGTATCACGGATCGTTTGCTGCTGCGGCAGAATCAATCGTCCCTTTGGTGCCGCTTTATCGATGGGAACCACCAGCACGACCAGATCGCCGGGTGACAACAGGTCACCTACGATACGGAAGCGATCTTCGTTTTGGGGGAGTGTATTTGTGATGGCCTTTTTCAGTTCTGCGTCACCCCGGAGCATAGATGCACTGAAAGGAACCAGTGCGAGATTCAATTCGGTCTCCAGCGTTGCAGCCATTGGATCTGATTCAGCAAGGGTATCTATTTTATTCAGTACACCAATGACAGGAATCTTTTTGGTGCGTAGCTTTTCGAGCAGCTCGTACTCGAATGGTCCGACTCCAACAGTGGCGTCGATGACCAGCAGAGCCAAGTCTGTACTATTAAGTATTTCTAGCGTTTTGTTGCGGCGCAGCTCCCCGATCTCACCCTCATCGTCCAGTCCGGCGGTATCCACCAGAACAATGGGACCCGCAGGAAGTAGCTCCATCGGCTTGAAAACGGGGTCCGTAGTCGTTCCTCCTATAGGTGATACCACAGCGGCGGGCTGGCCGGTCAAGGCGTTCAGAATGCTGGATTTGCCTGCATTTCGGCGACCAAGCAGAACGATATGTGGTCGGTTACTTCTTGGGGTATCATTCATTCCCATGGTGAGTTCCTTCTTCCTGCCCCGGAATTCCGGGCTTGGTTACGGTATAGGGATGGCACAATTGGTCAATCCGCGCACGGGTCAGCTGACCGCGATCCTCTGCAATATCCTCTGGTGTGCGACCCTGTGCAATGGCTGCTGATGCAATGGAAGCAGCTTCATCATAGCCAAGCTCAGCGACCAGCGCGGAGGCCATCACAGCTGAGCTGTGCAGATTAGCAGAGCAGCGTTCCTCCTGTACGATCAGACCGCGCACACACCGTTCCTCGAACAGTTGAACGGCATTGGTGAGAATATGCAGCGATTCGAGCAGCGATTCGGCAATCAACGGCAGGAACGCGTTCAGCTCCAGCTGTCCAGAGGCAGCAGCCATCGTGATAGCCGCATCTTCGGCTATCACACGCATCGCTGTCAATCCGGCCATTTCAGCCATTACCGGATTGACCTTACCAGGCATAATGGAGGAACCAGCTTGGACTGGGGGCAGCAGGTATTCACCGATACCACCGAAAGGACCAGAGGCTAGCAGACGAAAATCGCTAGATATTTTGAGCAGATTTACCGCGGCGGATTTAAGTAGACCTGACACCTCGACGAAGACATCCATATTTTGAATTGGGTCCATGGGGTGGTCGCTACGGCATAGCCCTAATCCAGTCTCATCCGCCAGCTTTTCGACCATCCGGTAGCTGTAAGCCCGAGGCGCATTCATACCTGTGCCAATCGCCGTGCCTCCAATAGGGATTTCTCGTAGCCGCTCTTCGGCTTTATAGAGGCGCCAACGGTCACGCCCTATAGCTTTTGCGTAGGCGCCAAAGCCTTGCCCGGCCATCATAGGCAGGGCATCCATTAGCTGTGTGCGGCCTAGCTTGAGCAGGTCGGCATATTCTATTTCTTTTTGCTGTAAAGCATTTTGTAACGAAGACATCGTGTCACACAAAGGGCGCAGCAGGCGTATCGCTGCAATTCGTAGCGCCGTCGGATATACATCATTCGTAGACTGGCAGCAGTTCACATCATCCAGCGGATGTACAAGCTCATATTGTCCTGGCTGCCCCCCTAGCTGTACAATGGCCAAATTAGCAATGACCTCATTTACGTTCATATGGGTACTGGTGCCTGCGCCGCCTTGCATGGCATCCACGGTAAACATATCTTGATGCCGTCCGGCGAGTAATTCATCGCAGGCATTTACAATGGCAGAGACCCGGTGGGCAGACAACCGGGTCTGCTCACCATTCACTTGAGCGGCGGTTTTTTTTACCAACACAAGAGCGTGAATCAGATTTCTGTTCACTGGCCTGCCGCTGACTGCAAAATTGTTCATCGCACGTGCGGTATGAATACCGTACAAGGCATCCATAGGAATTTCCATGTCTCCTAGTGCATCCCGTTCGGTCCGCATAACTTTGACCAGAGGAGAAGACGGAGTCATGTTATAGACCCGTCGCCGGAATGCGTGTCATATGCAGCAGCTGACGTGCACTTGCAGCTCGTTTTTCCTCAACCCGGGCATGAATCAGATCTGGCTCGACCAGCTTGAGGGCTTGAGTTGGACATTTTCCAATACAGGCCGGTCCGCCGTCCACACCTTCGCACAAATCACATTTGCTGGCAATCATGCGTTCTTTAGGTTGCAAACGACCCGACACATTGGTGTACAGTCCGTCTTGCACGACCGGCTGTCCATCTCTGTATTGAGGCACCATGGTAATTGCACCGTAAGGGCAGGCGATCATACAGGTTTTACAGCCAATGCAGCTTTCGCTATTAATAAGAATGCAGCCGTCTGCGTTCGTAATGGAGCCGTTTGGACAGGCATTAGCACATGGAGCATCCTCACAGTGACGACACTGAACAGGTGCAGTGACTCCGAATGATTTGATCACCTGTAGGCGAGGGTGAAAATGAAACTCGTCATCTGGCGAGATAAAAGGGTTCTCCGGCGAATGTGCGATAACACAGGCGATTTCACAGGTGCGACAGCCGATACACTGATCGGGATCAGCTAAAACAAAGCGATTCATACAACTCGACTCCTCTCTAACTAACAGCAAAATATAATTTCTAATGATCATACTTATGTGTTGAGCGTACTAATGAATGGAATAATCGTTATGCCCTTTGACGGGCATATCATTGCTACGGCTCTGCTTGCCGGGTCCACGCTTTTGGAAGGTCGTGTGCAGCAGATGGTGCGATACATGACCTAGCGGCTCACCCAGAAATTCATCGTACAGCTTGATGATAAAAGGATTCTCATGCGATTTGCGCACCTGAGATGCAGCATCATGTCCGTAGATGGACGATTTACGCGCACGATAAGCCTCGATTTTTTGTTTTTCCAACATGAGCTTGGGTTGCCCTCCTCCGCTGATACAGCCGGCTGGACAGCCCATAACCTCAATAAAATGATAATCACATTCACCCGCCTGCACACGATCCAGGAGTTGGTAGGCATGCTGGAGTCCAGCGACGACCGCCACCTTGAGCTGCAGCTCGCCTACCTGTACCTCTGCTACTCGAATGCCTTCCTCGCCACGGACAAAATCCAGCTGGAGCTTGGGCAGCTTCTCATTCGTCAGCAGTTCATAGCCTGTGCGGATGGCAGCTTCCATAACTCCCCCAGTTACCCCAAAAATAGTACCTGCTCCTGAATATTGACCTAGCGGTGCATCAAATTCTTCATCAGGCAGGTTCATAAAATCAATGCCGCGCTGCTTGATCCAGTATGCCAGCTCACGCGTGGTCAGCACCTCATCCACATCACGATAACCGTCGGATTCCATTTCGGGACGATCGCATTCAAATTGTTTACAGGTACATGGCATGATCGCGACACTATAAATATTCGCAGGTTCCACTTCATCCAGCTGTGCACCATAGGTCTTGATCAGCGCTCCTACCATTTGCATTGGCGATTTGCAACTGGATAGATGGTCTAGCAGATCGGGGTATTCAATCTCGGCAAAACGGACCCAAGCTGGACAGCAGGATGTGAACATCGGTAACGGTCCACCCTCGGTTACGCGGCGAATCAGCTCAGTGCCTTCTTCCATGATGGTTACGTCAGCTCCGAAATTCGTATCATATACTCGATCGAAGCCGAGACGACGAAGGGCAGCGGCCATTTTGCCGGGCGTCAGGGTACCAAACGGCATACCAAATTCCTCCGCGAGTGACACGCGAATGGCTGGGGCGCACTGCACGATTCGAAGCTGTCCTGGCTTCTTCATCATGTCAGCTACCTTAATCAGGTTATAGCTATAATAGGCAGCAAATAGCGGTTCGCCGATGTCGGCAGGCATATCGCGTTCACGTATACGTTCCTGTCGTCTGATGGCGGCTGCCTGTGGAGATGAATCTGCCCAATCTGAGGCGTACACGCTGCATATTTGCACACATTGACCGCAAATAACACAGCGGTCTGCGTTCACGGTTTGAGGTTCTCCAGGCAGTCCCTCTATGGCATCTACCGGACAAACACCCGCACAGCGTCTGCATCCAGTGCAGAGCGTTGGGTCAATATGAATGACGGGGTCTGTAGAATCAGACGTCCTCATACAAGGAGGCGAAGAGATCTTGTCTGTTGTTGACATGTTTTTCTACCTTTCTGCGGCTGATTTTGACCTTACAGGCGTGGGAAAAAGACTTCCCGCCGAGGCTCTGGAGGCGAGTCGGATATACCATTGGCCAGCCGTAGCACATGATTTGGACAGGCTTCTACACAAGCAGGCTGTCCGTTCTCTGTTTCCGCGCACAAATCGCATTTGCTTGCCGCAGTGCGGGGAAGCGCGGTTCGATTTGCACGGTGAGTCAGGCCGGACTGCGTGATAACGTGCCCGGCTCGATAGACCGGAGACACCTCGATTGCCCCGAAGGGGCAGGCCAAAACACAGGAGGTGCAGCCGATGCATCGTTCCTCATCAATCATGACTACGCCGTCCTCCTGACGAATGGCCTGCACCGGGCAGGCATGTGCACAGGGGGCATTCTCACAATGCCGGCATTGCACTGGCACGTACGTATCCCCAGCTCGCACCACATACACCTTGGGCACCACAGGCACGCTGACGGTTCCGATCGAAGCGCCTATGCCACTCGCCTGACCGTGAACGGCAAAGCACGCCAGTTCGCAGGCTTTGCAGCCAATACATTGCCCGCCATCCGCAACGACGAAAGAGGAGGCAACAGCACTTGTTCTATTGGCTGAACCCATTCTGCTCGTCGAATGGTTTAACGTGTTTCGTACGCCGCTCATCTTGTCACCTTGTCAGCTAGAACGGCTTCCTGGACGTTCATCTGTCTGCGAATCTTTTGGTACGATTCATGTACATCACGTTCAGCCTGCGCTTGGTCGGCAATCCGTTCCAACCGGATGGCGCAGTATTTCAATTCTGGGGTTTTGGATACCGGATCGAGAAAATCGGCGGTTAACTCGTTACATGCTCCGACCCACCAGTGATAGGTCATGTAGGTCGCACCTTGTTGCACACGGTCGCTAATTTGTGCCCGCGCCATGATGCGTCCCCGACGGGAGGAGATGGCAACAATTTCGCCATCCAGAATATTCAGATCTGCTCCGTCTTCTGGGCTAATCTGAATAAATCCAGGCTCATCAGACAACTGGCGTAATGCACGGCAATTCCCAGTCATCGTACGCACCGAATAATGGCCTACCTCACGGACTGTAGATAAGACAAGCGGGAATTTTGCATCCGGCTGTTCTTGCGGCGGACGCCATTCGCAGGCGAATAATCGTCCTTTACCACTAGGTGTGGAAAATTGATTGCCTTTGTACAAATACGGTGTACCTGGATGATCCTCTGTAGGGCAGGGCCATTGCACGCCGCCTTGTTCCTCCATTTTCTGGTAGCTGGCACCAGCGAATAAAGGACTGAGGCTTCGCATTTCATCCCAAATTTCCTCTGTGTTCGCATAGGACATAGGGTAGCCCATGGCGGTAGCAACCTCACTAATGATGGCCCAGTCAGGCTTTACATCACCTTGCGGCTCGACGGCCTTACGGATACGCTGAAAGCCCCGATCTGCCGAAGAATACACCCCGTCATGCTCGCCCCAAGAGGTAGAAGGGAGGATGACATCCGCATGCAGCGCCGTTTTGTTCATGAAAATATCCTGCACTACGACAAATTCCAATTGTTCTAGCGCTTCACGCAGCTCGGCAGCGTTCGGATCGCTTTGTACAGGGTCTTCGCCGAAAATATAATAAGCCTTCAGCTTGTTCTCTTTCAGAATGAGATGCGGTACTTCTGTAAGTGAATATCCTTTTTTACGCGGTAGCTCAACACCCCATGCTTTTTCAAACTTTTTGCGAACTGCGGTGTCAATGACATCCTGGTAACCAGGATACACATTAGGTAATGCACCCATGTCGCAGGAGCCCTGAACATTGTTTTGTCCACGTACAGGTCCAATACCTACATTTGGCTTGCCCAGATTTCCGGTCAGTAGGGCAAGGGAAGCAAGCCCTTTTACCACATCAACAGCCTGTGAAAATTGACATACACCCATTCCGTACAGAATTGTAGCGGTAGGAGCCTTGGCATATTCCCTCATAGCCGCCCGAATGTCAGCCGCCTTGACACCTGTGATGCCTTCTGCATATTCGGGCGTATATTTTTTAATGCTATCTACGTATTCGGCAAAGCCTTCTGTGTTTGCTTCCACATATCTTTTGTCATAAAGCCCTTCATGCACTAGCACATGACCAAAAGCGTTCACCAAAGCCATGTTCGAGCCGCCTTTTAGAGGCAGCCACATATCTGAAATGCGGCCCGTTTCAGTCATGCGTGGATCACATACAATAATTTTGGCACCTCGTTGCTTGGCTGCTACGATGCGTCTTGCGACGATTGGATGCGTTTCGGGCGCGTTGTATCCAAATACGAATATGAGATCAGAGTGTTCAATTTCAGGAATAGAGTTGGACATAGCCCCGTCCCCGAGCGAGTAAGTCAAACCTGCTACAGAAGGGCCGTGGCATACACGAGCGCAATGATCAATATTGTTGGTGCCAATGACTGCCCGCATGAATTTTTGCATAACATAATTGGCTTCATTTCCCGGACCGCGTGCGGAGCCCGTCCCCATGATAGAGTCAGGACCATACTTTTCCTTAATGGCTGACAGTCGTTCGGCAGTATACTGAATGGCTTCATTCCACTCCACTTCCTCCATGACTCCATTTTTGCGAATCATGGGCTTGCGCAAGCGTGCAGTCAGAATCTGTGGATCATTCAGAAAATCCCACCCATAATGTCCTTTCAAACACAATGTTCCTTCATTTGTACGACCATTAGCCGGCTCTGCGCCAATTACCTGTCCTTTGTCCACTAGCAAATGAAGCTGACAACCGCTTCCGCAGTAGGGACATACTGTTAATACCTTGTCTGCCATGAGTGCAGCACCTCTTTTTATATGAAATAGATGAAACTCGTAACATGAAAAAAAGCCAATACAAAAATGCCGCTTCACGCTGCATCCTGTACTGGCTTATCCGCGAGCGAGGAGATAATCTCCTTCCCGCTAATCCAACCGGGGTATGTGTTGTAGTTCAAGAGTAATGATAATATGTCCGTCTCCATGGACGGAGGGGCAGACCTCCCAAGTGTAAGTGAAGGGACTGCCAAGTGTTTTTTCGGCTTCCCTCATAAACTCCTTTTCCAGATAAGGACGAAGGACGTTCCAGTAATCACTGACCTTTTCCACAGCGCCTTCATGAACGAGAATTTCGGACAGATTAGACAAAGTACCCTGGATCTCTACTGTAACTCGGAGTGGTGAGTTGAGAGAAACCTTAACGTTGTCCGGTCCTTTTCCTCGGTAATGCTTGACAATACATACGGCCAGCTTCCTGATGCGCTCACGGTATTCCAATTCGGTATTCAACATCTGGACACTCCGCTTCGAATCAAAATAAAGGCGTACTTGCCGCACATGCCAGACAGCCTCTGTAGCTAATTTAGAAAAGGAAGTAGACGTCCCAACCAAAATGGTCTGCCCAGCACGGCGTATCACTCTTCTATGGTAGAACAGGTTGACCCGGAAAGATGTGAAATTCATTACACCTAACCAAAATTTTACATAGTTTAGATTGGAGATAGGTGTGCTGGGAATTTAGCGAGCGAGGAAATCTACACACTAGCAAATACATTGACCGAGGAAAAGTATGGATGATATAATCAAAAAAGGAAAAATCATTGGTATTATTGAGCCGTATTTAAATGGGCTTTTCTAAGTGCTAGTTTTGTAAGCGCGTACAATGATTATTTTCCCTACATAACACGGAGGAGGCGATCAATAGATTCATTTTATCCAAATAAGTGTCTTTCTTTTTTTTTTGTTTTTATGCAACCGGTTGCACGATCTACCCACTAAATTTTATCAGGAGGGTGTTAACTTGCTAAGAAAAAAAACAGGGAGTTTTATTTCTTGGTTGATTATATTGTCGCTTTGCTTGAACTTCTTCGGTTTACCTAGTGGTGCTTCGGCCAGTAATACCGATTATTCAGCAACCTATACGAATTCCACAGTGAATGCTCTTCCATTGCCAACCGCATCGGCTACTTCTACCGTTACTGCAACATATGCACCTATGGCAACACCTACAGCAACTCAAAACGGATTAACGGTTCACTTTAAGAAGCCTTCAAACTGGAATTCAACAATTCGAATCCATTACTGGAATTTGAATCCGTCAACCGTTCCGATTAGTGGGGCGTGGCCAGGAATTCTGATGAAGTCGGACGGAAACGACTGGTATAGCTATACCATTGCCGAGGCGACAGGCTCAAGTCTCATTTTTAATGACAGTAGTGGCAAACAGACGGCCGACTTGTCTCGCAGTGTGAAAGAGGGTTGGTATTACACGGATAACGTATGGTATGATGCCAACCCGGAAACTCCAAAAATTCCGGCGGTTTCCATCTCTCCTGTGCCGAAAACATACGATTCGGCTCAAACGGTAACGCTTTCCAGCACCAACAGTAGCGATAAGATTTATTATACGGTAGACGGTTCGACACCTACGACCTCCTCGACCTTGTATACCACTCCAATTCAGGTTGCTTCCTCTTTGACTATCAAGGCCATCGCCGTTAATTCAATCGGTCAAACCGGAAATGCATCCTCTTTCGATTATGTAATTGACCTGAATGCCGATCTGCAAGCTCCGACAATCACAGCGAATTTGCCTGCCGGGCATTCCGGTTCCTCTGTGACTGTATCCTTCAACCTGAAAGATAACAAGGCGGCAACGACCAAGGCATACTACACGGAGGATGGTACGGAACCGACCACAAGCTCAAAAGTCTACATCCTCGGTAACGCATTGGCCGGATTGACCGGACCATCCATCCTTATCTCCAAGACCACGACATTAAAATTTCTTGTTATAGACGGTGCTGGAAATCAAACCAAACAGAGCTTTGTTTATAATATTGGAGACAAAGGTGATTTTCGGGAAGACACTATTTACTTCGTGATTACTTCCCGGTTCTATGACGGTGATCCAAGCAACAATGTGCACGCATGGGATGATGCCAAGGCGCGTAATCCAGATTCAGACCCTGCTTGGAGAGGAGATTTTAAGGGGCTGATTCAGAAACTCGATTATATCAAAGCCCTCGGATTTAGTGCCATCTGGATTACACCTGTTGTGCAGAATGCCAGCGGTTATGATTATCATGGTTACCATGCTATAAATTTTGCCAAAGTAGACCCAAGGTATGAATCGGCGGGAGCTTCTTATCAGGATTTGATCAATGCGGCCCATGCCAAAGGGCTGAAGGTCATTCAGGACATCGTCGTCAATCATACCGGCAATTTTGGTGAAGAGAATCTGTACCCCATGTTTAAGAAAGATCCGGCTAAACCGGATACCGGTAACAACTTGGTGAAAACTACGGATAAGCTGCCGCCAAACTATGATTCCATGACACCCGATCAGCAGTATCAGGCAAGACTCGCTCTAATGAAGAATACGGAAACGAACAATAACATTTACCATACAGAGAAAAGTCTTTCCTGGGAATCCTATACTGTTCAGACTGGTCAGATAGCGGGAGATTGCGTGGATTTGAATACAGAAAACCCTGCAGTTAACAAATATTTAATTGATACTTACAATCACTATATAGACATGGGTGTGGACGCTTTCCGTGTCGATACCGTGAAGCATGTGAGCCGGTATATTTTCAATAAATACTATATTCCTGCCTGGAAGACAAGAGGAGGCTCGGATTTCTATGTTTTTGGAGAAGTAGCCACCCGGTACAGAGATGTTTGGAACAGCGGAATTCCAGCGATCTCAACACCATTCTATACTTGGAAGGCTTCAAAATCGTATCCGGGCGATGGGAAAAATGACTATGCCTCTAATAAAATGTCGGTTGAACAAGAGTGGGCGGATAACTCTACTACAGCAGGACAGCCAACCTCGAACAATGCTTTCTTAATCGGCAATACCTATCATACACCTGACTATTCGAGGAAATCGGGCATGGATGTGATTGATTTCCCGATGCATTGGGCATTCAAGACCGCGCATGAAGCCTTTAATATGAGAAGTGGCGACCAATACTATAATGATGCTACGTGGAATGTAACCTATGTCGACTCGCATGACTATGCGCCTGATCAGGCTCCGGAAAATCAAAGATTTGCGGGCACACAAGATACTTGGGCCGAGAATCTTGACCTGATGTTCACCTTCCGCGGAATACCCGCCATTTTCTATGGCTCCGAAATCGAATTTCAAAAGGGGGCAGTCATTGATCCGGGTCCAAACGCACCGTTAAGCAAAACGGGACGGGCCTATTACGGGGATCACATAGAAGGCAGTGTTATGGTACAAGATTATGGCAAATACACAAACGCTACTGGCACGCTTGCGGAATCACTCAACCATCCTCTGGCGAAACATATCAGACAGCTAAATTTAATTAGAAGAGCTGTTCCTGCCTTGCAAAAAGGCCAGTATTCTACAGAGAATGTAACGGGCAATCTTGCGTTTAAGAGAAGATATACCGACAGCGCCAAAGGCATTGACAGTTTTGCGTTGGTCACGATTTCAGGAAATGCAACATTTTCCGGGATTCCGAACGGAACCTATGTGGATGCAGTGACCGGTGATTCCAAAACCGTTACGGATGGCAAAATCACCTTGACTTGCTCCGGTAAAGGAAATGCAAGGGTATATGTATTGAATGGCAGTGGTGGAATTGGAGAAACGGGAACCTATTTGAAGTAAACTGTCAGCGGAGGTTGACGCTGTACGATATGGAGAAACACTGAATCTCAAGGTTTAACAGAAAACTATAATGATATAAAAATAGAGTCATACCAAAGGTCGAAAGGAAAAATAACCTTCGGCCTTTGGTGTGTTAATCTTCCAAGATACATAGCTCTCGGGGCAAATGTTGGTTAGAAAACTAGAGGGATATATTTTTCTATCCTACCAACTTCACTCCCTGCCTCAATATTTTCTCTAGCACGCTTATAGGTCAAGACTATCACTTCTATAGATATCATATCTTAGACCAATCAGACACGTCGTGGTATATTGTTGACATCCAAGAGAGAGCCGTACAGCTTCTCTCCACTAGGTTCGAAAAACACAGGGGTGAATATTGATGAGTAAAAAGACCATGTTCGAGAAAATTTGGGATAACCATGTCATCTATCAGGAAGCGGGCAAGCCGAGTATTTTGTACATTGATCTTCACCTCGTACATGAGGTAACTTCGCCGCAGGCGTTTGAAGGACTACGTCTTAGCGGGCGCAAGGTGCGTCGTCCAGAGCTCACGTTTGCCACAATGGATCATAATGTACCGACAAAAGATCGTTACAACATTACGGACCCGATTTCCAAGCAGCAGATTGATACATTAACTCAAAATTGCCGCGATTTCGGTGTCACACTATATGATCTGGATACGGTGGATCAAGGTGTCGTTCACGTTATGGGGCCTGAACTGGGTCTGACTCATCCGGGAAAAACGATTGTTTGTGGTGATAGCCATACCTCCACACACGGGGCGTTCGGAGCGCTCGCTTTTGGTATCGGAACCAGTGAGGTAGAGCACGTATTAGCAACGCAATGTCTCCAGCAAGCAAAAGCAAAAACGATGGAAGTTCGTTTCGTAGGGCGTCGCAAACCTGGTGTGACGGCAAAGGACATGATTTTGGGTGTCATCGCCAAATACGGTACAGATTTCGCTACAGGCTATGTTATTGAGTACACAGGTGAGTCCATCCACGAGTTGAGCATGGAAGAGCGCATGACAGTGTGCAACATGTCCATTGAAGGCGGAGCCAGAGCAGGTATGATTGCACCGGACGAAACGACCTTCAACTACTTGCGTGGACGCGAGCATGTGCCGCAAGGAGCTGCTTTTGAGCAAGCAGTTGCTGAATGGAAAGCACTTGTCACCGATGAAGGCGCCGAGTTTGATGTCGTACTGGAGTTTGACGTCGATGCTTTGATACCACAAGTAACCTGGGGCACCAGTCCGGGTATGGGGACAGATATTTCCTCAACCGTACCGACTCCGGCAGAATTGCCGACAGAAAACGAACGTAAAGCAGCTGAAAAAGCGCTTGAATATATGGATTTGAAGCCAGGCACACCGATCACGGATATTGCGATTGACTACGTGTTTATCGGCTCCTGTACCAACGGTCGGATTGAAGATTTGCGCGCTGCGGCCGAGGTAGCTAAAGGCTACAAGGTTTCTGACAAAGTCACGGCAATCGTCGTACCAGGTTCGGGTCGTGTGAAGATTCAGGCTGAAGAAGAAGGACTGGACGTCATTTTTCAAGAAGCAGGATTTGAATGGCGCGAAGCGGGTTGCAGCATGTGTCTTGCGATGAATCCAGATGTGCTTCAACCGGGACAGCGTTGTGCGTCAACTTCTAATCGCAACTTTGAAGGTCGTCAGGGACGCGGAGGACGTACTCACCTTGTATCTCCAGCAATGGCAGCCGCTGCGGCGATTCATGGACATTTTGTCGATGTACGGGATTGGAAATTCAAGCAGGAAGAAGTTGTCCGCTAGGATACGGAGGAGGAATTAACGATGGAAGCTTTCACAACTTTAAAAGGAATTGTAGCGCCTGTGGATCGGGTGAACGTGGATACGGATGCTATTATTCCTAAGCAATTTTTGAAACGAATCGAGCGCACAGGCTTTGGGCAGTTTTTGTTCTACGAGTGGCGGTTTGATGAAGCGGGCAATATTAATCCTGAGTTTGAACCGAACAAGCCTCGTTATGCAGGGGCATCTGTTCTGATCTCTCGCGCCAACTTTGGTTGCGGCTCCTCCCGTGAGCATGCGCCGTGGGCAATCATGGACTATGGGTTCCGTTGTGTAATCGCACCGTCTTTTGCGGATATCTTCTATAATAACTGTTTTAAAAACGGTATTTTGCCGATCAAGCTGTCTGAAGAGCAAGTAGAGGAATTGTTCCAGCGCACGGCGAAGCATGATAATTACCAATTAAACGTAGACCTGAATGAAAAAACGATCACTGACGATTACGGCCTTCGTATTGAATTTGATCTGGATGAACATCGCCGTCAATTCCTGCTGCAAGGCTTGGATGATATTGGCTTGACCCTCCAGCATGAGTCTGAAATTCTGGCTTATGAGCAAAAACGTGCTGCGAAACAAGGCGCATAATGTTCATCTCCAATCCAGCTTCATTATGAAGAAATATAGTTGATTTATTTGATAGACAAACAGCCCGTACTGGCAACTCTTTTGCCTGCGGGCTTTTATCATGTTTAGAAAATAAATTGGTAAATAAGGGGTTGACGGTTCGACTCATCATGGTATTGTAAATGTAAAATGGTTGAAGGACTATGTCTGTAAGTAGCACAAAAAATACATATATAAGTTAGGGGAATGAGGATGAAGAAATATGGTTGGGTGATATTAGCGGCTATTTTGATTTGGTTGTGGCCGTCCTCCCCTCATGTGAATGCGGCTGGAGCAGAATTGTTTTTGGATGGCAAAAGGGTGGAAGCGCCTGCAGATGCCAAGCCTGAAATGGTCAATGGTAAAGTCATGGTACCGCTCAGGGTGGTTGGGGAGCAGCTTGGATATCAGTTTAAGTGGGAACCTCAAGCCTATAAAATTTCAATACAAAAAAACAGTACCGATATGTCTATGTATGTAGGCCGTACATCGGCTGATGTGAACGGAAAAACAGTTAGTTTGGATGCACCACCTGTGCTGCGAGGCAGCTCGACCATGGTTCCATTGCGTTTTGTTGGGGAGCAAATGGGGTTAAAGGTGGATTGGAATAATGAAAATAAATCCGTAAATCTCAGTCAGAAGACTGCAACTCAACAAGCTAATAAACAGGCTCAATCCCAACAACCGTCGCAAACGTCAACACAGAGTCCAAAAAGCACAAATAAAACGTCTACAGCCACAGCGACGACAATAAATCCAGTTGAAGCAGACAAGCATACGGAAGTCGTACCATCAACATCCAAGGAGCAAAATGTAGAACAGACCACTGCAAATGCGGTGCTTGTACAAAACATTTCTTTTGATAGTGAAACGCTAAAGATTTCTCTGAACAAAGATCTAACTCCTAAAGTATCCAAAATGACGGGACCTGACCGTATAGTTGTAGATTTACCGGAGGCTTCACTGTCGGCAGGCCTTCTCCAGTCGTTCCCGGTTCGCAAGGATGGCACGCGGGCGTTGACAATTAGTGACAGTGAGGATGTACAGGAAATCAGATTTGCTCCTGCAGATGGAACAAAAGGAGGAGCACGTATTGTCATTGCTTTGAATCAGACACGTGATTACGATCTTTCGACTAATGGCGTAGGCGATATCACCCTTCAGTTGCGTGAACGTAGTGTAAATCCAGAGATGGTAGCACCAACGAATGTCGAAGGACGGCGAATCGTCGTAATAGATCCAGGACATGGTGGTAAGGACCCTGGAGCAGGCAGCGTGACTGGACGACATGAGAAGGAATTTACATTGGCTGTAGCGTTAAAGGTCCAGCAGCTTGCTCAAAATGATCCTGACATTCAAATTGTATTGACTCGCAATGGAGATACGTATCCTACACTGGATGAGCGCCCACAGCTCGCTAATAATCAACAGGCCAGCGTGTTTGTTTCCATTCATGGTAACAGTATGCCGACCTCCAATAACGGAAAAGCTAATGGGTCTGAAACCTATTATGCACGTCAGGAAAGTTTAAGCCTGGCCACGATCATGCATAAGCATCTTGTAGCAGCAACTGAGTTTAAGGATAATGGCATTAAGGTGGCAAACCATGTGGTGACAAGAAAATCACAAATGCCTGCTGTACTGTTGGAATGTGGCTACCTTAGTAATCCGTCTAATGAAGCGGCCATGTTCACAGAAGAAACACAGCAGAAGATTGCCGAAGGTATTGTCGATGGCCTGAAGGAGTACCTTGGAACAGGCACAGGAATAACTGAAACACTCAACTAAAGAAGGCTTGTGATATAAGCTATTTTTACCTTTTGATGGAAATTCATAAGGGTGAAAAGTAGCTTTTTTCATTTTTCGGACTGTGACTTTTGACGGGAAGCGAATGGTCCATATTTTTAGTCAAAATTCGACAAAAATAGTTCTTTGGCACGTATATTTCTGTTATGATGGAATATATTCGCAACTTTTGGTGTGAGATAACGTCTATAAGGTTGTCTGATATTACATAAGCGCGTATATCAGGTCGCCGCACCGGAGCATGTGGCAAAAAAATTATGAATGGAAGGGTGACGAATGAAGAAATTTGGTTTTTTGTTGTTATTATTTGTCTTCATGTGGGCGGTTCCGGGTTATGGACATGCGGCTTCGAGTGGAACACAAATCTATCTCGACGATCAACAGTTAAGTGTCCCTAGTGGTGCTAAGGCACAAGTAATTGGCGGAAGTACGATGGTTCCGCTGCGCGTAATTTCTGAAAATTTGGGATATGACGTGACATGGAAGCAGCAGGCGCGAACCATAACGATTGAGAAGGACAGTACCTCGATCCGAATGATAATCGGAAGTAAGACGGCGACTGTCAATGGAAGCGACATTAGTCTGGATGCTTCGCCTCTGCTGCGTTCCAATTATGCCCTTGTACCGCTTCGTTTTATCGGCGAGCAAATGGGACTGGACGTAAAATGGGACAGCAGCTCCAAGTCCGTAAAATTATATACCCGCAGTAGTGGGTCTGGAAACGGGGAATTTACACCTCCCAAGTCCGGAAATAACAGTACAGGTACAGGAAGTGTAACTGCGCCAACCAATAATGCGAGTTCAGGTGTGACACAGGTGCAGGGAGTCAGTTTCAGCCAAAACCGCTTAACGATCACAACAGCGAGTGCCGTCAAGCCGAAAGCGTTTACGATGACAGGCCCTGATCGGGTAGTGGTAGATTTGCCAGCGACTGCGTTTGCAGACAATTTCGGAGATCAGCAGAAGCTGGATAGCAACTTAAATGGTTCGTTGGACATTGAGAATGAAGCGGATGTGTCCGGTATCCGATATGCTTTATTCCAAAAGGAACCATCAACGGTGCGCGTTGTTATTGATTTGAAACATGCCATGAATTATACCGCATATAATGATGGATCGAATCGTGTTATCGTCGATCTGGCTTCCAAGGATTCAGTGAATACAACGCCAGATGCAACGTTACCGGATGGGTCACAGCCTGATGACACACAGACATCCCCGGTTAACAGCAATGGTAAAAAGGTCGTTGTTATTGATGCTGGACATGGAGCAAAAGATTCCGGGGCAGTTGGTATTTCGAGAAAAAATTATGAAAAGACCTTCAACCTGGCGATGGCCCTGAAAGTAGAAAGCATATTAAAACAAAACCCCAAACTTGAGGTTGTGTTAACACGTAGCGATGATACATTTTTGGAGCTTAAACAGCGCGTAAAAGTGGCTGAAAATCTTAAAGCCAACGTGTTTGTGTCCATTCATGCTAACAGTAGCGGTAGCTCAGCTTCCAACGGCACAGAGACGTATTACCAGCGTAGTGCAAGCAAAGCGTTCGCCAACGTTATGCATAAGTACTTTGCTCCTGCGACGGGTCTGACAGACCGAGGCATTCGTTATGGGAATTTCCATGTAATTCGGGAAACGACGATGCCAGCTGTTTTGCTTGAAGTAGGATATCTGAGTAATGCAAAAGAGGAAGCAACACTGTTTGATGAAGATTTTCAAAACCGGGTAGCTCAAGGGATTGCAGATGGAATCACAGAGTATCTCGACGTAAAATAAATCTTCAACAAATCGCTTGCCAACGTCAAGTAAGGAGGGGGACAGACATATGAACAAAAAAATCGTAATTGCAGGTCTGCTGGCACTGTTTGCCATTGCAGGTGCAGGGTGTGCCTCTAAGCAAACATCGGCTCCTGCGACTCCATCTCAGGAAACACAAACTTCAGCTGCACAAAATAGTACACCCGAACAGACGACCCCTGATCCATCAGCTCAGTCTGCTGAAAATAATGGAGCGAGTCAAACACCTGCATCTCCGTCGACGGAGCCTACAAAGACCAAGACAGACACGGAAAAGTCAGGAGATCGTCAAACACAGCAGATCACGGTGTACTACACGGATACACAAGAGAACGGCTTAAAAGAACAGAAAAAGGAAATTACCTATCCAAGCGAGCTGGAAAAATTCCAAAAAGCGTTTGAAGCTCTACAAAAGAGCGGTGATTCTGCTCTGGTTCCATTGTGGTCCGAGAAAATTACCGTGCATAAGATCAAATTGGATAACGGTGCATTGACCTTTGATATTTCCCTGCCGGATGAGGCTCGATTGGGAGCTGGCGGTGAGGAATTGGCTATCGATGCCTTGAAGCAAACGATGTTCCAATTCAAGGAAGTCAAAACGCTGGATTTGCTCGTAGATGGTCAATCTCTAGAGTCCTTAATGGGACATGTAGATTTGGAGCATCCTATGAGCCGTTAATCAATTAGACTGTATGAAAATTTCTTGGGAATTTACACACTTTTCACGTGCAATCTGTGACAGATAATGATAATATAGGAGTGTATTTCTCGCCTATGCAGGCAGTCATGCACAAATAGTATTCGTTTCTTTCCGGATGATTATTTAGAGTGACCGTCTTGATGCGGGCTATCCCGTATCAAGACGTTTTTTTTGCTAGGAGGTAGGATTTCCGTGAATGCAGCAACCGCACGTCATATATTGGACACCATCGGTACGATGTTTCCGGATGCCCATTGTGAGCTGAACCATGACAATGCTTTTGAATTAACGATTGCCGTGTTATTGTCTGCTCAATGCTCCGATCAGATGGTCAATAAAGTAACGGCAGACCTGTTTCAAAAATACAAGTCACCTGAGGATTATTTGGCAGTTCCTCTTGAGGAACTGGAGCAGGATATTCGTAGAATCGGCTTGTACCGAAACAAGGCCAAGCATATTCATAACCTCTGCCGAATTTTAATAGACCAGTACGGGGGAGAGATACCTTCGGAGCATGATCAGCTGGTCAAGCTACCTGGTGTTGGCCGCAAGACGGCTAATGTCGTAGTATCTACTGCCTTTGATGTACCAGCTATTGCGGTAGATACGCATGTAGAGCGCGTTTCCAAACGGCTCGGCTTTGCAGGGTGGGATGATTCAGTGCTTGAGGTGGAAAAAAAGCTGATGAAAAGGGTACCTAGGGATGAATGGTCTGTGACCCATCACCGACTCATTTTTTTTGGACGCTACCATTGCAAAGCTCAAAACCCTCAATGTCAGGTATGTCCATTGCTTGATGTGTGCAGGGAAGGCAAGAAACGTATGAAAACGTCTCTTATCAGAAAAGATAAGAAACGTAGAGCTTAAAGACCCGAATGACCTATAAAGGTAATAGAGGGTTTAACCATTTATGTGTAGAAAAGGATGAAGAGTAATGAAGTGCATTTCGGTATATACAGACAATTTTGAGGCGTTCTCCGATATTTTTGAGCAAATTGTAACAACAGAGTTTGCTGAAAACGAAGAGCGCGAGCTAGAGGGAATCACAGTTAGTCATTCTGGTGATGTACCCGAGCATTACTTGGAGCGTATGTCACAAAAGCCAGAAGTGGTTGTAATGAAGGATAAATCCCGTGGGATTACGATTTTACAGCATGGTCAAGTATTTGAAATTTTGCTGCCAGTGCTTGAGACTGCAGCTAATTAAGTGCAATTTGCGGACGACATGCGTTGCATGTTCCGGTGTAGGCGGCTCGGCTGGTCTAACCAGCCTGTAGGCGCATATTAACACAAACCTTGAAGAACGTCATAAAACGCTGGATATGGACGATTTCACATGTTTATATATGAAATCTTCAATTACATTTTCAGAGGAGTTTCTTAAATGAGCATTTATGATTATTCAGCCATTGCGATGAACGGTAAGGAAATTGTCCTTAGTGATTATAAAGATAAAGTAGTGTTGATTGTAAATACGGCCAGCCAGTGCGGATTTACATTTCAATATCAGGATTTGCAGCGTCTATATGATCAATTTAAGGATAGAGACTTGGTGATTCTCGGTTTTCCATGCAATCAATTTGCCGATCAAGAGCCGGATTCCAATGAAAGTGTGCAAACATTTTGTACTCTGAATTATGGTGTCGCGTTCCCTATGTTTCAAAAGGTGAATGTACGTGATGAGCAGGCTCACCCGTTGTTTACATATCTTGCTTCGTCGTTGCCCTTTGAGGGCTTTGATGAAACGCATTCGGTTGCCAAAATACTTATTCCTTTAATTCATGAGCGTCATCCTGAGTACTTACCAGGAGATTCGATCAAATGGAATTTCACGAAATTCCTGATTGATCGGAACGGGAAAGTGATCAAACGATTTGAAGCAACGACTGACCCTCTGGATATGGAAGAATATATTGAAGCATTACTGTAATGATCTGTTTTGGATATTATTAATAAACTTATGGTTTCCATTTACAAGAACAGCGTTCCCGAAAGCCAGGTACAGGCAGGGAGCGCTTTTTTAGTTTTTTTAATGTGATGATTCTCACAGTGGCTTAGGAATGCTACAATATAGCTATTTGGTGCAGATAAGACAAGGAGTGAAACCGTAGCTTATGATGCAAACGATTACAGGAGATGCGGAAAAGTGGTTGAGTACGATAGAACAAATACAGGATACCTTGCGTAAAGCGGGGGATGAAACGGGAGCGAAGGCAGTAGGGGATTTGCTGGAAAAAGCGCATGCACAAGAGCTGACCATTGCCTTTTGCGGACACTTTTCAGCAGGTAAATCGAGCTTGATTAACAGCCTGTGCGGTAAAACCGTGCTGCCATCTGGACCGGTACCTACGAGTGCTAATGTAGTGTCCATCCGTCATGGACGTTCGAGAGCGCTTATTCATCCAGCCCGATCGGCAGAAAACCCGGAGCCGGAAATCGTGGAAGCTTCCCTATCTGAGCTTGCTGAGTATTGTAAAAATGGTGGGGCCTATGAATCCGTTGAAGTATGGGAGGATATCCCGATATTATCTGGCGGAGGAGTGCTGCTGGATACCCCCGGCGTAGATTCCACAGACCACGGACACGCGATGGCGACGCATTCAGCTTTACATTGGGCTGATATTGTTTTTTATGTGATGGACTACAATCATGTCCAATCTGAAAATAATTTGTCCTTTGCCAAAAGTTTGTCGGATTGGGGCAAGCCGTTATATTTGATCATCAATCAAATCGATAAGCACCGAGAGCGGGAGCTATCATTTTCACGTTATCGTAATGAGGTGGAAAGCAGCTTTCATGCCTGGCAGGTACATTACACGGACATCCTGTTTACTTCTTTGAAGGAGCAAAATCACCCCTGGAACCAGTGGGAACAGTTGACGTGCTTAATTCCGAAACTGCTGGAGCGCAAAGCTGAGTTTTTGGCTTATAGTTTAGTGTCCTCTATGCACCATTTGGTAGATCAGCATGTGGAGACAGTGCAGGCTGCTGAAGAAGAGGAACTGAACGTACTGCTCAAAGAAGCAGGTGGAGAAGAAGCCATTTTGCGCCTGGACATAGAGCAGAAAACCTTGCAGCAAGAAGATGAACACTGGATGATGCTTCCAGAACAGGAGCATAAACGGCTGCGTCAAGAGCTGGATCATCTATTAGAACACGCTCACCTCACGCCTGCGGAGCTACGTGAAGCGGCTGGCGAATATTTAGAGAGCCGTAAGCCGGGCTTTAAAACAGGGTTATGGTTTGCCGGAGGCAAGACAGAGCGAGAAAAGGAGCGCCGTTTGGATCGGCTGGCAGAGATGCTGGCTGATCAGGTGGAGGGACAGCTGTTGCCTCATGTGCGTGAGTTACTGAGGTCATGGGGAGAAGGCCAAGGTTTGTGGACCGCTGCGATGGAGCAGGAGCTGGATGACATCCGCCCTGTAATGGATCGGCAACTGGTAGAGCAGACAGTAAAGGAAAATGCTTTGTCTCCTGAGTACACGTTGAACTATTGCAAGGACCTACGCGCTGCGGTGACCGCTGATTGCCGCCGTAAGGCGTTGGCGCTGGTAGACCGCCTGCTGGCCCAGCTTGCGGCTCGGGTCAACTCCCACCGCGAGGCTCTCGCGGATGCGCGCACAGCGTTGCTGGCGCAGGCGGACGCGGCGAGCCGCTACAGCACTCGCGTGCAAGCCTCAGCTTCGCACGCCGACCTGCTGCGTAGCTTGCTGCCGCAGGCTTCCGCGCCTGGCGGGTTGCCCCGGGTGGGCACGCCTGCTCCTGCGGCTGAGACCGCCGCTGCTGCCCCGACAGATACGGCATCAACAGGTGCCGTGCGTCCAGACATTGCTGGCTCGCGCAACGGATCGGTGCGGTCACAAGCAAGCACGACGACAGCGCGGTCTGCCGCCGGGGGCCGCCGTACGCGACTGGATGCAGCAGCGACACGATTGAAGGCCGCCGCTGCATTAATAAGCCCGTACCCTGCCATGCAGGCGGCTGTTCGGGATTTACATGCGCGAGCTGCTGCACTGGAGGGCGGGCGCTTTACATTGGCGCTATTCGGAGCGTTCAGCGCCGGGAAGTCCAGCTTTGCCAACGCTTTGTTGGGCGAAGCGGTGTTGCCCGTATCGCCGCATCCGACGACAGCGGCGATTAACCGCATTATGGCGCCTACAAGTCATGAGCGCCATGCCACGGCTGACGTCCACATGAAATCAGTGGACGCATTACGGGAAGATCTTAAATACTCTTTTCGGTTATTAGGATTGGGAGAGCCAGCGTCCGTGGGCTGGCAAGAAGCCGTAAATGCGTTATCACCGGAAGGCATTCATCCTGCGGGAAGGCCTCATTACAGCTTTTTGAAGGCTGCTGCGGCTGGATGGAAAGAAGCTGAAAGCTGGCTAGGGCAACAGCTTCAGGTGAATTTAGAACAGTATCGGGATTTTGTCGCATCCGAGCGTAAATCATGCTTCGTAGAGCATATAGACCTTTACTATGATTGCGCTTTGACTCGTCAAGGCATCGTGCTAGTAGATACGCCAGGTGCCGATTCTGTGAATGCGCGGCACACGGGCGTAACTTTCAATTATATGAAGCATGCAGATGCCCTTGTATTTGTGACATATTATAATCATGCGTTTACACAAGGGGACCGACAGTTCTTGAATCAATTGGGCCGAGTCAAAGAGACATTGGCGCTGGATCAGACATTTTTTATTGTCAACGCATCTGATTTGGCTTCTTCTGAAGAAGAATTACATTCTGTGACTCAGCATGTACAGGAACAACTTCAAGCGAACGGAATCCGCAAGCCGCGTATTTATCCGCTTTCCAGCATGCTGGCGTTGGAAGCAGCCGAGCGGGGAGAGGTTTCGCTGCGTTCAGTTTCACGGTTTGATGCGTTTGAAGATGATTTTTCGGCATTTGCAGCCGAAGAGCTGGCAGGTTTGTCCATTGCAGCTGCTATGCAGGAGCTGGGACGGCTGCGGAACCGAATAGAACAACATGCTGCTGATGCTCGGTACAGCGCTGAAGAGCGAGAGATCCGAATAGAGCAATTAAATCGAATCCGTAGGGAGCTGGAGGAAGTGCTCCTTGGTTCGACTGGTAGCAATGGTGGATCTGTGTTGTCGGACGAAACCGATGAACTGCTGTATCATGTACGTCAAAGGTTAGCCTACCGAACGGGTGAATTTATGGCAGAAGCGTTTCATCCATCTGTTCTGCGTGAAGGAGTAGGTGATCTTCGTTCGGCTTTTGCATCTTGTGGTCGTGAACTGATGCGATTGATCGAACTGGAGCTGTCTCAGGAATTGCTAGCAACCACACTCAGACTGGAAAAAACCGGGCAAGCTTTAGTGCGTAAGGCTATCCAACAGTGCGTAGATCACATGAACCATCAGTTGAATGGATTAGATTGTACAGTTCCTGAATTCAGAGAATGGGCTGTTCCCGAACTGATGGATATTTCCTTGCAGGAGTCCATTCAGTGGAAGGATTATTGGAATAGCTTTAAAAATCCAAAGCTATTTTTTGAAGGGACGGGGCGTGCGAATTTACAAACTAGACTGGAGCCCATATTACGCCAGCTAATCGGGGAAGCTGTGGATCTGCAGCGAGAACGATTGTCTTCTTTTTACGTTGCTATGATGCAAGAGGAACAAACGTGGCAGAAAGCACAGCTACGAGAGCAAATGCTGGAGACTACTCGTGGCATGGAGCATGCACTTAAGGGCGGTGAGGAGCCACAAGTTTGGGAAGAGCTTGCTGGTCAGCTCGCGAATTTAGAGTCCATATAAATATATGTTCACGATTGCTTTAAGGTCAGGACACCGGGTTGTGGGACAATCCGGTGTTTTAAGCATACTTCAAAAAAGAAAGGAAAACTGAGGAAATAGCCATATTCAATGATAAGAAAGCGATTTAATTTGTCTAATCACCTACCAATTGGGAACCTGCCTGAAAACGGCCCGTTATCCTCTTTGCCGCCTTGGAACACGGATGGTAAACTTCACTAAGCCATATAACAACGTCGTGCAACTAATGGAGGGACTTGACATGGAAGTGCTCAGGCAACTGCAAGTTTTTTTTCGAGAGAGGAGACATTATCTATTTCTTTCCATTCTATGCCTTGCGATAGCGACGGCCTTGGGACTGGTGTATCCGAACCTGCTCCAACGGCTCATTGATAACGCTATCATTCCCGGTGAGTTTGAGAAAGTTCCAGTTCTGGCTCTGACTGTACTGGGAGTCGTGATCATCAAAGGGTTTATGCAATTTTTACATGGTTTTTTTGGTGGACGGCTAGGTAACTACTTGGCGTATCGACTTCGCAATGCCTGTTACGAAAAGCTGCAATTTCTATCCTTCAGATATTATGACACTGCCAAAACGGGGGATCTTATGTCCCGTCTGACGGGGGATTTGGAGGCGATCCGCAACTTTATCGGGTTTGGTTTTGCCCAGCTCCTCAATGTGCTACTGATGGTCGTATTCGGCTCTATCATGATGCTGTATATTAATTGGCAGCTCACCCTCTTTACGATGATCAGCATGCCATTGCTACTCTTCGTCACATTCAAATTTGAATCACGGATTCATCCCACCTTTCAGGAAATGCGAATTGCTCTCAGCGCCCTGACAACAGCGGTACAAGAAAATATTACAGGTGTGCGAACCGTTAAATCTTTTGCTCGCGAATCCTATGAAGTTGAAAAATTCTCCGTACGTAATGAGCAGTACAAGAGCAACCAGATTCAGGCTGCTTCCTTATGGAGTCGATTTTTCCCCGCGATGGAACTGATTGCCTCGGTCAGTGTGGTTCTTCTCCTGGGGATGGGTGGATATCTAGTTATACAGAAGTCAATGACCTTGGGGCAACTCGTCGCCTTCTTTAGCTTAATTTGGTATATTATCGGTCCCATCTGGAGCATTGGCTTTCATATCAATAACTATACGCAGTCCAAAGCTTCCGGTGAAAGGGTTTTGGAGTTGCTAAACCAGTCTGTAGATGTAACTGATGAAGCTAATGCACTTACACTCAACGCCGATCAGGTGAAGGGACATGTGACGTTTGAACATGTTACCTTTGCTTACGGAAATAAGCTACCTGCTGTTGTTGACATCAATCTGGATGCGCCACCGGGATCGGTCATTGGGATTTTAGGAGGAACAGGGTCCGGGAAGTCGACCATAATTCAACTACTCATGCGAGCCTATAATGTGAATGCAGGCAGCATCAAACTGGATGGTACGGATATACGTCATTTGAAAATTCGTGATTTACGTGCTCAAATTTCTTCCGTGTTTCAGGAGACGTTTCTGTTCTCGTCCTCCATACGCAACAATATTGCATATGGATTAAGTCATGTCAGTATGGATGACATCATACGCGTTTCCAAGCTGGCTCAGGCGCATGAATTCATCACTGAATTACCGCTGGGCTACGACACTGTCGTCGGTGAACGTGGATTGGGACTGTCCGGAGGGCAGAAACAACGGATTGCCATCGCACGCGCACTACTCAAAAATCCAAAAATTCTGGTTCTGGATGATGCTACCAGTGCGGTCGACATGGAGACGGAGCATGAAATTCAGTCCGGTTTTCAAGAGGTTATGCGTGGACGCACAACATTTATTATAGCTCATCGAATCTCCTCGCTTCGTCATGCCAATGAAATTGTGGTGCTTGAGGAAGGACGAATCGTCCAACGTGGAACACATGAACAGCTCATTGCTACTCCAGGTCCATACCAAGATGTGTATCATATTCAATACGCCGATTACATAGCGGAGGCTCCAGACGGTGTATCCGAAGGGCAGGTGAGACCATGAATATTCCAGTAGAAAAAGCCAAACCGTTAAAGAAGCCGACCAATGAGCGCTTTGTCTATCAAGATGATGAGGTTATTGATAAACCGTTTAACTGGGCGGAATTCAAACGTTTGCTAGCATACATGAAACCTTATGCCCGTCAGATTCTACCGATTCTTCTGGTCATGATGATTCTAGGCACGATTACTAAGCTGACGGTTCCATATTTGATCAGTCTGGCTATTGACAAGGCCATTGCTCCTGCATCGCCTGCACTACCTAGCGTAAAGTTATTGTTGCTCATCACGGGTGCCGTGCTCTTGTTATATTTAATCCAATGGGCAGCCAGCACGTACCGTATTAAATTCACCAATATTATTGGTCAGCGGGTTATTTACGATTTGCGTGAAGATTTGTTCAAGCATATTCAGAAGCTTTCCTTCAACTTTTTTGATAAAAGACCAGCAGGTTCTGTATTAGTACGTGTAACGAATGACATTAACTCGCTACAGGATTTATTTACGAATGGTGCAGTGAACGTCCTGATTGACTGCGTACAGCTTTTCGGAATTATTGTCATTTTGCTGCTTATTAACTGGAAGCTCGGTTTGGCAGTGATTGTGACTGTTCCGATCATGTTTTTGATTTCGACCAAGCTGCGAGTACGCATCCGTCGCGCCTGGCAAGAAGTACGTATGAAGAACTCGCGTATCAATTCTCATTTGAATGAATCTATTCAGGGAATTCGTGTGACACAAGCGTATACGCAGGAGCAGGAAAACATGGCTTATTTCGACGATATGAACAGCTCCAGTAAAAAATCGTGGGATAAGGCTTCTGCCATGAATCAGGTCTTTGGCCCACTTATTGATATTACCGGAGGATTAGGTACGCTTGTGCTGTTCTGGTTTGGAGCGCATTTAATTCAGACAGATCAGCTGACGGTGGGATTGCTGGTTGCATTTGCTAACTATGTAGGGAACTTTTGGGAGCCGATTAATCGGCTAGGTCAAATGTATAATCAGCTACTGGTTGCGATGGCTTCGTCAGAAAGAATTTTTGAATTCATGGATGAACAGCCGAATATTGCAAACAAACCAGGAGCAAAAGCCTTGCCGCCTATTCGGGGTGATATTCAATTTGATAAAGTTATTTTTGAATATGAAAAGGGACGTCAGGCGCTTAAAGGTATTAATCTTTCTGTCAAGGCAGGTCAATCTATAGCGCTTGTAGGTCATACTGGATCAGGTAAAAGTACAATTATTAATTTGCTCAGCCGTTTTTATGACATTACGTCAGGGCGACTTACTATTGACGGTTATGATGTGCGAGATGTCACAGTGGAGAGCTTACGCAGCCAGATTAGCATCGTGCTTCAGGATACATTTATTTTTTCGGGAACGATACGCGATAATATCCGATTTGGCCGTTTGGATGCAACGGATGAGGAGATTGAAGCGGCTGCGAAGGCGGTCAATGCTCATGAATTTATTGTTCATTTGCCAGCTGGCTATGAAACAGAGGTAGAGGAGCGTGGGGGGATGCTGTCCATGGGTCAGCGCCAGCTTTTATCCTTTGCCCGTGCCTTACTGGCTAATCCGCGAATTCTTATTCTGGATGAGGCCACAGCCAGCATTGATACGGAAACGGAGTTGAAAATTCAGGAGGCCCTTCAGGTTCTATTGGAAGGCAGAACTTCTTTTATGGTCGCTCACCGTTTGTCCACCATCCGGAATGCTGATCATATCGTTGTACTGGACCATGGGGAGATCCAAGAAAGTGGTAATCATGAACAATTGATGAAAAAACATGGAATATATCGGGGGCTGGTGGAAGCACAGTTCAGATTTTTGTAAAAAAAAGATCAAAAAATCGCGTTTTTTGTAAATTAAAATGCCGAGCACTATTGCATTCTTGGAGCTAAACCCTGAAAATAAAGATGAAAAGAGATCAGAGCAATATCGTCAGAGGGGGAAGAGTTCAAGATGTGGGGTGCTCCTTTTTCTGCCAAGGCTAAGAAGATGCTACTGCTGGGTAGCGGCGAATTGGGAAAAGAAGTCATTATTGAAGCTCAGCGGCTTGGCGTGGAATGTATTGCTGTAGATCGCTATGAGCTGGCTCCAGCAATGCAGGTGGCCCATCGCTCTCACTGTCTGGATATGCAGGATGCTGAGGCGTTGAAGGCACTAATTCGCAAGGAACAGCCCGACATAATTGTACCTGAAATCGAAGCTATTGCTACGGGTGCTTTGGAAGAATTAGAGCAAGAGGGATTTCACGTAGTACCAACGGCACGGGCCGCTCGTCTTACGATGGACCGTGAGGGTATCCGCAGGTTGGCTGCCGAGAAATTACAGCTTCCGACTGCTGCCTACCGTTTTGCAGATCATTTTGAGCAGTTACGGTCGGCGGTTCAAGAGCTGGGCACGCCATGCGTGGTCAAACCCTTAATGAGTTCGTCGGGTAAAGGGCAGTCTGTATGCCGGACACTCGAAGACGCAGAATCCTGCTGGAATACGGCGCTGGAAGGCGCACGTGCCAAAACGACACGTGTCATTGTTGAAGCTTTTGTCCCGTTTGAGAGCGAAATCACCTTATTGACCGTCAGATCGGAATCAGGCACGACTTTTTGCCCACCGATTGGCCACATTCAAAAAGATGGGGATTATGTCGAATCCTGGCAGCCTCATGGCATGACGGACAAGCAGCTTTCGGAGGCGCAGGACATTGCCCGTACGATTACGGATGAACTGGGTGGTTACGGATTGTTTGGCGTAGAGCTGTTTTTAACGGCTGATAGCGTCATATTCAGTGAAGTATCCCCGCGTCCGCATGATACAGGTATGGTGACCATGATTACGCAGGATTTGTCTGAATTTGCGCTTCATGTACGGGCAATTCTCGGATTCCCGGTGCCATCCGTCACGCTGCTTACACCAGGAGCTTCAGCTACCTTAAAGGCAGAAGTGGCTACGCGCGATTTCGCAATAAGCGGTCTGCATGATGCACTATTGCTACCCCGGACACAGGTGCGAGTGTTCGGGAAGCCTGAAACCAAGCCGGGACGCCGGATGGCTGTAGCGCTTAGCGCTGCAGAAGATGTGGAAACAGCACGGAAGACAGCCAAAGAAGCTGCCAATATGCTGAAAGTGGAGGTAAATCATGTCTAACAGTGTGATGATTCCAGTACTGACAATTCGTTCCGTAGAGCTTGGCGATTGTGAAGCCGTAACTGGACTACTCAGAGAAGTCGGATACCCGATGACTTGTGGTGTTATGAAAGAAGTTATGGGAACAGCGCAGGAGGACAGTCAAGCGAATATGATGGTTGCAGAAATGGATGGTCGTGTAGTCGGAGTAATCGGCATGCATACGGCTCAAAGCCTGGCCTATCCTGATCCTGCTGTACAAATCACCATGCTGGTCGTGAGCGGGGAGTATCGCGGCGAAGGCATTGGCAAGCGGTTGGTTGCTTGTGGTGAGGAGTGGGGGCGTGCGCAAGGATGCTATCATTTATTCATTACTGGAGCGAATAACCGCATCAAACAAGTAGAGGCCCGTGCTTTCTACAACCGAATCGGCTTTGAGAAGCAAGGCTACCGTTTCAGCAAAAAGCTTAGATAATCAGCTTGCAACAAACAATCTAATACTTAAAGCCTCACTATTTTTAACTTCGTCCTGTTCGCCATTGCCGAGCAGGACTATTTTTTTTCCAACTTTTATACCATTGATGATGCTATAAAACATGATATACTGCTAGAGTAAAGATTACAAAGTTGTAACCTGAGACGTTCACACCAAGGCACTTATACAACAAGGAGATGACGAAATGAAGAATATGTTGAAAAAAACACTAGTGATGGGAAGCCTAAGCGCCATTTTATCCGCAGGATTCATCGTTCCGGCATCAGCTTCACCAGCTGACGATTTATCTGCTCAATTACAACAGTGGTTTCAAAATAACGGATACACAGTCAATATGTCCAACGGGACGACGACAATAACAAAGACGGTCATTAAGGATTATTCTGAAAAGGACAAGGCTAAAACAAAAACAGCAAATCCTTCTTCTGACAAGCAAACGACGAATCAGGGTAACCAAAAGGCTTCAAAGTCTGTTAACAAGCAACAGACCCAAACACAAAACACCAACTCAGGTGCAGGTCAGTCTACAGATTCTAATGCACAACTCAGCAAGTCTCAATTTGCAGCTGAGGTTGTAAAGCTTGTAAACAATGAGCGCAGTCAAAAAGGTCTGAAGCCCCTCACATCTAATGCGAAGCTTACAGAAGTAGCCTTAGCGAAGGCGAAGGACATGAGCACGAACAATTACTTTTCCCATACATCTCCGACTTACGGTTCACCCTTTGATATGATGAAAAAATTCGGTGTAACTTATACGTATGCGGGTGAGAATATTGCAATGGGACAAAAAACACCACAAGAAGTGATGAAGGCCTGGATGAACAGCCAGGGACATCGTGAAAATATTTTGAAGGCAGAATATACACAAATCGGTGTGGCTTACTACAATGGATATTGGGTACAAGAGTTCACACGTAACTAAGTTGATAGAGAAAACGTTCTAAACGTCATTTCTGTTTATAAAAAGATAGTGACGTACGTAATTTAGAGACCCGCTGACAACGTTCAGCGGGTCTTTTTATGTCGCTCATGTCATTTCAGGCATAAACCATTGCTCTATACCAGAAAAGACATAAGGGACGTGCTTATAGTATGATGACAGTAAGCTGAATGGATAACAGACTACTTTTGGAAAGCTAGGTGAACAAATGAGCTACGAAATCGTGCATGAAGGTGCTTTTGCTATGCTTAAGGTGCAGTTGAACCCCGGAGAAACCATTAAAGCAGAAATGGGAGCGATGGTTTCCATGTCTTCCAGTGTAGATATAAAGGGGACGGTAGACGGTGGGCTGTTACGTGGTTTAGGCAGAATGCTGAGCGGAGAAAAATTCTTTTTTCAAGAGCTGAGAGCAGCCCGGGGACCCGCTGAAGTACTGCTAGCCCCCGCAAGCATAGGTGATGTACAAGCAGTGGAACTGGATGGCACGTACAGGCTGTTGGTCCAGAAGGACGGTTTTTTGGCCTGTACGGAAGGGATTGAGGTTAGTACCAAAATGCAAAACCTGATGAAAGGTTTATTCTCCGGTGAAGGTTTTTTTATTGTAGAAATCAGTGGCCGCGGCACAGTATTCCTATCCTCGTATGGAGCCATTCACCCCATTTATATCGCGCCAGGAGAGGAGCGTATAATTGATAATGCTCATCTAGTGGCATGGCCGGATTATATGGATTATAGAATTGAAAAGGCATCTAAAGGCTGGTTGTCCAGCGTAACGAGTGGGGAAGCTCTTGTATGTCGTTTTCGCGGTGAAGGAACGGTACTGATTCAAAGCCGAAATCCGGGTAGTTTTGGACAATGGATTAGAAGTTTCATCCCTGATAGCAAATAGTTTCTTTCGTCTGACTGCTGATGATAAGAAGGGTTATTCGCACAAAAAGTATGATAAAAGGATGGGAGTTTTCCATCCTTTTTTAGTATGTTTATGGAAATTTATAAGGGATACTAAACCTCGATTTTCACCTGAACCAGAACGGTTTATTTGCAAAATGACAGGAGAAGCTTTATGTTTATTTCACTAAGCTATCAGGAGGGAACACGAGTGAATTCATCAAAATGGATTTGGCGGTCTGTCGGTTCCGTTTCCATTGCCGCCACACTGCTATTATTGTACGGATTTATTGCAGCAGTACGAAGTATCACGGCTCCAGAGCCATTGGTAAGTACTCAACCTGTACAATCCGGTTCATCGCAGACACAAACTGCACCATCGGCTACTGCTCAAACGGGAGAGTTGCGCGTAGCTGCCATTGGCGATTCGCTAGCCAAAGGAACGGGGGATGACTCCGGAAGTGGTTTTGTGCGCCGGTCGGTGACTTTGTTAAATAATCAGGAAGGACATAAAGCTCAGCTCATAAATAATCTGGGGATTAATGGACTGACGACTCAAGGACTATTAACCAAGCTGGATGAGCCTGGTGTGTCTTATGTACTGAAGAAGGCTAATGT
Source organism: Paenibacillus sp. EKM10P (assembly GCF_011800655.1). Classification (NCBI taxonomy): domain Bacteria; kingdom Bacillati; phylum Bacillota; class Bacilli; order Caryophanales; family Paenibacillaceae; genus Paenibacillus; species Paenibacillus sp. EKM10P. The sequence continues at coordinate 507,433 of NZ_JAALET010000002.1, read as the reverse complement.
GATTATAGTTTCGATTGGCGGTAATGATTTATTTCAGGGCGTGCAGGCGGCTCAAACCGGCAAAGAGCCACCTACACTCAGTGGTTTGCGCAAAGCTCTGCCTGATGCAGCCAAACGTTTGCAAAAGGTGCTGACAAAGGTAGGAAAAATCAATCCTAATGCTAAAATTGTCTATGTTGGATTGTATAATCCATTCAGTGATCTGCAGGAAATGAAAATTCCCGGTAATCTTGTGGTAACCGAATGGAATATGGCGGCCATGGCAATTACCAACCAAAACAGTAACATGACGCTGGTTCCAACTTTCGATTTATTCGAGCAAAATTTGCCCGTCTATTTATCATCCGATCATTTTCATCCCAACGGACAGGGCTATCAGGCCATCGCTGAACGTATCGCACAAGGGTTTGCTGTTACCGCGACGAAGGATACCGATCATGTAAATCCTAAACAACAGTCTACAAATAGCCAACCTGCAGAAGCGAAAAAGGGAGGGAACAAGTAATGAGCATCCAATCTGCCGACAAGACCGAGGCTGGCGTGACCCAAGATTCGACATCCACAGATGCAGTGTCCAGTCTTCACTCCTCCAATCAGGTTGGTAGCGCAGACAGAGACAGCAGCAATAATGAAATCGTGCTCTCTGTTCAGCATGTTAAGAAACGTATTAAACGCAAAATGATCATTCATGATGTAACATTCGACGTTCGCGCAGGTGAAATTTTCGGATTTCTCGGCCCCAATGGAGCTGGAAAAACGACGACTATTCGTATGCTGGTCGATTTAATTAAGCCTACTGAAGGGACAATAACCGTATGCGGTCATAATGTAAATCGTGACCCTGAGCAGGCTTTACGGCATGTTGGTTCTATTGTGGAAAATCCAGAAGTGTACAGCTACCTGACAGGATGGGAAAATTTAGAGCATTTTGCCCGGATGCAGCCTGGTGTAGATGAACAGCGCATTCGCGAGGTGGTTGAGTTGGTTCGGCTCGATCGTCGCATCCATGATAAGGTAAGTACATATTCACTGGGGATGCGTCAGCGTCTTGGTATAGCTCAAGCCTTGCTCGGCAGACCGAAGCTACTCATTTTGGATGAGCCGACGAACGGACTAGACCCCAAGGGAATCAAAGAGATGAGAGCTTTTATCCGTTTGTTAGCGGCCGAAGGCATGGCTGTATTTGTTTCCAGCCATTTGCTTAGCGAGATCCAGCTGCTATGTGATCGTGTGGCAATTATAAGTCGGGGCAAGGTGCTAGCTGTTGGTGGGGTACGGGAACTGGTTGAGACTCACTCGCACATGGCTGTCTGGCAGCTGGAGCCCCGCGATCAGGGCCTTGCCCTATTGCAAAATTCTCCGTATGTGCAAATCATTACGAACGCCGATGAATTAATTGATGACAGCATTGTTGCAGGTAGCGGAGTCGATGCTATTTTTACAGAAATGGACGAAGAGCATATTGCGGAGCTGGTCGCACACATGACAGCTTCCGGTATTTCCGTTAAAGGTGTAACCAAAATCAATCCTACACTCGAGCAACTATTCCTGAAAATGACGGAAGGTGAGATACTTGAATAATATTTTACCGCTCGTACAAAATGAAACCCTGAAAATTATCAAGAAGAAACGATTTTATGTCATTTTACTTGTTTTGCTTGTGCTTGTGCCGATTTTTACGTACGCTCAGATGAAAGTGGCAGAAAACAATCGCGAAAAATTCGGTAACGATTGGCGTCTGGAACTGCGTCAGGCCATTACTGATAACCAAAACTCGCTCGGCAGCGATAGGGTTCCCGAGGAATGGAAGACCTACCGCCGGGTCTTTGTGCAACAGATGCAATATTATCTGGAAAATGACGTGAATCCTAATGAGCCGAGTGGCGTCACTTTTACCAGAGAGTTTATGGATAATTCCATAAATCTGTTCGTTCCGTTGTTGATCATGGCTATTGCTTCGGACCTGGTTTCAGGAGAACGGACAACAGGCACGATAAAAATGTTGCTAACTCGGCCGGTCAGGCGGTGGAAAATACTGCTGAGCAAGCTGCTGACACTGTATATGTTCGTTTCGCTCATCATTTTGGCCGTATTTGTCATAAGTTATCTCATATCAGGCTTGTTTTTTGGTTTTCGTGGTTTTAATGTCCCGGTATTTACCGGCTTTCAAATTGTTGGATCGACGGTGGATTTGTCTGCTGTACATGCCATTCCACAATGGCATTACCTGATGCTGCAAGCCGGATTGATTTGGTTTGTCAGTCTTGTGGTTGCTTCATTAGCCTTTATGGTATCTGTTCTGGTACGTAGTACAGCAGCAAGTATTGTGGTCATGATGGCTGCGCTTATTTCGGGCACTATACTGACCAACATGGCTTCATCATGGCAAAGCGCCAAATATTTATTTATGGTTAACCTCGGATTAACCGATTATTTATCTGGAAGCCCTGCCCCGATTGAGGGAATGACCCTGCCATTTTCTTTAGTTGTACTGGGCATTTGGGGGGCTGTGGCGTTGATTGTTTCATTCGCCGTCTTTACGAAACGGGATATATTGAATTAAAATGGACAAGGTAAAAGAAAACATCTGTTTGCATTTTTGGTGAAAACCATCAAGAATAAGGCAAAACACGGTTATGATTAGACAAAGGGGGAGCATGAATGGTCGACAAAATCGACTTGTCTGCGGGAGCTTCCGGTACACAGAACGGAGCTTCAGAATATGGCGCGGACGACATTCAAGTGCTCGAAGGGCTTGTGGCAGTTCGCAAACGGCCGGGCATGTACATCGGGAGCACCAGTTCTTCGGGACTGCATCATTTGGTATGGGAAATTGTAGACAACGCGGTGGATGAACATCTTGCCAAGTTTTGCTCTCGCATTGATATCACAATGCATAAGGACGGTTCTGTAACAGTATCAGACAACGGGCGCGGTATTCCTACGGGAATGCACAAAATGGGAATCCCTACGCCTCAAGTTGTATTCACCATTTTGCACGCCGGAGGTAAGTTTGGCGGTTCGGGATATAAAAAGTCCGGGGGTCTGCATGGGGTAGGTGCGTCTGTAACGAACGCTCTTTCGGAATGGCTTGAAGTGGAAATCTACCGGGACGGCAAGATTCACCGTCAGCGGTTTGAATATTGGCAGGACAAGAAGGGCGTGGAGCATGTCGGTGAACCGACCACAGGCCTTGAAGTGCTGGGCAATACTAACAAGACGGGTTCGAAAATTACATTTAAACCGGATATTCGCGTTTTTCAGTCAGGAATTCATTTTAACTATGATACGCTGGCTGAGCGTCTTCAGGAAATTGCTTTTCTGAATTCCGGCCTTCGTATTCAGCTTAAAGACGAACGCAGCGGAAAGTCAGATGAATATTTTTATGAGGGTGGAGCAAGTCAGTTTGTTTCTTTTTTGAATGAGGGCAAGGATGTACTGCATGATGTCATTCATTTTAATGCCGAGAAAGAAGACATTGAAGTGGAGATTGCCATCCAATACAATGCCGGCTACACAGAGACGATTGCTTCGTTCGTTAACTCCATTCCGACACGTGGCGGGGGTACGCATGAAACAGGCTTCAAAACCGCTTACACTCGTATCATGAACGACTATGCACGCAAAACAGCGATGTTGAAGGAAAAGGATAAAAACCTGGAGGGCAACGATCTACGTGAAGGTATGATGGCTGTAATCAGTGTCAAGATGGCCGAGGTTGAATTTGTCGGTCAGACAAAAGATCAGCTGGGTAGTGCTTCGGCGCGGAGTACAGTGGATGCCATCGTGTCTGAACAAATGCAGCGCTTTTTGGAGGAAAATCCACAGATAGCGCAAACCTTGATCAGAAAGGCAGTTCAAGCATCCAAAGCGCGTGAAGCTGCACGTAAGGCTCGGGACGAAATGCGTTCTGGCAAGAAACGTAGTGAAAGTTCTAATTTGAATGGCAAACTGTCGCCTGCGCAGTCTAAAGATTTTACACGTAATGAGTTATTTATCGTGGAAGGCGATTCGGCTGGAGGATCGGCCAAACAGGGACGGGATTCCAAAATTCAGGCGATTTTGCCACTAAAGGGCAAGCCGATGAATCCGGAAAAATCAAAGTTGGCGGATATTATGAAAAATGATGAGTACCGTGCTATTACGGCAGCGATTGGCGCGGGGGTAGGAACAGAGTTCACGCTGGAAGACAGCAATTATTCCAAAATCATCATTATGACCGATGCAGATACGGATGGCGCGCACATTCAAGTACTGTTGTTGACGTTCTTTTATCGGTATATGAAAGAACTCATTGATGCAGGACGCATATTTATTGCTCAGCCGCCATTGTATAAAATAACCCGCAAGTCGGGTAAGCTCGAAACGGTTCGTTATGCCTGGACTGACGAGCAGCTTGATAATTACTTAAAAGAGTTTGGACGGAATTTCGAGCTTCAACGTTATAAAGGACTCGGGGAGATGAACCCTGATCAGTTATGGGAAACGACAATGAATCCCGAGTCACGCACCCTGTTGCGCGTTCAGATTGAGGATGCTGCCAAAGCTGAACGCCGTGTGTCCACATTGATGGGTGATAAGGTGGATCCGCGTAAGCGCTGGATCGTGGAAAACGTGGATTTCACGGAATACGTAGAGTAGTGCTATTAAATGAGGTGTAGACATGAGCTTATCGGAGCAATTTTTGCCAGCTTATCTGGAGGAAATGGTCGGTGACCGCTTTGGCCGATATTCCAAATATATAATTCAGGATCGGGCGATACCTGATGTACGGGATGGATTAAAGCCCGTACAACGCCGGATTCTGTACGCGATGTACGATTCGGGTAATACCCCGGAAAAAGCGTATCGCAAATCCGCCAAAACCGTTGGGGACGTTATGGGTAATTACCATCCTCACGGTGATTCATCTATTTACGATGGGATGGTACGGATGGCGCAGCCTTGGAAAATGAGCCACGTACTGGTGGATGGCCACGGCAACTGGGGTTCTCAGGACGACGATCCTGCGGCAGCTATGCGTTACACGGAGGCACGTTTGTCTCCGATTGCAATGGAAATGCTACGTGATATCGAAAAACGTACGGTTTTGTTCAAGGATAACTTTGATAACTCGGCAAAGGAACCCGTCGTGCTGCCCTCCCGTTATCCTAATCTGTTGGTAAACGGATCTAGCGGGATTTCAGCGGGGTTTGCAACGGAAATTCCAACTCATAGCTTGCGTGAGGTGATTGACGCCACCATCGCAGTGATGGAAAAGCCGCAGATCGAACTGGAAGAGATTATGACCTTTATAAAAGGCCCAGATTTTCCGACTGGCGGACTCATTATGGGTGGCGAAGGCATCAAGGATGCATACAGAACAGGCAAAGGACGCATTTATATCCGTTCCAAAACGGAAATTCAGTCTTTGCGTGGAGGCAAGCAGCAACTGGTTATTACAGAGATTCCATACCAGGTTGTTAAATCCAGGCTCGTAACCGCTATGGAGAACATCCGTCTGGAGAAAAAGGTAGAAGGGATTGCCGAAGTTCGTGACGAGAGTGGACGAAATGGCCTGCGTATTGTTGTCGAGCTGAAGAAGGAAGCAGATGCGGAAGGTATTTTGGCATATCTGCTGAAAAAAACCGATCTCCAGGTGGCTTATAACTTCAATATGGTAGCCATCGTAAACAAAGCGCCTCATCAGCTTGGACTAAAATCCATTTTAGAAGCGTATATTGCTCACCAGCGTGAAGTTGTCACAAATCGCATTAAGTTTGAGCTGGAAAAGGCGGAGGACCGAGCACATGTACTGGAAGGTTTGGTCAAGGCGCTGAACATTCTGGATGAAGTCATTGCGGCTATTAAAGCTTCCAAAAATCGTCAGGATGCACAAAATAATTTGCAATGGATGTTTGGCTTTAGTGAACGGCAGGCGGATTCCATTTTGACTCTGCAATTGTACCGTCTTACGAATCTTGAAATTACCACCCTCGAAAAAGAACTTGCTGACATTCAGAAGAAAATTACTCAATACCGTTCTATTCTGGAAAGTGACCGCAAGCTGATCAGTCTGATCCGCAAAGAGTTGCTGGAAATTCGTGAAAAGTACGGCATTGACCGTCGTTCGGAAATACAGGGTGAAGTAGAAGAGATTAAGGTAAATCTGGAGGTCATGGTTGCGGCAGAGGATGTATTGCTAACTCTCTCGAAAGATGGCTATGTGAAACGTACGAGTATGCTGTCGTTCACTCGTTCTGGCGGGGATCGTTCAAATTCCGGAGTTAAAGAAGGGGACTACATTACTCAGTTCCTTGACGTGAATACACTCGATGTGCTGCTCGTCTTCACCCAGCGTGGACAATACTTTTTGCTGCCTGTGCATCAGATACCGGAGTATAAGTGGAAAGAGCCGGGCACTCCAATCGTCAATGTCATTTCGCTATCGAAGGAAGATCGAATCGTAAGTGTTATTCCGATCAAAAATATAGAGGAAATCGGCAAAAGCCTGGTGTTTGTAACAAAGAAAGGGCAAGTCAAACGAACGGAACTTACAGAATATGCCACAAAGCGTTCCAGTGCTGTAGCAGCCTGCAAGGTGGCTGGCGACGATGAGATATTATCAGTAACATTAAGCGACAATAGCAAAGATATTATGTTGATTACCCGTGCGGGGATGAGCATACGCTTCAAGGAGCAAGAGGTTAATGCCATGGGCCGCGTTTCAGCGGGGGTCAAAGGTATACAACTGGCGGAAGGCGATGAAATTGTCGCAGCACTATGGGTAGAAGAAGACGAAGGAGAGGTGCTGGTACTAACCGAATCCGGTTATGGTAAGCGTACGCTTCTGCTGGATTATCCTTCTCAGGGAAGAGGCGGTAAAGGAATCAGCACCTTCGAATTCAAGGAAGGCAAGCGGGTGCGTTCGAACGGAACTCGAATTGTGGCTGCCTTCTACTGTCGTGAAGCTGTTCAATTATTTGTCATCACATCAGAGGGACAGACGATGTCCTTCCTTTCGGAAAAAGCTCCTTTAACCGATCGCAAGGATACAGGCAAACTGCTGGCTCCGGTGGAGAAGAAGGACGAAATTGTAAATGTGCTGCCGCGTAGTGAGCCTCAGAGTTCGCAGACAGTAGAATAATTGTAAAGTCAAGCGTTTTTTAGCTCGAAAAAGAGGGGTCCTCACGTGCCATTCCAGCACGAATGAGGACCTTTTTGCCGTCATGCTGTCGAACCTTGACCTGTCTCCAAATCCGAAGTGAGACTTCCTTCCCCTTTTCATTTGATGCTCCAAAAACGGCAGGAAACTGAGGGGAAATGGCGAAAATTTAATGTGATGAAATACAATCCGGACGGTGGCCCATATGGTAACTTTGATGCTTTTACTGACCCTGTTATTCAAAGGAGTGAGGCAAAATGCAAACGACCGAATTTGCAAAAATCTGGTCCAGAATGGCTAAGGATTACAAGGTTCATATGGAGCAGCAACTAGCTCCATCACTAACGGAGGCTCAACTCACGGTGCTGGAGGTTCTGAACGAATACGGACGTATGAAGCCGTCTCAACTAATCCCATATCTCGCCACCACACCTGCGGCAGTTACGATGCTATTGGACCGGATGGAGCGGAATCGACTGGTCACCCGGTTCAGAGACGTAAAGGACCGTAGAATTGTATGGATTGTTATTTCAGATCAAGGCAGAGAAGAAGTGGAGCGCGGTTTGCAAATTCGCGACGATTTTCTGGGTTCTGCGCTTAACCGAATATCTCAGCACAATCAGAATTTGCTGGTTTATTTGTTGGGTAAAATTACAACGAAGACGAAAGCGGCTGTATCAGCCAGTGAAGATGAGGGAATAAAGGAACAAATAGAGCGAGCAGAATAGCTAATTAGTGGATACATGGAATGTAGCTGTACACAGCAGATTAGCTTTCTAAGGGAATAGAAATGCGCGGATAGATGCCGATCCTGGTATCATTTCCGCGCTTTTTTGTGTCCCAAGTATAGGTAGTGTTTGGGGGAATGTTGACATTTACATAAGAGATGATAAAATAATAGTTATAAATAAATAACAATTCGTATACAAATAGTTACTAGTTTATGTATATGGGTAATGAATATGTATGGGGAAGAAGGATGGTTCTAGTGAGCGACAGAGAGGAAGACAGACTAGAGGTGTATCGGATTATTCAATCGGTAAGGGAGGTTAACAAGACGATATTTTATGCTTTCTGGAACGAGGAGCAGCATTTGGATCTAACGGCCATTCAGCACATGGCTTTGGCCATTCTGAATAAACGCCCCAATATTGGGTTATCCGAGCTGGCAGAGATAGCTCATGTGGGAAGCAGCTCTATGAGCGGGGTGGTTGACCGCTTGACCAAGGCGGGATATATCGCTCGCGGACGGCATGAGCATGATCGCAGATCTTTAGTACTGACGCTTACGCCAGAAGGAAAAGATATAATGCAAAAGGTAGACTCCATGTGGATGGAGCGCGTCTTGCCAATTCTGGATATCCCGAAGGAGCAGCTAGAGTTGCTCTTGGATGTTCATAAACAAATGATCATGAAATTAACACCGAAGGGAATGAATCAACTTGAGCAGTCCTCAAATGACACCACCAGGTAATGTCCGCAGAGCACCCATTGTGGCCGCTCTGTTGATTGGCGCAATTGTTGCAATTTTAAACCAGACATTGATAAGTGTGGCTTTACCGAAAATGATGAGTGATCTGAATGTAGATGCCAATATAGCTCAGTGGCTTAGCACAGGCTTTATGCTCGTGAACGGGGTATTGATCCCGGTGACAGCATTCCTGATTGCCCGTTTCTCTACTCGTAAATTGTTTATTAGTGCAATGACTATTTTTTCAATCGGCACGCTGTTATGTGCAATAGCGCCGAGTTTTAGTATATTGCTGATCGGTCGGCTTATTCAGGCTGCGGGTGCAGGGATTATGATGCCATTAATGATGGTCGTTATCTTGAACATCTACCCAATAGAGCGTCGTGGCCGTGCAATGGGAACACTGGGGCTTGCGATGGGGTTTGCTCCAGCCATTGGACCAACCTTATCTGGTTATATAGTCCAGCATTATGACTGGCGAGTATTGTTCTGGATCATCCTGCCGATTTCCGTGATTTCGATTGTGATCGGATTTATTTTTCTGAAAAATGTAACCGAGCAGTCCAAGCCTAAGCTGGACATTCTCAGTGTTATTTTGTCTACACTCGGTTTCGGCGGGCTGTTATACGGCTTTAGTGATGCTGGAACATCGGGTTGGGGGAGTATTCCAGTCCTGTCTACACTCATCGTCGGGACGATTGCGCTTATTTTATTTATTGTCCGACAACTGAAGGTAGATGAGCCTATGCTGGAGTTTCGTATCTTTAAATACGATGTGTACAGCTTGACGACAATCATTAATGTTATTGTGACGATGGCTCTGTACGCCGGTATGATATTGCTTCCAATTTATTTGCAAAATATTCGCGGATTTACACCGCTCCAGTCTGGTATGCTAATGTTACCAGGAGCGATTCTGATGGGGGTCATGTCTCCTGTGACGGGGGCTATTTTTGACCGAATTGGAGCGCGCTGGCTGTCTGTAATTGGGTTGTTGATCATGACTGTAACGACTTGGGAATTTACACGTTTAACCGAATCAACCACCTATATGACACTGTTAATCAATTATACGGCACGAATGTTTGGGATGTCATTGCTGATGATGCCGATCCAAACGGCCGGACTGAATCAGCTTCCGCAACGATTAAATGCTCATGGTACGGCGATGGGCAATACGCTGCGTATGATTTCGGGCTCGATTGGGACAGCAATTCTAGTGACGGTGATGTCTACTCAAACCAGCAATCGTTTGACCACGATGGTTGCATCCGAAGGACTAAGCGTTACGGACAAAGCGGGAATGCTGGCTGCTAGCAATCAAGCTACGATCTACGGTATTAACTCGGCATTTATCATTGCAACACTATTGAGCGTGACAGCTTTGGTATTGGCGTTTTTTATCAAAAATACGAATGCACAAAACGCTCGTGCCCGTCAACAGCTGGTGAACAGCGAGAAGGGGAAGACCATGGCTTCCTCATCATAAGCATGGATACATTTTCATTTGATTTCTGTGCAAAAAGAGAACCCGCATTGCATGTTTGTTTACATGCAGTGCGGGTTCTTTGTGGTAAGTCTACTCAATTATCCGAAGTAATCATTTTATCATAAAGCGACAAGGGCCACTCACTCCAAGGAAATTGGACAGGAGGCAGTGAATGGAAGCTCATTGCTTCCTTGCTGACCGGATGCGGTGCTCCAGCGAGCAAGGACCAGAGGGCCAGTTGTTGACCGGGGCGGCTCAGATTACCGCCATATTTTTGGTCCCCATAGAGGGGACAGCCGATTGCCTGCATCTGTACACGAATTTGGTGCGAGCGTCCGGTGTGCAGCTTAATTTTCACAAGACTGAGTCCAGCAGCTTGTCCGACAACCTGGTATTCCAAAATGGCTTCCTTGGCACCAGCCGTGCCGGGTCGAACCGTTTTGACCGTGTTGGTACGGCTGTCCTTAAGCAGGTAATGGGTTAGACGGCCTTGGAGGGCCTCAGGAACGCCATTCAGAACGGCTGTATACAGCTTGTGAAAATGACGGCTTCGAACCGATTCTGACAAACGAGAAGCTGCTTTGGACGTTTTAGCAAAAATCATGGCTCCACCTACAGGTCGATCCAGCCTGTGCACTAAACCCAAAAAGACGTTACCAGGCTTATTGTGTCTGATTTTCAGATCTTCCTTGAGTAAAGACAGCAGATCAGGATCGCCGCTGGCATCCTCCTGTGTCGGAACATTGACAGGCTTTACAACTGCCAGGACATGATTGTCCTCATATAGGACGGGAATATTCGGCTGTGCATGCTCTTGCCGATTAAGTTCATCTTGATTCATAAGAGGAATTAAGCCTCCCAGCGTCCGAGAATACCACAAGGCAAATTCAATCCAGAGCGTGTGATTGGCAATCCTATTTCACCGGCGCTAATTTGTCCGCCATACTTTTGTTGCATCGTCATGCTCAGCATGTTACGCAATACAGTAGGTGAAATACCTGTCGTGTAGGAGTTGATCAGCATGAACAAGGGTTGGTCCGAAATGATGCTCATGCAGGATTCGAGAAACGGATACAAGCTTTCTTCCAGCTTCCAGGTTTCTCCGTTAGGTCCACGTCCATAAGAAGGAGGGTCCATAATAATGGCATCATAACGGTTGCCCCGACGTTGTTCCCGTTGCACAAACTTGAACACGTCGTCTGTAATGAAGCGTACCGGTCGGTCAGCCAGACCGGACAATTGAACGTTTTCCTTTGCCCACTGCACCATACCTTTGGCTGCATCCACGTGAACTACACTGGCTCCGGCATACGCTGCGGCAGTAGTGGCTCCTCCCGTGTATGCAAACAGATTCAATACGGAAATAGGTCTACCTGCGCCTTTAATTTTATCCATCATCCAGCTCCAGTTGGCGGCTTGCTCTGGGAAAAGACCAGTATGCTTAAAGCTGGTCGGTTTAATGTGGAATTTAAGCGGTCCATAGCTAATCGTCCAACGCTCGGGGATAGGCTTTTTCATATCCCATTGGCCGCCCCCGGAAGAGCTGCGGTGATAATGCCCATGAACATTACGCCATTCGGCTGTTTCCTGGGTCAAAGGCCATATGATTTGCGGATCGGGACGACGCAGGACAATATTACCCCAACGTTCCAGCTTTTCACCACCGCCTGTATCCATTACTTCATAGTCTTTCCACTCTTGTGCTACATACATGTACAATCCATCCTTCAGCAGTCAATTCGGGATTTAGACAGCAAGCTGCGCAAAATCCCCACATGGAGTCTATTGTACAACAAACCTTAGCAACAATCGAATGGTTCCATGAATAAGTAAGTAGTGAAATGGAACGAAAATATTTTTTTCGGATATACTTGTAATTAGAGCGCTTCCATATTAAAATGAAATCAATCCCACTTGTACGTACAACTATTCGATTTTCATTCTATTTATGAAAAGGAGATTTGGTTGTACGTACATAATATTTTTACAACAATCCATAGTTTTTAATAGTGAACAGTCGCATATAATGCGACTTTTTTGCGTATATGTTTACCAAAATACACTTCATGCTTAAAATTTTTATTTGACAATGAGAATCATTATCAAATATTATTTGATTAATAGGGAGTGAAAGCATCCCATATTTCAAATAAAGGTGAGGGATGAACTTGGGTAAAATCATGATTGCTTATGCTAGCATGACCGGTAATACAGAGGAAATCGCGGAATTGATCGCCGAGGGTGTTCGTCAGGCAGGGCATGAGGCAGAGTTGAAGGCTTCGTATGATTGCAGCGCGCAAGAATTGCTCGCATATGACGGATTTCTGTTGGGTGTATATACATGGGGAGATGGTGAGCTTCCTGATGAATTTTTAGATTTTTACGAGGAACTAGACGAGCTTGATCTGTCTGGTAAAAAGACTGCTGTATTTGGCAGTGGAGATACATCTTATACACAATTCTGTGGCGCAGTGGACTTGGTAGAGGAAAAAGTCAAAGAACGCGGCGCATCAGTCATTCAGGAGAGTTTGAAGATTGAATTCAATCCACTCGATGATGAGAAAGAGAATTGTCGAGCTTACGGAAGACAATTTGCGCAGGCTGGCATTGGAGTGTCCTGAGAAGAGAGTGAGGGATAGGTATGCGCAATAGCGATAGCTTAAGCGGCTTTCCTCTTCTGCACGACTATCAGCTTGAAGAGATGTGGAGAACTCCGCAGTCAATCCATCAATCACAGAGAAAACGAGGGCGTGAGGGTTGGAATTGGCGGCAAAGGGTTCAATATGCGATAGGGCATGCGCTGAACGAATACTTTGGAATGGAAGTAGAGGTACGGCGAGAAGTCCCTGTTCAGTATGTGCTGGAGAAGTGGTGGCCTAAGCAGTCGAACAGTTTTGAATCTTTGTTCCATTACTGGGATGTCAAAAATAAAGTGTCAGGCGAGTTGTCAAAAATATGTGCCTTAAATAATGACTTATTGGTGCCTGTGATGTTGTATGAACAATTTTGTACAGCGGTACCTGAGTTGGAGGTCGATATTTCGCTGATTATTCAGGCAGCCTGGCAACAATCAGAACAAGCGGATTCATTGCTGATTCAAAAGTATATGGTGGACTACAACCCTAACGTTATTAGTACATTTCATCATTTAACAAATGTATTTTGTTATTATGCATTTGGAGCTCTTCCTCAGCTTATCGAAGTATACTGTCTGCTAGAAGGGAAGAAGGTTCGTTTTCTTCCTGGTTTGGCTTCTTTACAGCAATCTTTGGATTACGTACGACTACTAAAAGACTCCAGAGAGGATATGCATGGTACGGCAGAACGCTGTCGTTGCAGGGGATGTATGGGGCAGCAAGCTTCTCAGCAGAACAGAGCGAATAAGGACAAGAAGGAAGAGCGGGAGGCGAAAAACTGTAGGGATCGGTCAGTTGGACCTACGCTTTTCTCTTAGGATTATTGTGTGAACCTTTAAATGTAAACTATCCCTTTTCATGAAAGAGCCTTGGAAACAAGGTTCTTTTTTGTGAAAAAAAATTCTGAAAAAACTGAAAATTTATATTGCCTGAATAGATAAATATATCTATAATATTTCAATGTACAATAGTTATATGAAAATATTTAAATATAATGAAGACGGTTTGTGGACTATGGATCAGCTTGTCTTACGTACATAAACAAGTCCTGTCTTGTGCATGGCTCGCTGCCATGTGTTTATTTATGCTTTACATTTGGTTTAATGGCCTAATATTTCAATTTTAAAATATTAGCGTTGAATAATAAAAATTTTTTGGACAACAGGGGTGGAACAAGTGAGTAAGAAAACTGTATTGCCGATTCTCATCGTGCTGCTCATTCTGAGTGGTGGAGCTATTGGCTACTATTATTGGTATCAGGCAACACACTTTGTTAAAAGTGACGATGCGCGCATTCAAGCCGATCAGTATAAGGTAATGCCGCAAATCTCCGGTGAGATTAGCCAAATTGATGTTGAAGAAGGAGATGTGCTGCAACGCAATGAACCGATTGCCGAGCAAGATGTATCAGGACTGGATGCAAGCATGATCAGCAAGTCTGTACTGCGTGCGCCGATTAACGGAACTGTTATTAAGATTTATTCGAAAGAGCATGAAATTGGAACACCGGGTAGTGCTGTAGCGACTATGGTTGATATGAACAACCTGTATGTATCCACGAATATTGAAGAAACCGATATTAACCGTATTAAACCAGGACAGCTTGTTGACATTACGCTTGATGCAGCAGGCGATCAGGTCATTCAGGGTAAGGTTCGTAAAGTGGGCGAAGCTTCCAATGCAGTGTTTTCGCTCGTTCCTGCTGTGAACACAAGTGGTAACTTTAATAAGGTGACTCAACGTGTACCTGTAGAAATTGCTGTGAACAAGCCGAAGGACATGAAGCTTATCCCTGGGACGAACGTGGAAGTAAAAATTCATACATCTTAAAAAGGAGGGGTCCATGTGGCTGCCAATGAAACTGCTGCTGCTCCTTCGACAGATTCTTCCAAAGAACGCTGGCTTGCCTTTTTTGCTATCGTTTTAGGCGCCTTTGTCGCCATTCTGAACAACAGTCTGATCAACGTCGCCATTCCACGATTGACGACGGATTTAGGGTCAACGACGACACGTATTCAGTGGGTTATTACAGGTTACACGCTTGCATCCGGCGTAATCGTCCCGATTACCGGATATATGGAGCAGCGTATCGGGTACAAAAAGTTTTTGATTCTTGCGCTCAGCGTGTTCTCACTGGGAACAGGAATATGTATTTTTGCATGGAGTGATTCTTCCCTGATTGCAGCGCGTGTACTGGCTGGTCTGGGCGGCGGTGTCATTATGCCGCTGAGTATGACGATTATTTACAAAATCATGCCGCGTGAACAAATCGGGATGTCCCTTGGTATATGGGGGATCGCCGCAATGGCCGCACCAGCTGTAGGGCCTACGCTGAGTGGCTACTTAATTGAATGGTTTAACTGGCGTTTCTTGTTTATTGTCAGTCTGCCGGTTGCTTTATTTGCCATTTTAATGGTCATCCTTCTCATCAAGGAGCCGCCTAAGGTTACGCCGAAACCGTTTGATCTGCCAGGATTTTTACTAGCGGCAACCTGTGCAGGAACACTCTTGTACGCACTGACAAACGGCCAGCGTGATGGCTGGACTTCTTTTGGGATTGTATCTCTGCTGTTTATTTCTTTCTGGGCACTTGTCTTTCTCATCTATGTAGAAAGCGGCAAGGATAATGCTGTAATTGAAATTTCATTATTCAAAAATTCAAAATATACGATTAGTGTTATCGCCTCCAGTCTGGTCATGATGGGGATGTATGGAGGAACGTTCCTTACACCGTTGTTTTTGCAAAATATTCAGCGCGTGTCACCGATTGATACTGGTATTATCCTCATTCCACAGGCCATTGCCATGGCGGCCATGATGCCTATCGCCGGGAAGCTGTTTGATAAGTTCGGCATTGTGCCTTTGGGACTTGTAGGCCTGACACTAACCAGCTTTATGACCTATCATCTTCATCAGCTTACGCCAGATACTTCGCATGCCTGGTTGGAAACCGTAATGGCATTACGAGGTCTGGGAATTGGTATTTGCATGATGCCATTGTCCACGGTCGGCATGAATGCTGTTCATCCGAGCAAGGTAGCCAATGCGTCTACAGCGTCCAATCTTGTACGTACTGTGGCTGCATCTATGGCGATTGCGGTACTGACCGCCATTATGCAAAGCCGTTCAGCTGCTCATGCCCAGCAAATTTCGGAGTCCATTACACAGGACTCAGCTCATACGCTACAGGCGACATTGGGTAGCTCATGGATGTCATCCATAAGTAGTTTAATCACACTGGATGCTACATCGAGAGGAATTGGGGATACGTTCCTCATTTCATCTATACCGCTGTTTTGCACGATTCCACTCATCTTTTTGTTTATTCAGAGGAAGAAAGCAAAGACACAGCCGGAAGCTTAATAAAGAGAAATACAAAAATATCGACTGGATGGCTTACATTATTTCCACGGACAGAAAGAAAGGGAATTATCATGAAAATATTGAGAGTAGAAAGTACATTAGCGGCTTTAGTCCTCGGCGGCGCAGTGCTGGCAGGCTGCTCCAGTAATAGCGGAGCGGCTCAGGACATGGTCGTTCCAGTTAAAATTAGTCAAGCACAGCAGGGGATTATCGGACAGGGAAATATTTATACAGGTACGGTAACACCTTCGGAAACCGTCAATATTGTGCCTAAAGTAGGCGGTAAAGTGGTTGAGCTGCCTGTGGATATTGGTTCTGAGGTTAAAAAGGGCCAAGTCCTCTTCAAGCTTGATGATAAGGATATGCGTAACAATGTTGCAAAAGCTCGCGCCGCAGCAGCAGCCGCAGCAGCTGGCGTAAGTACTGCTCAAGCATCCCATGAATCAACGATGGTTCAAGCAACTTCGGGCTTAGTGCAGTCCAAGAGCGGTGTGATTCAATCCCAAAGCGCAATCAATCAGGCTCAGGGGGCTATTAATCAAGCAACTACAGCCGTAGAACAAGCGACACATGGTGTTTCCTCGGCAGCCAATACGGTGAAACAAACACAGCAAGCTTTGGCAGATGCACAAAAGAATGTAACACGTACACAAAGTCTGTTTGATGCTGGTGCGAGCACCCAAGCACAATTAGAACAAGCAAAAACCGCAGTTGTGAATGCGGAAGCGGCTTATAATAATGCACAAAATGCGCAGGCTAATGCAAAAGACCAATTGATAGCTGCTCAAAAGGCTCTAACTACAGCCCGTAACAGCTATGATACAGCAAAAAATAGCTACAGTAATGCTAACAGCGGCTACAGCAATGCGCAGAATCAGCTTAAAGTATCTCAAAATACGGCTGGCATCCAGTCTAGCCAACAATCTCTTAAGCAGGCACAACTGAATGTAAACATTGCTCAGGATGCATTGGATGACACCGTTGTTACATCACCGATCAACGGTATTGTGGGTACGAAAAATGCAGAAGTGGGCGAAATGGTATCCGCTCAGTCTCCTGCGCTAGTCATTGCTAACCTGAGTACGGTCAATACATTGATTTATGTCCCTGCGGAACAGATCAACAATGTAAAAGCAGGTGACAAGGTACAGGTTCGTGTTGCAGCTTCCAACATTGTAACAACAGGTACAGTAAAAAATGTAAGCCCGTTGGATGCAAGCGGAAAAGGTTATCCTGTAAAAATCTCAGTAGCCAATCCAGACATGAAACTGAAATCCGGCATGTTGGCTGATATCAGCTTTGTCGCTGCCAATGCGCAAGAAGGCATTGTTGTTCCTACTGCGGCAGTTCAAAAGGATCAAGGTAAAGAATATGTATATGTAGTAAGCGGCGACCATGCGAAACGCAAGGAAGTGAAAACTGTTCAAACGACAGGCTCACAAACACTCATTACCAGTGGCTTGAGCAAGGAAGAGAATGTGATCGTGAATAATCTGGCATTGCTGTCCGATAACTCACCGATTACAATTACCCAATAACTTGGTTCTAAACTTGCGTTCTTTACAATAGTAGAAATTTATTATGGATACATTCCAAGGCAGCCCGCAATTGGGCTGTCTTGTTTTTATTTCATTTGCACATTTTACATAGGGTTAATGTCGATCTGGGACTTTTTTTGACGAACATTGGTAGAATAGGATAGACTAAATTGGAAATAGATAGTTTACGAGATCTCAGACAAGCGATCGGAGGAATTGTGAGATGGAAGTGAAATTGGTTGTAGATTATGAAGCTTATGAGAATGGCCAAACGATGGCTAAATCTATTGAGGAACTGGCAGCCAAGCCGGAGAGTGCCCAAGTTACGGATCTGATCATTGGAGATTGGGGCGGCGCCTATGAAAATTCACCAGATGATTTTATACCCGTGTTAGTGAGGCTAAAAGATCAATTTCCTAAGGTGCGCAAGCTGTTTATTGGTGATATGGAATATGATGAGTGTGAGGTATCATGGATTAACCAAACGAATCTGTCCCCGCTGTTAGAAGCGTTTCCAAAGCTTGAATCCTTACATATTAAAGGAAGCCAGGATCTGAGCTTGGAACCCCTTCGCCATAATCATCTTCAAGAATTGGTTATTATTTGTGGCGGTCTACCTGTGAGCGTCCTTCAGCAAATCCGTAATGCCGAACTGCCTGAACTGCGCAAGCTGGAGCTGTATTTGGGTGTCGAGGATTATGGTTTTGACGGTAAACTGGAAGATATTTTACCGTTTTTGGACAGCAATCCTTTTCCAAAACTTACATACTTGGGACTCAAAGACAGTGAGATACAGGATGAAATTGCCATTGCTGCTGCTAATGCCCCTGTGATTGGACAACTGGAAGTGCTGGATCTCTCACAAGGTACTTTGTCTGATCAAGGAGCAGAAGCGTTGCTGGGTAGTGAAAGTATAAAAGGACTGAAACATCTGGATTTGAGCTATCATTATATGTCTAGTGAAATGATGGGGCGCTGGAAAAACTCAGGTTTATCTGTGAACGTAGAAGATCAACAAGAAGCAGATGAAGAAGATGATTGGCGCTATCCATCACTGACAGAGTAATTTGCTCCAATGGATTTCTAAAACGGATTGACTTTAAAATTAAAAAGAATAAAAGTGAGGCGGCTCTATGATGAAGATGTGGGATAGTAATGTCAACGAGCCGTTTATCTTGTTCGGTAATTCGGGGAATCGTCGAACTACGGGGCTGCAGGAAGCACGAAGCAGATTAATGCTTCCGTCAGCTCTGGAGGTCTCCTATACAGATGTGTTGGGGGCCATTCGAGAGAAGCAAAGTCTGAGCGAACTGATGGTCAGGATAGCTGCACAAGCTGCGCAAGATAGCGTGAATGGCAGTGTCCAATTGCAAGAGAGCATTGATCAATTATTGAAAGGTCGGGTGGACAGAGGCCCGCTGCTACGTCTGGATGCACCGGGCGAAAACTATGAGGTAGAGCGGGAGTTGATTGCTCTGGGCGCCCCGGATGCCGAGGGAGATGATTCTCTGTTGCCATGGCCGGAATGGGCACATGGCACAGGTATACTAGCGGCAGAAGCGCGCCGTTTGCAGGAACAGCGTGGTCGCATTTGGCACCCGGCACAATGGTTCCGGGGCTATTGCCGACTGCTGGCTTGGCTGCGGCATGAAGTAGATCGGCTCTGGCCTTCGTCGCGCTGGATGAACGATCCTGCGGAAGTAGCCGTCATGTTTGACAAACGGCGTTGTAGCGCCGTATTAGACCAGGCAGACATCAGGGTCCCGCCTGTGCTTACAGCTTCAGGCGGTGCTTTTCGTGATGCTGTTGATCTGCATGCAGCTATGAAAGAGAGTGGGTTTCACCGCGTATTTGTGAAAATATTTTGCGGGTCAGGCGCTTCTGGTGTCATGGCTTATCAGGTACATCCCAAAACGCATGCAGAGCTGGCGGTGACTACGATTGGAACAGAGATCATACACGGACAGCGAGTGTACTATAATGCCGGACGATTGCGTCGTTATACAGACAAGCAGGATATTCATGCCATCCTTAACTGGCTATGTTCGGAAGGGGTACATGTGGAACGCTGGATTCCCAAAGCGACCTTGAACGGACGTGTTTATGATGTGCGTCAACTCGTGTGTGAATCAGAGGCTTGTCATGCGGTTTTACGTTTGAGCCACAGCCCTATTACAAATCTACATTTGCGTAATGAGCGACTCTTGCTGGAGGAAGCCGAACTACCACAAAGTACGGTGGAATCGGTTCAGCATACTGCAAAAGCCGCCATGAGGGTCTTTCCGGCGTCCATGGTTGCTGGACTGGATGTGCTTGTTCCGGCTCACGGTGGTCGTCCCTACGTATTGGATGTTAATCCGTTCGGTGATTTACTGTACCGGGTTGAACATCAGGGTTGGAATCCATATGAATGGGAAATGTTGCACCTTGCTAATAGGAGCGTAGTTTTGGAAAGGAAAGACAGATAATGACTGATATGAATCAAATTGTTGGCTCTCATGATATTGTCATGATTACGCTGGATACCCTGCGTTATGATGTAGCCAAGCTGGAGGAAGAAAACTGTCCGAATTTATGCGGCTCCGGGTCGTGGGAAAAGCGCCATACACCAGGGAGCTTTACATATGCTGCACACCATGCTTTTTTTGGCGGATTTTTACCGACCCCGGCCAATACGGATAAGGCTTCACATGTCAGGCTGTTTCACACAAAAGATACGGGACTGCGTACGCATCCACATACCTGGCTGTTCGATGCTCCGGACATTGTGTCCGGGCTGGAGAACGAGGGCTATCGGACCATCTGTATCGGCGGCGTTATATTTTTTACGAAGAAGAACAAGCTGGCCAAGGTGCTGCCCGGATATTTTCAAGAGAGCTACTGGCGCATGAACTTTGGCGTTACCAACCCTCGTTCAACAGAGCATCAGGTGAATCATGCCTTGAAGCTGTTGGAAAAGGCAGACCCTGCACAGCGTTTGTTTTTGTTTATGAATGTATCAGCCATCCATGGGCCTAATCATTATTTTGTAAAGGGTTCTTCAAAAGATTCAGTAGAGTCTCAACGAGCAGCTTTGCGGTATGTGGATGGTGAACTTGGACGCTTGTTTGATGCTTTGCGGAAGCGTGGCAAGACGTTTTGCATGGCTTTTTCCGATCATGGTACAGCTTATGGGGAAGACGGCTACGAAGGGCATCGCCTGGCGCATGAGGTAGTGTGGAATGTGCCTTACCGCGAATTTATACTGTAGGACAAAAAGAAACGTAGTTTGCACTGGTAAATGATCAACAATCCAATCCAGCGCGAGGAAGGAGCAGAAATGAAAGCCATGAATCTGAATCACCTGCATCCAATGGGCCCAGCAACCCAGACTTCTCCGGGAATGGACACTAATTTAGTAACGTCTAGATTTCAGTGGCCGGATACTCCTGTAGAATGGGCACGTGCGATCCGAGAAGCTCCCTATCGCTCCTATCTGTATTCTTACCCGCATAAAACGGCCTATCGTTCGTTCGATACACCGCTCCCATTGCAGAAATTGTGGGAGAAAGAAGAGTTAGAAAGCTATTTTTTGTATATGCATATACCGTTTTGCGCAGCTCGCTGTGGATTTTGTAACCTGTTCACTTTGCCGGACAAGCGTCAGGATGTGCATAAGGAGTATGTGGATGCGCTAGAAAGACAAGCTCGGCAATGGGCTCCAATTATGGGGGGTCGGCCTTTTTCGCGTTTTGCGATTGGCGGTGGTACACCGACCTTATTGGAGGCTCCTTTGGTGGAGCGTTTATTTGACATTGCGGAAAATATTATGGGATTGGACCCCAAGCGAGCTTCTATTTCAGTTGAAACCTCTCCAGACACTGTAACTGAGGATAGGCTGGAAGTGCTCAAGCGCCGCGGTACAGATCGTGTCAGCATGGGAATCCAGAGCTTTGTGGAATCAGAAAGTGCCGCCATATACCGACCTCAGAAGCCAAAGCTTGTTAGAGAGGCGCTTGAACGGCTGGTAGAATACAATTTTCCTTTGCTCAACGTGGATCTGATCTATGGCCTGCCTGGTCAAACGGTGGAAACCTGGCTGTATTCTCTGGAGGAAGCTCTGTCTTATTCGCCAGGAGAGATTTTTCTTTACCCGTTATACATTCGTGAAAATACGATTTTAAAGCCTGGCTATACCGGGCTGGATCATGATATTCGCCTTAGCTTGTATGAAGTAGCGCGTGAACGGCTCAAACAGGCAGGATATGTACAATATTCCATGCGCCGTTTTGCTAAAAATGAGGGTACATCCAGCAAAGAGCTTTTGCCCTACAGTTGCCAGGAGGAGGGCATGGCTGGATTGGGGTGCGGAGCACGCTCTTATACACGCGATGTACACTATGCCAGCCGGTATGGTGTCAGTACAGCAGCCACACGTAGTATTATCGCGGATTATGTGGCGGCGGAGCGTCATGATCTGGCTGACTACGGCTTTATTTTAAATGCGGATGAGCGTAAGCGGCGCTTTATCCTGAAGGCACTTCTTCATCGGGAAGGTTTGGAGCTATGTGCCTATGCAGAGCGCTTTGGTGTATCCCTGGAAGACGATTTTACAGGAATGTCGCTGCTGCTGGAATCGGGTATGGCTGTGGTCGAGGAGGGCACGCTTCGACTTACGGAGGAAGGAATGGCCTATTCCGATGCGATTGGAGACTGGATGATCTCCACATCAGTACGCGAGCGTATGGAAGGATATGTAGGCGCATGAGAGCGACCTTATATTATCGTGGTTCGTTGACCTCGTGCAACTATGCTTGCCCTTACTGCCCATTCAGTAAAAACGTCGATAGTCGGGAAACGTTGAACAAGGATCGGGCGCAGTTGGAGCGTTTTGCTGATTGGGTACGGGAGCAGGGGGCTTTAGGGCACCAGCTCTCCATTTTTTTTAATCCGTACGGAGAAGCCTTGATTCATTCCTGGTATCGTAAGGCTATGATTGAGTTTTCTCACATGGCGCATGTGGAAAAAGTGGCCGTACAGACGAACCTTTCGGCTAAGCTGGATTGGACAAAAGAACTAAATCCAGAGACGGCTGCGCTGTGGGCTACATATCATCCTGGAGAAACCAAAGAGCAAGCTTTTATATCGCAGGCTATGAAGCTATATGAACTTGGCATTTCCTATAGTATCGGTACAGTTGGATTGAGACAGGCGTTCCCGGCTATTCGTTCTTTGCGGGCGCAACTTCCAAAAGAAGTGTATATGTGGGTCAACGCCTACAAGGACCGACCCCATTATTATACGGATGCCGAGGTTGCCGAATTAACTGCGATAGATCCCTATTTCCAATGTAATTTAAAGGATTATAGTAGCCAGGGGCGAGCATGTCGCGCGGGAGCAGATGTATTCTACGTCCAAGGTGACGGGCGAGTAAAACACTGCTATCAGGATCGACGTGTGATTGGGCACCTGTACAGAGACGATCTGGAGGGGCTGAGCGCCCAGCGTCCGTGCCGGATGAAAGAATGTGGCTGTTATATCGGTTATATCCATATGGAAGAGCATCCATTTCGAGAAATGTATGGTAGTGGTTTGCTTGAAAGGGTGCCGCGTACAACCATGATGATCCATTAGACAAAAAAGAGAAAAAAAGAGCCGCCCTTGCCATCAGGCAAAGAGCGGTTCTTCTGTTTGGAAATAAGTTTGTACGATTGTCCTATGCAATTTAATTAAGTTTGGACAATAGCAGTAATTTCTTCATCCAGATCCAATCTGACCTGCTCGCGATAGGCACGAATATTGTATTCGGAATGAAGATATCTCAGAATAGCTTCTATCATATTAGCTTCCACCAGATATTGACTGCGTCCCTGGACATGAACTTCGGCTGTATAGCCTGTATCTTCATCCCAGCTTAGCTCCACAACCACATCGGTTGGTTGTACGCCCTTGCGTTCAGCCATATGCAGGCAAATGGCATTGACAATCTCATCCATGCTTAAAATCATAACTTAGTAACGTCCTCCACGAGAATCATCTGGTCTACGGCGATTTTTGATAGCTCGGTAGATACCTACACCAACCATAATCAGAACATAAATAGCTAGAACGTTAACGACCAGACCAAGCAAGCTACCCAATGCACCCATGTTGCCGAACAATCCGCCAAAGAGCATACCAGCCAAGCCGCCCAGCATCATACCTTTGAGGAACCCGCCACCGCCACCAAGGACCCCACCGGTTTTGCTTGTGTTGCCCGTAGTAGCACTAGATTTAGTTCCACTATCAGACTTATTGATGCCGCTGCTGTCATTCGCTTTGCTTGGTGTAGATTGGTATGATTTTGGTCCGGATTTAAATCCGCCACCACGCCTTGCATCAGCTGTAGATGGTGCGATCATAGCAATGAGTAGGGTGAAAGCCATCATCAGCATCATCATATTTTTCAAAGTGAATGTCTTTTTCATGTAAATATAATCCCCCTTAGTAATTTGTGTTATAGGTCAAACAACCGCTTACCCGTAATACGATATAGCATGGAAAAGGGTTTCAAAGAATTTTAAATTTTAAAAAATTAAACGATAACGTACATAAATCCCATACACGGATTGATAAAAACGTTCAGCTTTAGGGTTTAAGTAAAAACGGATTCGTGTCTGCTCTGACATCACCGGCAAGCAGCATGCGCAGCACCATTTGGCACCATTCCAGGCCTGCTCTAGCATTTAAAAGCCCTTTTTGCACTAAAATATAGTCACCGAAATTCTTACTGCCAAAGTGTAAATTTTCTGCGGGAATGTCGTTCAGTATATCCTCTAGATGCTGGATTTTCTGAATAAAATAACGTTTACGTTCTTCCAGCATACGATTGGCGCTCGTTTTGTCCGTCAACCAGAGACAGAATAATCGAAGGCTTAATTCGTCCCGTGTAACCGGAGCAGCTAACGTTTCCAGAGACCATTGCTGAAGCATATGGATTCCCTTGTCGGTAATGGTATACATTTTTTTATCAGGCTTGTCGGATTGCTGAATCCATCGGGAGGCTAGCAGTTCCTTGCTCTCCATACGGGCCAGTAGCGGATAGATCTGACTGTGCTTGGCCTGCCAAAAAGGCTGTATACGCAGCATCAGATCATAGCCGGAGGATTCCTCTCTGGCGAGTAGCCCCAACAGACCATACGATAGTAAATTCATATATCTTATCTCCTTCATCCATCTTAGTGACGGTTGTAACAGCTCTGCGGCAGATCATCTGCGGCTTCATAAAAAGTGTACACTGAAACTGTATGGTTTGACAACTTTCACACTGGTCGTTCACAGGTTAGCCAAAATTAGCTGGGGGCATTCTGTATGTATATGTGCTTTTTTTCATAGAAACAGGGTAGTTTAAGCACGTATGTACGCGCCTGAACTACCCCGGTAACTAGATATAGTGTTTACTGGTTATTCCCATCAACAACAAGTGTTAACGCTCCTGTATCTGGATGTATTACCATGCCATGAACGGGCGTATTCGGAGGGAGAAGGGGATGGTTTTTAATAAGCTTCACTGTAGTCTGTACCCCTTCTTCAATGTTGTCAAAACCTTTTAACCATTTATTCAGCTTAATACCTGAATTCTCCAATGTACTCAGCACTTCCTGCGAAATTCCGCGATCAAGCATTTCATTAACCATGTGATCAGCGTTTAATGCAGCCATACCGCATTCATAATGACCTACAACGAGCACTTCGTCTGCTCCCAGCTCGTATAGAGCGACTAGCACACTGCGCATTACGCTTCCAAAAGGCTGTGAAATAATTGCACCCGCATTTTTGATGATTTTGACATCACCGTTACGCAGGTTCATGGCTTTGGGGAGCAACTCCGTTAGCCGCGTATCCATACAGGTTATGATAACCATTTTTTTATTAGGGAACTTGCCTGTTCTATAGGCCTCGTATTCTTTGTTTTCTACGAAAACACGATTGTACTCTAAAATTTCTTGGATGTGATCCACGATTGTTCCCTCCAGATTCTAATAAAGTTTAATATGTACCGCCCAACGTTTGATCCAGGTATTAGGAGCTGGTCGTACATGTTGTGTGTTGATTATACTTTTTAATATAATTATCATCAAGTATAGGTATCTAAAAATTTTAACCATTTTAAGTTAAAGAGGTGTCTCTAATTATGGAGCAACAAACGTTGGATCAATGGACGGCTTTAAAGGAAATTGCACACAAAATCAGTGGTTACGGCGAAGCAGTCGGCTTGCTGCACTGGGATTTACGGACAGGCGCTCCACGCAAGGGCGTTGACATCCGGTCGGAGACGTTGGGCATGCTGTCCACGGAAATGTTCAAGCTGATGATCTCGGATGAAATGGGGCAGTTGCTACAATTTTTTGCCGCAAAAGACAAGCTGGAGCAACTGGAAGACAATGATCGCAGACTGGTAGAGGAATGTCGCAAAAATTATGACCTGAATCGTTCGGTTCCGGCAGACCGCTACCGGGAGTATAGCATTTTAGCGGCTCAGGCGGAAAGCAAGTGGGAGGAAGCAAAGGAACATAGCGACTTTGCCGGATTCGAACCGTACTTGTCTAAAATCGTAGACATGAAGCGCGAGTTTATCGGTTACTGGGGGGTTAAGGATACAGAGTACGACACACTTTTGGATCAATATGAGCCAGGGATGACGGTTGAAAAGCTGGATGCGGTCTTTGATCGTCTCAAAAAGCGCCTTGTACCCCTATTGTCTAAAATTCAGGCTTCACCCAATCAGCCGGATAAAAGCTTTTTAGACGGTGTATTTGATGTAAAGCAGCAGGAAAAGTTCAGTCTGTTCATTTTAGGTCAGATGGGTTATGACTTTGACGCAGGTCGTTTGGATGAGAGTGTGCATCCCTTTGCGACAGGCTTAAATCCAGGTGATGTGCGTATAACAACACATTATTTGCAAGATGATGTAACCAGTGCTATTTTCAGCTCGCTGCATGAAGGAGGCCATGCACTGTACGAACAAAATATTGCTCCTGAGCTAGCAGGATCACTACTGTCCGGAGGAACCTCTATGGGGATACATGAATCCCAGTCCCGCTTGTGGGAAAATAAAATCGGACGCAGTCGTGCTTTCTGGGATCGGTATTACGATGATCTGCAAAAGCATTTTCCTGATCGTTTGGCGAAGGTCACGGCTGAGCAATTTTACCGGGCAGTCAACCGCGTGGAAAATTCATTGATTCGTATTGAAGCGGATGAGCTGACATATAATTTACATATTATTGTCCGCTATGAAATTGAGAAAATGCTGTTTAATGAAAAGCTGGATGTAAAGCGTCTCCCTGAGGTGTGGAATGCAAAATATAAAGAATACCTGGGACTTCTTCCCTCGAGCGATGGGCTGGGCGTACTTCAAGACGTTCACTGGTCCGGTGGTGACTTTGGCTATTTTGCTTCGTACTCGCTTGGCAATATGTATGCAGCGCAAATTTTGGCGACTCTGCGCAAAGAGCTGCCGAACCTAGATGAGCTGATTGCTGCTGGTGAGCTGGAGCCGATTAAGCAATGGTTGACAGAACGGATTTACCGTTACGGCAAGAGTCGGACGCCGTCTGAGTTGATTGTAGCCATTACAGGTGAGGATCTGAATCCCGATTATCTCGCCGACTATCTGGAAGAGAAATATACATCCATATACAAGCTGTGATTTAGAAGTTGTTATATAATCACACACAAAAACCCCGCGTTCTTAGGCAAATGCGGGGTTTTTGTGTGCGATTAACCATTATATCGACAGCCGCATAACAATATATGAAGTCAACGATGCAAAAAGGTGGGGAGGGAACAAGGATGAAAAACGGCACTCGTTTCAAAGCAGTGGTGGCTGCGGCACTACTCGGATTACTGTTGCTCAGTGGGTGTGCCCCCAAAGGGGAGCAAACGATTGAGATCAGACTTGGCGAGGTAGCCCGTACGGTCTTTTATGCGCCGCAGTATGTAGCCTTGAGCCAGGGGATGTTTGCTCAGGAGGGACTGGATGTTCAGCTGGCTACGATCCCTGGGGGAGACAAGGCGATGACGGCGTTGTTGTCCAATCAGGCGGATATCGCGCTGATCGGCGCAGAAACATCTATTTATGTGTATCAGCAAGGAGCAGAGGACCCTATCATTAATTTCGCCCAGCTGACACAGAAGGACGGAACCTTTTTGTTTGCTCGGCAAACGCAGGATAGCTTTGACTGGGAAAAGCTGAAACAACAAAATTTTCTGGGACAACGCAAGGGCGGAATGCCACAAATGTCACTTGAATTTACGCTTCGCAAACACGGCATTGATCCTCATAAGGATCTGAAGCTGATTCAAAATATTGATTTTGCCAATGTCGCCTCTGCTTTTGGCTCAGGTACAGGGGATTACGTACAGCTGTTTGAGCCACAGGCATCTATTTTTGAAAAGGAAGGTCGGGGGAGGGTGGTTGCCTCCATCGGCGTAGAGAGTGGCGAGTTGCCATATACGGTATATATGGCGAAGCAAAGCTATCTAAGCACCAATAGCGAGGCCGCTCAGAAATTTACAAATGCCATATATCGGGCACAACAGTGGATTGCTGCGCATTCACCTGAACAGATCGCCGAAGCAATTACGCCTTATTTTAAAGATACAGAATTAGCTGTTTTGACGAGTAGCATCAAGCGCTACAAGGAACAGAGTACCTATGCTATGAACCCGATGATTGAGGAAAAGGAATGGAAGAATTTACAGGATGTCATGGCCTCGGCAGGTGAGCTGAAAAGCCCTGTTGCACTAGATAAGCTGGTCAACTCAAGCTTTGCAAAACAGGCGATCTCCTCCAACTCTATCGGGAATACTGAGACAGATGTGAAAAAGAGCGCAACTGCTACGGATACAGCTGTCGATGCTGGAGGTTCACCATGATGGAGGAACAGAGTGGTCTCACTGCGGATGTGACGATCCCGATGGTGAGAATGGAGCAAGTGACCCATGTGTATGTAACAGATCGGGAAGCTTCACTTGCGGTTGAGAATATCGATTTTTCCGTAAATACAGGGGAGTTTGTCAGTTTAGTCGGTCCAAGCGGCTGTGGCAAAACGACGATTCTGTCTATGATCGCCGGGCTGCTGCGTCCAGCGGCAGGTCAAGTTATGCTGCAAGGTCAGCCGGTAAGTGGCCCGAGCCCTGAGGTCGGTTACATGTTGCAGCAGGATTATCTCTTCCCGTGGCGGACGATCATGGATAACGCATTGTTAGGTCTGGAACTAAGCAACAGAGTAGATGAAGCTGCGCGTGAGCGTACACGGTTATTGCTGGAAGGCATGGGTCTGGGAGGAAAGGAGCATTTGCATCCATCCCAGTTGTCTGGAGGAATGCGCCAGCGTGTGGCGCTGGTACGGACGCTGGCGACTAATCCGGGACTGCTGCTGCTGGATGAACCGTTCTCCGCGCTGGATTATCAAACCAAGCTACAGCTGGAGGACCTTGTTGTGCAAACCTTGCGGGAGCGAGAGAAAACGGCGATTTTAGTCACGCACGATTTGGCCGAGGCGATTGCAGTCAGCGACCGGGTTATAGTGATGGGGCGAAATCCTGGTCATATTCGGCGTACCTTTGAAATTCCGGATTCCATCCGGGAAGCCCAGCCTTTTTATGCACGCGAGCAGCCGGGCTTTAATGAGCTTTTTCATGAAATATGGGGGGAACTGGAGGCTTCGGGAGCAAAGGAGTGAGTTAACGTATGAAGAACGAAGCTGATCAGCTTGAGCAACGATGGATTCAAGGACTGCATCAGACGTATTTGCGTAACAGGCGTTTGCAAAAGTGGTTAGTAACAGGTGTGCAGACAGCTATTTTGCTGCTTTTATTTGTATTGTGGGAAATTGCAGGTCGTTTGAAGTGGATTGATGTACTGTTGTTTAGCTACCCTAGCAAAATTCTCACACAGATTGGCAAGGATGCGGTCAGCGGTGAATTATGGGGGCATGTAGGTGTCACTGTTGGAGAAACAATGGCAGGTTTTTTGCTTGGCACACTGCTCGGTACACTGCTGGCGGTACTTATTTGGTGGTCGCCGTTTTTGTCGAGGGTGCTTGACCCGTATATGGTCGTGTTTAACAGTATGCCCAAGGTAGCGCTGGGCCCGATTTTTATCGTCATGTTTGGGGCAGGTTTTACCGCGATTCTGATGACGACCCTCTCCATTACGGTTATCATTACGACACTAGTGGTGTACAACAGCTTTCAGGAAGTCGATTCGAATTTGATCAAAGTGGTTCGCACGTTTGGAGGTTCACGCCGTGATACGTTTCAAAAGGTAATTTTGCCCGCATCCTTTCCCGCAATTGTCTCTACGCTAAAAGTGAATGTCGGCATGGCGTGGGTTGGCGTGATTGTGGGTGAATTTTTGGTGGCTAAAAACGGCTTAGGCTATTTGATTATTTATGGTTTTCAGGTATTCAATTTCACGCTGGTCATGTCCAGTTTGTTGATCATTGCTGTCGTAGCTACACTGATGTATCAGGCAGTCGTGTATGTGGAGCACCGCCTGCTTTCGGGCCGCCCTCATCGGTAATTATTAAATTTCTGAATATTTGTGTAAAACGTGAAAATAAAGTACCATGAAAATGAAATACTTAATATTTATGAAAATGAGAAAACAGATTTCATCTAGAGGGGACAGAATTTTTTCATGGGCTTTCGTACGATTAAAACGGCTATTGCCGCATTAATGGCCGTACTTATTGCGGAGGGAGTAGGCATTCACGGAGCCACCTCGGCAGGGCTTTTAGCAATTTTGGGGGTGGATGTCACACGCAAGAGAAGTCTCCGTACCATTTCGGCTAGATTTTTTGCATCCGTCGTGGGACTTCTTTTTGCTTGTGTTTTGTTTGTGGTATTCGGATTCCATGATTGGGTACTTGCATTATATATTTTAACGGCGTTTCCGGTCATTGTACGGGTAGGC
Source organism: Paenibacillus sp. EKM10P (assembly GCF_011800655.1). Taxonomy (NCBI): domain Bacteria; kingdom Bacillati; phylum Bacillota; class Bacilli; order Caryophanales; family Paenibacillaceae; genus Paenibacillus; species Paenibacillus sp. EKM10P. The sequence goes on along the minus strand of NZ_JAALET010000002.1, from coordinate 476,849 downwards.
TTTAAGGAAGGCATTGTCACGGGTTCAGTCGTAGTTTTCCGAGTATTCAGCGGCGGTGTGATTGATATGGAGGTGCTGCTGACCCAGCTGGCTCTGCTGGTGATTGGACTGGGTTCTGCGATGGTTGTCAATTTAGCTTATATGCCGCGTTCTGATAATACAATGCAACAAATCCGGCAGGAGGTAGATCGGACATTTTCTGTTATTTTCAGAAATATGGCCAACACGCTGCGTAGTCCGGCATACATATGGGATGGCAAGGAAGTTATTGAAGCGGACAGCGTGATCACCAAAGGGGTCACTGAGGCAGGTCGTTCATTGGAAAATCAAATGCTTCGTCCCCAAGAGGGCTGGAATGTGTATTTTTATATGCGCAAAGAACAGCTGGATTCGATTCAAAACATGATGCAGTTGATCGCACAAATGTATCAGCATATGCCGCAGGCCAAGCTTTTGGCCGAGCTGTTCGACCAGCTTAGCAACGACGTTTTGGCTGGACATTATACGGGGCAGACTGAGAAGCTGTTAGAGCAGGTTCGTGAAGAATTTAAAGCGATGGAGCTTCCTGCCACACGGGAGGAATTCGAGATCCGTTCGGCATTATTGCAGCTTACACATGAGCTTCATCAGTATTTGAAAATCGCTAAAAAGGACAAGGCCCCTACTCCAGTGAAAAATTAGAGTAAGGACCTGAGCGGCTACTATCCATGACGGACAGTAGCCTTTTCTTGATCGGTAATGGCAGAACCTGGGTGAGTGAAAGTTCGTTTATGCCGAATTCGATCTGTGATCCATAAGACAGCGGTGATCAGGCAAGGGTAAAGCATAGCCCACCCAACAAAGGGGAAAACAACTGCCGTGGAGATGAAGGAAATCCAACTAATGGAAACTCCCCAACGACTTCCGCGTAGAAGCTTTATTCCTGCTGCACAACCCCCTAGATAGGTCAGAATGAAGGTAGCGTTCGGGAATTGGATCAGGTTGGTGAGTGAAACAGCACCACTACCGTACAACACCATAATGATCACGAAGCAGGCACTAAGAAAAGCAATGCCTCCGATGGGGGTATGAAAACGTTGGGATAACATGCCCATCCAGCGAAAGGCCTGTCCTTGCCGGGATAAAGCATAAGCGACTCGTGAAGCGGCACCCACGTAAGCAATAATAGTAGCGGTACAAATAAAGATACCCGTCAAGCCCGCAATGATCGCACCCCATGGACCGATAGCCCGACTAATCACCCATACGAGCGAAGCATCCGAATCCCCTGCAAGGTAACTTTGTGTGCCCACTGTAGCAAGCGCAGTAAGGAAATAAAGCAAACCAACAATGACAGCTGCAATGGTCACACCTTTAACGGCAGACCGCTCGGGATTGGTAAATTCCTCTGACATATGAGACACGGCCTCCCAGCCGATAAAGCACCAGAACAGAATCGCAGCTGCTTGGCCGACAGAAAGCCAGCCATGTGGAACAAACGGCGTAAAGTGAACAGTTTTCATCTGAGGGAGTGCTGCGGCAATAGCGAATATCAGGACGGCAACGATGGCTATAACGACGGCAATCTGAATACGTCCGGCAACCTTCATACCGATCCAGTTGATAGTCAGGCCCACCGCCAGCATAGCAGCGGCCAACAGTATGCGACTTTCCTCTCCCCAGCCCATAGCTGTGGTCATATAGCCGGCTCCGGTAAGTGCGGCAACAGGCGCCCCAATTGGAACCGACATGAGAAAAAACCACCCGATATAAGCACCGGCACGTGGGGAAAAGGCCAACGTCACAAAATGCGATACCCCTCCCGCATTTGGAAATTTCGCAGATAGAAGCCCCATGGAAAGCGCCATTGGCAGAATGAGCAGGGTCATGAATCCCCATGCCAGCAACGATGCTGGACCCGCCATTTGGGCGGCAAGGCCAGGCACAATCAATACCCCCGAACCCAGCACAGCTCCGATATAGAGCGCAATGGCCTGTGGAAGACCAATAGTGGATTGAAGTTTATTTTCATTCGTCATGCAGAAAAGCCTTCTTTCTCTTGTTATTTTCTCCAGCTTATCAGATAATCAATCTATCGGAAAAACGGAATATTACGATTGCTTGCATCGGAAAAATCGATTGAAGGAGCGGATTATGGAATCGCGGCATTTGTTTACCTTTTTAAATGTGGTGGAGGCAGGCAGTTTTACGCGAGCAGCGCGTATACTGGATTATGCGCAGTCAAGTATTACTGCTCAAATTCAAACACTGGAGACGGAATTGGGTACGCCGCTGTTTGATCGCATTGGCAAGAAAATCATGCTGACCGATGCCGGGCGACGCCTGCTGCCCTATGCGCAGGAAATTTCCAAGATGCATGCTATGGCTAAGGATGCGCTTCGTTCAGAAACAGAATTAACAGGGACGCTAAAAATAGGAGCACCAGAGTCTCTGGCTGCTTTTCGTTTGCCGAGTTTGATCCGTGAGTACAGAGAGCGGTACCCAAAGGTCAAAATTGTACTTAAGCCCGGCGAATGCTGGGAATTACGTGATTTGATCCGTTCCGGTGAACTGGATTTGGCTTTTTTGCTTCAACCTGAGACGGAGGATAGAGAACTGAATATCACCACGCTTATTCATGAGCCGATGGCGCTGGTTGCGCCACTGAAGCATTCACTGGTTGCCTGTACACAGGTAGAGCCTGCCGACTTGAAGGACGAAACCATTTTGCATACGGAGGCTGGATGTACGTACCGAATCCTTTTTGAGCAGTATTTGAACAAACACGGTATTTTTGCAGACCCTAGTCTGGAATTTTGGAGCATTGAAGCCATCAAGCAATGTGTCATGGCTGGACTGGGTATTGCGTTGCTTCCACTAGTTACGGTACAAAATGAGTTGCGAGAAGGGAAAATGGCACGTCTAGCCTGGGATGACAGTGAACAGCAGGTGGCTACTCAGGTCGCTTATCACACGAAAAAGTGGAAATCGCCAGCTCTGAGCGAATTTTTACAGATCGTTGAGCAGCATGTAACACATTGGCGTGCATGAGTTCAAGCCATGGCGGCATATGCTTATACAAATAATATTTTTTCCTTTTCGCCTATTCACTCAACATTCGCCCACAACCTGCATACATATGTATGGAATGATTGATTGTATGGAGGAGGTTCAAGAATGGCATTAAGTCATAAAAATCGTAGAGAGATTATTACCAAAGCGATCTGTGGTAAAGGTCGCAGATTCTCTACCGTAACCCATACCGTAACTCCGCCGAATAATCCGACCAGTATTTTGGGAGCATGGATTATCAACCACCAGTATGAAGCTGTGGCGGCTGGAGACGGCATTGAGGTCATCGGGACGTATGATATCAATATTTGGTACTCATACGATAAAAACTCGCAGACCGATGTGGCTAAGGAAACGGTATCGTACGTAGAAAATGTGCCGCTCTCGTATCTTGATCCGAAGCACCGGGCGTCTACAGTGGAAGTATCCGCCGAAGCTACACAGGAGCCAAGTTGCGTTGAGGCCAGTGTGTCTTCTGGAGGTGGCAGCGTAATGATCCGGGTCGAGCGGGAATTTGCGGTGGAGCTGGTGGCGGAAACGAAGATTGTTGTAGAAGTATTCCCGTATGGCAGCAGTGACGATTTTGACAAGGACTTTGATTTTGGAGCGGAAGAGGGGGACTATGAGGAGCTCGACCCCGACCTCATTGACGACGAGCTCTGACAGGAGTGACCAAAAAGAGGGCCACTTTACTCTTTGCGCCGGCTGATATTGCGCAGGGGGCAAAGGCCCTCCTTTTTTGTCGTTTTGGATCGTTGAAGTCCGTACGTAGAACGAAGGGGGAGTATGATGCGGCAACCGGGACAGGCGCTCAAACGCTTCAGAGAGATGACGGATGATGAAAAAATGCGCAGACTGGAGCGTTCAGGTATATCGGTTCGTTGGCTGGATGAGAGTACAGCAGATTTTACGATCGGCTACGCGGTGCAAATCCATCAACTGCGGGGACTGGAAATCCGTAGACGTGCCCTCGAAGGTTCTACCAAAGTTAGCACATGTGATTTGTCTGAACTAGATTCTCGATCCCCGCTCTATGTCCGGATGGAGCGGCTGGCTGTACGTGCGTTGTATACACTCGGTTTGGACAGTGGTGAGGTAGTGCTGACGCCGCTGGGAGAGCGCAATTGTCAGGTTCGCCAAGTCTTGGCACAGCCCTGGCTGAACGATAGACGTTTGGCCACGCTATACGAAGTTGCTGCTCGTGAAGAGGATGCTCCGGGAGAGGAATTTTCAGCGAAACGGGGGAGCGCGCGACTATTAATCGGAATGGACCCCGAATTTGTGCTGGTTCGTATGCCAGAGGGGAGGGTTGTTCCGGCTTCTAGATTTTTGGGTCGACTAGGCATAGCTGGCTGCGATGCCGTTACCCGCCGAGGGCGAACGCTGTATCCGGTCGCTGAGCTTCGTCCTGCCCCGAGCGAAGATCCGGCTCGTCTGCTGAGGCATCTGCGCCAAGCTTTTGCAACAGCAGCTCGGCGTATTGACGACCGCACGCTTATCTGGCAGGCGGGCGGAATGCCGCAGCCAGGTTTTCCCTTGGGCGGACACCTGCATTTCAGCGGTGTTCCGCTAAATGGTGCCCTACTTAGGGCACTAGATAACTATTTGGCGTTGCCTCTGGCGCTGCTAGAAGATAAGCGCTCAGCTCGGCGCAGACCGCATTATGGCATTTTGGGCGATTTTCGCCGTCAGTCTTACGGAGGCTTTGAATATCGTACACTGCCTAGTTTTCTAATCTCGCCACAGCTGGCGAAAGGTGTGATTGGGATGGCGTTTCTGATCGCTTCCCAATATTCACGTTTGCAGCGTAGGCCTTTGGGAGAAGAAGAGGCTCACAGAGCTTTTTATGAAGGAAACCAGGTTGTACTTAGAGAGTATATGGAGCCAGTTATTTTAGATATGGTTTCACTAGAGATCTATTCTCAATATGAAACTTATATAGCGCCGCTGCTGGATAGCCTTCGCCAAGGAAAACAATGGGATGAAACACGGGATTTGCGCCCGTACTGGAAGCTTTCGTAAAATCAGGTGTCAACACCCGAGAGGGTTTCATGTTATCGACTGTCATTTTTGATATAATGAAAGATAATTATAAGATTAACGGAACAAAGTGTGGGGGTTAGGTAACGGTATGTCTAAATATACACCGATGATCGAGCAATATTTATCTATAAAAGAGCAGGCTAAAGATGCATTTTTGTTTTTCCGCCTAGGGGATTTTTACGAGATGTTTTTTGATGATGCGATTCTTGCATCCAAGGAGCTGGAAATTACACTGACTGGTCGTGAGGGTGGCGTCGCGGAGAAAATTCCAATGTGCGGCGTGCCTTATCATTCAGCAGAAAATTACATACAACGCCTTATTGAGAAGGGTTATAAGGTGGCTATCTGTGAGCAAATGGAGGAAGCCTCAGCTACGAAGGGAATGGTGCGGCGGGATATCGTCCGTGTTGTGACCCCGGGTACGGTCATGGAGGGCAAAGTGCTGGGTGATAAATCCAACAACTACATGGTATGTGTCACAGAGACGGACGGGATGCTGGCGCTGGCGGCATGCGACTTGTCGACAGGTGAACTCTATGTGACTTCCGTACCTGATTCGAAAGAATGGCTATTAGATGAAATTAACATTTATGAGCCGTCCGAAATGTTGGGGGATGGTCATTTGCTCGATTTCGTGACCTCTCGTATGTCCCCTGTTGGACGGCGTGTTGTGTATACGGCCTGGGACAAATCCAAAGATGATCTGGTACGGGATCAATTCGGTGAAGCCACATGGGCAAGGCTTACGGAGGAACGCAGACGTTGCGTATCGCGCCTGATTGCCTACTTAAATGAAACGCAAAAAAGATCGTTAGGTCAACTGACCCAAATCTCGGTTTATGAGCCCAATCATTTTATGATTCTGGATCCATTTACCCGCCGGAATCTGGAACTGGTGGAGACGGTGCGTGAACGCTCCAAGAAAGGCTCGCTGCTGTGGCTGTTGGATCGAACAGAGACATCCATGGGCGCACGTTTGTTGCGTCGCTGGATCGACAAGCCGTTATTGAGCAGCAATTTAATTGAGGAACGGTTAGAAGCGGTAGACAAGCTATATCACCAGTTTATTTTCCGCGAGGATGTACGTGCTCAGCTTAAAGAGATTTACGACCTGGAGCGTTTGGTAGGACGGATCGCTTTTGGTAGTGCTAATGCACGAGATTTGATCGCTCTCAAGCTGTCTCTGGCTCAAATTCCGTCTTTACGCGAGCTGTGCTCTGAATCTCCATCGAATACGCTGAGACGGATTGCACAAACATTGGACAGCTGTACAGACCTGTGTACGCTAATTGAGGAAGCAGTTGCCGATGAACCCCCGATTTCCGTAAGAGATGGAGGGCTTATAAAGGAAGGTTACCATCAGCGTCTGGACGAACTGCGTGAAGCGAGTGTGAACGGTAAGCGTTGGATCGCTGAGCTGGAAGCCAAGGAACGTGTAGCAACCGGCATTCGGTCGCTCAAAATCGGATACAACAAAGTGTTTGGTTATTACATCGAGGTGACCAAATCCAATTTGGCTTCATTACCGGAAGGTCGATATGAACGCAAACAGACGTTGGCGAATGCAGAACGGTATATCACACCGGAATTGAAGGAAAAGGAATCGCTGATTCTGGAAGCTGAGGATAAAATGGTGGATCTGGAGTACACGCTTTTCTCCGAGCTTCGCGGTAAACTGAACGCTGAAATTCCCCGTTTGCAAAAGCTGGCAGAGCAAGTTGCTGAAATCGACGTGTATCAGTCGCTGGCAACGGTTAGCGCGGAACGTGGATTCGTGAAACCTGAGCTGACAACAGGATATGATTTTGTAGTGGAACAGGGACGGCACCCGGTTGTGGAGGCCGTAATGAAAGATGGTGGCTTTATCGCCAACAACACAGTGTTGGAAGAAGCCGATGCGCATATTCTACTCATCACCGGTCCGAATATGGCTGGGAAAAGTACGTATATGCGTCAGGTTGCCCTCATTGCGATTATGGCTCAAATTGGCTGCTTTGTCCCGGCTGCACGTGCTAAAGTGCCGATGCTGGATCGCATTTTCACACGGATCGGTGCTGCGGATGATCTCATCGGCGGGCAGAGTACGTTTATGGTCGAAATGGCGGATATTCAAGTCATGACGGACAAGGCAACTCCGCGAAGCTTGATTATTATTGATGAACTGGGACGAGGGACGTCCACCAGCGAAGGGATGGCAATTGCACAAGCGGTCATCGAATTTGTGCATGATACGATTGGTTGTAAGGCGCTGGTATCTACGCATTTCCATGAGCTGGCCCATTTGGAGCAAGGTCTGTCTTCGCTGCGAAATTACTCCATGGCTGTGCAGGAAAGCGGCGATAAGGTGAATTTCCTGCGCAAGCTCATACCAGGCGCGGCGAGTAGTAGCTATGGTATTTATTGTGCCCGGCTTGCAGGTTTGCCTAATAACATTATTGAGCGAGCGAATGGTCTGCTATATGGTTTTGAACAGGCGGCAGCTCAAGTAACGGCGGGCACGGAGGCAGTAGGGGGAGCGAAGGAAGGGACTGATCTTCGTACAGCGTCAGGGACAGAAGAGATTTCTCCAATGTCCGCAAAATATGTAGGCCAGACATTGTCAGCGAACGGAGATACAGCACCACAAGTCCAGTCTGGATCACAGCAAGCCACCCTGGTAAAAGAAGATACATTACAGATTGTGGAAGATTCAGGTGAGTTGGAGCGATCAGCTTCTGACGTGGTACAGCTGTCCATTTTCGGAGAGCAGGATCTTGCTCCCTCCAAGCCACACCCAGAGACGGTAGAAGCTAATCCGATCGTGCGCCAAATTTTGCGGAAAGTGAAAAATGCTGATGTCATGAACATGACACCCTTACAGGCAATGCAATTGTTAAATGAATTAAAAAATAAAGCCAATGGTCTGTAATTAAAAATATTAGGCATTATTATTTTGCTTATTTTTCATCACACTTTGAAGTCAGGAGGAGGTTAAAAGGATGTCTAAAATTCGAGTGCTAGATGAGCATATTGCGAACCAGATTGCTGCCGGTGAGGTCGTGGAACGTCCAGCCTCCGTCGTGAAGGAACTGGTGGAAAATGCGATTGATGCGGGCGGTACACGAGTAGACGTATGGGTAGAAGAGGGCGGCCTGCAAAGTATTCGGGTGACGGATAATGGCAGTGGGATAGAGCCTGAAGACGTGGAAACGGCATTTTATCGGCACGCGACAAGCAAAATCGGACATGGCCGCGACCTATTCCAAATCACAAGCCTCGGCTTCCGGGGAGAGGCATTGCCCAGTATAGCGGCTGTATCGAAAGTAGAGCTGCTCACAGCAGCAGGAGATGACGGCCGTGCCCGTAAACTGGTGATTGAGGGCGGTAAACTGGTACTTCACGAGGATGCTGCTGGTAGGCAGGGGACGGATTTTACCGTACGCGATCTGTTTTATAATACACCTGCACGGCTAAAATATATGAAAACAATCCAGACGGAGTTGGGGCACATTTCGGATGTATTGTACCGAATGGCGCTTTCGCACCCGGAAGTGGCCTTCACATTGCGGCATAATGGCAATACATTGCTGCAAACGCTGGGAAATGGCGATTTGCTCCAAGTGATAGCTGCTATTTACGGAACTTCTGCGGCAAAATCAATGCTGATGGTGGAAGGAGAGAGCCTTGATTACCGAATTAGCGGCTATGTTAGTCGCCCGGAGTGGACCAGATCGAATCGAAATGCAATTTCGACAGTAGTGAATGGACGATTTGTGCGAAGCTATGGGCTCAATCAGGCACTGCTCAAGGCGTATCATACTTTGTTGCCGATCAATCGTTATCCGCTGGCTGTGATCCAACTGGACATGCATCCTTCTTTGGTGGATGTTAACGTCCATCCAGCCAAGCTGGAGGTGAGGTTCAGTAAAGAAGCTGAACTGTTTCAGTTGGTTGAAGATTCGGTAAAAGCTGTTTTAGGGCAGCAAGTGCTGATTCCGAAGGCAGTTAAACGCGAAATTGGCGGTAAGGATAGTGGCTCGTTTGTGCAGGAGCAGTTTCATTTCTCGAAAGGAAATGGTGCAGAAGTAGATGCTTCTTCGGATAATGGTCATAATCGAACGCTACCTCTTTCTATGGCTTCGCCGCAGGTCCAGGAATCGACACAATCCAATCACATGACCAGTAATGAAGAGAAGAAGAAGATTAGCCAGGAGCGTGAGCAACATCCGAGTAGGGAGAGGAGCCATTTAGTCAATGGACAGGCAAACACTCTCGCTCGTCAACGTATCAGTGACGACGAACTGGATGCAGATTTTGTGGAAGAAAACAACGGGAGTGATGATAGAGGAGGCGTGTCGCTTTCTGATGGGACGACTACACGGATATCCACAGGAGATCATGCCGAAACAGATGTCTCTTCCTCGTACAGCGAAGGGATACAGGAAACGGCTGCTTCTGCTGCTTACCGTTCTTCTGTTTCACCCCTTGCAGACAACACTACTAAATCCACGGATCAGAAGCCGCACCAGGAACGTCTGAATACAGATCAATTAGCAGCGTTGTCGGGGGCAGCTCCTGAGGTGCCTACTTTTCCTGAGCTGAATTTAATCGGTCAGCACCATGGAACCTATCTGATTGCACAGAACGACCAGGGCTTGTATTTAATTGATCAGCATGCCGCCCATGAACGGGTCAATTACGAATTTTATTACGAAAAATTTGGCAATCCTGAATCAGTATCACAGGAGTTGTTACTGCCAATTACATTGGAATTTACACCTTCCGAAACGGAAAAATTGAAAACAAGGTTGCATTGGTTTGAACAGGCGGGGGTGTATTTGGAACATTTTGGCGGGCAAACCTTCCGTGTCAGCTCATATCCGTACTGGCTCCCCAAAGGAGAAGAAGCGGATGTCATTGAGGAAATGGCTGGATGGGTGCTGGAGGAAAAAGCCATTGATCTAGCTAAACTGCGGGAGGCAGCCTCAATCATGTGCTCCTGCCGGGCTTCGATTAAAGCAAATCAGAAGCTGACTGACCGACAGGCTGTCGTGCTGTTAGAGCGTTTGGCAGCCTGCAAACAACCCTATACCTGCCCCCATGGGCGCCCCATCGTTGTTTCCTTTTCCACATATGATTTGGAGAAGCTGTTTAAAAGAGTAATGTAAGGGAGTATAAATATGTTGCAGGATTGGGAAAAACGTGAAGAAGAAAAGCAGATGATGCTTCGTGAGAAACAAGCTGAATTACTGGTCACGACAGGAGATTCTCCCTCGGACGAGGTTGTGGAGCGCGCGAAGCTGCTTGCAGCCGAGCTTGGGGTGCTGTACGCCCCACGTCGTGGCATATCCGTAGCTAAGCTAATCGCTGCTCACAGAGTCCGTCAGGCTCTGGTGCTGGTGCAGGGCGGGGTGAGGCTGATTAGTCCGGAACAACCACCGATGGTTTTTCATCCAAGCATGGGATTCATTCGAGCCAAAAGGGTATTAAAGGGCGAGGCTGATCCGATGTTGACGGCTGCCCGACTTACCCCGGGTGATACCGTGCTGGATTGCACGGCCGGGCTAGGTACGGATTCACTTTTATTTTCCATTGGAACGGGAAGTTCTGGACAAGTCACAGCTGTGGAGAGTTCCTTCCCTGTCTATGCATTAATCAAGGATGGGATGAGACATTACCGTTCCGGTAATGCTGCAGTAGATAGAGCCTTTTCCGACATTGACGTTCGTTTTGGTCATCATCTGGACTATTTGCGTAGCTTGCCGAACCGCAGTGTAGATATTATTTATTTTGACCCGATGTTCCGTGATCCGTTGCTTGATTCCAGTGCAATCGGTCCACTGAGAGGATTGGCCAATCCAGATGCATTGAATGAAGAAAGTATTGCTCATGCGAAAAGGGTTGCACGAAAAACAATTGTATTGAAAGAAAAAAGGGGTAGCGGAGAGTTTGCCCGCCTCGGCTTCCGTGTGGAGCAACGGGGCACAACGAAAACAGTGTACGGAGTGATTGATATTGACAGTGGCATCTAAGCCTAAACTACTTGTTCTTGTTGGCCCGACTGCGGTTGGCAAGACGAAACTAAGCATCGAAATGGCTCGACAATTTGACGCGGAAATTATTTCCGGGGATTCCATGCAGGTATACCGTCATATGGACATTGGAACTGCCAAAATTTCCGAACAGGAAATGAAAGGAATCAAGCACCATTTAATCGATATTCATGAGCCTGAATACCCATATTCAGTAGCCCAATTTCAGGAAGACTGTCGTCGTCTCATACCTGATATTCAATCTAGAGGAAAGCTACCTTTCATCGTAGGCGGAACGGGTTTGTATGTAGAATCGGTTTGCTATGAATACCAGTTTTCTGAGGTAGGGGCAGATGAAGCTTTTCGTCAGGAACAGCTTGACTATGCCGATCAGTATGGAGCCGACGCGCTTCATGCGCGACTACAGGCAGTTGATCCCGAAAGCGCACTTCGTCTGCACCCAAATGATCGTCGTCGAGTCGTGAGAGCGCTGGAAATTTACCATGTTAGCGGAACAACACTTAGCTCTCAACTTGCCAGTCAAAAAAAGGAATCTCCCTATCAACTCTGCATCGTAGGTTTGACAATGGATAGGCAAATGCTATATAAACGTATTGAAGACCGAATTGACGGGATGCTCGATCAAGGGCTTGTTGCTGAGGTAACCTCCTTAATGGAACGGGGAGTGCGAAGCGATGCCATCTCCATGCAAGGTCTAGGCTATAAAGAGATATCCTCCTACCTGCGGGGAGAGGTGTCTTTGGAGGAGGCGGTGACTTGGCTAAAACGGGATACGCGTCATTTTGCGAAGCGACAGCTCTCGTGGTTTCGCCATATGAAGGATATCCAGTGGGTAGATGTCACTGATTTCGAAAATTTTTCTGCTCATGCAGCCCGAATACACGAAATTATAGCAGGAAAGTTCCGGACAGACCTTGAATATACTTCAAAACAATCCAAATGATTATTGGGGGTACGGCTAAAATGAACAAGTCTATTAATATCCAAGATACGTTTCTGAACCAATTGCGCAAGGATTCTATACCTGTGACGGTATACCTCATCAATGGATTTCAGGTGCGAGGAACGATTAAAGCATTTGACAATTTTACAATCGTTATTGATTCGGATGGAAAGCAACAGCTGATCTACAAGCATGCCATCTCCACCTTTACACCGCAACGCAACGTATCGCTTGTACAACAAGATAACGCCAGCGATAACTGATTACGGCAGGACGGCCGCCCGGGTGATGAAACTTTTCAGGCGTCCGTCTCGTCTAACTGTATAGGAATGTGACCGGGAGCAACCTGATCAGGGTTGTTCTTTTCATTCCGTTTACTTTCATGCTGCCGACAGCTAGCTTTAAGCTTACGCTCGGCGACATTATGATTATTCGCGAAAGGGAGTCAGGGGAATGCCAAACGATTCATTGTCCAGATCCGGCAATCGCAATAGAAACACATCTAAAGAGAAGCCGAAGGGCAAGAAAAAGAAAATAACAGGTAAGCGAGTTGGGTGGACGCTGTTTATTACAGCAGCATTAGCCATATTTTGTGCACTTGGTGGTTATTTATTTGTCATGGTTAATGGCGAAAAAATCTACAAAGCCAACAAGGACAAAATTACTGTGAACGAGACATCAAAGGTTTATGACCGCAACGGTGTGCTTATGGGTGAGCTGTCTGTGCAAAAAAGTGATCCTGTGAAAAGTGAAGAAATTCCACCGTTGCTCAAAAAAGCTTTTATTGCAACCGAGGATAAGCGTTTTATGGAGCATCAAGGAGTTGATATTTGGTCTATCGGTCGGGCGGCAGTGAAGGATATCGTTGCTCGTTCTGCGGTGGAGGGCGGTAGTACGCTGACTCAGCAGTTGGCCAAAAACTTGTTTTTGACACGTGACAAAACCTTTTTCCGTAAAGCGACAGAGGTATCCATCGCAATGGCGCTGGAGCGGAATTTGACTAAAGATGAAATTATTACGCTATATCTGAATCGGATTTGGTTTGGACGCTCATATTCTGGAATAAAGGCAGCGTCGGAAGGCTATTTTGGAGTGTCAAACCTAAACGAATTAAAGTTGTGGCAAGTCGCTACACTGGCGGCTATTCCGAAAGGGCCATCCAAGTATAACCCGATCAGTAACCCTGAAAACTCAAAGGCCCGGCGTGCTGTGGTTCTCCAGCTGATGTTTGAGCAGGGAATGATTGGAAAGCAGGAAATGGAAGAAGCCAAAGCTATAAATTACGATTACAAACAACCGGAAAAAGTACAAAAGTATCAAAATTTTATGGAATATGTCATGGATGAGGCAGAGGATGCCTTGCCAGGAGTCAGCGGTAATGATCTGATTATTGGCGGTTATAAAATTCATACGACAATGGATGCTCAGGCTCAAAATGCGCTGGATCAAGCGATGGCGGATGATGATATGTTCGAAAAAAGTCCCGACGATCAGCCTGTCCAAGCCTCAATGGTTATTATCAATAACCAGACAGGTGGTATTGCCGCGATGGCACCCGGACGGGATTACAAAAAGGGAACCTTTAATCGTGCGACGCAGAGCCGCAGACAGCCAGGGTCGGCCTTTAAGCCGATTGTAGCCTATGCGCCAGCTCTTGAATCCGGTAAATTTACGATAGATACTCCTTTGAGTAACGAACGGCAAAGTTTTAACGGATACAGTCCGAAAAACTTGCATGGTTACTCTTCCACCATCAGCATGATGGATGCCATTACGAAGTCTGAAAATATACCACCTGTATGGTTGTTGAACCAAATCGGTGTGGAAAAAGGGGTTCAATTCGCCGAGAGCGTAGGCATACCGATGGACAAAAATGATCACTCGCTTGCTATCGCATTGGGAGGATTAAGCAAAGGAACAAATACCCTTGAAATGGCGCAGGCTTACAGCGCTTTTGCCAATAAAGGACAATTCCAAAAAGCTTACTCCATTAAGCAAATTAACAATAGTGATGATCAAGTGGTTTATACTCATAATGAGGAATCCAAATCTGTTATGAGTGAGAAAACGGCTTATGAAATGACAAAAATGATGCAAAATGTGGTCAATAGCGGTACAGGTCGCAAAGCACGTATCGACTGGCCTGTAGCTGGTAAAACGGGTACGACCCAAAGTGGAATCAGTGGTAACAGTGGTAACCGGGACATTTGGTTTGTCGGTTATACGCCGGAATATACCGGAGCGGTATGGATGGGGTATGACAAGCCAGATAGCAGGCATATGTTGAGAAACTACAGCGGCCAGTCAGCGGCCTTCTTCGGAAGGGTTATGGGTGAAGCACTCAAGGGACACCCAGTGACGCAATTTAGCGAGCCGAAGGGATATGAACCACCCGTTGAGGAGAAGCCAGAAGAGCCAGTTCAGGCCACCGCTCCAAGCGGACTGAGCGGGTCGTATAGTCAGGATACCCAAATTGTATCGTTGTCTTGGAATGCGGCTGAGGGAGATAATGTGCAATACCGTGTGTATCGTAAAGAATCTTCCGAAGGAAGTTTCCGGACGATTATGGAGGCGATGAGAGGCACGAGTGGTGAAGATACGTCTCCTGTAGCTGGAAAGACGTATCAATACTATGTCGTAGCTTATGGAGCGGATGGTAAAGAATCCGCAGCTTCCAACACGATTAGCGTAGAAATTCCAGCAGAAACTACTCCGATAGATCAGCAGCCAGGAAACGATCCTAATCAGGATGGAACCGTACCGGATAATGGCGAGAATATAGACGGTCAGAATGGCACGGACCAGGGGAATACACTTCCTGGAGGAACCGATAACGGTACTGGTTCTGAACAAGCTCCAACGTCTCCTGGAGGTAACAATGGAAATGGTACTGGAGGCACAGGAAACAGTAATGACAATTTTGGTAACGGAAACGATACAAATCAGGGGAATGGTCAGACGACTACACCGGATTCAGGTATAACTGATGAAAATACTATGACCAATCCAGAAAATACAGATGCATCTACCACAGGTGCTATAATGGATGGAAGTCAGGAAGGCAAATCCAACGGTCATTCCAACTCCAATCGGGGACGTCACAACCGGGATTAGCAAATATGTTTTAAATAAGATGATATTGGCTTTAAATCAAAGGTATTTTCGGACTGTTTTGACAGTCTGGAAATACCTTTTTTGCTGTAATACAGGGGTTATTTTTGAGTGTATAGTTTAAATATGGTAAGCTGGTTTTACCAATGTTGGAGAGGAACATCATTTATGAAGCGCAAATTCGGAGACCGGGCCAACTGGCGAAGAATCACCAATCGCAAGTTTGCTTGCCGGTATGTAGAAAGTGATGCGTTTACAGGATATGTGACCCTGTATACTATTTTGAGTCTCAAGGAGCCATTATGGAAAAGTTATGGTGGTCATACGTTTTGCATAGCCGATAAAGGTTATTCCTGGTTGCAATATTATCCAAAAGGTAAGCATTATGTGGTGACTGCTATGTTTGACAATCGAGAGCAAATCGTCGAATGGTACATTGATACCTGCCGAAATCAAGGAGTAACCGATCAAGGAGTTCCTTGGTTTGATGATTTGTATTTGGATGTGGTCGTGCTTAAAAACGGTGAAATCTTTCTGGTGGATGAGGATGAACTGGAGGAGGCGCTACAACGGGGGCATATTTCTACGCAAGAAGCAGAATTGGCTAACCGAACAGCGGCTGACCTGTTACATCAGATCGATGCTCACATGTTCCCCTATTTTAAAATGTCGCTGAAACACCGGGCAGAATGGTTTCATAACGGTGATTTCAAGAGAGAACGGTGAAATTTTTGCAGTGGATTAAAAGTACTGGGACCCAACGCCATGAGCCAAAAAACAGGCAAAGTCGCAATGGGAAAATATTTATGGTATCGAAGCGTCTCATACTTGGTTTGATGATTTTCATTTTGGTCGGATTGGTATGGGCAGGTATCCGAGTATGGAATATGAATACAGCTGCCTCTACCACTCCGCTTCAGCATGCACAAATTGGTATCGTACTAGGTGCCTCTATGTGGGGAGCTGAGCCCAGTCCTGGTTTAAAAGAAAGATTAGAAGAAGCCTTGCGGTTATATCGTAACGGGATGGTGCAGCGACTAATTGTAAGTGGAGGACTGGATCAACCTGATTTTCCGTATACGGAGGCCGAGGGGATGCAACGCTACTTGGTAGATAGAGGAGTCCCTGTACAGCATATTGTGTTAGAAAACCAGGCAACCAGTACTTACGAAAATTTGCTCTACAGCCAGCGTATCATGAAGGAATATGGCTGGAACTCCACCGTAATCATCACACATAGCTATCACGGTCCTCGCGCGTTGGAGATTGCTCAATTTTTGAATTTCGATCATCCCCAGCTGGCTCTGACCGAATCCAAAGTGCTGAATATGCCAATTCACCAATCAAGAGAAGTATTGGCTTACGCTAAATGGACGCTACAACGGTGGTGGATCAGTGCTCAAATTTGGATTGCCTGAATTGAGGGAAGGCTTTGTACGCGTTCTCGTTGCTTTTATGCTAATAAGGACATGCTGGACCGAATACATTAATAGGGTAAGCTGTGCCTGAAGAAATGTTGAGGTGATGGATGCATGAACGGACGGGGAATCGCCGCGGGCAAGCGGTCGGAGGAGAGACCTTCCAGACAAATCAATGTCGTGCTGCGTAGCCCGGAGCCGATCGCTTCGGTGACTGTGGACGAGACGGAAGCAGTGGCTTCGACCAAGTCGCAGGCGCTACCGCAGTATCTCAGTCTTTATCAGGAAATTCAGAAAGAACTCGATCATCTCGTCGGCTTGGATAACATCAAAGAACTGGTATTTGAGGTATATGCCTTTTTGCAAATTGCTCATATGCGCACTGATGCGGGTCTGTTGAGCAACGCACACGTATATCACATGATTTTTAAAGGAAATCCAGGTACGGGGAAAACGACAGTAGCCCGCATTATCGCTAAAATGTTGCAAAAAATGGGGGTACTGAGCAAGGGCCATCTGATTGAGGTGGAGAGAGCTGATCTGGTAGGTGAGTATATCGGCCACACCGCACAAAAAACGCGGGACCTGGTAAAGAAATCTCTTGGCGGCGTGTTGTTCATTGATGAGGCTTACAGTTTAGCACGCGGAGGGGAAAAGGATTTCGGAAAAGAAGCGATTGATACCCTGGTAAAAACGAAAGTCTAGTAATCTATGCATATGAATCAATAGATTTAGATAAACCGAAATGGGGAGGTGAAGACAGAAAGAATAAATGGGAAGAATACGAAAGTCAGCTAGATGAGCTACTGAAGCTATATCAAGTTGATCTATTAAGTTTTGAACAAATTGCCGAAAAGGCTGGAATAGACTGGTGGACGATCAAATCTCTTTTTAAAGCCAAAGGAATAAAATTGATAAGCCATAAAGAGAGAGCACAAATCAAGCGAGCCAAAGACTATCCATTACTATATGACTTACACTACAATCAAGGACTAACACTAAATCAAATCTATGCTAAATATAAGTATAGTCCTCCATATATAAGACAAGTACTTAGAGAAGGTCATACGTTACGATAGGGGACGGTACAACAGTGTATCTGCAAGCGCTGAGAGCGGCTAAATTACGCATAGTTCATTATGGGGAAGCATTATCCTATAATTAAGCATTTGGAGGCTTAAAATAAACGATAGACACTAAGAAAAAAAGACAAATAGATACATGTCTACTTAAGAGAGTAAATCTCATTATGTGAAGAGCATGTAATATTTATTTTTAATTAACGATACCGAAAACAAAAAAATAGATTTTTAAAAAGAGGATTGTCTGTTATTTAGCAATTCTCTTTTTGTGATAATTGATATAGTTACATAGAACTATATTCATGGTATAATTTTCCCATTACTTGATAGGAGGTATTTATGTGGCAAGAAGGATAGGAGTATTTAGCACAGGGGATTTACCGTTCATTTTAGTATCTGGTGTAGAAGAAATGAAATGCGCTCATAGTGCCGTTCCATACGAAACACACTATGGTTTAATGACGTATCATGAAGAACAATTCATTATTATTACTGTAACAGTCAAATATGACAACGAAAAAGAAGAAAGAATATTTACTGTGAACTTCAATGCACACGCCAACAGACAAGCATTAAAGAATTTTGCTAAAGGTGCGCCAATTTGGTTTACAGCAGCAGACGCTGGTTTCATTAAAGATGATATGTTAGGAGCAGAAATACAACTTGAACTGATGAAACATGGATGCGTACATATTACCCCACCAGATCCATTGGTTGCTTTGAGTATAAATACTTTTTTAGAGCAACATCAATAAGACCCTGATGGGTCTTTTATTTTCCATACTTCAGTTTATTTATAGTTTGCTCAAGTTCCTGTATAACTTCCTCTTTAGTTGTGTCATAGAAAAGTTGTAATTCTTCTTCGCTTTGACTTCTCATTTTAACACCTTCGTATTCTTTTCCTTTTAAAATCCAATCAGTTGAAACTTCAAAATAATTTGAGAGAGCTATAATTAAATCTACATTAGGCTTGTTTCGATCGTTTTCAAGGTTTCCAATTGTACCTTTTGTTACTTTTTTAAATCCAATATGATTGTTTTTTTCATCATACATTGGAATCTTTAGATCCTCAATTAACATTTCGACAGTGAGCCCTTTTCTAATTCTAAGAAATCTAGTCCTACTTCCGATCGATTCTAACATGTATTTCTCTCCCCAATAACCATTCATCTCAATATGTACAATATTATTATAACGATATTCTGATATTTGTATACGATTTACATACAAAGTTTTGTATTTTATTATGTTGACAATACAATAAATTGGTCGTATGCTAAACACGAGATACAAAACTTTGTACTTTCAATCTGAGAGAATACAAAAGATTTAATCAGTCAAAGGAGGCTTAAACCAAATTCAGAATTCACCTCTACAAATTCCGCAATACATCAAAAAAGCGTTCTACAATTTAAATTTAGGATGACTTTGATACTGAAAGTCGTTTAAAAAAAGAGGAGAAATTACGCAATACTTCATCTAATCTTCATTATAGTCCCAAATATTTGAAACCACGTAGGTGTTTCGTCGTATATCCATATATAACCTTTGACGCATGGGTACCACATGCAAACCAAATATATACTTCGCAGATGCGAAAAGGAGATAGAGAGATGACAATTGCATTGCAGAAATTCAAACGAACTCAACAGATGAATGTATCTAATACATACAAACTGAGCGATCCATCATACAATCGTAATATTACATTAGAACAGTTGTACCTTGAATTTGAAATTAAACCAACGGCTATTATCATAATTGAACTAATGGAATTTTATCTTAGAACTGTTGAACGTATGAATGAATTTGCTATTCGTATGCCAGAAGAACAGTTTCCATTAACCCTACTAAGAAAAATGCGTAACGAAGATATAGACAAATATGGTTATCGTAATAAGCATTCATTTGTTCACGATTACTATAAAGACAAACGTTTGGCACTTGAACAGTTATTTCAAGAGCCAGTGCATCAATGGACTATGAACACTTTTAAAACAAGTGACCCTGAACGCATTTTTGATGTTTATCTTGAACAAGGTAAGTATTCAAATATAAGAAAAGTCTCGATGCTTGCATAGCTAAAAAAAGCCCTTCCACAGAATGATTTCTTGGGAGGGCAGTTTGTATGAATTCTTATAAAATTATCATTTTATTAGAGAGGGGGATGACTATTCTCCACACCTACATTACACAATAGCAAAAAAAAGGATGATCAATTTGACTTTTGTAGAATTCATACATATAATTTGAATATATTGGTTAGGAAATTTTATCTAATAATATGAAATCAAAACCATATTTAATTAAAAAGAGAGATTTTAGTTACATATAATCAATTAAAATCCATTTTAACCCTACATATTATTTTCATAAGCTTAAAATCTTCGTTAGTTACTTTTTTTGTCAACAACTAGCGCAAAAAAAGTTTCTATAAATAATACTATTGGAGGTACTTATTAATGAAAAGACAAATTGCTACTCTCTTAATGTCGACTTCTTTGGTGTTATCTTTAGCTTCCGTAGCTTCTGCTGACAGTTCCTCGATTGACAACACATCCTCTGCTGCCTCATCTGAAGTACAAGTTATTAACTTGGGCACAACAGGCAACGATGCTTATTTACCATCCACACCACAAACAATTACAGATAATTCTAATTCTGTAGTTACTCCGATGTCTACAGATGGTCAAAATATGAGCTATAGCTTCCGTGGTGTAGATGATCATATATGGTCTTCAAGCCCTCTACCAATTCACAGATACGGGAAGATTTCTCTTACCTTAGTTCAGGAATCGATTAGAAGTGAACCAGCTATAGTTAATTATCAATTCATGACTAAGGACTATAAAAATAAGTCCGAGGTAATTCAGGTAAATGGTAACATTAACGGTGGTGATGAAAGAACAATCACATTTAATAATGTTCCTAAAGGCACAGCAGACAACCCGGTATATTTATACATTGGAAATCACACTGGATACCCAATTTCAGGAAATGGATATACGAAATAAAAAGGGATGTGAGGCACAGTGAAAGTTAAACCAAAAACTTGGGGACTGACTATTCTGGCGGTAGGTGCTATTGCACTAACTGGAGTTATTACAAATAACGTTTATGCGAATAGTGATATTCCTAGTAAATTAGAAAGTGTTACTAACGAGACGGTTCCCCCTGACATATTAGAAGGATTTAATCATCCGGATAAGATATCAACTAAGGATGGAATGTTTGAAAAAGATACTAAATCAATCCAGGCTGCTGGGGATTTCAGCAAAGATGAAGTAGTCTACGATGCTTCAAAGACTACAGATAAAACAAAAGCGATCATTCAGTATGATGCTACTTATATCAAACAGGAAAATGCGGAATAGTGAATCTAAAGCATAATGAGTTATTGTTGAACACTTTTTTCAAATGAACATAGGACGACCTCGGTCGTCCTTTTTATTGTACTTATATTGTTCACACTAATGAAGTTACAAAAAAATAATTGTTCATTCTTAGTAACTTTTGCCTTAATATGCGATAAATAATGCACTTATAATAAAATAGAGCCTTTCAAAAGGAATAATGAAATGAAAATATGAAAAGTATATGATTTTGTACCAAAAGATGGTACAATCAAGATCATTAGAGTATTTTACTACTTGATTCACAACTACATAATAAATTTAACTATGCATCGTATTGTTAGTCTACGTTGAAAGGGTGATTTATCGATGAAAATTACACCCACGATTAGAGCAGAATTAGAACAATTTCTACAACAAGAAGGCTTAACATTATCGCAATTTGGACAAATCGCAGGGATGAATAGGGGAATAATAAGTAGTATTGTAACAGGTAATAAATCTATGTCTATTAATCAGCTTGATCGAATTACTGAAGCTATGGGTTTACCAGAAGGCCACTTTTACGACTTGTTTATAGAAAACTACATCATAGACACTCCCCCGAATATGAGACGGATCGAGCCATTTTTGTTTCGCTGTGCAGAGTTGGACAAGTTGGATTCGATCCGTCGAGTAGTGGGAGCCATCATGGATAATCTACTGTATTCACCCAAGCTATTTGAAATTGCAGAAGGGTTGTTGGCGCAGGGACGACTAGAAGCGGCATTGATACTCTATGAGGGGGTAGCTGAAGCGGAGAGATATCAACATTCGGAACGTTTGGCGGTCTGTCAATATCGCATATTCACGATTCAAATCGGAGACGATCAAAGCCGTAATATCAGGGCAGCAGCAGTGTTTGAGGCTTTTGTTGAGCGCCTTGATGAAATAGATCAACTTGACGCATTGAAGGATTTAGCCAACGTGTATAGATCTTTGCGTAAATGGGACAAGGTTGATGAAACGGCGAAAAAAATGAAGCAGAAAGCAAAAACTCAATATTTGTTAAAACATCAACATAAGAATCGAGAGTGTGACGAGTATAAGAAGTTGAGTCGCCCTTTGTTTGTATACATTTCCTATGCTGACCTGCTGTGTGCAGGTGTCTACGAAGCCCAAGGCGATTACAACCAAGCTCTACAATATACATACGCCTATGCTGATTTAGATTGGGTTAAAGAGACAGACGAAGATACCCAACACTGGATCAGCTTGTTTCAGCATTGGGCGCAAGCTAACGTTATTGTGAACAAGCTTTTATCGGGGGATATGAAGGTCTTAAATGATTATGTAGAATATATTGCTGCATCGTCAGATACAACTGACCAAGATAGGGTTACCCAACTGCTGAACATTATGATGACGGCAAACCGATACCAGATAGACGTAGATGATATACTTCAGCGTTTTGAAACGGATGTTAATTCACTTTTGCAATTGCCTCAATTTAATGATGTATATACTCAACATGTGATTCCAGAACAATTCGCACGTTTGGGATACGAATTGGCTTATTATTATTTACATCAAGGTACATACGACGATGGCTTTAAATACTTGATGTATTCACTGGTAAGTTATCATAGACTAAACAATGAGACTTATTTCATAAAATGTTTGGTGTTGTTTGAGCGTTATCGAGTTTATGCAGTATCCGAAACCAAGGCAGCATATTTAGAATTTATTGAAAGGGTGTGGATAGCTGATGTTAAGAAAAATGGCGCTATTGATCGTCGCAACTAGTTTTCTGTTTATCGTGACGTTACCTGTTCAGACTGATGGTCAACACCAGAATATCGTGCTTTATGATCAACATGGGGGAGCTTAATAAAACTTATTGAATAGGTGTGGTTAGACAATGTTGAAAAAAGTGGTAATGCTGATCGTTGCGAGTAGTTTTTTGTTTACCTTAGCTGTACCTATTTATCTGGACAGTCATAATGGAGGATTTCAAGTCTTTGCAACACATGGAGGAGCATAGCAATATAGTTGGAACATTTAGGTTTATTGCTAACTATTTGATTAGTGTTAAATTAATTACACTTAATCACGTTGTAGAGGTTTAGTGATAAAAAAAGGGGAACCCTCATTAATCTTGAGAGTTCCCCTTTGATTTTACTGTTTTACTGGTGTTGCTGCTACTGATGTATCCAATAATCGGATACCTTTATGGACTAGAATTTCGATTAACTTCAATTCTTTATCGGTTGGTGTAACTTCCAGCCTATTCAACAATCCATCAACTGTTTCAACGACTACCTTTTCCTTTTGTTCAAATGTCAAAGTATCATTGGAATAATTATGTACATATTCAATTACTTCACTTGCCACATCTAAAACAAAATTAGCTTTGCCTTTATGCTGTTCAGCAATTGGAAGAACCTCTAAAATCAAATTGCCTACATCGACACTCCCAAGAATACTATCCGTATCACTCAGATTAACACCTCTTTTTTTAAACCAAGCAATAACCAATACACCAATTAGTACAAACAACACTGTTCCACCAATTACATATATATCATTCATTAAATTTCACCCTTTTTAATTATATTTAAGTATTATTTAAAGAAGCCTTTGCGGTACAGCACAGTAATTAAACGGTAAAAATCATAGCTACCGCCTGAAGTTGTATCTACAGCACCAGCATTCTTTGCTGCTACACATGCTTCCATTGCCCAATCTGGAATCTTATCCATAGACAACTTGGAGGTCAATTGTTTCACTTGTTCTTGCAATGCTTGAAAATCTGCTTGTTCTTGGATTGTCATAGGTTGATCTCCCTTGCTAATATTTTTATTTTGAACTTTCAATCTATTCAGTTCTTCCTGTATCTGAGGTAGAAAGTTCTTTTTAGCTGTTGCTACTGTATTCCCATCTCCCCAGAAATTCGTACCCGGACATGCCTTACTTGATTTGCCGGGAGTGAAATCACTAAGGCGTATACCAGTCCTAGTAAACCAACTATGATAGACAATATGATCTGTATTAATAGGAAGGTTAAATCTCTCAGCTAAACAGGCGTAGAGGTGAATAATGGTCTTCTTTTGTTCATCTGTGATTTTGTCTCCACCAGAATCAAAGTTGCCCACATTCTCGACACAGATACATTTATTATTAAAACCTCTAATCCCAGCAGGAATTCTATTTAGAGGTCTATCAAGACTAATTGCAATTTGTCCGTTTTCTAGAGTCGTAATATTCTGTCCAGTAGCAGCCCAACCTTGGGATAGGTGATAGTTCCTCATTCCCTCTAAACATTTAAATGTATCTTGTTGGGCAATTCCATTTACCATTTTTCTTGTGGAGTAATTAGGTGAAGCAGTGTGATGAACTTGTAAAAATTGAATAGTGCGAGTAACGACTTGTTTGCTTAGCCATTCACGGAACTCATTTCGCTCCATAAGTAAGAAGTTGCCTTGTTGAATCACTTTAAATCACTCTCCTTTATTGTCAGCGTTATTTTTCGATTGTCTATTCTTCAATACTGCAATGATTTGTTTGATTTGAGGAGGAACAAGGAAGCCGATTCGTCCTGCATTTTCAGTAATACTAATCAGCTCATTGCTTATGTAAAACCAAATGGTACCCATCATAAATATTGACATGTCTAAAACAATGTCTGCTCTATGAGCAATAACAATGATGATTAACATAAAAGCTTTTTTTGCAAGTCCTATAAATCCTCTTTTGCTGCTAAGTCCAGCATTGGGAAGCCCTTTTTTAGCTTCAACGATACTTGCTATAAGTCCAGTAACATAATCAGCCAAGATCAGTAACGTCAAAAATTCCAGCCAAGCGTTCCATCCACCAAAAAAATAACCAAACGCGCTACCCAAGAAGGCAAACATTAAACTCAATAATTTATCATACACACATCTTTCCTCAATTCTTGTAATATAAAAGACTCTCCATTGAGAAGAGTCTTCGTAAAATGTCTCTTTTATAAAATGTACCAATACACACCAGATGAACGCCCCTTAACAATAATGAAGCTGCTTAAGTCGCTTACATCTCTTTTTCTAATCTGAGCAACAGCATTTAAATCAATTTCACTCGCTAATCTTGGATATAGGAAGCCGCCTAAGTCTGGTCTACTAATCATTACTTTAGACTCAACATTGTAAACATTTTTGATATCTACTATGGAATCCAAATCACTCTTCTGGCGAATATCGATTGTTGCATCTAAATATTCGCGGTTCTTTACATACAGAGAACCCTCAACATCGTAGAAATTCTTAACCTCAATCCATGATCCTAAGTCTGGACGTGAAACAATTACATTGGCATCTCGATAATCAAAAAAAGGTACTTGAACAAATGAATCTAAGTCATTATCTCCAACAGCTCTAATTACAACGCTACTATTCAAATCAGGCTTGTTTACAACTAAGCTGCTATCTATATCTGAAAATCTCACGCCTTGAATCATTACAGTGGATTCAACATCACTATTTATACGCTTATACTTAGATACAGTTAAGCTTGCAATCGTTTCTGGTCGTGATACAGTAATGAAGCTATCAATTGTAGATTCTCGCCTGTTTGCTACTGTTAGCTCACTTTCAAGGCTCATCTTAGGATCTACCGTTACCCTTGCTCCCAAATCAGGTCTGGATATCATTACTGATGAGTCGGGTGCAGATGTTCCAAAGTTAGCAACACTAATAGATGCAGGTATGTCGCTATTCTTGCGATACACAACTTTTAATGTACTGTTTATGTCTGGTCTGGAGATTGCTAATGTTGAGTCGGTATCATGCTGCATAAAATCTTTGTACTTGTGGACATATAAAGAAGCAGGAAGATAACTAAATCCAAAATTACTTTTAATCGTAAGACTACCTGTTACTTCTTTTCTACCAGCACCATAAACGAATAGAGTAGAATTTAGATCTCCTCGTCCAAAACTATAGTTCTGTGACGTAATATATTTAAGCTGAAGAACAGGGGCCTTAAGCGATTCTCTTGTATTAAAATAAGTTGGGTGTGAACTTTTCGATTTAATAATAAGTCCATAATTGATTAGCGATTCATCCTGCCAACGTTTAACCAAGTCAAACACATCGAATTCAATGTACTTATTCGTTCTATTGATGGTGTAAGAGTCTAATAATAGCTCAGTTCCATAAGGCTTATTGGCATATGTAATACCATACTCACGCCAAAGCGTATTCGGCTGATACACTTTAATATCCGTGTCATCCGTAAAACTTCCACTATAATATAATCGTAACTTTGCATCTTCGAGTTTATTTAGATCTGGTACAACAACTTTCAAATCACCAAAGTTTACAAATGACTCGAACTGTTCTGTGTCCGACTGTCCGATCATCATGGATTGCGTGTCGCCATAGTTGACCGTTTGCAAGTCTAAACGACTACGTGTTGTAGCATCCTCGATTGGCTTTAAGTCCTTGGTGACTCTAGGAGCTTCCATTAATTCAAACTTGCCCAATAATCGATTATGAGGTCTAACCTCTAATGTACCAGACAAATAGTTGACAGAGGTTGATTCTAATACTGAATTGATTTCAGCATTACTTCTATATTTGATATCTAATTGACTGCTAACGTCTGCTGATCTCTGAACACGTATAGTAATCGTTGTATCTACAGTTGTTTCTCTACGATAAGCAACCAACATTTCAGAATTTACTTCATTTATTTCTTGTCGATAGAGTACAAATTTACCCTCCATACGATTGGAGGGCGATTTTATAAATATTTCACCGCCTAAATCATTATATGTATCCAAATAGTCACTTCCTAACACCGCATTGTATTGCGATTATACTACCACTTTGTTTGAGTTAATCTTAAGTTCGAATATACCATTTGGTACTGGCTTGGCTTCTATATCCGCTACAATCCTCACATAGAATTCCTGTGTTTCTAAAGGTTTGGTAAGCCCATATGTAATATAATCTGTTGCTAAAAATGGAGACTGAGTACGTGATAATTCTATTGTTACACCTTCAGGCAATTTCTCTTTATTTACCTCAAGCAACAAATTATCAATAGGGTATCCAAGTTGATTCTTGATTACAACTTTTTGATCCAATGTAGTTTGACCTGCAAAGATCATACCAAAATCCAAATACTTTAGGATTCCTCCAAATGTATCGGATAGATACTCTCCAGACTCATCCATAAACATTAACCCTGTGTATGTTCCTGCAAAGGTTGTTTGCCAGTAATCTGTATTGCCCCAATAATCCTTAAATTCCACACGTAATTTATTGTCTTTATCAAAGAACATATCTCGTTCGGATATGTTGAGATTGATATCAACTGGAGATGGAGCAAGGCGAGTAAATGAACCATCATTCGGGAAGTAGGGGAGATCGTTCAGTAATACACGATACTGTACTTTACCTTTATCTTCGTCATTAACTTGTCCAAGAATCTTACCGCTGTTAAACGAAATTTGGATAGTAGCTTCAGTATTGAGAACATAAAAAGATAAATTCTGAAATTTGGTGTCGTCAACATTTGCTTTGATAGCCAGTTGAGTGGCATCAATTTTTGTTGGGTTTAGGGACTCTTGGAGTTTGTCTTCTATGTAATATCCAAATCTAACTTTGTCACCCTGATTCTTAAAATCACTTTCAACTAGCTTTGAGATTTCTTTATACGACATTGCTTGCTTTTTAATTATGTTCAAATCATCAACAATTACTTCTATCCACTTACCATAACGATACGCCTTCCATGTCAAACCAGAATCAAATGACAGCAAAAACTTTGCATTATCACTAGCACTCTTGAGTATCGTAATCGCCTGAAGGGAACCGGGTAGAGTGAAGTCGTTAGATTGTTTGATGAACTGACCGACAGGTAAAGCACCCAGCGAGAGATTAAATGGATTATTTGATTCATCTGTCCAAGTGACAACTTCAAAGTTGTTATGGATATCGTCTACTGGGGAATAATTAGCATTATACTCTAAAGAGGCTGTTGTCTTAGTTAATTCATCGGTGTAATAGAGAACATCTACATTGTCGCCAAGCTCGTCATAAAGAATGAAAGGTTCAGTTTCTAGCGAGATGGACGATTCAGTCTGTTGTGGGTTATCCGTGTATTCAATAATATTGATCTCTTTATCTTGCCATTCCTCAGCAAGAGTAAATGGGGTAGTCTCAATAGTGAATTGAGCTTCTAGCTTATAAGGATCATCTGTGTAATAGCACAATTCAACATCGTCTTGAAGTTGTTGCCAAGCTGATTCAGGAATACCTGAAATATCGTTCATACCTGAATTGAGAAACTCTTCTTCTGTTGGCTTTTGCCCTGCTATATTAGCGTCAACAAAATTACTACCATCAAAGACCTTGTATTTATTATTATTATAAATCAAATACTTTTTTTCATATTCTGGTGCCAACATCTCAATTTCGTAAATGTATAAATAATAATACATGCCGTTGTTTTGAGTAATATTCAACCTATAGTTACTATACCAATTATCATTTTGAAAATTGTATTCCCTTTTTTGTGTAGTACCCCACACTCCACCTGCCCAATTGGTTTGATCTGTCTGAGTATCTAATACAGTCCAATTTCCCCCGTCATTCGAACCTTCGAACGTCCAATTCTTTGGAGCGCAAGTTCCATCTTCACCACCAGCTACTATAGTATACTTTTTTATATTCTGAGCTTTGGCGAAAGTGTATTGAATTACTGCTTTGTTAATCCCTCTGCCAGTTTTCCAAATAGTATCTGTATTCCCATCAAACGCCATCCATGCGTCAGTGAATGTACTATCAACAGAAGTCGCACTTACTACTCCACTTGGAGCAGTATTAGATGTCATAGATGGTATTACATTTTTTAAGTACACTTATTTACCTCCTTTCGATTTTATACCCTTATGTAATGGTCGCACCCTTAATTAGTGTTTTAGTTGTGTCCACAGAATGTCGAAACACTTTACCAGAGCCTACAATAGTTGAGTTCTTACTTACATATCCTTTGTGTTTTACAGTGTCAGATAAATCAATTTGAGCAGATTTATCTAGCCCATGTCTAATAAAATCATCTTCCTGAATTAAAGATAAAGATTTAACTGTTGAATAAGAAATAACTCCATACATTTCAATTTCATCAATTTCCAAATAGCTTATATCGCCATTTATCTGCTCTGTATTTAGTCTGTACTTTTTATAGTTCCCCGATTTAGAGATAGTGAAAATTTTCTTCGTTCCGCTAACCCAGTCCGTTACACTTTCTCTTTGATCTAGAAGCACCCATTGACTGCCTGTATGTCCCTCAATAGTCCATTTCTTGGGTGCGCGAGACACACTGGCAGGCTTAATTGCATAGCTTTTGATTTCAGTTAAACTTGAAAATTCATAACTTATCCATGCAGGCAGGGAGGCATATGAAGTCAACCATGTTCCATTTCCACCGCTAACACCATCAAACACTCTATATGGATAATTAGTCCCCCACGTACTACTAGCTTCAACTATACCACTAGGAGTATTATTGCTTGTCATTTTAGGTATTAAAGTTGTATCACTTATTACCATAGGTGCATAAGCAATATATTGATTATCAATAGATAATAGAAATTTATCATCATATATGTACTCGTACATCTCCCAACCCGTCATGGTAATCCTAGCATGGTTTCCGCTAATACCATTTATGTTAAGTCTGTAACACTGATAAGACTGTTTATTGTCAGTCACATACTTTTTCGTTTGACTTGCTGTCCAACCTGTTTGGTTAGATTGTGTGTCAAGAACAGTCCAATTCGTATCATCATTGGAACCTTCAAACGTCCAGTTTTTTGGAGAACCCTGATACTCTGTAGAATGTGATGTTATATTGTAATTTTGTACAACAATCGGGCTGGAGAATTTATACTTAATCCATCCTGCAATTGTGTTATTAGTTGCCCAGTAACTACCTGTTCTATCAAATGCCCTCCAAGCATCATTTGTGCTAGGATTGTATGTTGAACTAGCACTAGCCACACCTGAAGGCGTTGCTGCTGAAGTCATGGCTGGTACTGCATTGGTGCTTGAAAGATGCCCCATAAAATCGCTCCTTCGTTATTTAAGCGTTATACTATTTACTCTGTACCGATTCATGTCAATGACATGTGTAAATGTTTTGCCAGCACCAAAACTAACGTTTGATGACCGTACATCAATAAGTTTATTTAAACGGTTGCTTAAGTTTAGTGCACTGTCAAAGTTCATTCCGTATTTTTGAAATGACGATTCATTGCTATCTGGAATTTCAATTAAGCTGGAGATGTTCAATAGTTCAAACATCTTTAGTTCCCCAATACTTGTGTAGTCTGTAGCTCCATTGTTTGCTGTCCAGTTGATTCTATAAGACATAAACGCCTTAATATTATCAATTTCAAATACCTTATCAGTTGTGGGAGTACTCCAAATTTGTTTAGATTGTCTGTCTAATACTTCCCACTTCCCATCAAATCCATTTGTGCTATCATTGGAACCTTCAAATGTCCAGTCTCTAGGTAAACGCTTATAGTAGCTACTCAGTGTTCCATTTCGAACTGCATATTGGCTTATAATTTTAGGAGACGTAAATTTATATCCTAAGAATCCAACACCGCCCGAACTACTTGTAGAACAGTAGCCTTCATTTTCGTCAATTTGGTTGAAGGCTAAATAAGCTTCATTGACCCCCATCGCACCTTTTGAAAAAGCCAATCCAGACGGTGCAGCATTGTTTGTCATTTTGGATATGATTGTTGAGTCTGAAATTTTTTTTGGGATAGTCGAAATGATCTTATTATTTGTTTTGAGTATTACTTTAATATACTTAAGACTTCCCCATGCATAATCGCCGTTGTATACGCCATTCGTAGTTGTTTGAGTAGTTGGATTATAATCATCATCAAAAGTTGTGACTATGTTTCCATCATCAGACGTAAAATTAATGGCTATTACACAATTAATAAAATCCCTAACAGCAGTATCTTTACTAGAAAAAGTAGGTAGAAAAGAACAATTAATATATTCCAATTTTTTTACTGTTGCACCAGCAGAATTACCAGCAAAAATAGGGTACGTCGTAGGAGAGTGAGGCTTGTTATCCCATACGCAATTTCTGAACGAGAGATTAATGACTGAACCATCAAAGAAATACTCATATGTTCTGCCATCATTACCCGGTGAAGGTCTCTGTATGATAAGCCCGATAAATGTGTTAGTCTTATTCATAATGAACCCACCAGCAGTGACATTTGTCAAACTGAGGATGACGCGTTTAGCCTTATCTCTAAGTGTAATTGTCGCTATAGTGATCTCGTAATTAGCATTAAGCACTGATGTAAGTCTTGGCTCTGTATATGTTCCTTCTTTAACAATATAGATTAACGTTTTATCAGCAGTAACAGAAGCGACTGCTTTACTTATTGTCTTAAATGGAGAAGTAGCAGATCCAGTATTTGTATCCAAACCTGTTATTCCATCTACATATAAAACTTTAGTAAATGAATCAATAAATCCACCAAAACTAGGCATTTTTTATCACCACTTTCTGTATAAAATCGTTATTTTATAATGATGCTTGTAATGTCGAAATACTTCTTCAGGTCAATTGTAGATTTAAATACCTTACCTGATACGAGTGTTCCATTGTCGCTCATAGGTTGAGAAATTGTTTTAACAGTCCGATTTAAGATACTTAGATCATCCATACCCTTTGTCATAAAATTATCTTTAGTAGGGGAGGATGTAGTAACTGTTTGCCATGCTCCATTTAAATAGGTTTTATATGTTCCGTTGTCATTAATTAAATGTTTTTGCATTACGTAAAGTCCTCCTAACTTTGGACACTTGACAGAGAGTCGACTTTCTTCCATGTAGATTTATCAATTGTTGTTCTATATAGTTGTCCATCTTCAGTCCAAGCCGAGTCCTTGACATAATCTAGCGTGTAATTACGTTTCATCTCTAAGTAATCATTGGATGTATTTAGATAATCATTGGTATAGCGATCATCGTTAAACTCATCGACGGTGAAGTTAAGATTCTCAGTAGGAGAACTGAACAGCTCAATCTTGATACGTGCATATGTATTTGTAGGTGATTGGATAGAACCATCGGTACCAACTTCTGCATAAGGAGACCATTCGATACCATCAATTGAAGATTGCGTATAAATTTTAAATGTTGAAGTTGTACCATTAATAATTGTATTTTTTACAATCTTTTCAAAGGCTTTGATCTTATCGGCAATGTAAATCATATCTGATTGCCAAGAACCACTTGAAGCATAAACTATCTTACCTGTGTTACTTTTCTGTAGTTCTACTAGTTGAAGCTTGCCGTCTTTATAAACAGTGTTTTCATATTTACCTTTGGATAAATCTATTGGGATTCCAATCTCACTTATAGTCATTTATCTCAGCTCCCAATGGATATTGCCACTCATGTTAGCTTTAAGTGGAGCACGTATCTCTTCAGAAACAATCCCATTGCAACGAATGATTAGTTTGCCATCAAGATCTTTATTGGAAGTAATCTTGATTTGGAAATACGTTATACCTCTTAATGGCATAGAGCAAATGCATTGGAAATTAATATTTGCATCTAACAACAACATTTCTTTTTTGTATCCAATGTTATATTGTTCAATTCTACTATCGAATTTCCCATGTTCTTCTCTGGTTAATAGGCTGGCATTGGATGAAGCATCTTTGTATTGAATGATGTCGTTATACAGGAAGGTTCGTCCTGTTAACTGATATTCATTTTCTTCTGTTGCGTATGAAATCATAAAACGATCACTATTAACGTTGAATATGCCGTTAGCAACATCAAAATATACTTGTGACCCTTCACCAATATATCCAAAGGCAAGTAGCTTTTCTTTATTTATAGAGTAAAAATTATTGTATTGATTAATCTGTGTGTCATATTCAGATAAAAAAGTATTATCCCAATAATCCGCTACCCAAATATAACTCTGATGAGGGAGAGGAGAGTATCTATATTGCATGTTACCTAAAATCATCTTGTACCTCCTAGAAAATAAAATGACAGGGGTTATCCCCTGTCATAAACATCAAAATTTGCTTATACGTAACGATAAGAACCTGAATACCGTCTCTTTCGAGATACTTTAACACTCAATTAAGAGTCGGAGTAGACTATACCATTATCCCATTAGGACACCCTTATTATAGTCGTTGAAGGTCTTCCTTTATAAGGAATTTCCCTGCTTGATTATTCATTGAATTCAACCCTTAGCACCGATATTCCGGCTTTTATTTCAGCATAGGTCATCTTCTTATTTTTTTCTGTCTTTCGACCACATTCACGTTTGTCGTTACCAACTGCGTTGTAGTATAAGAAGCTTTAGAATTTTCCAGCAATTTAAAGGGTTTTCACCACATCATTACTGATATAGGGGGCTACTTAATTAACCCGTAACTTAAAGTTTTGTTTACCGCTTGAAGCATCTAATGGTACCGCGCATTGCAATGTCACTGTAGCATAATTACCTGCTGCATCTAACGGTGTACCGTTATTGGCTACACCAAGAATCTCTTTTGCTCCCGGTTTAAATGGTGTATCATAAACGGAACCATCCCAATTTTTTGTTGTGCTACCCGTTGTTCCAATGGGCTTAGATGCTATTTTACCAATCTTTGAACTATCTTGGTCAAGATCGGTTTCATTTAGAGAGTCCACTTGAGCGTGGAACCAATTGTTTTTGACTACTTCTACTACATTTCCTACGGTATCGCCTGTGCCACCTGTCATGTCTCTAGTGGTAATTGTGCAATCTTCCATTTTAGCTACATCTGTTTTGCCCGTTCCTTTTGCTGCATCGTATCGATTATTCCAAATATTAACGGTGATGGGTGAGGATTTTGTATCTGCATCTATTACACCAAAATCTTGAGTTACAATTTCGGTTGCATGTGTAGAGTTAAACCACGTAATCACGGGTTGTTGAGCCATTATGTATCACTCCTAAGTTCTAACTGTTATTGTTACTGTTAAATTTTGAATATTAATTCCATTCTTAATTGTGTTAACTCTAAAAAGATCTCCTGCGTTAACGGTCTTTGTTTTGATTTCTACTGATTTATCATCGAAATGCTTTAGTGCTTCAAAGTGAATCTTTTTATTCAAGATACTAGTCCAAGTATTTAAATCTCGTGTTTTTTCTATGTCTAGTTCTGTTTCTGTATCTCCATATGTACCTAAGTAAGCCTTGATTTCTACGATCTCACCGTTGAAAGGAAAGGCTGCTAATCCAAATGGTTCTACAAATACATAAGAATCCTTGCATAACACAATAACTCGATCTTGTACTTCTAATGGAATATCATTTACTTTTTCAAGCAACGCTACCGTCATTAACCCATCTTTATCCTTACTAACTGGCTGAAGGTTGTCTCCAAACAGGTCAATTGGAATCCAGCGATTACCATCATAGCGATATCGGATGCCATCTTTTGTAGTTTGAACTGTCCAACCAAGTTCGGGGTGAGGGTAGGTAGCAGTCAGTTCCTGCATATCTCTAACATAAGGTTTGAAAGCAAGTTTTGTTGTTTTATATGCATCTATCGCATTGTTAGCTGCATTGTTAGCTAAATCTGCTGCCTGATTGGCATTGTCTGCTGCTTTTTCTGCTGTAGTTGTAGCAACATGAGATTGTCTAATAATTTCTTCGAGTCTTCCAATTGCCAATTGAGTGTCGTTTAGCCGTTGATATGCTTCATCTACTATATCTTGCAGGGTTTTTACGATGTCGGGATGACGTTGTACCATTGCATAGATACGTGATGCAGGTTGCATGACTAAGCCTTTACCCATATAGCGACAAAGTTTAGTTGTACCTTCTAGGGAGGGATGGACTTGGATAGCTCCAGTTTGATATTGGACAAGAAACTCATTTTCGTTTAGATAGGGTCGATTTTCAAATACTTGTTGACTAATTTCAGTCATACCTGCAATTGATACACCGTGAGCAGAAGAAGGGAGTTCAAGCAAAGTTATTAAACCATTCAATACTACAAGTGAATCAGCACGAGATTTATACGGATCTTCGGGTGTCCCTTTGCGTGTAATCATTATTACGGGGTCATTTAACTCTAAATATGTATGTAGTTCTGGCAATATTTCACCTCCTAACTTGATATATTTATCTTTTCATTTCCAGTTTCGATAGTGGTATCTGTGTCCAGCATAGTTTTCACAGGTGAACCAATCATTGCAACAGCTTTACCATTATAGAAAACCTTAGCGCTACCTCCTGAAACTTCACCTTCACCAGAGCCGCTTTTACCGGGAGAAACTGATTTAATGCTACCTCTGGGAGCTGATGGAGTAGGGTTGGCAACCCAATGTTCAGATGTTTTATCACCAACAGTAGCTATGGGTACATTATTTATAAAAATTTTATTGTCAGAGGAAACTACGCCTTCGACATCTGCATCGGTTGAACCATGACCTGTATACCACCTTGTTTCTTTACCGCCATCACCATCGCTGTGTCTTTCACTCCATTCATAGGAGAATTTTACATAATCATTTTTGGTAGATAATTTTGTTGTTGAACCATTCAATGCTACTCCAGCCATATATCACACTCCTAAATGCGTTTATATTGATATCTCCATTTAATATCTGCGTCTCCATCGACTTTGAATACATTTTTCCCAACAGGCAGGTTTAAATAGTTGTCGTTGAAATCTTTGTATCTATACGTAACAGCAAGTGTGGTTTCAATATCTTGGCGTTCATTGTTTACATACACTGTTTCCCCATCGACAAGCCCAGTAAACTTGAACTGTTCGTTATGATGAGATGTATTAGTCATGGTAAAATCACCGCTACCAACTTTTGTGATCCATATTTCAGGTTGGCAGGGGAGGTCACCTTTGTTGTGAAACACAAGTACTGGTTGAAAATGTAGGGTTATATTAGGATCAAAGAAGGGGTGAATACTGTAATCTGTCGTTTGAATGATTGCACGAATACTTAATTTGGTATTGTAGAGAGGAGTGTCTTCATTTATTTCTGGTATTTCTCCACCGTTAACGCAGTTACGCCATTCAGACCAATTGTATCCATCATCTGATTTGCGAGACTGAACAACAATAGTTGATCCTTCAGGCTGTGTCTGATTCCACGATATTTTGCTTAATGCACCGTCTGTAACAATTGGAATAGTGACGGTAGGATATGTATAAATGCCATTTTTATTTGTGAGCGAATTCCAAGTAGCCATAGTTATTCAATCTTCCCATAGGGTCTAAAGTTAGATGCCACTCCAGCTTCTTTCCACTTCAGCATCTTATAACTAACCCATGAAGCATTCTTGTCATAGATTGTTTGACCATCTGCTAATCCCCATGTAGGCTCAACGTCACCTGATTCACCAGCTTGGAGACATACATAAAATCGACCATTGTCAATGACAGGAAGAACGATATCATCTTTTTTATATTGAGTAGTTGCTTGCCAAGTATTACTGCCTCGAACATCGCCAAATTCTATTTCTACTGACACTGGAAAGACTGGTTCAGTTAAGCCTGAATATCCTGTTTGAATACATTTATAAATATGTCCGTTATCTACAGTAGGAACAATTAAATCGCCATTGGTATATTGTTTGAGTTTTTGCCATGTTGGAGCACTTGTCCCTGAACGGGTGTTTACCCATCCGATATAGTCGCCAGATTTAGGCGTTTTCTTGTAGAATCGCTTTGCAATTGGATATGCCCCAGATAAAGGAAGGGAATCAACATAATCATCGCTATCATCATCTAATTTTTGAAAGTTGTCAGCTAATTCGTTTAAAGTATTCTCGATATCATCTGTTGCAAAGTTGGGCTTTTTAAGACCTAGTTTTGTTGTCGTTGTTGACATAGACACTCTCCTTTCTTAATTAGTTTGAAATTTCATACCACTTCTTCCCACGAAATTCAGTCCACATTGTCTTATTAGGATTCAAGGTGAGCTTACCGTTTTCGATTATTACTTTATTTTTCTCGCCAGTAGTATCGTTCACCTGTACATCAAAAGGTTGATAGCGCCAATTGTAAACTGGTGGATTATAAATAGAAGAGTAAGCGTAGGGAGCATCGCATCTAAAAGTAAGAGTGACATATCCTTGTCGCACACAATTATGAACCAGATTTATATCGTCCACACAAAGAGCATAATATATTTTTTCTGGATCATCTGAGAAGAAGAGAGGTTGATAATAAGATTGTTCAGTTAGCCACTTAGCAACTCCTCTAATTTTTACATCATCCCAAGTATCCTCAAAAGCGAACGACACATTAAACTTAAGTGGTTCTTTTTTTGTTTGTTGGAAATAGGGTTTATCTCTACCCTTGATAGATACTTCATTTATGGATCGTGAAGCAGCGAATATTTCTTCTTGCATCCCAGACGACATATTCACGTTTACGATTCCATAGAAATCAGATTGGATGCCAGCATAAGAAAAGTAGAGAGATTCGCGTATTGTAATATTGATCACCTCCATATTTAAATTGGGCATAATAAAAAAGCCTTTGTGTATAAGGCTTTTAATAGGGGAGAAACACTATAAAATTGGGATTTTACGGACTATTCTCGTCTAAAAATGATGAGTTATTGAGGGATATTTCAAGTTGAAATAAGCCTATCTAATTCACACTCAATTCATCTAAAGTTTTTCGATATTTTTGTTGACCTTTTTTTAGAGATTTTAATACATTGTAAATAGAGAACTTTTTACTGGCATCATTAGGCTCAATTATAGCGTATCCATTTCCGACATATTTAATAGTGTGATTGTTACGCAAATCAATAGATACATTCTTCTTTAACCTGTCTAGCATTTGTGAATCAGCATATGGATTTGCTAATTGATGTCTACTTAGAGGTTGCTCATTACATCGAACATTACTCCTCACCTACACACCTCATTTCTTTGGATCATACAGCACGAAAAATGTGTAACTTTTGCTCAGTACTTTCTTTGGCATTGGCAACTCAATTTTCGTGTGATAAAATATAGTCAAGAAGCATATACTAAAAAAGAGTAGAGATGCGACATCATCTCCACTCTAAAACAACAGCCGCTTATAAGGGCGGTGGCTGTGTTAACAAAGGCGTAGAAATAGACCGTTTACCTTTGCTTAGGGCGGTCTATTTCTTATTGTGGAAAGAAAGTATTAGCACAACCAAAGTCGCAAATGAAATCATAAGCGTCAATGTTTGATATACCTCCACAAGCATCACCTCCTTTGCAGGAGACTAGCCGACCGCCCATCTAAGCCTTTCCGTTGTTAGAGATAGTATAATATATCTTTACGATACGATAGAACTAACAATTAACTGCATGTCATTACTTGTCAAAATAATAAGAAATCTTATATTCACCAGAGAAATTATCCACATCAAATGTGACTTTTTTATAGACAGGAGTACCCAACCCATTTGTTACTTGCATGTCATATAGAAAGCTAAAAGATCTCCCAAGCCGGTCATCTCTTACTACTATTTTACTGCTATCGTTCTCAAGAACAGTAAAGTGTTTGTTATCAAGGTGAATCTCTTTCTCTTGCTCTAGAAATTCATCAAAAGTAGGGTATACTTCCTTCAAATACTTGTCATAATATTCTCTGTCATATGTTGTGACTTCATTTCCTTCATACTCATAACTATCCTGTGTATTAACATACTTAAAATCTATTACATTTATATAGTCATCAAAACTCTCGCTTTTAAATCCACCCACATACTCTCCATGTTGTAAAGCTTTCAGATAATTATCTACTGTTGCTTTAGCTTTTTGTTCAGGAGTATTGAAATAAACTGTTATCACTGAGATTGCCAAGAAAAGTATCAAAGCAACTCCATATAATATTGTTCTTGGAGTTAACAATTTACTTTTTGGCGAATCAGATTGAATCAACTCATTTATCACATTCTCACTAGTATCTTCAGAAGCGCCACTTGATTCTTGTTTGGCTCCACATTTGTTACAATATAAACTTTCATCCTCTAGCGAACTATTGCAATTAACGCATAATTTCATTTAAAATAGTCCCACCTCTCAAATTATACCAATAGTTTACCATGTCTTGGGTAATGGGTCTATAGTATTATGAGAGAGATGGGGATAGGACTAAATAAACAAAGCAACCTCTAGAGAAGTCGAATATTTTCCCCTTGATACATATGTGTCATAAATAAGTTCTGGATCATCCGTCTTGAAACGGTTGAGTTTGAAAGACTCCATAGGCTCTTGAAACAATTTCTCCAATGCTGCTAGTTTGTCTCGATAATAGTCATAAGTAAATGTTGCTCTGTCGGTGTAGCTATAAGCGTCAATACGTTCTTTCCTCATTAAAGTGAGAAGGGACAGTTCACTTATATTGAGCGTTTTACGTTCAAGAAACTCGTTGAGTCGTTCGACTGTGTTAAGCATAAATTTCATTTTGTCGATGATGATAGTTGCTTTAGGTGAGATATCGAGAAAGTAACAGAGCTGCTCTAGTGTTAAGTTAGGATGATAGGGAACTTTCCGAGTTTGTACAGCAACAACATTTACGATAGACATATGTATCTTCTCCTTCAATTTGGATTAAGATAGAGCAGGGGAGACAGGGACAGGTAAGATATTTAGTTGGGTGAGCTTTTCGTTTAGTATTGATTCGATGTTGTCAAATTCGGTATACTTGATTCGTATCAATGGGATGTTATGTGACTCGCAATAGTTGTCTTTGATCTTGTCTTTCTTTTGTTGGAGCTTGAACGTTTTTATGCCACCAAAATATTCAATGGGTTCGTAGTGTTGCTTACCGTCGAATTCTATTAGACAAATAGGTTCATTGTAACCGTCAAATATGGCAAAATCAAAGCGAAGAGCAATTTTGTGCTTACAATTAGGATTTGAATATTGCCTAATGAAATTAAGTGTACTAGAAGAAAGATAGTCTACTATTCTTGCTTCTCCTTTTTTTTCATTGATACATGGACATCTACTATCGCCTCTAATTAAGTTAGAAGGAGTAGGTCTATAAGTTCTTCCGCATGGAATATGAAGTACATCGATTTTAGTATTTGCACCGAGATATTCCCCTATAACTTGATAGTCATCCCCAACAGTATTCAATAACTCTTCTCTAAATTCTTCTGTGGTTTTCTTTTCATTCTTGAAACAATTAGGACATCGGCTCCCATTTCTATTTTTAGTGCCAAGGAAGCTAGCAGGAGATACTAAATATTCATGTAAGCAAGTGTTATGTCTCATTTTTATTTTAATATTATTATTTAGGTATTCTCCTAGTACGGAATACTCATTTTCAACTAATGCAAATACTTCTTTTTTAAATTCATCGGTAGTCTTTTTTATTTTACCAAAGCAATGAGGACAACGTTTCCCTGCTATAAAATTCTGAGGTTCTGTAACGTACTCCTTATGGCATTCATTATGGATAAACTTTATATTTGTTCTAGCATTTTTGTAGTCCCCCAGAACATCATATTCACCGTGAGTCTTATCTCTGACATACTTTTTAAATGTGTCTGTTGTGTGATATTTAACACCACCATGGCAGTGACTACACCGTGTTCCAGAGTTAAACACCGTAGGTGCCATATGGATTATGTTTCCACATGTGTTATGTTTGATTTTGACTTTCGTTTGACTATTAATAATATCATCCATTAATTCATATTCATTTCCCACTTTATCGAATATCTGCTCTTTAAAAGTGTCTGTAGTAAGAGGTATATTTTTAGCGCACTTAGGGCATCTCTTACCAGACAAAAAGTTTGCTGGTTTCACTTCATAAATGTGACCACAATCCATATGTTTTACTTTTAATTTATGTTCATTCGTCACATACTTTTCAAGAAAGACATAGTGTCTTCCTGTTAGTTCATACACTTCCTTTTTGAAAGTTTCATTTGTTTTTCTGTTCGATTTTTTACATATAGGGCAACGTCTACCGTCAATAAAATGCCCTAACCTTACCTGTTGAACATTTCCACACTTATGATGTAAAACAGAAATTTTATCAAAAGCTCCGGTGTATTCACTAACTAAACTGTATTCGGAATTTGTTATGTCTTTTATTCTTTGTGCTACAGTATCAGCACTTAATTTTTTAGCAATTTTCAACGCCTCCATCCGAACTTCAATAATATCGAATAATGATATTATATTACGCCTAGTGTAATTTGTAAACCGCACTAAAGCAATTTTCTATCTTGCTGACTAAACTCTGTGTTAATATGGAACTAGAAACCTGAGGAGGATATTTAATGATCAAGATTAAAATTTCAGAACAATTAGGAAAACATAAAATGACTCGTAAAGAGTTGGCTAAATTAACTGGTATTCGTGAAGGAACCGTTGGAATGTTATACAATGAAACGATAAAACGAATAGATGTCGAATGGTTAGATAAGTTATGTAAAGTATTTAATTGCACGTTGACGGACATTATAGAATATGTTCCAGACAGCGAAGATCCGCAGAACGAATAGACTAAGTTAGAGTACATATAATTATTAGCTTCATATTTACAGACAAAAACAATTTAGAATATAAATAAATAACAAAAGAGCCTCTAATAGGCTCTTTTTTGTCTACTTATTTATTTTAATTACATCATATAGGCTTCAAGTACAATATAATTTGAGCTTTTTTTGTCTAATAGATCAATTGGTCTTTGCCCGTCCTTATTTTTGATTTTAGCATTTGCTTTGTAAGTGATTCCAGTCAGTTCCCCTAAATAAAAGTTGTTTTTATTTAGGATTGCTTCGTGAAGCGGGGAATTCCCCATATTATTCAAAATGTTCACGTTCAACGCATTCTTCTTAATCACAAGGTATGTCGCATAATCATTCTTACGAATTACCCAGTGCAAAATTGAATCTCCATTTTCATCCTGACTGTTAATCGTCAGCTCACCAGAAGCAATCGCTGCTGCAATCTTCTCGCTATCCAGTTTATCTCCTTTTGTGTATTGATCCACGCTAAAGGTTTTACCTCCTTGCTTAACCGCTGTTGTTGCTGGCTCAATTTTTGTGCTTGTTGTAGCTGATGGGGCAGAGGAGGGAGCAGGTGTTGTTCCATTGCTTTTCACTAGCTCAATTTTACCGCCACTAGCACTTGCTACATTATAGCCCATTGCTGAAGCTGTATCTCTAAGAGGAAGATAAGCTTTACCGTTCACATTGATTGGGCTGTCGCTCAATTTCGCTTGTTCTCCATCAACTATGATCTTTGTAGGTGTCAATGTTGCTTTTAAATATGTACTTGCTCCTGCTACGCCACTAACTGCTACTGCAACACCAAATATTGCACCAGCAAGGAACGTTGGAATTCGCTTTTTCATTGTATATCCTCCAATTATTCGATTAGCATATGATTTTACACATACTTACAATATATATCGGATAGGAGGGAGTGGAAGTTTATAGGAAACAGCCTTACTAGTTAAGAGATAATTCGTGATTAAACTGATTGCTCAGCTAATCCAAAATATCTTTTGATTAAACACAAAAGAACTCACAATATTGTGAGTTCCCTTGATTAGTCTTTGGGTAAAGCATAGTATTGGATAAAACATAGTCTTTTTAAAAATTAGTTTTAGGTAAAGCATAGTCTTATTTATAACAATTATATTCCTTGGATCAGTATTTGTCAAATATTTCTGATGTATTTTTTATAAACATTTTTTATAAATTCATCGTTAATGCAATTACTTATTCGATTAATGGGATTGTTGGAATTAAACAAGTATAAATATTCATCAGTAATTATTCCTTCAAATTCTTTTCCATATTCAACGCCTTCATTATTTTTTAGGCGATATTTATGAATTATTATCTTTCCTTCTAATTCAAGTTTATTTAGAAGGCGCACAAATTCGTATTCAAAGATGTTGTACCACGACAAGCTGTTTTCCGTGAATCTCTGTAAAGACAATAGTGGAGGTGTTTTCTGTTTATCTACATACTCTTTTTTTATATGGGCATTAAGATTGTGATATATATTTTCAGTAAGATGAGAGTCATTTTTCGCTTCTATTTCGTACAAATCCTCAAAAAATGAATGAGATGTTGGTGTATGTAGTATTAAATCACTACTATTCTGAGAAGTAATAAGATGAACAAACCCCTTTTGCTTTTTGATCGCTTTTATTAAAGGAGTCATATCTTTATCGTCTGATATTAAGACTACGCCATCAATTAGATTGTTTTGAAAAATCATTTCCATTGTATCAACTGCTATTTGAATATCTGCACAATTTTTTCCAGTGTTAGATGTGTGCCTTGTTTCAATACCAAACTCATGTAGTTTTGATTGATGGCGTGAGTTATACATATCAGGCAAATCGAAATTACAATATGCTATAATGTCAATTACATTCATAGATTTACCTTGTAAATACTTTCTTAAACGATTAAAAAAATCCTTCTCAAAAACATTGGTGTAGTCATTTCTTAAATTGTAGTGTACATTTTCATAATCAATCATAACACAGACGTTTCTAATCATTTCATTCACTCTGTTCATCACTCTCCTATAATTCTACTATACGACATATGGGAACATATTCCTATAGAACAAATGTTTTATATAGTCGTATAGTAGGAGAGAGGAGAGAGAAAGATAGTAGTCTTAAGGTTTACATGAAGTCGTAGCGAGTACCGTTGAAGGTGATTTTGCCATCAGCAGAGAGAACGATGGAGGCTTTACCGTTGGAGATTTTTATTTCATTTTGGTTGCTTATTATTGATACCTGATTTGCTTTTGCGATAAAATTCCCGCCATCACTGTTTATAACAATACCTAAATCTTGTAAACTTACACTTCTTTCTTTTCCGGTGTTGCTTGCTCCATACAAAAAATCAAAAGAACCATTAGGTTTATTTATAAAACCTTTGCCGCTTTTCTCAGTTGCTCCATCACCAATACCCATTTGGATATATGGAGTTGCAGCATCGCCAGAACCATCAAATGAAAACTTAGCTTTTACTTTTTCTTCCATACTATATTCCAAGACGGGCCATTCAGTTTCATCTACAGTCATTTCTCCAGATTGAGTTGAGTTTTTCCAATACAAAGCTCTGCCATCAGCCAATTTCTTTTGTGTGCCAGCACCATTGACTTTCCCAGTGATCCATTTTGCTTCGTTACTTTCTATTCGAATGTAGTTCGACCAATCAGTAAGAGCAGCATTTGTTAAAGTCGATAGTTTACCCGCTACAAGCGAGCTTACAAAGCCCTCTGTGGCTGTAACTATATTAGCTGCCAGTAATTGAGTATCAATCATCCCAGCTCCAATCAAATCCCACCCATTGAGGTCGAATTTGCCGTTTCCAGTGTCGGCAAGAAATCTACCATCAGGCTTGGTGAGCAACACATTCTTGAATCTGGCACGACCGTCCATGTAGA
The DNA here is from genome assembly GCF_011800655.1 of Paenibacillus sp. EKM10P. Taxonomy (NCBI): domain Bacteria; kingdom Bacillati; phylum Bacillota; class Bacilli; order Caryophanales; family Paenibacillaceae; genus Paenibacillus; species Paenibacillus sp. EKM10P. The sequence goes on along the minus strand of NZ_JAALET010000002.1, from coordinate 432,350 downwards.
TCGCCGCTGGCGCACTGTCTTGCTGGAGACCGCCTACCCGAAATCCCGATGAATCCAATACGATTACTCTGTTTCCTCCACCAACTATTACCTGACCATCTTGGAATACTCCACCTTTTGCATACATTACACCGTCTGGCGACACTCGGAACGGGGAATCCGAGAACTGCTCTGATCCCAAGTAGATACCCTGCATATCGGCAGAAAATACATAATTACCTTTACCTATACGAATTGATCCATCAGCAATAATACTATCACTAATTCTCAAATTTTGAGCATTTAACAATCCATCCAAACTAGTCCACAATGTTTTTTTATATGTTGTTCCACTTTTCTGGTCAATAAAGAAACCTGAATCACTATCAATTCCTACATGATTAATTACACTAGTATTGCCACAATCAGTAGAAGCGTAATGATTAAATCGTAACCCAAACTTATCTGGATTTTCTTCCAATAGCCCAAGCTTAACGACTTCACGTTTACATCTATCCTGAATGGTTAGTTTAGAGCCTTCGATAGTGAATACACCAGTTGTATCACCAATTACTACACGTTCACCAAGGATAATTTTTCCAAGCACTTGTTCTGCAATCAATCCATCGGCGCTGAGGGCTGTCTCGAATTTTTGCCCTCCTGAGCGTGTAAGACCAATCGCCCCCGACGTCATTTTAAGGTATCTCATGGGATTTTTTTCATCATAAACAGTGATGCCAGTGTGATCCAGTGTAACTGTTTCATTAATCGCCATCTCTAAACGCTCTTTTTCTCTATTCCAGACATTTTCAAACAGCTTATTCATTTCACTTGAATCAAACACTGCTTTATCATATTTGAACTTATTTAGATCCAACGTAACTCCATGAGTCCGTACATCTTGAAACAACTTATCAAATTCATTGCCCATTCTACTTACATCTTTTACATTAGATATCGTCAGACTAATATTCGACTGTTCATAATCATATTCAATCTTAATTATTCTTGCCGTAACATCTACGCCAGTTGGCTCATATTTGATGTTAACGAAATCACCAAGATTCATCTTCTTCCAATCATATTGTGCTTCAATTATCTCTAAGAAGTTAACAATATCGATCTCCATGCTAAGTTGTGGACGTAGCAATTCTTTGAACTTCTTCATTGTTTCATCGTACAAATCTTGCTCATCTATGTATTTACTGTCTGAGTAGTCCTGCGTAATAATATATGAGTCGCTTAACTCCATCATTTGCTCATGTGTAAAGTTCTTATCATATGCAAATGTACTTCTCAGGTTGCTTATCTTGTTGGAAACAGTAGTCAAATTAGCTTTAACAGCATCAATTTCAGCTTGTTTCTGTTTAATCTGCATTTCCTTATTATCTAAACTGTATCGCTCAATAATCTTTGAATCAGTGCCAGAATCATACTCATCTATGCTAATGTTACATACCTGAATGTATACACCCGTATTGCCACCGCTAATAGAGACATTGACATGATCCTGATATCGAACCTTACCCAGAAGTCTCCATTGATTAGAAGAAACGGCTTTATTCGATCTATCTAAACTAACTGTAACACCAGTTGTGTCATCAACCTTAATCATAACCGCATAACCAAAATCAGAAGACAATTTGAAGCTACGTGAACTGCTACCAGAATGCTCATACTTCTCAAAAAACATCTTCAAATCAAATTGTTGAGATATTTTCGTATCTGCAACTACAACTTCATTTTTTACTAGCTTATCCATATCAACTTCAAGAAGAGCTAGTTGCTTTTCATAGCCTTGTTGTTCCTTGAGGTATGCATTAAACTCTGTTTTCTTTGATTCAATTAATGCTTCAAAGTCGAGTAGGGCATGACACAACGAATCACTCATGTAATCACTGTGTCTAATGACATTCCGATTAGCATCCCGTTCAAATGGATACATGAAATATTGAAAGCTTTCTACATAGTTTTGCCCAGTAGGATTTACTTTTTCAAATGTCATGTCATCCTGACCAAACCCCTTTAACCTTGTGACTATAGGTTCAGAGGTTGAATGTCTAGTCATCGATTTTAAATACTTATTCCAACTAAAGGTCAATCCTTTATTTGTACCAGTCAGTTCAGGTTTTTGTAATGAAATGGTGTTTTTATCAGTATTGAAAATCGTTATAGCATTGTATGTTTCACCAACTGTCAAAATCGCATCTAATACATTTGTACTTGAGAAGTCAAATGCCCTATAAGTTAATTTGAAATCAGCATCAATGTAGTCGATTTTCCAAGTTGTTGGTGCAAGAATTTCATTCAATATTTGTTCGGCATGATACGATTCTACAGTCAATCCCCGTATTGCAAAACCAACTAGAAGACCAGCGGTAGAAATACAATTCAACGTACGAATATCGGATTCATCTGAACTAGAATCTTCAATGCTTTTAATATAGTACCAATCAACATTATTCCCATTTACGACTTTAATTAGATATCTTTCTCGAATTAGACCGATGTTTTTATTCGGTACTAAGCGATGATTGACATCGATGTAAAAGGGGATTGATAACTCTAATTCATTAATATCGTGCCATGTGGTAGAAATTTCATCATTAAACGCCTCACTTATTTTGCTTATGATTGTCCTATCTGGTCTACATAAGAAATATTGAGGTTGAATAGGTTTTAAATTGTAATCAATTTCTCCCAGCAATGTATCACCTCTTTAAAATAGTGATGGGGGAGAGGTAATCCCCACCGATTATAGATTAAAGCCATAATTATTTCCTAGAACGCCTCTCTTTGATTGTGTTTTAGCGGCATCAATTAATTTGGTTAAGATGTTCGATCCTGACTCCTTATCATTTGCATGAATTTCAACCTTTTCAAAATGAAAACTGTTAACATTTGAAGCAGTAGACGTATTATTATTTCTAACAAAGTTGGGGGTAAAGGTACTTTTAACTGAATCAACAATGCCACGGGTTACATCAATGATTTTCAACAAATTCCCCGTATCACTCTTATTAAGAACTAATTCCTTTTCATGAGCCAACAGAAATTTACCGCCAGAGAAAGTAGGGGTCATACCTCCTGTATCAGCACTAAACACTTTCTGTTTAACCAGATAGTCGTAGCTTCCATCTGGAAACCCCCATTTTGAGCGCATTGCATCATTTTCAGATTTAAGGGACTGAAATTGTGCTTGAAGACTTTTAATTTTATTGTTATCTGGTTTCTTTTCACGTTGTAACTGAACGACTTGTTTAGAAATACTTTCAGCCTTTTGCTTGTTGGAAAGGTATTTCTGCCAATCTCCCTTTTCTTTTTCCTTATTGCTGCCATTACCTGAACCATTTCCGTTTCCATCGCCAGTTCCAATGCCCGTGTTATTGCCGATTCCACTATCTAAATTCAAGAAGTCGTTAAGTTTGCCTTGATCCATCGAAAGACTGTCCAGCATATTTTGCATTTGCTTACTTGTTTCCAATGATTGCTCTTGAAGGAAGGTGAAGAACTTAGAATACTCGCCTTTTAGTTCATCAATCACAGATTTTACCTTAGTCTTGTCATTGGACATGAGGTCTTGCTTCATTCTATAGAATCGTTGTTCGTCTTCAAGAATGTCATCATACTTCTGCTCAGTAAGTTCTTTTTCTCTATCGATGTTATCTGTAATTGCGTCATGAGTTCGATCTTCAGCATCTTTGGTTTTATCAAGGTACTTTTTGCGGTCTTCTAACTGGTCATTCAAGCCTTCTTTACGTAATTCACGCTCACGGTCAAGTTTAAACTTATCGATCTCTTCATTCTTTGCATCTAGTTGATCGGTTAAATCTTTCCTTTTAGCCTTAGCTTCATAGGAATTATTAAGAGCAAGCTCATTAATTTTATCCTGTATCTTTTGGCGCTCATCTAGTTTCTTTTTGAGTTCCTTGTCATAGTCATCAGATTCGCTTGTTCGATCTAACTCCTGAAGCTGGCGTTTAATAATCTCTTCAAATCGATCAGACTCTTCTTCGAGATTTTTTAATCGAGCTTCATGTCTCTTATCTTCAGCTTCTTTTTGTTTATCGATAGCCTTTAAAGCTAAATCCTTCTGTTTCTCAATCTGTTTTTTGTATGCTTCAATAATCTTATCAGCAGCCGCAGATTTGATAGAGTAGATAGCATTGTTATACTCAAGGTTCTTCAGCGTTAGATCTTGAAGACGTTTAGACAATTCCTCTTTATTCTGTAAATTCAACTTTTCATTTTTCAATTGTCTCTCTACAGCTAAAATCTCTTTCTCTGTAGCTACACGTTGCTCATTTATCAACCCGATCTGAGTAATAAGCTCTTGTTGATATGCCTTCGAGTTTTCGTCCAACGATTCCATACGAGCCTTGGACAGAGCTATCTTATCAGCAGCAGCATTAATCTTTTTCTCATATTCATCAAGATTAGAGACAATGACAGCATAGTATTTTTCTTGTTTCTGTTGTTCTAGTTCCCACCACTTTGTACTATTCGAAGCTTTCTGCTTATCAAACTCACCAGATGTAATCTTATTTTGCTTAACTAGATTATCAAGATTGATATTCTGAGAGACTAATTCCTTTTGTTGCGCTGTCAGTGACTTAATTTGAGAAGATTCTTCTTTTCGCCAGTTTGCTGATACTTGATCATACTTAGCCTGTCTACCTTGAGATTTAGCAATGTCAGCGTCCAAAGCATCCAGCTTGTTCTGACTCATAGTTACGTAGTTCTCAATATAATCAACACGAGCTTTATAAATGTTATCGTATGTAGTTGTTCTATTTTTCCGTGCATCTTCTTGTGCTTTTGCTAAATCCGAGGCTGAAGGAAGGGTGTATTTGTTTTTAGATTTACCACCTGAAACAGAGGAGGTATCACCATCGTAGTATCTCAATACGTTGCCAACATAATTTACATCACCATAAACCTTACTACCAGTTTTCTGCTTTTGTTTAGCAGAGAACTTCTTCATGTTCTCTACACTGTAGCCACCATTTTTATTGAAATAATCCAATATTCCTGGCCCCATATTATACATAGCCAAAGCGATTTCAACGTTGCCCGTTTGATTGAGATATTTTGCAAACATTGAGGTGCCAGTTTTAATACTGCTTTCAACATTAGTGTTTTTACCAAGGCTGCTAACCTGCATTACATTTTTAATACCATTAGCGCCGTTACCTGACTCTTGTTGAATGATTGCCTTAATTAACGCAGGATCAACGCCATTCGTTGAAGCGTATTTGTTTATCAGATCAGCATTTTTACCTGTAACTTTACTACTAGATGCAACAGAAGTTGAAGTAGGGAGGGCAGAAGCACCGGGAATGCGTGTAGCTCCATCATAACGAGTTGCCCAATATTTGTCGTTTAGATTGCCTTGCTTTAATCCCGAATTGCCCATTTGCATAAAGTTTCCATCGCCCATATAAACACCTACATGGGAATGTGCTTTGCCATTGGTATTGAAGAATACCAAATCGCCTTTCTGCAATTCCTTTTTACTTGTTACAGCAGTACCTTGTTTGGCTTGTTCAGCGGCAGTGCGAGGCAGCTTAATATTAAGGAACTCCTTAAACATTTCCTGCACAAACTGAGAGCAATCCGATGTTGCTCTTTGTACAAACTCATCGTATGTACCTTTGTATTCGCCGTTTATTTGTTTATATTTAAATGCACCAGAAGAGGAGAGGGATAAAGCTTCTTCTATCATCGAGTCTAAGCCAGTTCCACCTTTTGTAGTAGTGGTGACTTTTGTAGACACTAGCTTAGATGGATCTTTAATGCCTTCTGTGTACAATTCAGCTTGCTTTTCAAGAAGTTTTATCTGTTCCTTCAGGGCTTTTCCGTATTCCTCTGTTCCTTTTTTTAATCGACTCATTCGGCTAGTCTGCGCATCTTGAGCAGCAGCAATCGCTTTAAGTTTCTTCTGAGTTTCGGTTAAAATTTCATTAGTTTCTGACAAAGAGTCGTTGTATTGATCGTTTTTCTTGGTGGCTTCTTTGCTAATTCCAAAATTAGGATCAGAATAAATACCCAGTAATTCTTTTCCCTTAGATGCCTTTTCTTCTAACTCCTGAACGCTTTTAGAAATCTCATCATACTGCTCTTTAAGTGCATCGTTTCTGGCTTTTCTGGCTTCTTCAAACATGGGGTTATAATATACTGTCTTACCCAAGTTGAAATCAAACTTCTCTTCATAGCCCAAACCCTTACGCATTTCAGGAGACAGTGCTGCGATCTTTGCGTTTGCTATTTCATCCTCAATAGCCGCCAAAGCTTTTTTAGCATCTGCTAAATCTTTTACACTCTTTAACTCAAGACCGTATCCGTTTATAGTGCTAATGGAAGCATTAATCGCATTTAAGCTCCGTTGCTTATCTCCTTCAATTGACTGCTTAATCATTTTCAACTGAGCTTCTCTTAGATCGTTGACTGCCTCAGTTTCTAATATGTATCCATCTTTGACTTTTTTCACACTAGCGGCTAATTGAGGATTTTTTTTGATTAATTCTGCAACTGTTTCTGCACTCAAATAGCCATTTTTTTGTTGATCATACAATGCTTGATTTAAGGTTTTGAGTTCGGAAGAGCTGTCGTCAAGAGCTTTGTTTAATTTTTCAAAAGCATCAGAAGCGTCATCTGTTGCATTAGCCATTTTACTATCAGCACCAGCTAATTGATCGGTTGCTTCAATGTTAGTCATGTACTTCTGATTAGCATCGTCCAACTCTTTAGATAAAGTTTGTTGCTTGCCAGTAAATTCATCAACTTTACTTTGAGCCATAGCAATCATTTGATAGTAACCTTGAATCGTTTCTGGGGATTTTGCAAAAGCACCTGCAATTGAATTGTCATTCATTATTGTATCTAGATCATTTTTATACTTCTTTAAATCTTCTTTTGCTTTTTTTAGTGCTTCTTCATTATTTTCGTATTCATTCTTCTTTTTATCATAGGCTCCACGAGCTGCTTCGGTATTCGCTTCAGCAGCAGCTTGTTTTTTTTGTTTTAATAGTTCGATTTCATACTTGACTGCATCTTCACTGAAATGTGCAGCTTTTAATCTTTTCAATCCTTCTTCTGTTGCGGTTATACCAACAGCTTTATACATTTCTTCTAATTGTTTTTGAGCGGTTGCTTGTTGTTGGGCAGAAAGTGTACCGCCGTCCATAGCTTTCTTGTATTTGTTGATAGCGTCTGCAACTTTAGGCAAGAAATCGATTTGTCGCTTATATTGATTGATTTGCCGTTCTCGCGCCTCTATACTGTCATTTATCTGTTGAGTTTCGTCACGCTGCGCTTTTTCTGCTGTACCCAAGCCCACAGCCAATGAAGCTAACAATCCAATGACAACAGATATTCCCATTGTTGCTATACTTGTTGTAACAGCAGCTCTAGCAGATGCAGCAGTCTGCGCATTTATCGCAACAGTTGTTGCCTCAGTTGCTACTGTTCTCCCAACCTCAGCAGTCGAAGCGGTTCTTGAGGTTACAGCATGGGCGGCATTAGCAACAGAACTTGCAGTAACAGCGGCAGTCTCTTCGTTTGTTACGACTATCATGCCTTGTCTCATAGCTTTTACAACAATCATTGAATCAATAGCCGTTTTGATAGGAGATTTAAGTGCAACAAATGCCGCCCCTAGTGCAACTATAGCTGTACTCACACCAAAGATTGATGAAGGTATTTTTGACATACCAATAAATAATTGATCAGTAATATCAAGTATGGTCTTTATCATACTACGTAATCCATCATTACCAGCTGTGTTGAAGATATCAATGAATGACGTTTTTACCTGTGAGGCTTTACGGGAAATGGTATCCATTTGAGTAGTTAAGTATTCTAATGTGCTTCCAGTAGATCCAATAGAGTATGCTGTACCCAATAAGATATCACCGGGTTGGAGGGATGCTGCCAACTTCGCATACTGATAGACACCGCGAGAAATGGCTGCATAAGATTGAGTTAAATCATAATTCTTATCGATTACCGCAATAGACAAATCCAGCAAGATATCTTCTGCCTTACGCCATTCTTCAACACCATTTACAACTTTCTTAGTCTCAACACCAAGACTCTCAATTTCATTAACAGCCTTACTGGTTCGGATAGTACCCAATACGGTTTTCCACATGTTACCTAAGTTTTCACCAGATAATGCGGTATTACGCATACCCGATGAAATCAGACCGTTCATGAAATCAAAACTAACGCCTGTTTCTTGGGCAATTTTACCTGTGCGCTCAAATGCTGCACCTAAGTCTCTAGCAGGAGCCATAGTTTCGTGTGCTACCTTACTCCAAGAATCAAGGATTCGACCACCATACAGTTGTGCATCATTTGTATTCTTAAGTTGCACACCATATTGAGCTAGCACCGATTCCATTGATTTTGTGGCATCTTCAAGACTCACCAAGTCAACTGTGGAAAGCATAGTAGATTGACGTACTAGGGTCTGAACAACACCGACATCTTTATACATACGACCCCAGAGACGTGCAGACTCAATTACATCAGTGATGGCGGCGGCTTGGTCGTGCGCTGTTTGAATGAACTGCCTTGACTCGTTATTAACCTTTTGCATATCCAAAGAGCCTTTTTGTAGACCTTGAAAGTAGTGCTCATTTGTTTGAATATATCCAGCCATGTGACTCTCAATGTCAATCATGCCTTTAAATCCGGCAGTAATACTAGAAAATACAGTGCCGTATAATGCACCAGCAATCATATGTGCACCAATAGACTTAATTGCATGGCTAACTTTTTCACCAAAACTTGCAACCTGTGTACTGGCTGATTTAGCTGAAGACTCCACATCTCTAAACCCTTGCTGGATTTGCTTCATTTTTTGTTTCAGGTTTGCATCATTAATGTCTAATTTTGAAGCAGAAGAGAGAAGAGAAGAGAGGTCAGTCTGATTAACACTTGAGCCATACTTAGTATTCAATCTTTGTGCGTTGGTTTCTGCTTGTTGCTTAAACTCTTTTAGATTCTGGATTTTTTTCTGATTTGCTTGACGTTCAGCGACTTCTTGCTGACCAAGTGAACGAACCCACCAGTCCTGATATTCCTTACGAGTCGCCTGAATTGCATCCTGATTCTTTTTATCGGCTGCACGTTGTCTATCTGCATTTTCCTGAATGGCTTTTTGCTGGTTTGTGGCTAATTGACGTTCAGCCGTGTTTACTCTTTCCATGGACTTAATACGTCCATCGTACATCTGATTAACAAGAGACTCTTGATCTTTCAGTGTTTTAGCATGGTTGATTATCTCGTCGTACTTTTTTACAATGCCATTTTGATCAATATTAGCTGTAACTTTTTGTCCAGTTTCTTTGTTTTCATATGTATTTTTATAACCAACTACTTGACCTTTACCATTCTTAATAGCTTTCTCATTGGCTAATGCATAGCCTTTTAACTCAGATTCCAACTGCTGAATTGACTTTCGTTGTTTGTCATAAGCTTCAGTCTCTTGCTGTAATTTTAATCTATGCTCATCAACAGTTTTGTTGGTCTTAGTGATAACAGAATTATCGGCTAACCGTTGCTGTGTTACTTTTTCTATGCTTCCATCTAATCTTTTATATGTTGTAGTGGTTTCACTAACAATCTTATTTTGTTGCTCCATTGCTAAATTTAACTTATTAGCAGCGGATACAAAACTATTCATACTTGCTACAAAGCTCTTATCAATATTGATCTTAATATTCAAACTTTGAAGGGATGGGTGTTTACTTAAAGCCTTCAATTTTTCATTAATGTTACCTATACTAGCTCCAATATTTAGGTCAGCTTGTACTAAAATCTTAAGCATATCTGCCATTACGTTTAAGTCACTTCCTTTTTTTACTTTAGAAAAATAGAAAAAAGAAGAGACTTAATATCTCTTCTTACTGTTCATCCTTATATTTAATTTGTTCTACAATTTCACAGAAACGAACATACCAATCTCCTTCGATACCAGTAAATTCGGTTGGGCCACGATTGATCACCGATTCTTTAACAGAAAGGAGCATAGCTTTTCGTTCTTCTGTTTCATCAATTACAATTTCTTCATTATAAAGCTTGTTTAACTCAGAAAGCCGTTCATTATCATTCTCGAAGGTATATTTTCCGTTTTCAATAATGGGATTGCCATCTTTATCTTTAGTCACATAATCAAGGTTGATATCATCTGCATCATTTAAAAGTTCTGTGTAATGTTCAGTAAGCAACCCTTTGAATTTAACTCTATGTCGAGTATCAGTTCGGTCTGTTTTTAGTTTATCTAGATAAGCTATAAAATTTTCAAGTTCAAATTTGTATAGTTTCATATTAGCTCCCTTAACATTAAGATATCTAATTGTGATAAAAGGATAGTTTTACTAGGTACAGTTAATCAAAAAATCTGATTCTTCTCATCTTCGAAATCACGTAAATCATAAATAGATGTGGTGGAGATATCATTGTGATGTGCAACGAACTTCGAAACTATTTTAATATCCTTACCACTTTCTAAAAGATAGGTGATACATGAATTTTTAAAAATATGTACGTTAACTCTACGCTCTAAAATATCAGAGAGAGTGTTTGAACAAAAATCATCTGCCCAAGCAGGAGACATAGCCTTTATCTCATTACCGTATTTAGTGGTAAAGATATATTCACTTTCATAGCCACGAAAATCTACCCATTTTTTCAAATGAGGAACAACGTCTAAGGGGATCATATATTGAATCGGCTTCCCATCTATCGATTTGCCTTTTCCTCTTACGTTATGAGTCATAATATAATTCTTGTCTTGTTGAACTTCATAATCCAATATTTCAGTCTTGAACTGAATAATTTCCGAACGTCTCGCACCAACTCGAAAAGCTGTGGCTAACCAAGCCATACCTAGCCAATTTTCATCTTCTTCTAAAACGCTCATCATCATATCGTACTCATCTTTTGTGACTTTTACTTTTTCATAAACACGATTTTTTGAAATTGGAGGGAGACCACGTGTAAAATTTCTAAAGTTTTTGTAGTTTTCATCTTCTTCTGCAATAATATTTTCGATGTGATTACAGAAACTTGAGATAACAGACTTCCTAAAGCTGATTGCGGATGAGGACATTTTCCTATTGTCTCGTATAAAACTCAGATAACGAAGAAAGTCTCTCTTTGTAATTTTGTAGAATGGTTTGTTGTTCATTGAAGCAACCATGTACCAACCAAACTGTCTAATTACACTTGTGTACTGCTTGCGAGATTGAGGGGAGAGGTCTTGTACAGAAACAAACTCTTCAGCATTAAATCTATAGTCTTCATTGACTTGCTGCCACATTTCGTCTGTTACTTCTGGTTGTTTTTTCGCAGGTTCGCGTAATGTATTCTTTTTAATTTCTTTCCTTGCCATTCACATCATTCCTTACGTATGTTTATAAGGACACTTTTGAATAGATGCCCAATCCTAATTCCCGTTTGGCTTGTTTTTCTCATAGCCACCAATATATTCATTAAAAACACTCCCTAAGTTTTAATAAATAGCTTTTTTACTTAACTTCCACATCAAGTCCTTGACGTGATAATCCCCTATGAAGTGCCGCAACATGAGCATTAGTATCATGCAGCTTCTCGACAGTCTTCTCAACGAATGGGCGAGGACGACCAGAATAAGCGAATTCGAAATCGTAACCCTGACCAGTTTCTACGACTAAACCAACATTCTTACTTCCATCCATACGATGACTTTCAATGGATACAATATCCTGTCCAATCATATCAACAATCATATTGCGCTCATCTGTTAGCCCCCCTTGATCACGCTGTCTTTCGTAGACTGTGGGAGTATATACATCATAAACATTTTCCTGTATTGATTGTTCCATATTAACTTTTACTGTATTAGCGACATCAACTTGCAAAGTTGAGGCGATTTTTTGCTTCAACAATCTTTCCAATTCAGCAAAACTATTCGCTATTGGCACTAGAGTTAGCTCCGTTACTATTCATTTCTTCATTTGCTTTTCTTTCAATCTCAGCAAAATTATCTGCTATTTCCTTAAAACGCTTCTCTAATTTTTTGACCTCAATCTCAGGCAATTTATTTGCTACTTCTACGAAAATGTTTGTGTTCAATAAATTCTCATATACCTTAATCAAAGTCTGAAAGTCATTCTTGTTGGGAATGGGGAGGTCTGTAAATTCGCGTAGCATCAAAGTAGATCCAATTTGTGACGCAATTTGGCTGAAAGTTAATTCAGTAAGTTGTGATTTTTCAATCCCTTGTACAACTTCTATTAGTCCTGTAAAGATGTTGTTAATTGAACTTTCCTTAAAGTTTTGCTTGATGGCTACTTCAAATTGACCATTCAGAATGGGATATGTTTGCGTCTGTTCTAGTTCTTTGCTGAGTTTATTCAATTCTGAAACTGTTAATTTTTTAGTCAATAATCACACTCTCCTTTAATGTGGAAATGTTTCATCCAGTACTTTAGACCATTTTTCTTCCCATCTTTTACTATCAAACGCCATTGAAACTTCTCGTGCATTCTTACCAAATGTTTCAGCTTTATCTCTATTGTGATATAAATATTCAATTGAATTACATAGATTATCTACAGTAGGCTTAATCAGTAGTCCATTGTATCCATCAATAATTAGATCACTTAATCCACCTACGCAACTAGCTATAACTGGTTTTCCAAATGCCTGTGCTTCAATGCAGCTCAAACTTGTACCTTCTGCACCGAGAGTGGGGATTAAAACTATATCTGCTTGTTCGTAAGCACGATACATTTTATTCATATCAAAATGTTCCCATCGAACTCGATCTTGAGTATTTACCCATCGCTTAAATTGTTGTTCGCCTTCAATTGTTCCTCTACCTACAAAATAAAATTCCATATCTTCGTACTTGGGGAGAAGTTTCTTAGATGCTTCAGCCGCCAACAAATATCCTCTTAATTCATGAAGTCTACGAGGAATAAGCACTGTGAACTTACCTTTTCCTTTTTTCTCTCTAGGTTTAAAGGTGTCGGTATTAACATAGTTCGGTATGTATTCAAATTTATCATATAGTTTTGGATATAAAGCTTTAGTCCAACCAATAGTGTTTGTATCTACAGAAACAATTTTTCCTACACGGCGGTAGCAGTCTCTAATGTATTCGTTGTATCCTTTAGCGTGATACCAGCTTTGAATTTCATTATCCCACCAAATACCATGTGAAATAGCAATAGAGTTCTTACGTGCTTCGGGAAAAGCCAGAGTGGCTACAAAATAGATAGTATAATCATAATTTTCCGTCCGTTTATGAAACTCAATTGTTAGATCTGGAAAAGATTCTTTGTCACCAATGGGGCAGGGGATACCAGTTATTTTTACATCCTTGAAGTTCTTTACCCAAGGTGTAGTAGATGCTTGAAAAACGTCTACAATATAATTCTTTTTTCTTAATAGACGTACTAGATCAATTAAATACCTTTCGCCGCCACCCATTTGAGTATATGTTCCAGTTAAATCAAAGAATTGCGTTGTTAAAAGTGCTACCTTTTTCATCCTTTTCTCCTTTGAAAAATTCCTTAATAGCGCTGTTAATGATTTCAAATCTATCATCCCATGAATTGTTTTTAGCCATTTTTTTAGCTTTATTTTTGTATTCGATACACTTAGATACTTTAATTGCTTTATGAATATTTTTTATGAATTCTTTATGGTTTCTGCTTACAAATACAACATCTTCATAATCATCCATTTCAGGAATATCGGTTGCTACCACTGGAGTACCATGAGCAAGTGACTCATAAACTTTTAAAGGATTGCTGAAGTCACTGATTTGACAGCGTTGGAAGGGGAGAAGGGTAACATCAGCGTGACGATAATAGGCTTGAAGTTCTAGGTATCCCTTTGAACCCAAATAATGAACCCCTTTAGGCATTTCTTTAATACCCCAAGGAAGTCCAACAACAAAAACTTGATATTTCTTCGCAACTTTCTCCAAAAGTAATAGATCGCACCAATTGGACGTGAGCGCGCCTGAAAACAATACAATAGGCTTATTCTTTTTAGTGTATGGAATCAAGTCTTCAGGAATAGGAAAGTCGAGATCTCCTAATTTTTTAAAACAGGCATTTCGAACCAAGTGTACATTTTTATGTTGTTTACTTCTTAGTTCTAGCAGAGGTTTGGAGGCAGCCAATAAAATATCTGCCTTACTTACCATGTTGTCTTCCTCATGTTCATTTTCTGGGAAATTGTCCAGTGAATCATAAACAACCAAGTCGGCTTTAATACTTTCTAAATCTGTATGTCGCATAGCCCAAGATGAAAAGTAAATATCAACTTTAGGGTGTCTTTTTAAAAAAACTTCCCAATTATGATACACCTCAAGTGTGTCAGAGATGCGATCACGCACTTTATCGGTTCGTTGAGTGTAGTTAACCCAATAGACCATATACCCATTCTCAGAGAAATACTTCATTAAATGGTGTGGTCGTTGCTGCAATGGCTGGTCGTAATCAATTGTATTAGCATAAACAATCGTTTTTTGTTTCATTTATTTCTCCCTAAGATATTTTTTCTAAACATTCTGGACTCATAATATGGTGCGAGAATGTACCTAAATCACAAAAAAGCTCAAAACCTTTCTCTTGAGCCATTTTACAGAAGTATGCGTCTTCTCCTTGCGGGTGAAACCCATATTTTATAGATTTAAATACTTTACGGCTTAACATTATAACTGCCCCTGTAAGATCAACTCTTATAAGAGATGAAGAGTGGAGAGAGGGTGCATTTTTTACTTGATTGGTTACAACATGTTCATAATAACCCTTACTATTGATCTTCATGATGTTGGGGAACAGATATGGCTTCTCAGGGCGAACAATGTGCCCATTCCAAATCAATCCTGATATGATATCCTTGTCCGATTTGAGTAGATTATTAATGATATCAGGTTGCACGAGGATATCTGTGTCTATAAACATCAGATAATCAGTTTTGGTTTTTGACATGATATAATTCCGTAATTTACTCAAATGAGTATATATGAAGTTGTTTCTAATGTTTAAGTCTCTTTTATCTACAGGAGCATTTCGATTGTATACCTCAACTCTAATATTTTTATATATGTGCCTGTATTGCTTTTTAAAGTTGTACAATAAATTTAAAGAATTATCAGTTGAATCATTGATTACAAATATGAATTCAATTAAGTTAGTAGGATAATTCAATTCCAATAAGCTTTTTAGATATTTATCTAAAATCCACTCCCGGTTACGAACAGGCGTTGCAATTGTAACAGTTTGGTTCATATAATCTCCCTTGTAAAAACAAAGAGCCGAAGGGCAACCTACGGCTCATAAGTTCTTTACTTATTTTTCATAAATAATTTCTTCTTTCATTACTTCAACCCCATTCACGGTTACAGGGAACAAATCAAACGTCAAACTGAGAGAACTTGGATCTCCAGAAGGGGAATAGTTGACCGCGTAGTTTGGCTGAAGTTTAGCCTTGCGGAAAATTTGTTGAGAGCCGACCATCTTACCAGCTTTCTCATCAGCATACAAAGTGTCTCCAGCAATAAATACGTATCCCGGAAATCCTTTGGTTGTATATGAGAGTTTTGCTGCATTTGGAGTATTGTATTGATAGTAAACCTCAACATCACTGCCAACTTCGATAGTTGCAGTAGTGTCTAATGTTACTACATTATCAGTAATGTCTTTAATGGGTTGTGCGTCAGCCATAATCCCGTTTATGTATGCAAACACCTTAACATTAGTTTTATCACCAATTGGTGTTTTGTCTAATGTGATCTGTTTTGCTCCAGAAGTACCCTTCATAACAGTCAGAATTTGAGACTTATAAAGATCTTGTGCGCCCTTTTCAATAGGTTCTCCAGCCAGCATAGCAAGATGTTGCAAAGTGAAGATTTGAGTCTCTACTTTAAGTGTAGAGTCCTTTTCACCCGACCAAGCAATACGCTTTGGATTCCCATCGCCACCTCTTGCAAACACTGTCTCTGATGTCCATTCGTTACTGGTAGTCGTAGCGTAATCAAAAGTCATAAGAGGTGTACTTGTTACAAAATCGAAAATTTGAAGATTGAGATTGTTTCTAGAGCCGTATCGTCCTAGTTGTATTGCCATAAAGGATAGTTCCTCCTAATTTATACTATAATTTTGTTTTCTCCATCCACTCAGGGATAGAGTTGTCTTCAGGTAAGGTTTTTTCATTAGACCATACTGGTAAGAGTCTATTGTAATTTTCTTTCTTGTTCACTCTTTCAAAATGCTCATAAACTTGATACACCGTAAGTGAGCCAACATTAAATATATTGATCCCATTTCCTTCGAAATTGCAGAGGATAGATAAAATATCTTTGAATTCTAGCTGATTTTCCGTGTTATTGTTGTTTATTTGCGACTCATACATTTGCATTCTTCTATAAAACTCTTCTGCTGTACTATTTGCTGCCTCTATTTTTTCTTGAGAGTCAGATGATACATTTAGTTCTTTTATAACTAAATCAAATTCTCTAAAATTGCTTTTGTTTATAAAATCTTTTCCATCCAACAAAAAACAGGATGTTTCAATATTGAAACTAACATGACCTTTAACGAAAAAGGAGAAGGCCTTACATATTTCATTTCTAATAGACGGAACTTCGATTAGCACATCATAGTCAGACTCATTCTTTATTTTTGAAAAACTGTCTTTGTCCAATCCAAATAACCCTACTAAAATTTTCTCTTTATCAAACCCCACTAAAGCTAGATTAACTAAATAATTTAAATATCCAATTTCACCGATCTCATTAACTGTAGGAGAGAACACGGATATTCCCTCTTTTGTTGTATAAGGTAAACCAAGAAATGCTTGTAGGCGATCGATAATCAAATAATCACCTCAATTAAAATCCCAAAGTTTGTACTGTATGTAATAACCTAAATAATTTTCATTCACAAACATTTCGTCCATTCGATAAAATTGCAAATTACCAATGCCGAGATTTCTGTTCTCGTTAAACAGCTCGTCTATATAGGCTAAAATATGATCATATCTTAATACCTCATACTCAGTAAGAATTAAATCCTTATGCACTAAAACTTGAAAATGCAGCAACCCCGACTTGAACTGAGAACCAACAGGTTTGTAATCTCTAAAAGAAAATGTCACATAAGAGGAAGCTTTATCAGCCAATTTGGGAACGTGATTAAAAGGAAAAATATTGTTATTGATCAACTCTGAGGTATCTTCGATATCGGGTTGATCTAAATAATTACTTTGTTCATACCAAACTGACTTGCAAAGTTTATGAGAACTCAATAAATGGTTCAGTACGATCATGCGATTTTTGCCTAACTCCTCAAATCGAGACATGTTAGTTCACAATAAAATCTCTGGTCAGTACATATTCCAGAAAACCACTAGTGTTCATATCCCTTGTGTCATCAAATGTAGCGACGACCTTATCTACCTGATCTAGAGTAAGTGGAGTAGTTCGGTGAATTTCCTCGCCAAGACTATTACGAACTTTGACCTTGTAGTAATTACCGTTAGGTTGTAGATTGCCAAGTTCATATGTAAGGGCAATGCATTTTAGTGCTTCAAGTGCTGATCCTTTGTCGGCGTGTGTCTCTTTGGAAAATGCCAATTTAAGCTTATTATCTGTAGCAATTGAATAAGCATATTTAAACTGTGGATTAATAGCCACGTCTAGGTCAGCATCAATGATTTCAATTGTGGGTGTAGCACTAATGATTACAGAGTTATCAATCCCAGATGAGTGCTGCATTGAGTAGGGGAGGGGAGAAAAAATAAGCCAATTATTTGTAGCTCCTTGAATAAATTGCTCAAGCTTAAGTTCTCCAAAACGGATGATGGCTTGCATGGATACACTCCTTATAGTAATGATTTTATTTCTATTTCTTTTGTTGCATAAGCTAATCTGGTAGAGTTTTCGACATGCAAAATAACTCTGCCTTTCTTGTTGTTGGCTTTAATTTTACAGGCTTGTCCATCTTGTTCGATTATACTGGCTAAAGTGGTGGGTGCTAAACCATCAGACTCGGTTAACCAAAAACAAGCTTTGTCTTGTCGAGCAATCCCATTATCCTTAAATGAACAAGTATATGATTTGGTCATATTGTATTTAATGAATTCGTCGCCTGTAATGTGGGCAGTATAATTATTTGTAGTACAGGACGTAACATTAACTCGAATAGTTTGAGAAATATTTCTGAATGAAATGGTTATTTTACATGTTCCTTTTTTCAAAGGAGCCACTAGGCCAGTAGGAGAGACTGATAAGATACTTTCATCATCCACAGAATATGTAATTTGATCATCAACTTCTATTACCTTTGAATTATTGGTTAATTCAATATTCAACTGAAGAGTTTGATTTTCTTCTATAGCCACAATATCCTTAACATTCAAAACCTTTAGTTGGTAGTTAGCGATGTTACCATTGTAATCAGCAATCCCAAGCTCTAAATTATCGGCAGGGATTAAATCTTGCTCTTCTAGTGTCAAATTTATCAACCCGTCAATTAAACGATTAATCCCCACAGTCTTCCAAGCGCGTCCATCAATAATAAACCGTCTATTTTTCTTTATTCTTTCGGTCTCATTGTTTTTTTGAACTGTTATTTGTCGTCTTTCATTAGGCATCATCAGAATTCTTCCTTCTTGGATGCCAAAATTAGACGATGTATCCGATTTGAAAGAAAATGGAGTTTCTTGAATTTCTCCTTGATCGTCTAACCACTTGAGAGCTGAATAACAAACTAAAATCACACCACGATGATATATTTCCATATCATCAACATGATTACATAGCCAAGTTTTATCTTTCCATGTAACCAAATCACCCATTTTTAACGGATAATTCAATGCGGCAATATTCTTCTGTTCTCGTATATCTCCGTCATCAGTTATCCAAACTTCCTGGTTGATATCTCCGTTGATACTCACTTGATAATAGCTAGGAGAATGTGAAAAAGTTGAATTCATAACGTGCTTAGTCTGGACAATGTTTCTGTCTCTAGCAGTTGTTTTACAGTTAGAAAGATATGACTTGTACGCCTTGTAACTCATACTAATTCACGCTCATATTTTTCAAATAGTATTGCATCATTAACGAATCAGCACGTTCAACAGCTTTATCACGTAATACAGCTTTTTCTTTAAAGTTCTGAGATTCGCTATACCTTTTCCAATCAGTTGAAGAAATCGCCAATCTCATGTCAAGAATATTGTTTACCTCTTTTTCAAACCATTCACTAAGCATTAACTGTGACAGTATTTCTTGTTCTAACTCCGTTAAATCAGCAGTAAAGTTTCTGTTTTCCTCATCTCTGTCAGAGAGATCATTTTTACAGTAGCTGAACTTAACCAAGCCTGATTTAAGAAATCCCGTAAGATAATTTTCATAATCTTCAATCGAGTTTAGGAACATTTCATCAATTGTATAGTCCTGAATTTTTCCTTGAAATCTCTCGAAGATTTTTGAATATGGGGTCATAAAAACCAATCCCCTTAAACGTTATTTTTAACTTTTGCTAACTCATACAAGTCCTGATTTACTAGCTTACCAATCGCATCAATTTTATATCTGTCCTGAAACTTTCTATCATTGCTTGCAATGCCTACTACAATTCGCTCAACTATGTTCTCACGTAGAGTAGGGGAAACAGAGTTTAAAGTATCTGTGATTTCGTTGATGTCCAAGGAGATAATATTCTCGATTGCTTCACGACTAATAAAATTTTGATATACATCTTCTAGGTACAGAGCTTTTACTGCTTTCTCGCTTTGGATCAGAAATGCTCCTTCATGAGCAAACTTAGTATGGTTGTCTACAATTGCTCGTACATCTTCGAAGGTAATCAGCTTCGATGTTCCAAAATCATTAAATCTAATAGTAGAATTAGTAGCCGTTAGATTCAGTCCACCATTAGTTAAAGAAATCACCCTGATGTATTCGCGGGGATCAATATCTAACTTATCTTCAACAGACTCAAACAGTGAATTTACCTTTCTGGTTTCTGTTTTAATCTCCTCATGAGAGGTTTCGAGTTCTTTATTTTTCTCTAGCAAACCATTAACTAGGGCTGTGAGTTCAGCAACTTGATCTTCTAACGCTTTTTCTTTTACAGTTTTTTGAACAGGTTCGTTACTAGGAATATCTATTGTATCTGTATTATTAGCTGACTCCATTTTTCGTGTTGCCGCCATTCTCTATGCCTCCCTATTATTTGAATTGAAAGAAGGTCAGTAAGCTTAACACTTACCGACCAGTAATATTATGCAAATTTATACAAACCGTAAGCTGCTGCTGTAATTAATTGAACATCGTAGTGTTGTGAAACAGAATAGCCTGTAGTTTGATCTGCATTATCTTCTGGTTTCGTTTGTGTAATCACTGTGTTTCCTTCGAATCCAATCTTGACCAACTTATCAGAACCAGAAGAAAGTACAATAGCGAAATCACCATCAATAGCAAAATCATCACTATTTGGTTTCAAACGTTGCCCAATTTCAAAAAGCTCTGTGCCTTGGAAATTACCCAAATGTCCATTTTTATTAAACTCTTGTCCAAGACCAAATTGAAGGTATTGGTTCTCAGGTAGAATACGGGCAAGGGCAGTCTTAGTGCCAAACACTACACTCTTATCCGTATTATTTGCTGCGGAAACACGTTGGACTAGATTATTAAAGGCAGTTGAAGTAAATGCTGCGTTTTCTTTGAAATTTGCGCCCAAAGTATTAAAAGAATCGTAAATAGCAGAGTAAATTCGAGTAGTAATATCTGTTTCGATTGCTTGTGCTACACGAGCAACCCATGCGCCCCAATTTGTTTTACCTGCAAGTACACGATATAACTCTTCATAAATTTCTACAGTACGGCGTTGAGCGGTGAGGGTCACGTCTTTTCCGAACAAACGTTGCCGTTGATTACCTCGTTGACCATTAGCTTTAGTACTAACGACAAACAAGTCTGGACTATCTACGTGAAACACCAGTTGATCGCCCCAGTTTACATTTTTAACTTCTGCGAACTGGTAAAAACTATCCAAAACTGTTTCAGGGATTACGATATCCAAAGTTTGAGCTACCAGAGCAAATGTTGCCCACTGGATATTAGGGTTAGAAGCCATCATACCTTCAGTAAAATTGGTATCAGACGGAATGCCTGCTAGACGGTAAGCTTCTTTTTTCAAGCCTTTGGTGAACAGTTCTTGTTTTGCATCAAGGGTTACGCCATCATTCGCATATTGAGCATACTTATTAAAACGACCATCTTTGTTGCGGTTTTGATAACAATAGTGGTACCAAGCTTCTACACCAGCTTGTACAACATCTTTTTCATTTTGCGACATATTAAAAAACTTAAGGCTACCATAGTTTTTCATACTAAATTAGTTCCTCCGATTATTATGTATTAGGCTTCTTTAATTACTTGCAGTTTAGTTGCTGGAACACGAGAGCGCCCAACGGAAATAGTTGTTTTTTCAAGAACCAACAGCGCTACTTTAGTTGTTCCAAGGGTTGCGCTAGCAATGCCTTTATATTTACCATCCTGTGGAATAACGTATTGATCCACAACTGTTGAGCCATCGATGCCGTCATCCGTGATAGTGAATGTGTCACCATTTTTAAGGCGAAATGCACGAGCAGGAGTATTAGCTTTATTGGTGAATAGAGCAGGGTCACTTACGTCAATTCGGAAGCCATTGACCTCTGGAATCTCTGGGCTTGCAACCAACAGCACTTCTTGAGCAGCTACATCAGTTGGAGTTGCAGCAATACGAACTTCTGGGTTTCCTGCCAGCACTCCTTTTAGAACTACAAAGCTACCGTTATCAACCGCCTCAGGCAATTGAACAGACTGAATAAAGCTGTCTACTTTAGTACCAGCCATCAGATTAAGATTTACAATTGTACTCATTAAATATATTTCCTCCTATTAATTGTTTTGTTGAGAAAGTCTATCCCAAACTGTTTTAGGTGTTTCTTTATTTTGCTCGCCATCATCTGGAAGTCCCATTGAAATAAAGTTAAAGTTCTTCGATTTGGTGGTTTCGATAATACGATCACATACGTAAGATTTAACTTCCTTTTCAAATTCAGAAAAAGTAGCAAATGAAGAACGCTTTTCTGTAAACTTAGCTTTTTCATCTTCGGTGAGAAGAGTAGGGTAAGAATTAAATAGCTCATCAATTCTTTCTACATCTTCAGCTTCTTTAAATTTTAAAATTTCTTTCTGAAGCTCGGTGATTTTCTCGTCTTTATTTGTAATTTGAGACTCTACTTCAGTAAATTTTTCTTGAATTTCTGTCAATGTTTGATTCAATGAAAGAATGGCCTCATCTTTACTCTCGATTTTTTCAGTAAACTCAGCGACCAGCGTTTCTTTCTCGTTTTTTTCCTTGTTTAAGACTTCTGTTGCTTCGCTGCTAATTAAATCGATAGTGGACTTAAAGGTGTTGATCGCATCATCGGCTTCATCTCCATCTACCCAATCTACAGGAGAATATTTAATTCTTGTCAGAGTGTTGAAATCAATTACAACATTATCTCCTTGCATACTGTAAGATGCTTTCTTATACTTGTATCCATCTTGAACATCGCAAAGATAGATATAATTTTCATCAAAGTCACTAAGATAATAAGAGCATCTTTCTACTGACTCTCCATACCAATTAGTACCTATGTATTTCTGTTTACTAAGGGCGTTATCAATCTCTTCGTATAATTGATTAGTAGTCAATTTGAAAAGGGCTGCAATTTCTTTTTTGTTTTTTTGCAATTGGACATTATCCTCCTTACTTTTATCTGTTTGTGTATTAGCATCATTAAAATGATGTAGAAATGAATTTAACTCTTTCATTTTTTTGGTAAAGTCATCATCCAAAGAAAAATGCTCAATTTTTGCGTGAGCGTTAATCATACCAGTGCCGTATTTATTGCCCAATAAAGTAACGCCAGTATACCTAAATGATCTAATATTCAATATTTTTGTCTCTTTGTTGTACTCAGATTCATCAATTACAATTTCGATTGACAGCTTAGTTTCTTCTTGGTTGTTGATGATATCCATCTCATCTTGTGCGTAGACATTCCATATGTATCCATCTACAACTGCATAATTTCTCCCATCAATTTCTTCATAATGATAGTTGTTATTAACGGCAGAAATTACTCCGATGGGCTTTTCGATATATGTAATTTTATCTTCGTCTTCATCATATTCCATTTCATGCTCACCAAAATCATCGCCTTCTATATGGGCCAAAATAGGAATATTAACGACAGATGATTCAGCATTTTTAAGAACATCGAAATCGATGTTACTTTTATTGTTGTTTACACCATCATGAGATATCCACATTCTAAGTC
Source organism: Paenibacillus sp. EKM10P (assembly GCF_011800655.1). Classification (NCBI taxonomy): domain Bacteria; kingdom Bacillati; phylum Bacillota; class Bacilli; order Caryophanales; family Paenibacillaceae; genus Paenibacillus; species Paenibacillus sp. EKM10P. Next base: position 408,977 of record NZ_JAALET010000002.1, on the reverse strand, counting down.
TTGAAAATCTAGAATCGTTAAGAGGTTCGATTTCATAATTCTCGACGAAAAGAGTAGCTTTTTTATCCTTATTTTTTATAATTATCACCTCCTCAAAAGGATCTAACGATTATTCAAATCTAAGTCTCTTGTCTTTGCACCATCATCACTAAGATCGTTATCAGATACTTTTGGGCGACCGCTATCCTTATTACCGTTCTGCACGTGGGAACTGGAAAGGGGAACGAGATATTTTTCAACAAGGTTAATACTGTTTTCATAAGCCAACAGACTTTGCATATCTTCAGGGTTGATACCCATAGCCAAAGAGACCAATGTTTTAGAAAATCCAAACTGTCCAGCTTTAAGGTACTTTTCGAACTTTTCATCTCTGTTGAACACTGTTATATCAGGAAAGACTACTTTATGACGATATTTTCCCGTTTTGCTTTTTAGATAACTGTTGATAAAACGCTCAAACTGGCGATACATATGAATTACATAACTTTCATCGACCTTGATTGATGCTTGAAGACCGGAAGCATTAACAGTCCCCGAACCAAATAATATAGGAGTAGAGCCAGCAGCTTGATAAAAATTATCCTGACTAAAACCAACTATGTTATTTTGAGTTTGTGATTGATTAAAATCCACCGTTTTTAACTCAAACGGGGTAGTGGCAACTTTTACTCCATTCGGAACGCCAGCTTGGAGGATAGCAGTATATTGACCTGCAACATTTGGATCAATAGCAAAGTTATTAGCTACCGATGCCCCCTTGGTGTCACTCTTCATTGGAATTTGTCCAACAATTATCTTCCAAGTTTCAAGCTCGGTTTTTGTTTTCAGTAAACCTTTGTAATGTTCTATTTCGGCACTATCTAAAAATAACCCCATTAAAGGAGGAGTAAGCCCAGCTCTTGTTTCGTCGAATTTAAACACTGGAGCTTTTATAGGATCAAGAGGTTGCCAATAAAAATAACGATCTTTTCTGCTCCCAGCATTGGCGAAGTCACTGTAATATTCACTAAATTCAGGAGCAAAATCGTTTATATTCACACCTGATTGTAAAAAATAATACATATTAAAAGCATATTGATATCCATATTCAGTTTTATTGATGATTTTGCAGTATTTTGCTGGCATTTCTTGCAAAGCAACAGAATCACCGAACTCACGAACATAGTAAAATTTAGCGTCTTCTAAGATTACACCTTTTAAAATGTTTGGAAAGGTAGACTTGGGCGATATTTTTTCTACGATATCAACGGCTTTACGTCTAGATTTTTTAAAAGCAGTAGATTTCATATCCTCTTCATCTGCATTAGTTGCAACTATAAATGAGTCGAAGGTAGGTATAGTAGAATAGTAGTTAACTAATCGATTAAACTGCATTACTACATTAAAAAGATACTGACTTAAATCCTTTAAGGCATCTTCGTTTGCTTTTGGATTTTTAATCATTTCTTCAATCTTTTTTCGATCAAATGTAGTAGGAGACATATTTAGGGATTTCAGCAATTCATTTTGCCATAGTGGACTAAATAGCGAACCACTTTGATAACTACTGGAGAGAGCTTTTGCAAATTGCAATGCATAATCTTCACTATTTTCTATTTTGGGTGGAGCTATGTTTACATTAGGCGTATCCTTGTTGTTTTTTCTTGTCATCGTTCACATCCTTTCTGTATAGATTTATTGCGATATGTATAGGTAATCTAATACATTAAAGCTATCTTCTTCGCGTTTGAAATCTTCAAAATTCTTCAAATAATATAGGACATAAGCTAGAGCAGCCCAAATATCTTTCTCTGTTTTCTTTACAACTTGTTCTACACCTAATTTTCCACCTTGTTTTTGAACCAATTTCAGATTTGCTACTTGATCAATAAGTTGATCACTTTGAAAATGAGCTGCTTTAATCTGATTGATTTCTAAATCTTTATCTTTTGAGTTTTTTGGTTTATTGGTTAATTCAAGCATTTTCTCTGGAATTAACAGCTTTAATCTACCGCTTTCAACAAAATCAATAAAATTAGTAATGATATCTGTTTGGATTCCTTGTGCTTTTAAACTATATATTTTTTGAGGTGCTATACTATTTTGAGGTGATTCATCGGTATTGATGGTATCCCAGCTATCGTAAGGGTCATTCATAAGAGGGTCTAGGGTTTCCTTCATTAACTCTTCGACGACACCTTGACCTATACCGTTGGCATCGACTACAGTAACATTGCCTCCATAATGCCTATCTAATCTTTTAATAAACATGGCTTGTTCGTTGAAATTAGTTCCGTTTGGTGGAACGAAAATATTACATACTGTTGCAGTTTTAATGGTGCCATTTAAATTTCTTTCAACTTCCATCACTACGAATGCAGATTTATTGTTGTTGTTTGACTGTGAACGTGCAATATCAGCTCCGATAAAGTATTCCCTATTTCTCTTTGGATTGATAGTCGCTTGTTTAATTGTGCGTAGCTCCATAAGTTTGTTAATATTCACAATAGCTCCATCACTTACTCCGCACCATCTAGACTCGTAGTTTTGAGCAAATGATATTGCGCTAGTAGTGGGGTCATCCTTTTTAGCTAATATCTGCGCGCGCGTCTCACCCCTGCCGTAATGACAAGGTAATTCCCAACTTGCACCCAGTACTATTTTACCTTTAAGATTAGCCATTTCATCGATCATGTTGTTTAGTCGAATGAATTCATCACTGCCGCGGTAGCCGCTAGTAGTTAAATAATTGATCATACCATTTAATTCATAGGGATTAATTGTAGATTGTTTACCAATGGTTCTTCTCGGTACATTTACTACAGGTTCCAAAGCGTCTTTAAACAAAGCATTGTTCAATAGTGCTGATTCCTCAACATTCAGTCTTCTTCTGCGCTGACCTTTCGAGTGTTGCGAATTCGCAAGGACACTATAAATTGCACCAGACGAAAAGACTACTTCTACTTGGTCTTTTGAGAAACTAGACTTTACAATTTCATTATTCATAAGTGGGAACCATTTAATTATTTCATTATGTTTCTCTTCGCTTATTGAAGAGGCATTTTCTCTTGTTTGAGCACTCATAGCGATTGTGATGTCTGGGAAGTGAATGCAGGTGTGGTAAATACTCATCAGCTCAAGCATTGTTTTACCAAATCCACGGGGAAAAACACCATAGGTGCTAAGAAACCTACTCATTGAACGTAAAAAAACTCTTTGGTCAAGATCTAATCTCATACCACCTTTTTCCGGTGATATTAAGTCATAAAAAAGATCGGGGAACCACTTACTCCATTGGATAAAAGTAATCCATTTTTCTAGATTCTTATCGAAGCTACTTTCTTTTTTTTCGTCTAGTTTTACACTGCTATTAAAATCGGGATTGTTATTTGTTCTAGAACTCATTCTAGTATGCTTGAAATTATCGCTTTGAAAATTCTTATGGCTAGCCATTCACATCATCTTTTTCTAGGGTATTGTCACTCATTTGACTTTCGTAATCTTCCGCTTTCTTACTATAAAAATCATAAATTTCTTTGTATTCACAGGAAGGGAGACCTCGTAGATCCCGAACATAATTAATAAAGCACCATAACGTAACATCTACTTTGTCCTTAGGCTGCTCAATAAATTGCGGAAGGAGAGGCATTATTTCATAATTTTCTTCAACCATTCGTGCTAACTGTCCAAAAGTATCTAAACCTCCAGATAAGTCTGCTTTACTCATTTGTGATGGCTTAAGCTTTCCTGCTTCAGCGACATCCTTTACCATTGCAGCCCATTCTTTAGCTTCTTTGAAATTGCCTTTTGCTTTAGCAAGAGTTTCTTTTACTTTGTTAACACAAAATTCTCTAAAATATTCCTCATGCATCGTAGTCAAGAGTTGAAAACTAGTCTTTAACTGCTGATACTTATTTTCAAATAATGTATACTCTTCATCTGGATAGCCATAACCATACTTATCTTTTAGTTGATCTAGATTGTAATGTTCTTTATTAATTTGTTCATAATTAGTTTCATCTTTTTTTTCTTGTATTTTTGGGATGTCTTGTTCATCACTATCTTTCCAAGTTAGCTCTCTATACTTTGGCAATCCAAGGGTTTTCATGTAAATACCAAAATGATCATGGTTTTTTATTTTAGCTTCTTCCTCAGAAGAGATCCATAAGCTATGTATGAATGGTCTGTTTATTTGCATTAGTATGTCTTTTGTGGTATCTAGATCTTCATAATTAATAGAATTTTTTAAACAGTTTTTACAAACACTCAACCGACCATCGCTATCGAATTTATTATAGGATTTATAAAAATATGAAAGAGCCAAGCTCTTATTGCAAGAAATGCATAGCTTTTTTGTATCAGCCATTATTTCACCTTCTTTACATAGAAGAACATAATAAAATTCCCATTTGATTGTGAAAAAGCATGGGGTAGGAGGGAGCAGCCTGTTTAAAGACGGAAAGTCTCCCCATGAGAAACAAATAATAAAAAGCCTGATAAGACTCAGGCATTTGATTTATGTATTCCTCAGACTCTTGATTATTTCAATTTATTCACAATCTTCGTAATTTCTTCAGGAGTGACAATTTGTTTTGCTCTTTTGTCAGTTCGATTGCCATAAATAAATGCTGCTCCATCTTCAGCATAAAAAACTACTGCTTGCTTATTAATAACTGGGTATCCGTGTTCTTCTTCAATATCTACTTCTACAGTCTTTTTGTTTAGAGCGTACTGTTCAGCCAAGTCTTTTTCACTTACAACATGCAAAATTTGATATTTATCTAAATATGCGTACATTATTTCCTCCAATAATATGTATGAATTTTATTTTATTTTACTTCTTGTAAATTGATATCTATTTTGTATTCAATTCGTCCGTCCACATCAAAAATATGCATCTTTTGCATTGCATCCGAATACATACGTTTACTGACGGCATAAGAATCTACGCCGCAAAGACTGCCATTAGAAACTACCGTTGTTCTACCGAAATCTTTAACAGTATCATGATGAATATGGCCTTGGAAGATGTATTGAGGTATTACGCCAAGGAATTGAGGTAATTGTCGGGCTGAGGTCGTTACATGGTCTAAATCGCCATGCACATATATGTGAGGCTTTTCAAATGATTCATCGATAAAATAACCATCTTCACCTTTTAATAGTTCAATATTCTCTAATTCTCTAAGGCGAGTTTCCATATACCAAGGAATGATGTTTTCAAAGTTTTCTTTTAATATAGCTTCATTTTTACTTTGAAAAGTCCGACTATGATTGCCAATTAGGTTTATGACTCTTACTTTTGGTACAAACTTAGCAATCTCTGCAACGGCTTCAGACAATCGCTCTGATATGTATTGAGTTTGAGAGATGACATCTTCACTCTGTTCAATTCTTGAAGTAAGATGTATAAACCCTGCAATTTGATCTCCAATAGAAGCTATTGTTAATTCGTCAACATTGTGTTTCTGACAATAATAAATCGTTTTGGATACAAGATGATTAAATCTTTTATCAAACACACGTGGATTGTATTTGTTTAAAGAGTTATCCGATTCTTGTCCATAGTGAAAGTCTGAAAAAAGTACGTTTGCGCGAATATAAGAGGGGCTTTCCTTGACAGGAGAGTAGGGGAGAGGCTTAACTTGTTCAAGTCGCTTAATGCCAGATGAAATTTCATCTTTTAAGTGTTCAAACTTAGCAATCATTTTGATTTTATTGTTGAATTCGCGTTTTTGGTCTTGAAATTGATATTTTTGCTTTTGTAATTCAATTGTTTTGTCTTCTATTTCGCGTCTATACTCATCAGTTGACGACTTTTTCACGCCAATTGAGATGCCACGAGTAAGTAAGTGGAACTCTTTGCGATATTTAGACTCTGTGAAATCCTCATTGAGATATTCATTCATAAGAGTCGCGATTTTACCCCAAGACAAGCTCAACTCGTCCTTACAGGAGCCAATTCGTATAAGGTATTCTTCGTATGTCTCGTTATCTAGTGATTTGAGAGGAGTCATCAATACACTCCTTATTCTTCAATTACATGGCTTGGTTCAAAGTCGGAAGCAAGCGTCAGAGAGAGTGTGGTTCCATCAAATTCCTGTAGCAGTGATTTAACACCAAAAACTTGAACTCCATTTTTATCTTCATGTGTAATAGTCATGTCATCCATGTTAAACAAGCCAGTACGGTTAACTGTTTTGCTATCTTTATTTTTTGCCATATGTATAGTTGCTCCCTTGGTAATTTTAATTTACGTAGCAATTACTTTTCTCTCTTGCAGAGAATATCATTATTCATAAAAGAGAAGAGGAGGTGATCAATCTCCTCAAACTTGGCATCTGGCTGCCTGTAATCGACAGCTGTGTTTCTGGTGAAATAATAAATCAATTCAGGTCGGCGTATCCTGATCTCTGGTAACTTGCAGTTAAGCAAGCGCGTGGGGAGCCTTGACTCATATCTGGCTTGCGCCAACTTTACCACTCACTCTTATATGGTGGTGAAACACCAATCTAAGACTATAACCTTATAGTGATTAATGGACAACTCAAAGCCTAATGTAAACACGGAATTGTGATTCCGCCGGAAGGGAGCGCCACGTTGCCCTATGGCGCGAACCAAATGGCTCTATATATGTATGTGAAACTTTATAAAATTACTGTTTTACTTGGTCTTTTAGTGCTTTTGCTGCTTTGAATGCTGGCTTTTTAGATGCAGAGATAGCGATTGTGGCCTGTGCTTTGGCTGTTTCGGGATCAACGCCTTGTTCCTTGAGTTCGCCCAGCAATTTAGGATTAATGCCATTACGGGCTGCTGTCTCGCGCACTTCGAAAGTACCAAAACCTGCAATTTTGACTTCTTCGCCTGTAGCCAATGTATTTGTAATTGTTGTAAGCAATGTGTCAACCGTTGTCTCTACGTCTTTTTTTGTAAATCCTGTTGCTTCTGCAATCGATTTTACCAATTCTGTTTTATTCATAATATAATTATCTCCCTTAGATTTGTTTTGGTATATTTTAAAAAAGATAGAGTCGTCCGCTTATACTTAGCCTATAGCCTTTTTAAGAGCAACAATAATTTGGTTAACCTTTGCCATTCGGAAGTCTCTATCATATAGCAATAATTAATGAGCTCAAAAAAGCCAGTGTTTATATGTATTTTTTGACGATATTTAATTAAAAGTGTGGAGTTTTTTTAAAAGCCATTAAGAATTTATCTTTTTGGGCTTTATAGATAATGTTCAACATTCTTGATGAAATTTTATCCTTCTTGTGTTTAGATATTTTCAATAGTAGGGAGTACATAGTATCTTGACTTACTTTTAGTTTATCGATGTAAAACTTATAATACTTTAATATTTCATCAATGTTTTCGTCGCGTTCTTCGTCGGATAGTGAATTATTATATACACCAGCAACCTTCATACACATGTCATCTATGTACTTAATAATTTTAGCTTGTTGCTTTCGATCTCCAGCTTTGAGGTTATGTTTGACTAGCATATCTTTAAAATCTACACTCTTTCTGTGACTTGCTTTATCAACCTCGTCCATTTCGTTAAAAAGGAAATCCATTGGGCATAGATACTCCGAAGTACTAATAGCCTTATTCTGGCTTACGTATTTCCAGAATAGAGGCTTCTCCTTTTTCAACTCTTTCGTCTTTGCAACAAAATCAATTTCTTTCTTTATGTCTATCTCAAACATTTTTTTTGCCAAATCAATACATATACCTGAGAGAACAGTGACAACATCAATTTTTTTCATTAATTCTGATAGTTCAGATTCACTATGCCCATTATTTAGTCTATCCCAATAAGTAGACATACATAGCTGACCAACATTAACTGTACGTCCTATGTATTTTTGACTTTTCGAAAGTTCTTTGTCAATCAACGACATATCGTAATTACAAACACGGTATTCCTTTTTGCTACTTTCAACTTTATTTATGCATACTCTGTAATTACCAAATAACTTTTTACTGATTTTTAACAGATTATCGTCATCAATTAAAAGGACTGTATCGCTATCGTAATCGCATCCTGAGAGTATATCTTGTATAGGGAACCCAATAGCATTCACACAGACGATATTATCAGTTAAATTAAAATATTTATCGATGTCGTTTACAAATATGTTTTTGGCAACTAAAACGTTACTTGGACTGGTATGCGGATTCCTGAATCCTGTAACCTCTTTTAGTCCGAACATGGTAGTATGTATCTCATTTTCCTTCAGAGATGGATTGTTTAAATCCAACTGACCTATAGCATGTGCAAGAAACTCCATTGGGTTACCCAACATAACTAGGTAGTCACCATGCATCCTAATCTTACCCCTCTTGATATGGTTTACATGTGCGTTTATTGTTTCAGTTCTAAACTTACGAAACATCTTTGTACCGACTATATCTCTATTTCGATAATATAAATCTACAAACATGTCATTGCTGTTGATTTCGTTTGCTGATTCTTTAATAAATTCAATGAAATAGTTATCGTCATTTTTTAGTTTTTCTATGATTTGCTTATCGAAATCGGAAAAATTCTTGATGTCATCCCTAGTTATCGGTAAAGAATTGAGCATTTGATAGCTCGTTTGTTGAAGTATGTTCCCAAAATCATCGAAGCCACGCTTGGATTTTTTTTCGTGCTTACAAACACCGAAGGAATAATTGTTGTCTGTGACAATTTGTTTCCAGTGTTCCCACATAGCCAATTCCGAACCTAGTAGACTACTAAACTTCAAAGCTTTTAGGCTGGTAGGTGTAATAATCAAATGAACATCTTTTGCTGGAATATTTAATCCAAACATATTAGTCAGTGTCCAGGCACTATAATCGATATTATCTGGGCATCGAGATTTTAAGTATTCTTGAATATTACAATTGAATGCGGCGCTCTTAAACATATGATTCCTTAGAAGCATCATACCTTTATTATTCTTAAAGTATCGGCTATCCAGTAAAGACTCACCGTCGAATAGACTATTTTTAATTACCGACTCGTCGGTGAAGCTATTCAAATAGCCATTAGTATCTGTACGAACAACATTGCAAGTTTTAGCGAATTTACTTTCAACATCAGTAATGATCAGGATGTTTTTAGGGTTAATTGTAATTATATCTTCAAGAGAAGAACCAACTAAACTTTCATATGCTAAGAGAGAAGGATAATCCACAGAAACAGAGGTTTCTGTAAAGTTTAAATTCATGCGGCTCCAAGAAATCATCGGAATGTATAGATCTTCTTTGATAAACAGACACTGCCCAATCCTGCTTTTAGCGCTTGATCTTTTATATACAACATATTTTACATCGTTGTAAATAAAGCCTTCAGTGTAAAGTTTTGTTCGTAAGTTTTCATTTGATAGATCTTGCCATTTTTCAGAATTAATTTCGGATTTTATATTATGTATAAAGTCATTTAACTTCTGCTTGTAATCTAGTTTGTCATTCTCCATGGAAATTAGCTTTGAATTCAATCCCTTGATTATTTCTTTGCCTGATTTGACCTTTTGCTTAAATTTAACATTAATAATATCTAAAGATAACAGCTTGTCATTTGTTTTCTTCTTTGATGTTCTTAAACCTATACTAATGAGTCTATTTAATTCTAAACTGCTTGGAATCATGCCTACGTAGTTTAAATCTAGGTTACGACCCCTAAACATATAATTGTATATATCGCTTCCTTCGACAGAAGGAATATATACTGGTTTGTGTAATTCATTCAAACAATTAATCCTCCAATACGAAAAACATACTAATTTATATGTATTCTTATTTAATTTTGATTTATCTTGCTGGAACCAATGATTTCTATGGGTTTGTGGGGCTGTCTGTAATATTTTTTATGGGCTTCGTTTTTTAACCAAATTACTTCATCATCAATATATGTATAATCTACTTCTTCAATTTCTGTATTCAGTGAAACATCCCTGTCATCAAAGTAATCTAGTTCAAAACCATCATAATATCTATCCTCCCAAGTGATAATTGAATGATTCCCTTTATTCATTTTTGGCATTATGTACTTATTTCCCCTTGTTTATTTATTTTGTTTTTCCAGAGATAGTTGGTCTCTGCATTAACAATATATCATCTTCTATCATTACCGTCAACAATACATATTATTTAATTATATTTACTTATTGAAAAGAGAATAGTATAATAGAAACAAGAGAAAGGAGCTGCATAATATGAGTGCATCGCTAAATAATAATTTGGTTGGATTACATACAAAAAGTGTAAATGAAGACATTGAAACTCATTTGAATAGTTTCGAAAGTAGATTTACTTCAAACACTTATAGAAATAGATTGGTTAAATTCTTTATGTGGTACAGAGGTAAAAATCTAGCTTCATTAAAAGAAGATGACTTGCAGATTAGAAATGCTGATATTCTAAGATATCGTAACTTTTTAAAAGAATTAATAGACGAAGAAGGAAAGAGATTCTATACAAACACTACAATCAATAATTTCATTGCAGCGATACAAAGCCTATATACATTTCTCGAAAAAAATGACTACAATGTAAAAGCAATTGTGACTCAAATAAAGCCATTATCTGATGATTCCGAACAATGCGGTAGACTCTATACTCATGAAGCTGAACAGATGGCTGTGATTGCCGAAGGGACAGTAAAAGGTGTCGAAAAATCAGCATTGATTCGCATGGCATACACAACGAGTTTTCGTAAAGGATCACTATTAAATCTTCAATGGGCAGATATAATCAAAACTGAATCTCATGATTACTATGAGGTAAATATTATAGGGAAAGGTGGGAAGAAACATGTAATGCCAATCTCTTCAGATCTATATGATTATCTACTAAAAATAAAGGAACAACCATACTATAAAAGATACAATGATAATAAAATATTTCATTTAGGCACAAAAACAATTCAAAATATGATGGATTATCTAAAAAACGAACTGAAAATACCAAAAGAAAGAAACGTTGTGTTCCATAGTTTTCGGAATGTTGCTAGTATGTATGGAACACTAGAAGAAGCAAAAGAACACTACAATCATTCTAGTTACAATGTTACGGAACGTTACAGACATAAAGACAATGATTTAAGTAATAGCCTCAGTTTACGTATCGGCAATCAAATCGACGATTCAATATTTGATGAATTGACAAAAGAAGAATTGATTGAGATTATTCTAAATCAGCACGAAGGAGCAGTATTCCAAATGAAGAGGGAAGCCAAAAAAATAAAAGAAGGGAAGACAGAGTAAAGTCTGTGGATGAATAAATCAAATATGGACGAAAATAAAAACATAAAACAAAAGCGGAACAAACAATCTATTCATTTACCAACTAGTACTGTTAGAGACCCAAACATAAATGCGAATGACTTTTGTTTGATTCTTTATCTTAAGTACTTAACGTGGAGGAGCGGAAACAGATACGAGTTTGATGTTTCTTTGTCTGAGTTGAAACAATTTTTGAATATTCAGGACAATAAAACACTCAAGTCTTCTTTTAATAATATTTTTAGAGAAGACTATATAACAAGAGAGATAAAAAAGATTCTACCCAATAACCCAATAAGGTTCTTTCTAAACCAGAAGAAGTTTGATACCGACAGCAATTTAGACGAAAAGTTTTTTACATATCTTCCAATCAACATTTTATACGGAATGAAAAATCGGAAATTGGATAGAAAAGAAGTACGAATCCTTTATTATATTAAAAGCTATATTAATTACTCTGATCCTAAGAAGGAGTATTGCTTCACTGGTATAGAGAAGACAATGGTTACAGAATTAAATATGGGCAAAAATACGATTCCAAAGTACACTGACATGTTAGTAAAAAAGAATTTGATTCGCATTGAAAAAAACAAACTTGAAACAAGCTATCAATATGATGAGGAAGGAAATTTGATATTCACAAGATACAACAACCATTATTATCTGGATTTTAATAACATTGATAAACTATAGAAATTTACCTAGTCCCAATTTATCCAAGTATCACTCCCAAAACATCCAAAATCTACTCCCAATTTATCCAACATCCACTCCCTATTCCTCCGGGAGAAATAGGGGACTAGTAATTAAGTTAATATATAATAGATAATAGATAAGTATATACAGTATTTAGAGATGGTTTCGCTACGCTTACCCAGCTCTTGGATTCTGATTTTTTTGGTGGTTGGGGGATAATGATATTTCTTGTTGATATATTAGGTTGATTAGCAATTAAAAATTGGTGGAAGTAAAAGTTTGAGGTTAATCTGTATAAGGGGATGGTTGTGTTTTTAACTTAGACGTTTCAAGACCCAAGTTTAATCTACCTTTAAATATTTGTTAGGGAATACATATTATATAGGATATAAGACATTCTGAGATGGATGTCTTTTTTGTTGTCTGAGAAGCAGCTCAATCGTGATAGCAAATTATCTTGATCGTAAAAACGAAAAAATTGATAAAATTCCAATTAAGATAAAGATTTTGGTGTAAGTTATGTTTGATGTTACAAGTTGAATCGTAAAAGTATGGGCGTATAAAGAGTTTTTTGATAAATTTTAATTAGAAATAGTAAAAAATAGGATGGTTACACAATTGTAATAAGAACTAAAACATAAATAAAGAAAGGTGATTTGCGATTGCATTTACGATTGAAATGAGAAGAAAAAACGTGTAAAAAGTTACAAAATATTAATATATTATAAAGGTGAAAAAATAAGTTGAGTGTGTGATTGGAAGTGTTACAGCATAATTTGTAAATTTTAGGTGGTGTCTGGATGTAAACTATCCCCCCTTATACCTCCATAGATACCATATAAGTATAGTTATGTAGTATCTATGTTTGAACATGAAGGGCTGATAGAGTGGTCGAGGTTGAGCTTGTCAAGTTAAATGAAATTGTAAAAAAAATACTAAATAATATGTTTTGAATTTGAAATTTCTGGTCGGGTGATTTGGGTAGTTGGGAGAGCGATGAACCGTTGTAATCGCTAGTCAACGCGATTGACAATGTGCTAGACTTAAAACTAATCACATTAGTCTATAAACTATCACCATTAACATTAAAACTAAAACTCTCATAACATATATAATATCTTCTCTAATTGTCTACTATACTCACTCCATCAATTATCCTATCGCCATTGACCTGATCCAATAAACAAAAATAAATAAATCACACAAAACTATATACAAAATAGTGGACTTATGCTATAATAATATATGTAAGGGATACACGCCGAAAGGTGGTGACACCATGCTAGAATACATACCTTACATTGCTCTAATCATAAACTTTCTCGGTTTTGCGCTTCGGGTTCTCAAATTCATCTTTGATGAAAAACGGGCAAGACGCAAAGAGGAAACAGAACGATTAGACAAGCTTAAAGAAGCTGAAAATGAAAAGAGTGCATTTCCTCCGAGAAAGGAAACACACTCAAAGCATTGAAGCTTCACAAAGACTAGGGGAATCGAAAGTTGATTCCCTTAGAACACAATTACATAATAGCATAATCATTGACTATAGGCAACGAAAGGGAGGGAATTGACTATGAAGCGATTTATTAAACGTATACCATCAAATGTATTGTTTATTATCTGTGGCATTGCATCTTTATTTATTGAGTACCCTAATTCAATAAGATTTGTTGCTTGGATATTAGCGGCTTTAATGATCGCATGGGGTGTGTTGGACATAATAAGAGATAGAAATAATAAATAATTAAAAAGTAATAAATAAATGTGATATTCTAAACCAATATCGAATTGCCATTCTTATCCGCATCTTATGGTACATTATAGCTATCACTATTGATTGGATGGGATCTGATGAATGATGATACATTGAAGAACTTAGAAATACCTCCTAAACTACAAGAACATTTGAATTTAATAAAAAAGGTTATGGATAGCAATAATTGCAATAGTTGCGCTCTTTAATATATCATTCGTAGATAATATACACAAACAAGCCTAGATGAATTATGTCTAGGCTCTTTTTGTGCTTTTTAGGATCATACAAGCGATCTATTTATTCGCCATCCTTGTCCGATTCCTCAACTGTAAATAACTCTTCTACGCTTATTCCTAATGCTCTAGCCACTGCAAACAAATTATTTATATTATGCTGCTCTGACTTATCGAACCGCGATATATAAGGCTGAGGGACTCCTGCATCTACTGCTAATTGAGATTGCTTTATGTCTCTCTCTTTGATTATTTCTCTTAGTTTACCTTTGTATTTGAGCATTATAATATCTCCTTTAACGTGGTTACTACAGTATACAATATTGAATAAATAATTGGAAATATATTGACTACTGAATATACAATATTGTATAATATAAATATAAAAGTTGTACTAAAGGAGAAAGATTAAATGAAGCATATAAGAGTAGTCAAACAAAACGGATCAACAATCATACATAAACTTGGAACTGACTTAGACATTCTTGAACTATCAACAGCGTTTCAAATGGATAGAGTTGAGTACCAAGGTGAGCATGTCTACATACATTTGAAAGGATGATATGTTGATGAAATGGAGAATGAAAGATAAAGTGTCATTGTTGTTAAGTGTTTCGTTATGGGTTGTTGTAATAGTGAAAATTTATTACTAAATCAATATATAAGAATAATTAATATTGTTCCACGTGAAACGTAAGGAAGGATGTGTTTACGGATGAAAGAAACTATTTCTAATAAATTAATTGTCGAAGCATTGAACGCTGCTACACATGCAACCGGAATCATATACAAGGAACATACATCATTTGAACTCAGACGTGTAATGTTGGAGCTAGCTGAAAATGGAGCTTGCGATAGTGAATATGAAGGTGATGGTTATTTTACAATTGGATTAGTTGATACTATTCATATTAGTGAAATGTCGGACATTTTCATAGCTAAGAATATGATTAAAAATTATTCATAACACCTACTTTTAACCCGTCTAAAAGACGGTTTTTTTATTACTTTAATATACAAAAATAATTAAATATATTGATATGATGATCCGTTTATGCTATAATAAATACATAAAGAACAAGAGATAACGAGGTGAAAACATAATGAGTCAATCAAAATTAGCAATAATAAAAAGCCA
The DNA here is from genome assembly GCF_011800655.1 of Paenibacillus sp. EKM10P. Taxonomy (NCBI): domain Bacteria; kingdom Bacillati; phylum Bacillota; class Bacilli; order Caryophanales; family Paenibacillaceae; genus Paenibacillus; species Paenibacillus sp. EKM10P. The sequence continues at coordinate 393,905 of NZ_JAALET010000002.1, read as the reverse complement.
ATGGCAACGCAGGCAAATCTTAAAAAGTCAAACTGTATTCGGACATTTGGTATTAAGATAATAATTCATTGTTAAAAATAAATAAAAAACAAAAGGTGGTTGTTCAAATGGGAAACATTAATAGTATGAACATGGTAGAAAAATTAGACTGGCTTTCTGAATCCTTAGCAACTGCAATTACAAATGTTGCATATACTTCTTGGAAGCACTTGAGTGATGAACAAAAAGAGCTGGTAAAAGTGGCATTTCATAAAGATCTGGAATCCAATAATATCGAAGTTACCGATGAACTTATTAAAGCTGTAAAGGCTGAGTTTACAGGATCACCTATGACTTCGATGTTAGCTGAATACATAAGTAAATTTGCAAAGGTTGCTAAACAACTTAAACCAGAACAAAAAGCAACTGTAATCAAATTTGATGAGTTCGGCTTTCCTATGGTTCTTCATACAGTTATCAAAGGTTCTCTGATTGAACCATATGCACAATATAGTGATTCACTTGTAATTGCTCATAAGCCCAAACAAAGACGCAAAGTATGGGAAACAAGGGTTTTGCCATATGAGGAACTAATGATATATGACGGATGGGTTGATATTGTTACTGACAAAGTAATGCACAATATAATTAAGTCAGATGAACATGTAACAGTTAAACAATCTAAATATAGATGTTTTGATAAGAATTTTCTGAGTGACATAAAAGGTTTAATTAATCAGCAGCCTGTAATAATAATTTAAATGACAAGCAAATTCCTATATACAAAAATAAATAAATATGTTATAATAATATTATAAATAAGAAGAGGTGATAACGATGTGGTATGGTGATAAAAGAGAAGCAAAAGTGAATATTGCTATGGCTTTAGTTAATAAAGGATGGAAGATTTACGGCTGGAAAGATGATGAATCTGATGCAATGACAGATTACTTCAGCCCTGCTGATTGGGATGGCATTGCTGAAAAGAACGGCTATGTTCTTTGCATCGATCAAAATAATACACGTTACAGTGGTTATGAACAAAAAGAATACATAAGTGGGCACTCTCAATATAAAACAAATGCACGGATTCAAAAACTTGAAGCTATGATGAATGATACAGCGTCAACAGAAAATGAAAAAGCTTCATGCGCTGTACTGATTGAGAAAGAAAGAGAAAAAGATGCTTCATTTGAGAAGTGGAGAGTAACCGAGGTATACCCTGAATTCTCTTTTGGGAACCCACGTGGGACTACTTGGCACATTGAAAAAGATGGGCAAATTATCGCTAAGGGCAAAGGAGTATTTTCGGTCAATGACTACGATTGGGAGAACAAAGAGAAAACCGAGAAGCAGCAAAAAGCTGAGAAAGTAGAAGCACTAGTTAAGCGATTTGAAAAAGCAATTAAAGATGCAGGCGCATTGAAAGCTGAAGTAATTAAAGTAGAAAAGAAAGTCATTAAACCAGTTGAAAAAGAAGATAAAACTATCAATGTTAACGATGTACTATCTTTCTCTTATCATGGGCATTTTTGGGTAGTTACTGATATTTACACAAACTCCAAAAAACAGTCCTGTGTAACTTACGAACTTTTGGGAAGTGAAAAGAGAGGCTATCAACGACTAAATGGTATGAGTGTTAAACGTTATTATCAAACATCCGAGAGATTGAACAAAGGAATTGAAGAAGGAACTGTTAAAGTACACACGTTGCAGGAAGTTATAGAATACCAAGAAAAAACAGTATTCAAGAAGACATCTCGTAAACAAACTGTATCTAATGTCCCAGCTATTGAAACAACAGAAGATACACAGGAAGAAACTAATGAAATTACTAATGAAATTACCAATGTGTCTACAGAAGTAACCGTAACATATAACAATGAGAAGCAAGGTATTGAGATCCGTTTCCCGTCAAAACCTGAAAGCAATATTATTGAACAACTTAAAGCTTATGGTTTTAGATGGTCTAAACGTGGGTTTTGGTATGCTAAACAGTCAGATAAAACAAATCAATTCGCAAGTTCATTGCAAGCGGACTATAACAATCATAACAACACCGAATTTAACGAAACGGTTAGTATTGCAGTGTTTGAAGATATTAATATTGATGACCTTCACATGTACATTGTCTCAGATGAATTACAATCACGTTTACATTCATCTAGTCTGTTTCAGGTCGACTATAAAAAGGATTGTTTCAATACATTTAACGAACTCCAAAAAGCCGCTCTAAATGTGCTATCGCAAGCAGACAATGAATATCTTCAATACCAAATTAAAAAGTACTTACAATCCTTTAAGCAGCGTTATTATAAACAATACATTAAAATACTCAATCATCGCGTTAATAATCCTTCATGGGCTGTTACTGGTCGAGGTGGATTAAACGTTCAACGTTACAACAAAATGCAAGACAGATATGGGAATATGTTAAGTCAGCTTTCGGATATGAAAAAAGAGTTTGATAATCGTATGGATAAATTTAAAACTAGAATTTTGAAATTAGAAAAAGAAAGATTAGCTAAAGAAGTTAATGAAGTTGTAGAAATACCAAAATTTAAGATAGATCGTAAGCAAATCACCTTAGCTGGCTATACAGAGACAACAAGAGTGTACACTTATAAAAACTATATGATTGCTAAGACGTGGGGAATGTATCGTGTTTTTAAGGATGGAAAAGAGGTTGACACAAACTTAAAAACCACTAGCCGACTAGATGAGGCCAAAAGATTTGTAGCATATTTAATTAGCAAGGATGAACCAACAAGAACGAATGAAAATAATGATAAAAGACGAATTTTACAAGAAGAATCAGAAAATAAAAATAGCAATCAGCAGCAATATATTAGCAAGATTAATAAGCAAATCGTGTCAGCACAAAAGAAATTGAATGCCTTGTCTGGCGATCATTTAACTAACACATGGAAACGCCAGCAAGAAGCAGCAAGCCGAGAACAGAAAAAAGATAATTTGAACTTAGAAATTAGTATTCTGGAACATCTAAAAGAAAAGGCAACTAATAACATAATGGATGAATTCGAAATGGCTTTATTGGTAGGTAGTTTTAGAGAAGATATGAGAATTAAATATAAATCAAGAGGTAAACACAATTATGAGGTAAAATATCCGACTATTAATCCAGATGCCGATGTTAACGGTTGGTGGAATCAAGAAGTTCCAAAATTGCAGAAGCGCTTGAACAAAGCAGGAATACACAATACAGAGCAATACAATGAAGCAATAGATAAATATGCTGCACTTGTAAAAGTTACAGAAAGACCAGTCAATCCAGTTCAACAGAAGATTAAGAAAATGGAAAGCGAAGTTAAGCTCTGTAAAATTGATGGATACTTTCCGACTCCTAAAACTATTGTAGAACGTATGATTGAGTTGGTTGATATACAAGATGGTGAGACTATTTTAGAGCCAAGCGCAGGTAACGGCAATATATTAGACGGTGTAAACGAGTATATACAAGACAATAACCTAAATGCAGAATTGCACGGTATTGAGTGGAATCATACGTTACGTCAGATTCTAGAGTTAAAACAATACAAGTTAGTTGCTAATGATTTTATCGAATTTACGCCATTTACTAAGTACAATAAAATAATTATGAATCCACCATTCGAAAAAAGCAAAGACGTTGATCACGTATTAAAAGCATACGACTGTCTTAAGGATGGAGGAAGGCTCATTGCTATAATGTCACCACATTGGACATTCGCTAATGATACCAAGAGTATTCAGTTTCGTAACTGGTTAAATGACAAGGGATATTATGAGAAACTTCCAGAAGGTTCATTCAAGGAGTCGGGAACCGGGGTCAATACAGTGTTGGTAGTTATTGAAAAAGTTGAAGAAGAGAGAGTAAGAGTAAACTAATGATTTAGAATTTGAGGGAGGAAAGGCGGTGGTTACATGAGAAAGAATAAACCTCAGAGAAAGCCTGCTGGCGTATCACGGCTATATTGGAGCTATTTACAGGGGAACTTAGATCTTGCTGAATTAACTCTAAAACAATTTAATCAGATTGTACTGGAGCAATACATAGAATATAAACAGCATGGTGGATATAAGTCTTTTGAAGAGTATTACGCCTATGTTCAGTCTAAAGGGTTATAAAACTGATATTTTACTGAAATTTATAGGGTAATTATGTACAAATCCAATATACAAAAATAAATAAACTATTGAATATAATGAAATGACGTGGTATAATAAACACATAAGATAAGTTAATACATAGGAGGCGGTTCACAATGGAATGGGATTATGAGCGCTCTGAAAGAATTAAGGCAGCTAAACAGGAGAGACTTGAACAAGAGAAGTGCGCGAAATATACAGAGGTCAAACTTGAGGGGACAGCAGCTATTCAAACAGGATATACTAAACTCGGTAAAAAAGTTGTATTTGAATCTTGTATGGGGTTTTCGTCTCAAAGCAAGTACGGTGCTGGCACTTTAAGTGTTTATGAAGGAGACGAAAGAAAAATAGTTTTCACAAAAGGATATCCATCTAAAGCTCTTGATTATATGATGAAACATTAAAAAACAATCGAGACATAGTATAGTGCAAGTAACAATGTACTGTAACGATTTAAAATACTCATTTTATAAGGAGATGTAACTATGAATAATATGTTTCAGATTGATAGAATCAATGAATTACAAGGAATCAATACAAAAGAATTAAATATGTTTAGCTTACATGAACTGTATGTTGATGGCGTTCCAATTGCTTATGTTCGTATAAATAATGAAAAGATTGAAGTTTTGCCATTTTTAAAATTTGCTGCTGAACCTTGTAAAGCATTATTCGTAAATACGGAAGAATTTGGTGAAATGATTGAGGGGTATAGGGTTATGGATTGTTTGATGTACAATAGTTCGAATTTTTCAAATAAAACACATTAGGATAAATGAGTGAATTTATAGAGATATAGAAGAGAGGTGGAGTATGAATGATATTCCAAAAAACAAAATACTACCCAGTAGATGTGCAAAGAAGGATTATATACAACGATCCAGCAAAGCGAGAAAGAGAATGTAGCGTGGAGCGTGGTTATCGCGAGAAAGGAACTATTGGTATTAAGGGTGAGAGATTAAACATGTTTGATTGCTACAAACAGTTCGAAATAACTGTATAAAATTCTTGTTTTACTTAGAAACGAACGTATAAATATTCAACATTAAGAGTATATTACTCGAAATTAATGATAAATACATACGTATTAATGTATATTTATAAATAAATCAAAGGATAGTGTATTATATGCAGATTGTGCAGATTAATAATTACAGGCATGTACCAGAACTAGAACGTATCTCAGGTTCATGGATTATAACCCGTATCGATGGCGGCTATGTTATTGGTGAATTTTATGATCGTTCAGTTGCTAATCGGTTTATACTGAAACTTGTCTGATTGAAACATCATTACAATACATAGTACGAATCTAAAAGAAAATTAACATCAAATCTTTTCATTTGATGTTAAATAGTTGTTTTATATAATTAACTAGTAATCCAGAGCCTGTGTTTGATGCAAAACTAATTAGGTGGTTAATCAACCATGCTTTTCTTCCTTTTGGTTTTTGGTTGTCCATGATCTCTCTTAATATGCTTATTATTTCACTAAATTGGGCACTACTGAGATATTCCTTTTGAGCAATATTACCAATATTCTCAGAAATAAAATCCCAATCTCTTACTAAGACAGCTATTTTTTTACCTAGGATTATGGAATTTGTCGAAACAAAAGAACTGTCTTCACTTAATTTTAAATCTAAACCTACTTCTCCATACACCGTGCTTCCAATTAGTTCAATGTCATGCGTACCTTCTGCACGGATACCACATTCAGTTCCGCCAAAGGAACATCCAACAATTTTATATTTCATGTTAATAGTGCCCCCAATTATATATATCGATTAGTTAAGTAGTATAGGTGGTTGGGAAATTAAAGTGAAAATGAATTTTGTTATTTATATAATTTTATAACATAACATATCTTATAGGCTGCTTTTTAAGTTACTAAATATGCTTGCTTTATAACTTCTCGTTCGTGTTGTTATAAAGCAAGCATATCTATAGATTAAAATTTGGAGAAAAGCTGCTTGATATAAACAACAAGCAATCCAGAACCTATACTCGACACAAAATTAATTAACTTATCTATCAATAGCTTTTGCATTTCCTTCGATTTTTCAGTATCTTTTATTTCAATTAACCTGTTTAGCACTTCACTGTATTGTGCCTCGTTCAGTCCATCTTGCTTTGCATAACTTGCAACATCATCTACTATAGAATTCCAATCCCTAATTAGAACAGCTATTTTCCTACCTTCAATTGCGGTATCTGTAGAAATAAAGTTACTTTCTTTACTTAGGTTTAAATCTAATGCTACATCTCCTACTACTTTAGTTCCTATAAGCTCGATATCGTTGTTGCCATTAGCGATTAACCCCTTTTGCCCACCCATTAAGTAACCACCAATAAATTTATACGCCATTGGCTCAACTCCTCATTTTGCTATCATAGCAATAGTATAAAAGAGTAATGTATGTATGTAAACATTTAGAGTTGTTATGAGAATAAAACCAGTTTTTTATAGTAAGGTGTTATTAAAAAAATAAATTGCCAATCAAGGTTCTGTATATAAAATTTTAGACACGTAGACACGTAGATCTAGTATAATGAGGAAATGATAGATCATATAACAGGGGGTTGGGGATTGTGAGTTTCGTTTCTATTATTGTTTGCAATGATTATTTGTCTGTTGTCGCTGATAGTCGAGCTGTCAATACTATTAGTGGAGAAATCGACAATGAATACGAACAGAAGATTTTTGAAATCGGTGAGTATGTATTCATTGTCAATACAGGTTATATAAGCGATGCCGCACAATTTTTATTAAACTCTAAACTAGATCAGTCGGTTGTGTTAAATGGATTATTAAAAGACGAGAAGGAGATCAGAAACTGGTTTAATACTATTAAGGATTATACTAAAACTGATTCTTTTTTTGAAGTAAAATTTGGTGGTCTCTCGGTTGAAAATAAATTTCAAGTGTATACAATTAGCAGCAAAGAAGACGATATTATAAAAATAAATTACACTAATTCTGGAATAGGATATTCATTTGCTAGCAGCCCACACACCCCTAACGATTTGCCTTTAAAGCTATTTGCACAACAATATCAAAATTTAAAGGAAGATAATTTGGAATCAGTTCGTAAATTACAAGAATCTATAAACGACTATATTGCAAATAACGATCCCACTGTAAATAAAAATAAATCATATTATTCTTTAGTTAAGTAGAACATGGAACTCCATTAGTTAATCAACGTATATATGACAAAGATTTTAGATATAATAAAATGTTACTTTTACAAACTAGGTATATGCCTAGTTTTTTGTTATACGGCTAAAAAAACTAAAATACAAATATAATTAAATATTGACAATCTAATTGTGTGGTGATAATATTATATATATAGAAAGTGATTAAAATAAATTTTAATAGCGAGGTGAACGCATGACATTGAGAGAAAGAACACTTCAATTAATCAGTGATAAAGGAATTAAAAAATCCTTTATAGCTGGTAAATTGAGTATCAGTAATTCGTTATTCTCACTATTTATCAATGGGAAACAGCCTCTACAGAAACCTGAAATAATTAAACTGGAAGAGTTAATTGAATCGTACAAATGATGATGAATAAATACAATTAAAAGGAGAATTAAACATGGGAGCATTATTGAAATTACACGCAGAAAACTTTGTGGAAGATAGAAATGTTAGAGATCAATACATAAATAAAACTGAAGTATTACAGAAGGTAAAGTCGCTTTCACTGTTGCCAGATAATCAACATATGACAGTAAAAGCAGTTGCTGAATACTATGAAGTTGAATATCAAACTATTATAAATGTCCTTAATAGACACAAATCAGAGTTTGAAAAAGATGGTGTTAAAACTATAAACAATAAAGATGAGGGTTATTTCAAAGTGAAAGAAGCCTTGTCTACTGGGCAATTTATAGTTAAACTAGTACCGCGTAAAGCGATTTTAAGAATTGGAATGTTGTTAAGAGATAGTAAGGTGGCAATTAAGGTTAGAGATTATTTACTAAGAGTTGAAGAAGTGTCAACTGAGGAACAAAAGAGAAGTTTATGGTCTGATCATGATGTAATAAAATTAAATGACATAATGAAAGATGAAATGAGTAAGGGAAATAGTAAATGGGGGGCTATCAGGAAAGCCGCTAAGGCATTCAATAAAAATCCTCACGCTGTGTACCAGAAATATTTGTACGTAACTAAGAAACACGGATCTATGGACGAATATATAAATAAAAATAATTTGTTGTTTTTGAATAAAGAATCTGAGGAAATTCACAATGGAGAAGTTGAAGTAATTGACCAGACACCAAAGCAAGAAGCGCAAAACTCCCCATTAGTAGGAGCCTTTCAAACAAAAATAAACAGAATATTATATAATATGAAAAATACCAATGAACTTGAAGCAACAATAAATGAACTTAAATTAGAAGTAAAAGAATTAAAACATAATTTACAAATTAGAGATATAGAAATAGCTACATTTGATGAAAGTCTTGCTAAAAGAGATAGAATTATAAGCAAACTCAAAAAAGAAAAATTAGCTTTAGAAACTAGTGTAAAAGCAATTCGAAAAATAGTTTTAAATGGCACAAAAACAAGCAATATTGAAGAAAATAGCAAGCCTGAAGGACTTATCTATACACATGATAAGAGTGGTATAGTGGAGGTAAAAAACTAATAGATTAGTAACGATTAACTGGGTGTATATTACCCAGTTTTTTTCTTTGTTTAATTCCTAAATATAAAAATAATTAAATATTGTAATCAATAATTATGTGTGATATAATAAACCTAACAAAAAGAAACGGCGTATTGTAACCAGTAGCACCGTAATGTAAGGGGTAAAACAACGATTTTATAAGAAATGAGTGAGTAATGTGGGAGCAAATAAGGAGAAGCAAAATATAAGATATAAAGCAGTATCCCGTAGAACTGAAAAGAAAGTTCGATTTGATGGCTTTACACCAGAAGAAATAAAAAACATAAAGTTGCAGAAGAATTATGAACGCTTTGAAAAAGAAATAAATAATTTCTGGGCAACTGCCCCAAGATGCGATAACGGATCAGTAGCTTGGGAAAGACTTAGTGAAGATGAATTAAATCTCTTTGAATATATTAATAAGCAAAAAGAAAAGTATAATAAACAAATCGTCAAGTATGAAGAACAGGGCATTGTCATAGATAAGATTATGAATATGTTTATGAAGCTTAATGTGCAGAGTGTTTCTTATTAAATAAAAACAGGAATTTATCACATTTTCAAATGAAAGAAGGTTATATTTTGAAAGATGAGATTCTGAATCATAGCGAAAAACAGGTTGTTCTTTATTCTAAAGGACATTTTTAAAAAACAGATATGCTTGAGGATATCAGACAAATTACAGCAAAAGCGTTTTCTATTCCAGTTGAATCAACTCACTTTTATCATCTGTATAATTATATTACATCAATCTTTTTGAAATTACATGAAGCGGAATACATAACGGAAAGCATGGAGAACTTTTTGTGCAGTCTCTTTAAGTGGAAATCTGTTTTAAAGCCTGAAGACATGGTAACTAAAATGATTGGACAAATATCTATAGTCAAGGCTTCAGGATTAGATCTTGGCGAGGCAGATGATGAGTATTTACCGATAAAAAGAAGAAGTTAAGTTTGAAATAAAACAGTTATTTTACATGAAAAAATATTATTATGGAGGTTGTATCAATGATGAAAAACATGAAAACTTGTGCACTATGTAAAACAACTAAGGAACTAAGAAAGAGTCATGTATTGCCAAAGTTTGTGATAAATTTTTTGAAAAAAGATTCATTTACAAACAAATTTAGAAATTTAGAAAACTCCAACATCTCCAGACAAGATGGAGAAAAAGAATATCTCCTTTGTAATGACTGCGAACAATTGTTTAGTGTATCTGAGAATTTGTTTGCAAAGAATGTTTTTTATCCGTTTAAGAAGCAAACTTTAGTTAGTAAACTCAAATATCAAGAATGGTTAACAAAGTTTATCGTATCAGTTAACTGGAGATGTTTATATTTAGACATTTTGAGAATAGAACAAGATCGAGAAGAACGAGGGAAAATTAGTACGTCTCAGTTAGATATTTTAAAGGACTCTGAAATGGTTATGAGTGAATTTTTATTGGGAAATAGAGTAGATCTGGGAAGTATTGAAAACCATATTTTTTTCTTTGATGAAGTAAAGAGCATGAATGAAAATTTAACACTTCATAGACCTCACAGCTCAGTCCATGGCTCTATAGGTGGTTACACAGTTTGGAATGAGGATTCAATATGTGTATTTACAAATCTAGCAGGTGTATTTATTATAACAATTTTTAAAAAGGGTAAGAGTGAGAAATGGAAAAATACTTATGTTAAAAAAAGTTCGGGCGTCATTAGGATTCCTCAATTTATCAAGGGGACATTAATAGCCAATGAACTCACTTTTCTGAATAATAGTTTGAAGTACAATAATTTATCAGATAAGCAACGAAATAAAATAGTGGAACACATTTCTTCCAATATCGATAAATTTAAAGCGAGTGGCTCATATAAGCGGTATGTGAAAGATAAGAATTTAAATACTACAAATGAAATTTAAATAAAAGTTGAATTTTACTAATTAAAAATACATATCAAGGTGGATAAACAATGAATAAACATTCGAATATTAGGAAGGTTATTCCTATAAGTGTAGCGATTTATGTGATTTTATCCATAGGAATAGCGTGTACAGGTCTGAGTGCAGCTGTTAGATGCTGACTATTTTACTTGGACTAGCAGCAGTACATAGTGTACTTGTATTGAATTTGTATTTTAGCATCAGAACAACTAAGAGTGAAAAGTTTATTAAATAAGCTGCTATGACAGGGAGGGAGTAAGCAGGGTGAGATTGCCTGACATAATCATAAAAGGGGATATACATAATTGGAGAATAATATTCAAGCAGTAGAACAGAAATTGGTTGAGTTTAATGGAACTGAATTGTTGGGAATTAAGGCGAATGACGGCAAGATTTATGTAGGTGTTCGTTGGGTTTGCGATGGGATTGGGTTATCAGACGGTCAAGTGAAGGCAGAACGTAAGAAAATTAAAGATGATTTAGTGTTGAATCAAGGGGGACGAAATTTCGTCCTCCCTACAAATGGCGGTAAACAGGACGTGCTGGCACTAGATATTGATTTTCTACCGTTGTGGCTTGCTAAAATCACCATTACCCCAAATATGCAAATGAAGCAACCAGAAGTAGCAAGTAAGTTAATTCAGTATCAATTGAAAGCAAAAGATGTTTTAGCTGAAGCATTTGTACATAATTCGGCGCGGCAATATTTGTCCTTGTCTGAAGAAGACCGTGCAATTGCTTATTTTACAGCTAAGAAAGAACAGAAACAATTGCAGTTGCAGATTGAAGAGAATAAACCGCTGGTTACATTTGCCGAAACCGTTCTTAAATCAAAGGATAATATTCTGGTGCGTGAAATGAGCAAACTCATACAGGATGAAGGAATAAATATTGGCGAAAAGAAATTATATCAGAAATTGCGTGATTGGAATCTTGTATTAACTTATAAGAACGAGCCAACTCAGTACGCAATGAATCAGCAATTGTTTGTTGTTGAAGAAAAGAGCATAGATACAGCATATGGGGTCAAACTGGTTAAAACAATGAAAATTACTCCAAAAGGACAAATCCGCATAGTAGAGAAGATTAAAAAAGAATATAGTAAGAGTGTTGCCGAAGTAATTCAAAATACATAGAACATTTAGTAATAGCACATAAATTATAAGTCGATTAAATATTTACTTTTCACAGTTGCAAAACTTATAAACTAATAAGAGAAGTTGATTCGTCACAAGATTCGGTATACACTACACGGATAAACAGCTTAGAGGTGAACAGCATGACTTTACGTAAGTGTAAGAATGAATTTTGTTCGGGAAACATTGTATCTGATTATATAGAAGCTGAATATTGTCTTAAATGCTATATGGATATGTTGAAATTTCTTCCCTTGTTTCACATACCAGTTGGAATTATGCCATATAAATCAACGAGACAGATGAGATACAATCCAAATGCATGTAAGATGAAATTTTGTAAGAATAAAGCGAGGCTAAGAGGTAGATGTTTTAAGTGTTATATCGAGTTTATGAAAAAGCAAGAATCTGAAATGAAAAGCCAATAAAAGATTAATTTGACAAGATCGCTGAGGCGGTCTTTTTTTGTTAAACAATTAAATATAATGAAATACACAAAATCTATATACAAAAATAATTAAATAATATATAATGAAGACATAGAGAGACATGAGGTGATAAGCATTTACAAGGTGACCTTGTTTGAGAAGGTGCTGGGTAAATTAGAGGCGAATATGTATTCGTTCGATGATAAAATAGAAATGATTAAATTTACTGCATTGCGCGAAAACGAAGGTGCAATGGTTGTTATGAACATTAGTTTAAAACTAACCGTGTAACAAAACATAGAAGAAAGAGGATGAAAGAGTGAACATAGGAGATAAAGTATATTTAAAAGCTGTTGGAAATATGGCAAGAGGAAGAAAGGAGCCACTGATTAAGGAGAGCGAAATTACGAGGATTGGACGTAAGTATTTTGAAGTCCAACTCGGTACCAAGCCAATCAAGTTTAATATCGAAAGTTATAGACAGGAAAATGGTGGCTATAGTGCTGATTGGAAACTATATTTTTCCATACAGGAAATCTTAGATGAACAAGAATTTGAAAAGTTAGAAAAGGGCATCAAATCCAAATTTGATACTTTCGGCAAGTTAGATCTTACGCTTGATCAACTTAGACGAATCAATGAAATTATCAGTGAGTAGATAAAACTATATTTTTATAAAGACAGGGGCAAAAAAAGATGTTCGAATATAACAAGGCAGCTCAATTGTTAGAAGTGTGGAAAAAACATGATTTAGATAATGGATTTTATAAGGGTGTTCCTAACTATCCTACTAACACTCGATTCGTTAGTGAACTCAATCAAAAGATCGCTCAAGAATCTGAACGAATATTACTTAATGTGCTTGAGGGAAAACAGTCACGTTATCAATCCAAAGGAAATACTTGAAAGTGTTATATCTAATTATGTTGCAGGTACAGATTATACTGCAAAAGAAGTAATGCAAATTATGGGTTTTAGAATAAAATGATCCTTTTATTAAAAAAATAGAGTAGGAGAATAGGGCTATGAATTTACCTTTCGGAGATTTTAAACGACATGAAAGTAAAGTTAAGATGTTCAAACCTTTAAAAAAACATCTTAAAAAAATTAAGGCATCTGAAGAAGAAATTAAAAATTGTTTGAAAAATTATTCGTATATTAACCATCATAAAGACGGTTTGTTTTATCAATATAAACATTCATGGAAAGTGGACTCTTCTAAGATTATAAAAGTGTCAGAAGTTGGGGAATTAATTGAAGGTTCAATTGACTTAAAGTAATTGAGTAAGTGCAAAATGAACTGTATACCCAACTTTAATTGATTTATTGAGATTATAGATTATTTAATTAAATAATCCTTTTACAACTGGAGGGGAAATAAAGAATGAGAAGAATAATCCAGTCGAAGAATAAAAAAGAGATAGTTGATAATTTGCGACAGGTCTATGAGTGGAAGTCAGCACTGGTTTTAGACGAAATAGCCAAGAAGTTGAATAGACAAGAGCTTGATGCTTTACAAGTGTTATTTAATGATGTTTGGCGTAAGGGATGGGCTGCTCACGATAAATGGTTAGATAAACAGGAGGAGATAGCGAGGGGTTAATCCGGTGAAGTTGTCTTCTGGATAAGGAGGGGGATAAGAATGTCTCAAAGGAAACAATGGTTTGAAAAGTTCATTGGCTGCTGTTTTGGTATTGATGGTGAGGAATACATATTTCAAGGAACTTTTGAAAATACCGAAACAAGCAACGGGAAGCCATATCAGTATGTCTTTGAAGCAGAGGGCAAACCTCAAGTCATCATGACATATAAAGAAGCTCGTACAACTATGGGAGCTATGATTGATAAGTACAGCAAGTAAAGGAGTGAGAATGAAATGCACAATACGGAGAAAATGATTGAATTAAAAAATACTCTCGAAGGTCTATATGAACTAAAACAGGTGTATGACGGTGAAGGGTTAGCTTATCAGTTAAGGAAGGTAAATAAAGAAATTAAAAAGAATGAAGACGAGCTTTTAGAAGAGTTATCTGTTAAGTGGAACGCTTTTAACGAAGGTGAAAGGATAGAAATATTTGTGAAAGAATTATTTTCAAATCAGACAGCAAAAAAATATTCTGTGTTAAGATGGGAAGAATTATCTTCCAGAGTTAAAAATGTGCTATTGCATTCTGAGATACGTGGCTACTTAAATCAGTTAAAATGAATATTTTATAAGGAGAGATCGAAACATGGAACTAATTTTCAGAGAAAAAGTAATGATCTACAATCTGTTGAGCGAAAGATATCACGAATTAAAAAACAAACCAGAATCAAGAGATGAGAATACATTTCAAGAATTAGAGGACATGTACATTAAGTTTGGTGCTCACTTAGAAAAAGAGTACGGAAAAGATTGGTGGAAGTAGATAAAAAGATTATTTTATTTTCATTGTGCTGGAGGTGAATTCATTGAAAGCAAAAGTGTTTGTAGACGAAGGTATGGAATTGAGTCCAGAACAAAAGATGATTCTCGATAGTAAGTACGAATCCTATTTAACATTTGCTGTCCCCTTGTTAGTTAATTTTGAAGATCTAGTTGAACTAGATCACAATTTTGACCCTACTGAAACGCTAGATTATGTCTTTGCCTGTTCCAATGTGAAGTTTTTGAATTTCACTATGCTTAGGTTAGCAAAAGAAGCGGGAAGACAGATTGCTAATAGTCGATTTGTTAATATGAAGTCTACGATAGGCGTTTTTGCTTTTGCGCATGATGAACTAAATAATCAATGGAAATTAGTGAATTAGCATAGAATAAACATTGATTAAAAGGAGTGGAAATTACAATGAGTTTCTCCAAGTGGATTGAAAAAAATTATAGTTGTTCTCATACACAATTGGTGTACCTGTATGGAAACAAATATGTAAGAGAGCTTGAGGGAACATACGGTGAATTTTGTAAAGCGAATGGTATCAAACCAGAGATTGATTAAAAAAACATGGTATAAGATAAAAAAAATTTCATGAGGAGATGTGCTTTATGGGAAAGGATTTTTTGAGTTACGAGGAACAATTCAAAGAGGTTCTAAATATTGAAGAAATAGATCGTATTGAAAATAGGGAACTTAGAGAAATTAGAATGAAGTACTGGCGATTACAGCGTGATGCATTCCTTGATGAAAATAATATATCAGATCAAGAATTAAATAAAGTTTCACAAGAATTAACACGTAAAGAGATGGAAGAGATACAACGATTCAGAAACAAAAAGTGAGTAAGCTTATGAAAGGATTCTTTTATAAGGGAGTTGGAGTTTTTAATGACTGTGAATCAAGATTTAGTTGATCAAATTGAGAGTAGTTTTTCTGATATACATTGTTCTGAACCAACTGAAGAACAGATTGAAAATATAATAAGCTTGATTCCTCAGAGAATCAAGTTACTGGCTGAAGAATGGGGCTGGAATGATACTGAAGTAAGAGACTTTATCTTTGTTTTGATAAGAGATAGAAAAGCCGACTATTAATTCGATGGAATTCGGCTGATTGGAATAAAAGAAGTATTTGATAACAAAAAAAGAAGCGACCAAAAGTCGCAACTTAATCAAAGTATTTATTAGCAAAAATAATTGCTATACCAATCGCTAAGAAAATAAAAGCAAATGGAATAGACACAGTGTAGTCATTTAATGCTTGAACTAAATCTTTATTAAGCGAATTGCTAATCTGAGAACCCATAAATTCTCGTGTATCTGGAGTAACCCTTAGCAGATGTTTGATGAAGTATGCATAAATAGCATAAACGAAGGATAGTGCGCTTAATCCATAACCCAAATTTTTGATTTTTACTACCATTCTTATTTTCCTTTCTCAATTTAAGATTAATTTAATTATACTAATCTATTTGTATGATATGCAAATACTGGAATGTAATCAAGTAAGAAGGAGCGAAGATTATGAAGACTAGGGTTTTTACATGTTCTAACGGGACAGAGTTAATTGTTAAACATCGAAAATCAGCAGTGATTTTTGAAATGAATCAAAACCAAATAAATAATAAATATAATGTTACATATAAGTTTGAACTTAAGGATTTCGTAGAGTTGTATAACTACATTAATATGATTGCGAATGAAGCTTGGAGTAATCTATCTCCCAAGGGAGCTGACAGTTTAGGATCAGACTATTACGAATATTATGACAAAGAACTTGACACTAATGGCTATCTTCGTATTCGAAAAAACACAATTAGTATAGATAGACCAGCATTAAATGGGCAGAAACTTTATCAATTCAATAAGAAAAAAATGGAGTCATTTATTTATGACTTTGAAAAGCTTGTTAAGAGTTAGTGTCATCAGCAATAGGGAAATGTTACAGATAAAATAAGTCTTTTAATAACAATAATGCACATAACAACGGAGGAATAAATATGTTTACAGTAACCAATACAGAAACGAAGAAATACCTTAGAGCAGATTGGGAAGCTGAGCGCGGTCAACTATATACGCATGACGTTGATCTAGCTGTCAAGTTTGAAAGTTGGCATGATGCTGAAGATATTACTGAAGCAACAGAACAAGTAGTACCTCTGTCTAATGATTAAAAATATAATAAAAGGAGAATTTGAGATGGATACATACATGATAGTTGTAGATGGAAAAGTAAAAGAAGAAATCGAAACCGCTGGACGTTCCAAGGAAGCAATGAGTTTTGTGTTGATTGATCGTTTCTATCACTGGAGTGGTTTTTCTGCTAATGTGAACATCTATAGTTCTTTAACGGGGAGTGAGTATCATTATGTTTAAAGCTGGGGCATTAAAAAACAATAAGCTGTGTGTTAGAAATAATCAGGGCAAGTGGATTGAATTACATGAAGCAGCGAAACAATATGAACAACATAGAATATTGAAACATACATAATAAAGATAACGGTAATGTGGTCTTTTTAATAAACAAAAATAATTAATATATTGAGTATAGCGTCGTAATATGTTATGATTTATTTATCGATAGGCAAACATTGTAAAGAAACTAGTAAAATAGTATTGTAGAATAAGAGAATTCAAAAGAAAAGGGAAGTGTGAAATGTGGAAAATGAATGGAAATACTTAAGCGAACCTACTAAAACGATTCTGGAACGAATTGATATAAATCGTAAGAGCGCGGAAGTGCCAATTGGACATACGATTAGTATCCCCCATTTTAATGGAGTTTTAACTAAGGAAATTGCAAAAGAAATTATTGAATATCAACATTCTAAAGAAAATGAAGGATATTTTTCAGCTTCACTTGAAGATGATCTGTTAAAGATCAACTTTATAAAACAAGCATTAAATTTTTAATTAAAAGGTTTATTTTATTCATAAAATGAAGGGAGTAACAATATGAATGCACAGGATAAGGTTCTGGAGGGGTTTGCTAGAATGTCAATGGCATCTTATGACGCAAAAGAAGCCATTGAAAAACTCGAAAAGGCTCAAGATCACTACAAGGATATGAAGGTTGAAGAATGCGTTCAAAATATATTAAGCTTACTAAAAGAAAATAAAAAACTAACAGAAAGAGATATGATACTATTAATTGGAACTTTAGCAACTGACATTAAAGAGATTTACGTGAAATAACTATTTGATAGGAAGTGTGAACCATGAAAAAATCAGTATTATGTTCTATCATTATCGTTTTTCACAAGTTAATTAACATTGAATTTGTAAAAGAGGGCGATGATTTATGGGCAATTGAATATAATTATAAAATTTTTTCGATGCCAGATAAAATTATAGCAAAATGGAAGGTTAAACAAGGTTCTTTTGTTTATCGCAAATTAATGCAAACACAGGCTCATGTAAAATGACTGTTTTACCTTGAAAATATTTTAAGGAAAGAGGTACTCATATGTCTGAAGCACCTTACGGATATCATATTTTAAATGGAGAAATGGTTGCACATCCATTTGAATCGAAAGTTGTTAGATTAACCTATGGACTGTCACAGATTGGACTCGAATCTAGTGATATTCAGTATCTGTTGGAAGAGTTTAAAGTTCCAAAACGTGGTGAAGATTATAACTACGATATCGACGGGAATTTACATGAAATATACGTTGCTGGAGCCAAGCTTCTTATTGATTTAATTCAAGAAAAAATCGATAATGAAATAGTTTATTTGCCCGTTGATAAAGAAAAGACACATCCAATCGTATTAGTTACTAGTTTAGCACATATTTTTAATAGATTTAGAGATTCGGATGAAACTCTGTGAACTGGCTGTTTTAAAGGAGACGAGTAACTCTGTGGATATAAATAAAATACAACTAGGGCACACCTACCAAATTAATAATGTTAGCAAGAACAACGGAAGAAAATGCATTGTTCTTGAGACTGTAGATAACAACAAAGCAAAAATTAAATTTGTGGACAATAGAAGAATCGGAAAAGTGTCATTATATAATCTGGAAGAAGTACCTAAAGTAATGACAAGAGAAGAAAAAGTTACTCAAATGCAGCACAAGAAACTCGAAATAAATATGCTAATTGCAGAAGAGTATGAAAAAATCAAACTAATTGAAAAACGAATCGAGGAATATAGAATCGAACTCTTGCGTTGTGAAAATGAATTAACTAAGTTATAGTCGTCATCCCAACACATGTTCGGTAAAAGATGTGTTTCACAGGGAAGGAGCATAGCTGTGACTGATAAGATTGACCTGTATGTTGACGATCTTAGAGACTGTCCAGATGGCTTTGTGGTGGCTCGTACATACTATGAAGCAATACATATCCTTGAAACCAAAAGTGTCGGCATTCTTACGTTAGACCATGATTTGGGAGAGGACGTAGATGGTAAAGAACTGCCTAACGGATATGACTTGGTGAAGTACTTCTGTGAACATGGATTGAGGGCTGATAAGATATATTTACATACAGACAACCCTGTGGGACGCAAGAACATGCATGAAACGTTGTTAGCTGCTCAGCGGAGAGGTTTTATCGATGAGGATATTGAGATATATCATTATCCTATAACGGTGAACAAGTATTCTGGTAGCTGGTAAAAGGCATGTTTCATAATGGAGAGGAGACCCAGAATAAAATGAAATTAAAGGTTCAGTTCACAAACGAGCTACCATTTATGATTCAACTTCCAAATGGAGATTATTCAGTAAGAACGAGACTAAACCCAACAGAAGAGAAAGATTTTATCCTAAAATTAAGTGATGATGTTTTCAGAGTACATATTAATCCTTTTGGTAGCAAAAAGTCTGCCATGTGTATCGAAGGTGAGAGAGCGGAATTGGAAAGTTACATAATCAATAATCGTATTCCAAATTATGCTTTCGAACCTTGTAAAAGTTATATTAGTTGTACAATTGAGGAGGAACTAGAATTAAAAGATGAACTGTATTTAAATGTCACGAACGACGACTTGATTGATAAAATTAAATCAAAAATGATAAGAGAAGGAATTAAATATACTGATACCATTGATTTAACTAGAATGGCGACAACAGAATTTGGCACCTACAATACAGATCAGGTTTTAGAAGAAAAAATAGATTACGTTGTTAATAGGAGATTGAATGAACTTAGCAGATTAGTTTATCCCTATCATAATGCTTTAAATCAATTCATAAAACAATATTCTTATCTGCGAAATGATTTTTTTGTCGAAACTACAACTATGCATACTCTTAAGGGGACGACATCGAGACAGTTTGTCGATGGTTATTATTATGATTCTATTAAGCATGCTGGAAAAGCACCTAGCATGATGCCATATCAAAAATGGTTACCAGAGATCGATAGTAATCATGTTGAAACATTAAAAGAAAGACTTATAAATGGTTTCGATATTCCACCTACTAAAGATTTGATTATAATGGCTCGCAATCTTGCTGAAAGAGGAGAGTACCGTTCAGCAATCATTAATAGTTCCGCAGCTCTTGAGGTTGCTGTAGAACAAAAAATCATTGAGAAAATGTATTTGAATGGAAACACGCAAGCGGAAATTGATACTTTCTTAGACAGCACAAAGACTAATTTTTATAGGAGATGCGACAGACAATTGAATGAGAAGGCAGGGCAATCACTGGTACGAAACAATCCTACTCTTTGGACAAACATTAATTCCCACAGGAATAGATACCGTCATAAGATTGCTCATTCTTCGCTCATGCCCAATGCGAGGGATACCGAGAAAGTAATTAACGATTTTGAGATAGCCGTAAACTGGGTAGAAGCTTTATAAAATGCAAGTTTGATTAGTCCAATATTAATGCGAATAGTAAAGGAGTATTAATTCATGAAGGCTATGGCAATCGTAAGATCGTCTATCGAATGGAGCATAGACGAACAGCAAAATAAAATAAATCAGTATGCAATATCAGAAGGTATCAATCTTGTTCACATTGTTGTAGTAGCGAGTGATGTAGATTTAGAATTAGCTACCAATAATCTATCAGAAGTTGACGCTGTTATTGTGACCGACGTAACCCGAATTAGTAGAAACAAAGAAACCTTAGACATGTTCAAAGAACAACTTAGACATAATGATACGCAATTGGTGATACTCTCTTGATCTTTATATCTTAAGCGGAAGGGAGAAAAATGGGTTGGTATCAAATAGACTAATAGATAACTTAAAATCTAAACAAAATAAATGGAGCTATAACCAACGCATATGGGTAAGAGGTGCGAGTATTGGATGGATAAAAGGTTATTGTGATGTTAAGGACAAATATGTAGTAGAAAGAATGGTAAATGGAAAATTAGTAGTAAGATTGTATATGTCTGAAAATATTTTAGAGTATGAGCCTTGGGACGAAGAGAAAAAGAAGCAACATAAGAAGCATGTAGAATGTATAAAAAGACAAAAGTTTATAGAAGATTAATTTAGATATTTATGGATGGCAGTTGAAATGTAGTTTTAATTAAAAAGATAGGTGAAATGCAGAATGTATTGTGAGAAGTGTGGTAAGAAACTAGAGGATGTGTTGGAACACGTTAAGCACATCCTCCATGAGTGCAATGGATAAAATACATACAAGTAAGGGGAAGCAGCAATAGTGGACGAGAAGGCAAGAGAAGCACTTAGGAAGGCTGTATATCTAATTGGTATTGGGGAAGGGTTGAAGGCAAGCGAATTGCTGATTGATCTCTGCTGAATCAACCTCTGAACGATGCAGCTAAATAACCGCACCACAAAGTTTGTTTTATAGTGAGTAAAATATAATTTTTATTAAAAAGCCTGCCAATTAAATGGCAGGTTCTTCTTTGTGTGCAATGTTTTTTGGAAACCCTAATTGTTCGGCTCTGTGTATAATTTTAATTAATGTGTCTAAATCCTCGCTAGCGATAGGTCTTTCTTTCCTGCCATCACTAATTTCGATTTTCAACTCATTTATTTTATTTGTTTGCATTCGAATTGTTTCCTGCATATTCAGAAATTCCAATCGCAAGTTATTTAGTGCGTCGATTGCTTTATCTATTTCTGTCATATAATTTATGTCTTCTTTCATAGCTGTGTTGGTATTTGTATTTCTTATTTTTGTATTTGTCTTATTATTCATTCTTTCTTCTTTAGCTGCTTTTATTTCATTCCTATAGTTATGTCTCAAAGCACTGTTCCAGCGAAAACCACATGCTGCCGCTGTACGATTTAGTTCTCTCCCAACCTCCTGAAATGCAGTTAATTGAGTTTTGTTACTGCTTATATAGTTAATCACTGTTTTAGCTAGCAGATCGTCATCGGATCGAGACCAAGCGTCTTGTCGCATCTATATTCCTCCCTGAAGATATCCTTAATGCTATGTATATCCAGTTGTCAATAGTATTATGCACTTAGGCACGGAAATATTCGTATGATACGAAAAAAACTTGACAGAACAAACGTTCCATCTTGTATTTAATTATTTTTGTTAGTATAATTACATATAGAAAGAGCAAGATAAGTTTAGAAAAGTACATAATAGAATTTAAAACTAGTAGCAAAAATAAAAATAAGATGAGAAGTAAACAATAGTTAATGAGGAGTGATTACATAGTGGCGGTAGCAATGGATCGAATGACAAAAGAAATTAAACGCTTGGATATGTGGAATGTACATTTAGGGAGCAATAAAGGGAGCGTACAAAGTGGTGAAAGACCTTGTGTGGTGATTGGTAACAATATGGGAAACAAGTATTCTCCAGTAGTTATAGTGGCTCCTGTAACATCACGTGTAAAAAAAGAAATGCCTACTCATGTAAAAGTAAGTGGAACAGACACAGGACTATATAGCGATAGCATCATTTTGCTGGAACAAATTATGACTATATCCAAAGATCAATTAGATTTTAAAATTACCGAACTTCCAGATAAGTATAGTCATGAAATTGTGGATGCATTATCAGTTTCATTGGCAATGAGATAAAGAAACGGGAAACTAATCCCGTTTCTCTTCTTTATGTAAAAGGATTATCTCATCAAGATCTATATCCAAGACTTCGCAAATAGTAGCCAAGTTGTCGAAAGATAGTTGTTTTGCAGTGTTATTGCATAGGCTATTTATTGTTGCAGGTCTAATGCCAGTTCTGCGCGCCAACTCCCTATTACTAATACCCTTTCTATCTAATATATGAGAGAGTGTAATTTCAAACCACCACATATTTCACCAAAAAAGCAGTTGACATGTAAAATAACCCCTTTTATAATAAATTAAGAGCAAGTGGAACGAATTTCGTTCCATAAAGAAGACATAACAAAATCTCCCTACTTTTGTAGAGGGAGTAATTTGTCATTTTATTCTATCAGATTAACGGCATAATAGACAACATCATGGAGAGCAGCTATGAAAAATAAAAGATTTTGTTTAATGAAGCTAACCGAGTATGACAGAGAACATAAACTCGAAACTTGGGTATTTACGAACACAAATGCCGATAGCGAGCACACACTAAGCAATTTTATGGCAAATGGGTTCCGTATATGGGATTCTAAGAAAAACCGGGTAGTGAGAACGAACCTTGATATTGACAAATGGTTACATGTTCACCAAAAGGAGTGAAATGATGGGTCAAGTCATAACAGATTTAATGATAAAAACATCATATGATTACGCAAAAAGAGTATTTCATAATCAGATTGAATTAAATCATGCACTTAACGACATTGTATCTCTATCCGGTATGTATAGAGGGTTAGCTTTAGCTTACATTTCAGCCTTCAGATCAATGATAGAAGGAAAAGTTTATAAGATTGCAATAAAGACAGAAGCGACAATGTATTTTCTTGTCCATATTCACAAAGATTACGGCGCTTTATGTTTTAGCAAAGCTCTAGAGTCTGTAGATCTACATATAGATTATTACAAAAATATTAAAGGTATAAAATTAAATAAAATAAAGGAAATTGTTGAAGATTTAAAAGATAAGGAGGTTCTTGCATGAAGTGTATGTATTGTAGAAAGGAATTTTTTACAACCGTTGAGGATCGAAAATTGTGTGATATCTGTCTCCCCATTGTGAGGAAAGAATTAATAGCAAATCCACATAAATACACAAAATTAGATTTTGGAAATTTATTGTGGCACAAAGAGGACGATGAGTCTAAAAACTATTGTTAATGTCTTATTCATGAGTATGTATTAAAAACACTGCTGGATAAAATAGAGATTTATTTAGAGAGTCTTGTAACAACTATTTAGAAGTATATGAACACGAACGTGGGCGAACATGAAAAGAGTTCGCTTTTTTGTGTTTTTTAAAATTTATTGTTTTGATAATAACTATCGCTTATAGTATATTAATCATAGGAGGTGTTTGCGATTAATTCTCAATATTACACAATGACCTACACGCTAAATAGCGGTATTAAAGGAAGTTTAAATCTGTCCACCAAACAAATACAGGACTGGATAGAATCTTATCGTGTAGGCAGTAAATATGTAACAACAGTAGGTAAAGAGTACTTTGGATTGAATCCTGAGCTTGTGGCAGACTTTAAAGTACATAATGAATTTAGTGAGCAGAGGGAATATGTAGCAGCAATACAGCAACCAACAGTAGCAAGTAAGGTCAATCAACTTCTAACAGATGCATACAGCCAGCATAAAGTATGGATACAAGTAGAATGTAAATGTGGGGCTTCCTATATCAAAGATTCGGTGTATAAGAGAAGTAAATGGGGTTGTAAAGAATGTGGTGATATTGTATTTTTGGATAACAAGAAGGGTATGGTGGAAACAGAGAAGGGCAAGGCTTGGTATATGACCAACAGGTATTTTGTTGAGAGGTGATTCATATGGATAATGAGATCGTTGCTCAGGCAAGGCTTGCGGCAGAAAAAGCAGGTGGATATTTGACAACTGAGCTTTTTGATAAATACAGAGATAAGGATAAAACTGTAACGTGGGATACTTATAACAGAAAACACAAAATTGGATTCAAGGAATTTTTAAAAATTGCAAACATACCAAGTAAAGATGAGTTTCAACTAAAAGAAAATAGAACAAAAGCCATAAGTAATTTGAAGTTATTAAATGTAACACAAGGCTATATTGATAAGCAAGGATATGAGAAAGAGGGCTTTAGTCCTAGCTGGGATTATATATCTGAGCATTTTGGAATAGAAAATCTCGCAGAAGTAGCAAAGGTCAACTTAAAGAATAGATATTTAAACATCGATACAATGATAAGCGATTTGAAACAGGCAATAAAAAGGCTAGGCTATATCCCAACTAGAAAACAGTATGGGGATCTAAAACTTAAACCTTCATTGTCTACGATTGCAAATAACAATATGACATGGGAAGTGGCTATGGCAAAGGCCGAGTTTAATGCTAAAGGAGCTAAAACACACGACAAAGTTTGTAACAACGAAAGGTGCTATACGCAATTCACACCAGTTAATAATGAGCTATTTTGTGATAGCTGCTACAAACAAATCAGGGAAGAAATTATAAAAAAGATACAAAACTATTCTTTAAGTGATGTAAGAAAAATGGCTATCGATCTAGTTTTATTTGGTAATAGCCATCAAAAGTTGGACGAATATCGGCGACTATAGTCATGTATATTTATTATTTTTTTATGTTATAATGAAAATATAATCAATACAAAGGGTGACGATATTGAAAAAAGAGAGAAGCGAATTAGAACAACGTCTAACTGAAATTGTTGAATCAAATAAAAATGATAAGAAAAGCATTTTAAAAATTAATGATCGTTTGAGTGCATTGGGAGTTCCATACGGAGAATATAATAAAATAATAATCAACACAAAACTGTTACAAGATACTGATATTTCACTTATATGTGTGATTACAGAAGTATTGCAAAGTGTACTTGGTAATACAATAATTGATGTAATGGACTATTTTAGCCATAATGAAATAAACGAAGCAAAAGAAAACATTAAATTGATCTATCAAAAAGATTATTTAAAACTGCCTATTACTTTTGAAGACGTAATACAAATAGATGAAAGATCGTATTCTACAAAGATTACTATACAGATGTTGGTACAAATGTTCAATTCTCAATTAATTAATTATGACCCTCGTTCCCAACGTGGTATGAGATACAAAGGTAATACTCGCGATGGTGTAGTGGAGTCACCCATTGTTAACCAAACGAGTGTAAAAAAAATTGCTCAAAAAATTCTAAATCAAAGCTATCTTGCAGATACAATTACTTTTAATGTATTCGCATACGAGCACCAACCTGTGACATATGATAAAGAAAATTATACTCTCACAATAAACGAAAAAAGTATAATTTCCATACTCGATGGATATCATCGTTTTCAAGGTCAAATTAAAGCTTTGAACACAAAAGAAGACATTGATTTTGTATCTCCTCTTTCAATAAGAGTATATGACAACACCACCGCAGAACAATATTTTGGTCAAATAAATACCATAAACCCTTTGTCCAAGGAAAGAAGAAAAGAACTACAAGCGGAAAAGAAGTCAGACAACGTGGTAAAAGAATTACAAAATAATCCAAATAGTGAACTAAGAGGGATTAGAATTGCTTCTAGCAGAAAGGCAAATAAAGAAGTTGGTCAACTTACAACTTTCAGTATTTTGTCATTCGGAATTGAAAAAACATTTAACCCAACTAATTATGTTGAGTACAGAGAAGTCTCAGAATATTTAATTAAATTTTTTGGGTATCTTATTGGCTTTTATTACGACGAATTTATTGAAAATCCCAATAAACACACTTATATCAACAATCCTTTTATGTTCCTTGGGTATACGGTTATCGCTAAACGTTTTTACGATGAGAATAGAGAATTGAAAAGTTTGAAGAGTGTTGTAGATGAGATCAATTTTGAAGATAATGATTTGATTGAAATCCTTGAATCGAAGAGAATTTACGACAATAAGAAATTACAGGGAGAACTTATAAAATATTTTGAGCGCACTATAAAATAACAAGAGGTGTCTTATTAATGAACCGTATATATGGAGACAATCTATATAATCCAGATATAAAACAAAGGTTTTTAGAGGGATATAGAAAAGCAACAAGAGGTAATTATGAAAGTAAATTAAAACGTGCAAGCAAGGTTGAAATGAAATACAACAAAGATTTGTATAATTTTAGTTTGTCCGAAATCGAAGAGGTTATGTATTTGTTGGCTCCCAATAAATTGAGTTCGGCAACTATATATGGATCGGTAATTAAAAAATACATCGAGTGGGCTATTTCTCAAGATCTTAGAGCTGATAATCTGAATCCACTTGATGTTGTTAATGGTAAGGAATTTTATGAAAAGTTTATTCCAAAACAAATTCTTATAAGAGATGACGATCTTGAGTTAGCGCTTGGTAAAATTGATAGCAATAGAGATATTGTTATAATTCAAAGTATATTTGAAGGCATTCTAGGACGTGAATGCTCCGAAATCAGGAACTTGAAAAAGCAGGATATAAATCAAGCCAATGGGACAGTAAAACTTACAAACGTTGGACGATATGGTGAAGTGGAAGAACGAGAAATAGAGATAAGCGAATTTTTATTGGAAGCAATGTTTAGAGCCGATGAGGAGACAGCTTATAGCTCAAATTTCGGTGAAGGGAGTCTCAGTAATAAAAAAATCAGTAGCCTTAAAGACAGTTCTTATATTATAAAAAGCACTAAAGACGAAAAAGTTAAACAGACCCTTATATCTCAAACTATCACAAAGTTTGCTACAAAGCTAAATATGGATAGATTGTCTCCAGTAGACATAAGGAATTCAGGAATGCTAAAAATGGCGAAAGATTTTTATGTTGATAATAAGGGTAAACTGGAGAGAAGCGATATACATGAAATAAGCAAAAAGTTTAATGTGGGCAGTAAAGATGGAGAGATTTTCTATACAACAATGTACACAAAAGACTTTTTAAATATAGAAACAATAATAAGAATATATCCAGAAGTACTTGAAGTAGAATAAGTTTTTTCTTATTCTACTTTTTTTTATGTGTAGATGTTGACAGATCTGATTACTCATGATATATTCACTATATAAATTAATTATATTTGTATTTAGGGAGAGAAACAGCAGAATGGAAACAATCAAATACATATTATTGTCTATGTTTGATGGAGTAGCAATTTTTACATTTGGTTTTGGGATGTACCAAGTTAAGCTTCGTGAGTATTGGATACAGTTTGTGGTGGCGAGTTTATGTATATCTGTTGCTACTTATCTATACAGAGATTATGGGCTACCAGAGAACTTTGCTCCCATTGTAAACATAGGTTTGATGATCGTTTTTCTCATTTCTTTGTTTAAGATATCGCTACTTTCATCACTTAGAATTTCTGGAATTAGTTTTTTGTTTTCATTTATTGCTCAAACAATAATTGCAGTCCTTTTTATGGTATCAACATCGAAGTCATTAGATTCAACACTTTTTACATATGGATATATAGTACAAATAGCAGGGGACAGTATAGTAATCTTTACAAGTCTATATTTAAGAAAAAAATCTATCTGGTTTACTACATTACCCTATCAATACTCCTTAAAATTCAAATTAAATTTCTCGAATATCACTTTGTTTATTGCGTCACTTTTAGGCGTAACATTTATGAGTAAATCTATTTTTAACAATATATATATAAATGGTCTTTTTTGGTTGGCAATATTCGTGATTATGATAATGATTGAATTTAGAAAGGAATTAAAAGATGAGAATAATTGATCATTTTGTTGACAAAGTGAGTCACCAATTAAAAAATAAATATCCAGACGAGTTGCCTTCATATGGAATCATCCGATATGCTTTAAAGTTCATAATTACAAATACTATACCTATTTTTTTGATAATAATGTTTTCTCTGATTTTTGGTAATTTAAAAGAAAGTTTGATAGCGATACTTGGTTTCTCACTACTAAGAATATTTTCGGGAGGGTTTCATTTTCAAACTCCCGAAAAGTGCATAATTTTTTCGACAGTAATGATTATTCTTATTTCTGAACTTGGCTACTATTTTACTACACATACTTTTATAATGTTTATAGTTAGTTTGCTTATAGTTCTAATTTACGCACCAAGCGATATACAAAATCAAACAAAAGTAAAAAAAGAAAATTATAAATGGTTTAAAATTATTTCATTGTTGCTAGTTTCAATATTTTATTTAATAGACAACCCAATATCTAATCTAGCTATATTAGTTCAAAGTATTCTTCTTATTCGCCTGAAGGGAGGTGGAAAGGAAGAATGAAAAGCAAATTGATTATGTTAGTTGGCTTCGTTTTTACGATTCTGACTGTAGCAGAAGTAAATCTCGCTAGTTGGACGCTGGTATGCAGTGAGCCAGTGCCTGATGAATTGAAGTAATTAAGTGAAACAAATGTTTACCGCCTTGTACTGAATAAAACTTGCAAGGCGAGTAAACGAATCGAGGTGAATTCCAATGAAGTTGACAGATACAATCAAGGTAGTAAAAAGAGAAGGTAAAAAAACACATGACCAAGCGATAATGCTTCAAGTTGGGGAAATCCGAGCTTTTAAACCTGAAACAAAAAATGGACGAACTACGCTTGTATATTTGACAGATGACGGTGAATACATAGACGAGACCAGAGTGGATCAAACGATGAAATTATTTCAAGAACTACCTGAGTTTGAAAAAGCAAGTAGAGGAAGTATGGTTCAGATCGGAAAAATTGAACATATAGATGAAAAGAGTTATAAGATTTATGTCAATAAGCTTAAAACTCATTTCGTAGATGTAACAGCTATACACTTGAAAAAAATACTGAGTTATTTCAAAAGGTAAAATATAATTATCAATAATACATATAAATAACGGTAACTTCTTGCATTTTACCTTTTGGTATTGGTATAATGAAGTAAATCAGAACAAGTGTTCTTGTTTATTGGTTATTCGACATTTTGCGACATAAATATTGTAGATCATTCCATATAAAGGGTTTTGTCAAGAAATATTCGTATGATATGAATTTCAGTTGCCTAACTCTGGAAATATCATATAATTAATGTATAGAAAAAATATTACAGAGGAGAAAAGTTATGCAGCATGAAGAGCTAGTCGAAGCATTACAGATTCCTGAAAAGGCAGATATAATTATAAATTTGATGAACTTTCTTTTACGTTCTAATGACGATAGAAGTGAAATGTTCTTTTACTGTTGTAAACAAAAAGGCTTAGAGTTGGAGTTTCTTGGGAAGAAAAGAAGGGCATTAATCGACCAATATGGATATAAAAATAAAGAAGATTTTGTTGCTGATTACTTAGAAGACAAAGCTAAAGCTTTAGAGAAATTATGCCAAGAAAAAGCGGAAGAATGTATATTGATTAAATTTAAAACGAATAATCCCGACAAGATTTATAATGCCTACACTAGAAGCGGAAAATATACAGCAATGATTAGATTAGCGTACTTAGCCTAGAAGTATAATGCCGACATAGATTCGGCAAATTACATAAGGAAATTTAAAATATAAAAATAATTAAAATAACTATTGACTACACTCATTAATGCTGATATATTTAAATAGAACCAAAGATTAAGTGAAAGATAATATGAGTAAAAGAATACTTTTATCAAGATAGACAGTTACCAAAAGGCAATACACAATACATATTTCCAATAAAGATAAGGGAGAAGATATGGTATTTACGAAAATGAATTCAATGGAAAGAAAGTAAGACATCTCAATAATTACAGAACTATTTTTATACCAGAATATCACAAAACACTAAGAGGAAGGGGATATGAAGGATTTGTATATGAACACATATATATTGCAGAGGACATGATTGGACGTGAATTGAGACTTAAAGAAGTTGTACACCATCTTGACCTTAACAAGCAAAACAATCATCCAAAAAATCTAATTGTACTTGAGAGTTCTCAACATGCTAAATTGCATGGTTGGCTGAAAAGAATCGATTTCAATAGTACAGTTAAACATCTTTATTGCTCTCCTTATTGCGAGGTTTGTGGGAAGATACTTAAATCTCATCAGCAAAAAACATGTTCTAGTAAATGCGGCAGTATATCAAGAGGAGTTAATCAGCGTAAGTTGGAATGGCCTAATCCAGAAGAGTTATCTCAAATGATGAACACAATGAGTTGGGTTGCAATTGGTAGAAAATATAAGGTTAGTGATAACACAGTTCGTAAGTGGGCTAAAAAGTACAATATTTTATAATACATAAAAACTTACTAAAATAACACACAAAAATGTGTGATTATATATAAAAATAAAAATATAAAAGAGAGAGGAGATGTTGATATTGATTGGTTTTCATGGTGTTACATCTTTGAAAAAATAGGGTGAAAGCGAAGTATGAATTTATCTCCTACATACGGAAATTTTGTTTTAAGAGGAACTGTCCTCGGGTTAGCCGACAAAAAAGCATTTACTGAAGGTCAAACAGAGAATGGCAAATGGAAAAGAGTACAGTTTGGAATCAAAGTGTCAGAAAATTCAATTGTGTATGTTGAGTTGTTTGGATCGAAAACCAGCAAAGTTAAGTTGTTTAAAAGTGGGACAGGTGAACCTTTGACAGTTGAGTGGGATGATTTATATAACAGCGAATACAGTAATTATCGCTATGCGAACCAAGTAAAACTTAACATTAGTCACGGAAGCATTTGTGATGACATATCGGTTATTGCTTGGGACGCAATTGAAAGCTTCGAAGAACAGTTAAAAGATGGATTAGAAGTACTTGTAAAAGGATCGCTCCAAATAAATGAATATAAAGGGAATTCCCAAGAACAATTTGTAATTAGAGAGTTATACGCTTTAGAAGGTTTTACTTATGAAAATAAACAGCCAGAAGCTTTTTTTAGTCAAGAAATTGTTTATGTTGATGCTAATCCATCTAGTATAAATGGAGAGTATTTACTTGATACAAGAATAATAATTAGAAATTCTAATGATTATGATATTATCCCATTCAACTTTTATATATATAACAAAGAAGTATATGAGTATTTTAAGAATAATGTTACAATTGGTTCCACTCTTAGAGTTCACGGTAACATTCTCAATTATGTACCACTAATAACTATAGAAGGACGCAGAGTTATAAACGGTTCTGTAGTTAAAGGTTTAGAAGTAACTGGTGGAAATGTAGCCTCAATAAATTTAAATAATTACGATGTAAATAAACTAGATAAAGTAAATATAAGTGGATCGCCATTTGAAGAAGATACAAATATTAATGAATGGGGATTTTGAAAGGATGTGAGCACATAGATACTGGGTCTATGAGAAGTCCACCTATTTAGATTATTGTTGTAGATTTCTAGATATATCAATTACACAATAATACATAAAATAGGAGAGATTTATTAATGGCAAACGAAAAAACACTTCAAGAAGCAGAAAACACAGTACATATCGAAGGAACTATTAAAGAAGTGCGAATTGAAGAAGGCACACTACCAGATAAGAGAGAAGTAATTTCGGGTGAGATTGATATTCAGGTTGATGAAAACTCTGTTCATACTGTTCACTTGTTCTCATTTAAGTATAAACAAGACAAAAGCATCAATGGTATTTACAAAGGCATTAAGACGATGATGGACGAGTATAAAACAGGGGATAAAGTTAGAATCACACAAGGTTCAGTTCGGCTCAATGAATACGTTGGTGGCGATGGTCTTTGGAAATCATATCCACAAATCAATACTAACTTTGTAAATCGCGTTAAAGAGTCTGATGTGTTTGAGCCTAAAGCCAACTTTTCATTTGAATTATTTGTTATATCTGTAAAAGAAGAAATTAAAAATGACGAAAGTACAGGAAGAGCAATTATTAAAGGTTTGATTCCGATTTATGGTGGAGCGGTCATTCCTTTTGAAGTGGTAGCAGCCGATCCAAAAGCAGTTGCATACGTGACAGATACATATGAAAAAGGAAATACAGTATCCTTGCATGGAGTTATTGTTAATCAAGAAATTATCAATCGTCGAGAAATTGAAACTGGGTTCGGCGAACCACAAGTAAAGATTGATCGTAAAACAGTCAGAGAGTATTTGGTTAAAGGTGGATCGGCTCCATATGATGAAGACAGTAAAAATGCATTTGATCCGAAATTAGTCGCTAAAGCCCTTAAAGTTCGTGAATCAGAGATTGAAGAAAAGAAAGAGAAAAAGAAAAGTGGTCAAGGAAATAAAAATTCTGACGGAGGATTTGGTAAAAATCCTTTCGATGAGCCAACAAAAATTGATCCTTTTTCTGATAGTAAGCCAATCAATATTTCTGAAGATGATCTGCCGTTTTAATGGATAGTAGCATTACATAGATTGAAATATAGTTAGATTGTGCTGGCGGCTAGTTTGCTGCTAGTCGCCTAATTTACATTTTAAATTAGGGAGAGATTTTATACATATGTCAACATTAGATATTTTTAATCCACAAGTTTCAGTAGTTGCAAGAGGGCTAGAAGGCAAAATCATCACAATTTATGGTAGTAACAACTTGGGCAAAACTAAGCAAGCTACACGTTTTAAGAAACCTTTTTACCTAGGATTTGAAAAAGGACTCAATGCAATTGCTGGTGTTCCATTTGCTCCAATCAACAACTGGAGCGACTTTAAAAAGGTAAATAAACAATTAACTCACAAATCCACGGTAAGTAAAGCGCGAGAAGTATACCAGACTATTATCTTTGATGAAGTTGAAGCATCAGCTCGTTACTGCGCTAAGTATATTTGCGATAAATATGATTCAGATACAATTGCATCTGGACGAGATGGGTTTGGTCTTTGGAAAGAGTATGAGACAGCATACTGGGAAGAGATTGATAAGTTGATTGGAGCAGGATTCACAGTTGTTTTCATTGCCCACCAAACTGAGGATAAAGAAGGAAAGTTCTGGCCTAAAGGTGACAAGAGAGCACTTGCTCCAGTTATCGACAATAGTGATATCGTGGTTTACCTTCGTTCCAATGGGACTGATGAAAAAAACCAAGTAATTAAATCTTCTGCTTTCCTTGCTGAAACAGATAAATTCTTTGCTCGTAGCCGCTTTGATTACATCCAAACTGGGCTAAGAGAATTTACTGCTGAAGCATTGGAAGAAGCTATTATCAAAGCAATCGAAAAACAAGAAGAAGTAGAAGGAATTAAGGCTGTTACTTATGAGGAGCAAAAAGAGACGCTTAAATCCCAAGATCTGAACTTTGAAGAGTTGAAGACAAATATCATTGCTGCGGGTAGATTTCTGCATGAATGTGGCAAAGGAGATACAGTTACAGATATCATCGAGAATGGACTTGGAAAAGGTAAAAAGGTTACCGACTTTACAAAGAACCATGTTGAGATGATGGTTGGTGTATTGGATGAATTGAATGACGCTGTGCGAGAATTTAAAGAGTCACAGCCGGAATAGAATAACACAGTAAAAGACAGAGTTTATCAGAAAATAGCCTCACTATAGAAGTGGGGCTTCATACTAAAACAGGAGCGTGATACGTTGGGTGAGCTAATCCTCTCTCTGCTATTGGCGCTATCAGTTTGCAACAACACTGAAGCACAAAGTGTCAATCAAGTACGAGAAATGAAAAACACGACCATTAAGCAAGAAGTAAAGGTTGCTAAGTTGGGTAAGATTGAACAAGTGAAAAATAAGAAAGATACATACAAATGGGATCGCTTTGAGTTAACAGCCTACACCAATAATCAAGGTAGAAGTGTACACAGCAAAGACTATGGAAGAACTGCTTCAGGTAAAATGACAAAGGCTGGTGAAACAATAGCTGCTGACTGGAGGGTACTGCCTAAGGGGACAGTGGTTTATATAGATGGTGTAGGTAGAAGAGTAGTACAGGATAAAGGTGGAGCAATTAAGGGTCACAAAATTGATGTGTATGTCAGAACAGAAAATGAAGCAAGACAATTTGGTAGAAAGAAACATGTAAAAGTACGAGTGATTAAGTGGGGAGAGAATAAAGATCGAAAACAATCAGGAACAGCGAATTGAGAAAATTTGTGGTGAGGTTGAGTCACTTCTAAAAAGAAAGAATCATGATTACGGAAATTCTTTTAGTATCCAGTTTGAGAAATATGGAATTTTAAGTGCGCTAATCCGCATGGACGATAAAATGAGAAGACTTGAAAACTTGGTTCAAGGAAGTAAGGCCAAGGTTGAAGAATCAATTGAAGATACATTACTTGATCAAATTGGTTATGGAATACTCGCTTTAGTTGAATTAAGAAAACAGAAAGAGGGATTGAATGGCTAAGAAAGTATTAGCTGTCGATCAGGACAATGTTATTGCCGACCTGCTCAGTGAGTGGGTACGGCGTTACAATCTTGATTACAATGATGATTTACACCCAGATCAAATTAACGCTTGGAATTGGCATCATCTATGCAAAGAAGAATGTGGGGATAAAATATATAAGTATCTTGATGAACCTGACTTCTTTTATAGCCTGCCCGTAATGGAGGGATGCCAAGAAGTACTGAAAGAATTGAACTACAATTATGACATCTACATTGTGACAGCTCCATTCAACTTGAACAATGTTGTGCCTAAATATAAATGGCTGGTAAAGCACTTCCCTTTTTTAGATGAAAATAAATTTGTATTTACAAGGGACAAATCTATAATAGCAGCCAATTATTTAATTGACGATAAACCTAAAAATTTAGAGAATTTCAAAGGGAATAAGATTCTGTATAATGCACCACACAATCTTGATGAGAAGCGATTTTTTCGAGTAAACAACTGGAATGAAGTAAGAGAAATTTTGTTGGATTGGAAGTGATAAAGTGTTGCCATTTAACTTTGAACGATTATTCGAATTATATAATTACTTAGAAATTGATGATATTGATTATGGAGAGCTTCAGGAGTTACGCGATAAGATTTACGACTTAAAACAAATTGTTGAAGATAAAATGGATGTATATTGATGAACAGAACTAAGACGATTAAATACATAAATGAAAATTGCGTTGATGAGATGGTCAAGCAAGTAAAAGTTAAAGGATCAAATATTAATCAGGTTATTGAAGCAGCCAAGGAGTCAAGGACTCAGTATGGGTTAAAGGTGCAGGAATTTATCGAACAACTAGATGAGGTAGAGAGCGATGTTTAAGTGGATAGCATATGGCTTAACTATGCCTAAGGATATTCTTTTTATCGACAAAAATAATGACGATATGTGGGCATCACATGATAAAGCTTTAGAACATCTAAAAGATAATCGTATAGAATTTGATACTTTGAGTAATTATGACCCAAAGATAGACGTGGACATTGACCTGATGTTGGTAATAGAAATTTAGTAAAACCTGTATTTTACAAGGAGGATAAATGGAACAGATTCAATCTCATGAAGTTAAAGATATTTGGCGAATTAGAGAAGGACTATTAGTAGAAATTCATAAATATAAGTCTCTTGGATATCACATACACAGCAAGAAAGAAGAAAAGCGTGTGAAAGGCTGTAAAGGACTGACTGAACTAACAAAGGAATATACCGATTCTTATTATCAAAAGACTTTTCCTAAAGGAACATTGTTTTATCATGGTTCACCAGTTGAGCCAGTAACTGATCCACAGCAATTTAAAATTGAGATTAAATCGAGTGGTGGTTCAATTTGGGGGTCAATCAATGAAGTTAATGTGGCACTTAAAGACATCAATACATTGGTCGGCAAATACCAATGAAAATTGAATTTGATCGGGGAACGAGGAGGTAATCATGGAAGAGTTCATAAAATTTTATGATTCAATAAAAAAGTATCATAAAAGTTGGACGCTAGAAGTATATCATTCAGACGTTCTAGATTGGTGTATTTCTGTGGGATACAGAATCGGTCATCCATGGCATGGGCGAACTATAATCCATGTTCAAAGCAATGATATTGAATTGGCTTTCGCAAAGGCCCAAGTGGAACTAAAAGAGTGGCTGTTGGAGAAGGACGGAGGATACTGAGCTTTTATTTATTCTAAGGAAATGTAGGACTATAAAATAAAGATTTGATGATAAAGTATGTACACTATATGAATAGTAGGCTCAGGTAAATAGAAAAATATAGAGCCTACTATTCATAAAATTAATTAACTAAACTTATCGATTTACCCATCCTGCATAAGTGACTGTCCAAGTGTAACCTGTTTGTCCATCGACAGAACGCAAAGGTATGGTGCCCGTCCAACCATCTTGATTGTACCCATAATACATAGGCAAACTAGACATATCAGGAAAAGATGATTTCGGTAAAACCTCTTGATGAGTGACATATTTAGTTTCAAAAGGTGTTATTGATGAAATTTTACTTGAGTTAGTATTAGTGGTTTGTGTGGTAGCACTAGCCGCAAAAGATGTTGATCCAAGTGTGAAACAAGCAACAACAGTCAACAGACTAACTAATAGTTTCTTTTTCATCTTTATCATCCTTTCATATTTGGAATACACATTTATCATAGTGGATGTTTTACCATAAGTAAACAATAAAATGAATTAATTGTAAATGATGATGAACATAATGTGAACATCATATTAAATTTAATTAAAATTGATATTTCATTAGGAAAGGAGAGATTTATCTGAGCGTTCAAAGCGCAAAACATTTTATTGAGCAGCAGTTAGACTACTACGAAAACTTTATTCCTGATTTAGAGAGAGAAAAGGAAGATTTGGGGCATAAGTTGGAGTTAGTTCAAAGTCGAATTGAAATTTACAAAGAAAAGTTCTCTGATTATAGAACAATATTAGATCAATTAAAAAGCGATGTGTAAATAAAATCGATCATTTATCAAGAAGTAGATAATGAAAATAAAAATACTTGAATGTTCATCAAAAGGAGATAAACGATTTTCCGCTTTTTATGCGAAAGTAAGGGCATGGGGTAGGTTTAATTCAATAGAAAATCACTATCAGATGTGTAAGAGATTTGGGGATTATAAACCATCAAACTGGAAAGATGCAAAGGGAAAACAACCTACACACATTGAGTTGAACGGAAAACAATACGATCTTAATTATTTGTCACAATGGTACAAAATGCTTTGGGTAAATTATTTAGATAACCATCCTGATTTGGTAAGGTATGCAGAAGAGTTTGATGATTTTAATGACATTTTCAAAGGTAAAAGCTTGAACTGTCAAGCAGACGTAATTAGACAATACATAAAGCAAGGCAGACAATCTTTGGTAGACGAATATCAAGAACTAATGGATTTATTTAGATCGAAGTAAAATCAGCATTTCACTATGTTAAAACAATTTAGTATTTACATAATATTATTATAATACTATAATGATCTCAAAAGGAGGTTGTTACAGTGATAATAAAATTTCACAATCTTTTGAAAAAGTACAGAAATGAACATGGTATAAGCAGAAGAGCATTTTCCGAAAAAGTAGGTCTTCATGAATCCACTATTCAAAAGTATGAAAATCTAGAGATTGCTGTTTCAAAAAGTAACGCACTGTATCTTGGAAAAAATATGGGGATGAGTGAATATAATATACTCATATCGCTTGATGATCCTCCTGTGATAGGAGTAGATATTTCAGGCTCATTAATCTCAGATGAAAAAATGCAAGAAGAGCTTCGTTTAAATTACACAATATCTGCACTAGGATCTCTTTATAACATTCTTTCAAAAAATGATGTGTTAATTGATTTAGAAATAGATACGGGAATAAATAAGACAAGACTAAATGAGGTTAAAGAAAGTTGTTTTGAAAGTATACCAGTAACTATGTTTGAAGCCACGGCTATTTGTAAGGCTCTGGATCGAAGGTTCAGCGAGTTGTTTGCCGTGGTTGCCAATGATTATTTCAATGACATTAAAGCTATAGATATAGCACACTCACTTCAACAATTTATACAAAAGCAAAAAGAGCTGGTATTTGTTTGGGACAAAGTAGATGTTAGTGTAACGGAGAAAGAATCAGCTTTGCTTAGAGAAATGCTAAAAACGATAAGGAAACTTGATTTTAAATGAATTGTACAAATGGGGGGATTATTTCCCCCCATCAGATAATGACAGAGGAGGCACAATGAAGATTTATCACACACAAACCGCAAAAAATAAGCAATACAAGTACCATATTTTGAGTGATATTGGTGAACATGTATATCATTCACTATGCAACTCTGGGAGCTTTTGGGTAGGTGGGTATCATAATGATAAGCCAGCAATTAAGCCTATTTTAATTGATTTTGATAATAATTATGCCAATAAACTATGTCCTTCTTGTGTATTACAAGCGTATAAAAACGGAATGATTGGAATCTATGAAAGGTAAGGTGAATAAATGGCTACAGCAGAAGAGCGTGAAACTGTATGTGTGTGTAATGATGAAACAAATGAGTGGGAAGTGTACAGTTGTTCCCCTAAAACAATCACAAAAATCAAAAAAGCTGGTTTGGAGCTGCTTCGAGTTGATGCAGATGGTGGTCATTACTTCAAGGGTGACTATGGGCAGGTATCATTGCGTGCTAAGAGTAGTGGTCGCAACTGGACACCCGAACAGAGACAGGCTGCTGCTGATAGAATGAGAGCAATAGCAACTAAAAATACGTAAGAAGTGGTTTAATGAAAATAAATCAACAGTTTCAATGTGAGAAATGTGAAGAGGTTTTTACAGATGAGGGCAATTGCGCCAACCACGAAGCAAATTGTTGTCCAGAAGAGACAAGATGGTGCTATAAATGTGGTAAAACAGAAACTTGGAATGAAAAAGATGATTGGGCATTTAGTTATCAAGAGCAATGGCACACAATCAATCTTGGAAGAGTGGGATATGGTAGTTCATTAGATGCATGCGATGTTGAATTTACAATTTGTGATGATTGTTTGTATGGATTTATAGATACATTTACGATAGAAGGACAAGAAAAAATACATAATAGTGGTTCGAATGGTGATTTACCAACAGATATTTGGATTCGCGAAGCAAGAGGCGAATTGAGTGATGAAGAGTATGAAGATTATGGTATGTATTCCCCTCGTCAAATTAAAGCTTACAAAGAAAGATTTCCTATATGTGAAAAGGTAATAATTTATGAATATGAGGATGGAAGCAGGGGGAGTCATTGTTGTAACTTTACCTTTGGAGACAGAGAAGGTAAGGCCGACCGTAATGGACACTCCAAGTGTTTTGATTGTGTTTCTTTTAAAGAAAGAACTGGGGAAATAGAAATTGAAAAAGCATAAAGATTATCAAATAAGAATTTTACATAGAAGGGAATTAAATTTTGAGTAAAAAGTTAAAAACTATTATGGGTGACGAATTTGGAATTACTGCACTTGATGGTATACCAGTAGTAAGTAGTAGAAAAGTTGGAGAAATATTTGTAAAACGACACGATCATGTACTCAGAGATATTGCAAACATTCAAAGTTCACTCCCCAAAATTGGGGAGTCAGATTGGGACATTAATTTTATAAAATCGTCCTATAAAAATGATCGAGGAAAAGAGTATCCAGAGTTTTTGTTGACTGAAAATGGATTCACACTTTTGGCAATGGGATTTACAGGTGAAAATGCAATTAAATTTAAAATAAAATACATAGAGAAATTCAACGAAATGAAAAAGTTCATTCAAGAGCGACAACTGGCACGAATTGAATATCCAGCATTAACAACGATGATTAAAATGTCTCACGAAAATCCAAATCCGTTTCATTACAGTAATGAGGCAGACATGATAAATAAGATAGTACTCGGGATGACTTCAAAAAAATTCAAAGAGAAACATAGTCTAAAGAAACATCAAGGAATCAGAGATTTTATGAGTCATCAGCAAGTGGAAGCGATTGTTAAATTACAACAAGTAGATGTTGGACTAGTAGCATCAATTAAAGATATTTCTGGACGAAAAAAAATATTAGAGGACTATTATTATAGAATCTACGGGAAGCTATCCTTGATTTAAAATCGCGATTTAATTGAAATTATCTCGTTTAGAAAAGAGTGGATTTATTTTTGATTAACTTTTTGATTGGCTTACTTCTCTTTATTATTGATTTCATTATTGTATTGGGAATCTACTGCGTGATAGGTCTTTTATGGACAATTGCAGAAAAAGTATTTTATGGCACGATCACACCTAGATGCATTGACGATATTGTTGCTTTTGTTTTAGCCTGCTCTATTTATTTGAATCTAGTTAGATTGTAATTTTAGATTAAAAGGAGAGATATGATGATTCAGAAAATTGAAATTAAAACCCCAAAGTATGAAACTGTACAAGTGGGGGAAGATGTTGAAACAATGTGGGAGACAAGTGATGGTAAGCAATTCGAAAGTGAAGGCGATGCAGAACGACATGAGTTTTACCAGTGTAAAATTAATCATAGAGGTCACAATCTCCCCATACAAGGGCTTGAGTTATTTGATTTTACATGTGTTGAAGATTTAGAAAGATACGAAAAGGACTATTTGTATAATGAACATGTTAAAAAGTATGATAAAAAATCAATGAGCTTTCCAAATACATATGCAATGTATGAAGAAGATGATCCTACTTTCGATTATGAAGATTATGATGATTACTACAATCGACCAGACAAGCATATTTATTTTATGACCCTTGAGGACTATAAAAATAAACTGATAACTGCCGTCAAAAACTTTCGTTGAAGAATCATTGACAATGTAAATTTAATGTAAAATAGAAATTTCATAAAAAAGAAGAGCAGCCTTACAGACCGCTCCCTAGAGAATAGTATGTCTCAGCTCATAGTGACAGCGAATAAGATTATCGGGGAGGGTATATCCATGAGGAACTCTTGCGAAAAAGTAGAGCAGAGTGTCTGTTTCTTTCTCTGTTAGTTCGTGTGAAATTACGTTAAACACGTTTTCCATAAACTTTAGAAACCTCTGATTTGGTGTGGAATTGGGGAACTGATACATGTCATAGGAAGATTCGTGCCAGTTTTTAATGATAAGTTCATCATCTCCAAACGATCTTAAATGAAGAGCGGTAATCAAAGCGTCACCTAGAAATATGTTAGCGTTTAATTTCTGGAGCACCTTAAGTACAGTTGACGGTATCTTGATTGCAGTATTTTTTTTACTATTTAATAAGTAACGCGCGCCGTCAGAAGAATTGATTTTTGATTTATCAAATTCTTTGAGTGGTTTAGGAGAGAGTGCCATTTAATTGCCACCTTTAGTGAGAGTTAGTATTTATATTATAAACCTTCTCATTAAATAAAGCACAAATAATTGAATAAAAGAGGACTTTTATTGAGTCAAAATTAAACAACAAAGTTTTGATTCTTTTGAACTTTATCTTTCAAAAAGCTGGAAAAATGGAGCACTCTTCCTAAGTCGAACAAAAACAACAGAGAAAGACCACCTTATCAAAAAGGTGGTCTAGATTAAAAAATGTTACTTGGAAGTTGTAATGTTCACATTCAATGTTCCATCAATTTTTTTAGCATCAACTTTAGCTCCCAATACTTCAGAAACAATTCGCAATGGAACTTGAATGCGAGTTGCCGGACTTTGCGGTGCAACAAGCAAGGTTTTCTTTTCACCATTGACATACGCAGTTTTGCTACCGACCGCTAATTTAATTACAGTTCCGTCTTTCGATTGGATGGTGACTTGTTGCAAAGCTTTATTCCAATCTGTTACTTTGCCACCTAAATTTTCAGAAACAAAACGAAGAGGAACAAAAGCTGTATTTGTAGCATTATCAATATACGGAGGCGCATCTGAATTAGTTCCGAAATTAACGGGAACATTGTTTACCTCCACATTAATTGTGTAATTATAAGGATGTTTTGTTGCACTGGCTTGTACGCTTAATGCAAGTGAAAAAATAAGAAACACAGAAACCATAAAGAATCTTTTCATGATGTCTTTCTCCTTTTAATTCAAAGTACAATCAATTTACTGAAAAGACATATCTTTCTGACTGCCCTGACTTGGTATAGTCTATTTTTCCTCCGTGAGTCCATACGTCGTTGCTTAATCCTGAGACGCTACTTGGGTAAACAGAACTGGAACTATTGTTAGTTAGAAATTTCATATTGTTCCAAATAGCAGGTGTAGTGTATCCATAGTGGAATGGGCTGGTGGTTGAAGTGGCAGAACCCATAGCTATTGCAGTTAGCCGCTTAACTGATCTACCTGTGCTTCCTAATCCATTAAATCTAACAACATAAATATCCGAGTAATTTATTTGCTCTCTAATGGTGAGCGTTGAGTCTGTTGAGTAATAATATACTTTATAGCCGTTAATTTTGTCACCACCATAGAACTTTTTAGTTGTATCATAGTAATATTTACCACTACTAGGTTGTGGTATGCCATTGGTATTTCCTGAATCAACAGTATGATTTGATTTTGCATGGAACATTGGATACCACCCAGCTGGAGTAAACTGAGAAGCAATTCCTTCAAATCCAACTTCAGCTACTCCATCAACACCAGTGTATAAGTAGGCTGCCTCTGAATATTTCAAAGCATCAGTGATATTATAAGTTGGCAAAACAACAGAGTCTGCAACTACGCCATTATATATTTTATTAGCGTTACTAGCGGGAGTTTGAAGGCGATGGAATGCCCCTGTTTCTTTGCCTGCTGTGTTTCCTTGATTACCTAAGTAAGATTGTGTAGAGATTCTTTCATGTGGTTCAGTTCCATATGTAGATTCTGTAGTTGTGATTTCTCTTGTTTCAAAATTTGATCGGATATCGCCTTTATCGGAGGAAGTTGCGTTAATTAATTCTCCATCTGAATCGAAGTCTAGAAGAACAACTTCTGCATTTTCCAATTTTTTGATGTTTTCTTTTGTGGTTTGACTAATGCTAGAACTTTCTGTGATGTTGTCTAAAGTTTTATCGAATTCCTTATTGCTCAAAGTTGACATGCCTTTTGCAGTACTAGATGCACCTTTATCTAGTAAGATTTCTTGTTCAATCGCTTCTTTAATATACTGGTCATAGTTGTTGGGAGTAG
Organism: Paenibacillus sp. EKM10P; assembly: GCF_011800655.1. NCBI lineage: Bacteria > Bacillati > Bacillota > Bacilli > Caryophanales > Paenibacillaceae > Paenibacillus > Paenibacillus sp. EKM10P. The sequence goes on along the minus strand of NZ_JAALET010000002.1, from coordinate 350,208 downwards.
CATTTTCTTGGGCATTTGCCATTAAAGAAGGGATTGATGCAGATAGGAGCAAAACAGATAAAGCAACTTTAGCTACTTTTAACATAGTATATCCTCCTTGATATTGGGTTTATATAGTAAGCTGGCCAGCATTACTTCCCAAAAAAACTTACTGAAAAAGTATAATATGAATAAAAATATATAGCAAGGAAAAGTTTTGTTGCTATTTACTAGTATAAAACATAGATTTTACCATAATACATACAAAAGGATGATAAAGTATGAGTAAGTTATATGAGCTTGGGGAGCAGTATAGAGTATTTAACAATTTTGTAGATTCTGCGTGGGACAATGACGATTTAACGGAAGATGATTTGCAACTGTACATTGAGACACTAGAATCTATTGAAGATGAGATTAGTAATAAGGCAGAGAATATCGCTAAGTTCATGAAAAACATCGAGGGAGATATCAAAGCCTTAAAAGAAGAAGAAGATCGACTTGCAAAAAAACGCAAATACCTTCAGAACAAAATAGAAGGATTAAAGAGCTACACTCAAGCTGTGCTAGAAGTAAATAAAATTGACAAGATAGACGCAGGTCTATTTAAAGTTAGACTACAAAAGAATCCTCCATCCATTAATATTGTGAATGAAAGAGCTATTCCTAATACATACAGAATTCCGCAACCCGATAAGATTGATACCAAGGGGTTATTGGCTGCCGTAAAACAGGGTAAAGTTGTTGAAGGTGTTGAATTAGTGACAGATAAAAAGCATTTGCGTATTAGTTAGTGCAAAGCCTCCTTTAATGGAGGTTTTTTTTATTTAAATAAGCAAAAATAATGAAATATATTGATATCAAACAAGATGGATGCTATAATTGATTTATGGAAAGATACATATCAATTCAAAAAAAGAGGTGAGTAAAATGTATCACTGTATTGGAGTACCCAAGAGGCATTTATTCCATCTATCTCACTATGAGGGCTGTGGGGAGAAGTGGGTATTTGATTATGACAAATGTCCGATTTGTAGAGGATACTTAATTCCAGAGTCGCTAATTAGCAAGCAAGCTAATCATTCTGAAGTTATACAATTGAAAAAAGAAAGTATAGAGGAGGAAAGCAGTTTGCCAAAGCTTCTGTATGAAATTAAAACTTATGAATATGAAAATTATGAAGAGTATCTTCAACACGCCGTAGAAATGACAAACAATGGATGGAAATTTCAATCTCAAAGTAACAATCATAAGGAAGTTGTTTGGACAATCGATCATAGAAATTAGCTAAAAGAGTTCTTTTATTAAGAAAGGGGAGAATTGGGTATGGGACGCTTCGATAATAATAAACTACAAGTCAACGAAAAGAGAATGATTCTTCAACACTACAAAGCTATTAAGGAAACTTTACTTGAGTTACAAGAAGAAACAATGAACAACTTAGATTACTCAGCATTTGAGAGAACGATTGAATTTATTGATAATAAAGTAAACTTAATTAAGAATAGTTGATGGTCTGTTTCATAAGGAGTTGAACAATGAGAAAAATATCAGAAGCTCAATACAAGAAAATAATAAAAATGTTTAACGATCAAGTAAATAAAGAAACGAGCGCGATGACTATCGTGTTATCATCTTGGGGAAGAAATTCTGAATTAGTAAAATTGGAGAATGAAGCAAGCGCAAAGAAAGAGGAGTTCATTAAACTGTTTCAGTAAAAGGCACGTTTTATAAGTAGGAGGAAATTGATGTATAAGAAGTATTGGAACGAAGATGGTAAACAATACAAGATAAAAATTGATGAAGTCAGAGTTAATACAAGCAGAGAACATGGGATGACTTACTACAAACTTGTTCAAAAACTAAAAATCTACCAGAAGAAAAAATACTGCTTGGGTTGGAAGTGTATTTATATAAATCAATGGGACGAAAAAAGGGGCGAGGATTTAATTAAAAGAATCCGTGAGAGCACTAATGATTGCTTCAGTAAATAAATAAAGGAGAGAAATCTTTTATGACTATAAGTGTGCCAATTGAAATTATCAGAAATAATAAAACTCAGGAGTTTATTGAGTTGCAACAAGTACATGAAAGTTTAGACAACGAATTGAAAAGATGCGCTATTAAGCTGGAAGAATTATATGTCGAATTAAATAAAACAATTAATCCAACAGATCGTTATGGTCATTCATACACTTACAACTACGAATACTTTAAGAAACGAACAGCATGGAGAGAAGCGTTGCTTATGCAAGATGCGATTAACGAAGTTGTGAACGTAGAAGGAGAAATGCAAGAAGTAAATGCGGCATACATAGAAGTCAGAGAGAAACTTAGAGTTATTTATAGAAAATGTGGTATGACAGATGTGGTTATTTAAGTGGTGTTGATTTATGTAACAAAAGGAGGATGAATATGTTTTTTGTGGGTCTAGCAGAAATAGAAACTTTTGATGTTGTAGAAACTCCTATTTACAATAAAGAGGTTGAAGAGTTATTGCAATATTTTTATGGAGATTACTATGAAATAGCTTTTGTTGTAGAGGGTGAAGCTAAATTTTTTAAGCCGCTATATAAAGAACCAATTTCGGATCTCCTGAAGAAATGGACATCTAGCTGGAAAGCAGAAGATAATAATGAATATAAAAGTAAACTAGCACGACTAAAAGTAATTATTCAGTAAAATGCGTGTTTGATTAAGAATTTAATGTTGTAAATCTAGAGGGAATATGAAGTGATTAAAATCAAAGTTAACACAAGCAGTATTTGTTTGAAATGTACACATTTCTGGCATGAATGTGGAGATGCAGTCCAACAGGATGAATACGAATGTCTTGAGACTTGTAGTAATTCAGATGAAGCTATTCAAGAATTTTTTGAGAATAAACATGAAATAAAAGAATGTAGAGGGTTTGAAAGAGAGTATTAATAAAAAAATAGGAGGTACTGAATGGAATTGGAGTTAATGAAAAAAGAATATGAACAAGTGGAATCGGATTACAAATCTGTACTGTCTAGAACGGCAAAATTGAGCATTAGTGAAGAAATGAGTAAACTGAAGCGGAAAATTGATGACGAAGAACGTAGACTGAATGCCGAAATAAAGGTTGTAAACATCAATGGAGTTAATTATGAAGTCCCAAATGGATTTGGTTTTTATCGAGAAGTTGATCGTTATACATATGAAGTAAAAGATGAATGTTTGTATCGATTTGAAAAGATGAAATTAGATTCAGATGGAAGTTTTCACTTGCACCACCATGTATGGATTCCACAAAGAGAGGATAAGTTTGTAGATCTCTGTGTTCGTGTTCTGGGTGGTGATAGGTTCGGAGAAAGATACTTTATAAGTGCCAGTTACTATAAGCATCCATCTGATTCGTTTCCATATATGCACAAGTATGTTCGGACTGACAATTACGGATACAAACCCATCTATTCATATGTTATTGCTAAGATGGGACTAAAGCATAAAAAGGATAATTGGGACACTAATAAGCTTGAGTGGATTGAAAAGGAGAAGAGAAATGAAGCAGAAAAATGAACAAAGTATTTATGTAGTACAAGGGAGAAGTGGAATTGTATTTTCTGCAACTTCAAATTACGAAGAAGCCTTAAATGTTATGAACAATTTGAATGAGATGGAATACGGTAGAGCCAGAATGGAACATTGGGAACATAATAGAGTTGTGCTTCGGGAGTCGTGATGAATTTATGCAAAGGTGGTGCCAAAGTGGATATTGACACTTGCCCATATTGTAGTGGTAGGCCATTGGCAGACAGAAAGCCATTAATGAGAAATCACAGTGATGACTATTCAGTTTTCATTAATAGCTGCAATTATCTGGAGGATAGTGTTATTGGTGGAAGCGAACTTCATTCATTGTATGGGGTAAAAATATATTTCTGTCCTGTGTGTGGTAGAAAACTGTAGGTTGATGAAATACATATTTTACATAGAAAATAAAAATACAAACTCAATTTTATTGGAGGATTATTATGGATAAGATTATTGCTTCAGAACAATTGCTTGACAAGATCATAAATATTGACCCTCCTTTGAAAGCTGCCATGAGCGACAAAAGCACAAAAACTATTGTTATTAACAAACTAAGTGAAGGATTTGAGGGTATTGTAGCTCATTATCCGCATTTGATCGATGACATCCAAAGAAGGATTGTTGAGTATCATAAAAACAAGGGGAGGGATGGGAAGATCACTGATTTCGTGTCACTTGTTGATTGGTACAGTATGAGCTTGTTAGAAAAACCTGCGGAGTGGTGGGATAGCACAGGAGAATACTTTAATTTAAGAATGAATGAAGTTATCAATATGTTTCTTATGGCTAGATTCAATTTTGGATTGGTATAAAATGAACATTTTAATATAAAGGGTGACAAAAATTCTAATTACTTATCTTAATACTGCTTTGGGTATGTTGGCGGCGATGGCAATATTATACCCACCTTGTCGCCTCATAAGTTTCACTAACAAGTCAAAATTCTCTCATAAAACATATTTCTATGTAATGATGGGGTCATTTATTTTAATTGCAGCGCTACAGAGATTTTAGATTTTTAAGAAAGAGGTGATACTCATGGTTGACTTCGCATGGCTAAATTCCCCTGAAGGAAGAGAAGAAATAAACAAAAGACGTGAAGAACGCAGAGTACAGGAGAAGCTAGAAAGTAGAACACTATCATTCACAGGACACCGCCCGAATAAATTAGGAAATTGCTACAGCCTTATGGATAAACAATCAAAATACATAAAGAGCAAAATTGAAACAGTGTTAATTGACTTAATTAAGAACGAGGGAGTTGAACGTTTTATTACTGGCGGTGCTATCGGCTTTGACCAAATAGCATTCTGGACAGTTCAGGGGCTAAAGAACACAGATTATTCTGAAATCAAAAACATTGTAGCGATACCATTCAAAAATCAAGCAAGTAAATGGACTGATCGTGTAACTCAGCACTGGTACACGAAGATGCTTGATACAGCAGATGAAGTTGTTTATGTAGACGAGATGCCACTATATAGAGTAGAGGGAGTGCCGATTGGCGAGTATCATGTAGCGAAAATGCAAAAGAGAAATGAATACATGGTAGATAAATCACGGATTGTTGTCGCTGCTTGGGATGGAACGAAGGGTGGTACTGGTAACTGTTGTAGATATGCAAGAAAAGTGGGAAAGACACTCTATACACTAAGACCACAAAATGATTTTGAATTAGACATATTGTATGGATTCAATGGATAAACGAATTTATGACGGAGGAATGATAACAATGATTACGAAAGTTCAGGATTACGTTGATACTATGATCAAAAAATTGGAAAGCGAAGGACATCGCGACATTCAATTTCTAAGCGCTTCTGATTGTACGTTTGTGAAGAATGGAATTAAAGAAGGCTATTTAATGGAAGAAACAAATTTAAACAAAATATGTTCTGGAATAAACTTGAACGAAATAGAAGACGGAGTTGAAGTTGTGGGAAGCAAACTAAGAATCTTTAGTATTCCAAAAAGAAAACGTAAAGGCGTAACTTCTGTTTATTATGTAGTAATTCAATAATACTAAACTGATAAAATTGGGCTTTTAGAAGGAATGAAATGACGAGGAGGCTACTGTTAATGAAGGTCATGTATTCTAAGTGGCATAATAACTACGATGAATTGGTACTTGGACAAGAATATAGCGCTCAGTATTATAAAAAAGGATGGTTGTTAATTGATACAGTTTTGTACAGAGAGGACTGTTTTCAGATGGTAAACAACTTAAACAACGCAATCTCAATTGCTGCAACTATGCATAATGGTCAACATGATAAGGGTGGTAATCCATATATCTTACATCCATTGCGTGTAATGATGAATATGAATTCAAATGAAGAACAAATTGTGGCTGTACTACATGACATCCTAGAAGACACAACTATGACCGGAGAAAAACTGTCGAAATATTTCACAAGTCAAATTATTGAAGCAGTTATTGCCTTGACAAGACAAGAGAACGAAACGTACTGGGAGTTCATTGCACGTTGTAAACAAAATAAGTTGGCGCGAAAAGTTAAGATTGCTGATATTGAAGATAACATTGATTTGAGTAGGATTGAGCAGCCAACAAAGAAGGACTATGAGCGAATAAAGAAATATGAAAAGGCATTAAAGGAGCTAATGAGCATTGAAGAGTAATTTAGAATTGCTTCAGCAGATTTATAAAGTAGCAAGCGCCCTAGATCTTGAATTATGTACTGTATTGAATCGTGGCAAAAGTACTATGAGTGGTGCAGAGTATGAAGAGTTAATGGAATTGATGATTGAAGTAGAAGATTATTTAGAAGCTAAAGATTTGTAAAAGCATCGTTTTACCAAGATAGGAGAATACATAATAATGGCAAAACAGAAGACTAATGTTCAGTATCAGTTTCCACCCAAATCAGACACTGTTTTTAGAATTTACCTTAAAACAAATCATATGAACAGTCTAATTGTTGTTCGGTTTGAGTTGCTTAGTGGAGAGGAGTACACAAGGAATTACGGGAACATTCCTTCAAATACTCTCTTGGTTGAATACAAAGGTTATGAATTCGAATTATACATAGATGGCGAATATGTTGGACAAAGAGTTCTTGTTGAAGCAGATAGGAACATGTTTAGATACGATGCTATTGAATAGTTATTTAGTTAGTTGTACACTATAAGAACAAACGTTCTAGGAGTGTGTGTACAGCATGAGTAATTATAAAACATCTAATGAAGACACTCAGCTTGTAATTGATTTTATACAACTACCTTATGTGTTGGATGTATTGGAGCTTAACATAAGCAAGATCAAGAAGTCTGACTTAAAGATGAAGGAATTGTTTGTTTTATATCTAGAGGGCTTACAAAGCAGAGTATTGACAGATTTAAAAGTGGTTCGTCAAAAAATGAGACAGAGAGGCATAAAAGTTTATGAGGGGGTTAGGTCAGATAAAGATTTGGTGACCGAGTATCTATGTCGTGGATATACTCACACCATGCGATTTCTTTGGTCTAAAATTAGGAATGATGTAGAAGTAAGGATAGCTGCTTATATGGATGTTGACTTGAGTAAATTGGTCAGGTTGGAATAATTCAGCTTGACTTAAACAAACAAAAATAATAAAATAATATGTATAAGTTGTTAAGAAATACATAGGAAAATGTTGTATAATATTGCTATGTTAAGCATCGAGGAGGGATAGAGATGCAACAAGAAGATATTGATCTTATTTACAAGAATATTGGTGACTACAAAGGTTGGACATGTCCATTTATCGGTTTGGGCTCATTAGTTATGAGAAAAGGCAACGAGGAAATTAAAGCTAACAGAGGATTAGAAGTTAGCAATTGGGTAGTTTAATGTTGGTATGAACTAAAAAATGATATTGATAAAATTGAAAAAAGAGCTACTGCATAAGGTAATAAGTTAGTTCTATAAAGAGAGGTGACAGCATATGAAGACTAAAATCTCTAAAGAAATTAGGGCTTCAATTAGGAAAGCAGCCAAATATCGTCACAAGGCTAGTCATTTTGAGATTATAATTGAAAATGGTTGGATACAAATGGGGTCGGAGATAATGACAGTTTTAGAGATACATACATAGATTCGGTACAACTGAGCAACAATCCCGAAGAAGCCATTGAACGTTTCGAAGAACTGCTTATAGAAAAAGAGATATCTGAGAAAATAGATAGAGAATATAATAACTAAGGATTAAAAAGATAAAATTTTATTGGTGGTGATAATATTGGAGATGACGCAAAGAAAAGTAAGAAAAAAATTGCGTGGGAAAATCGGTAGAATCAGACATGCATTACAATTGGTCACTATTTTATTTTATACGCTAATACTATTGATTTTAGCATTATTGATATCTATTTGGATTGAAGGTATTATACCCGGTTTGCCCAGTATCATCTCTGTCATAATCCCGTACATAGGATACTTTGTTCTTGTTCCTTTACTCTATCCTTTGAAATCGAGATATTACATAAGACGGATCATAAAAGAAGAGTATGAAAAATTGAATGGAAGGAATTTAATACATTATACCGACCACTTATTTCCTTACGAAATTGAAGAGGCTGAAAGAACTGGGATAATTAGATTGATTGCAAATAGTAGCGCACGTTCAAATTATAATTTTAAATTCAGTGATGCAACTAAGAAATTTGTTTGGTTTCACCCTTCTCGAACTGATGAAAACAAGGAACCTAAATTTAACTCTTTCTGGTACTCTCATTATAGCGAATCAGATCCAAGAGACTATAAGATAATAGTTAATCCAATGAATGTAGATATGAACAGAATATTTATTAGACCTATTGATGGTGCAATAGTAATTGAAGATGATTATACAGGTGAAGCGAATATAGAAAAAACATTTAATTGGTACAATAGTAAGATATATTTTTGGAGGTCGTTGTGTGTGTCGCCAATCACATTCGGTCTTGTCATGTTTATTGGTATTAAGCAACTTATGGGAAGTATTATCGATAGGAAACGCGCAATAAAATAACACTTTTACTAGGAAACGAGGTGTAGCAAATGGATTCTCAATCAAAATATAACCGAAGTATGATGGATTACAACAATCTAAGAGATAGCAATAATTCATCAGGATATTTTTTAGAGCAAATAAGGAAAGGTGAAATAGTAAGAGCAGTGGACTTGTTTGTTGGGGGTCACTATGTTGTTTCACCATTGAATCTTCTGAAGATCAAACACAGAGATAGAAGGTGTGTTATAGCTGAATTTGAATTAGATGAGTTGGATAATCCCATAAGGGCTAAAGTTCGTTTTGATGACAATAATCGATCAGGTATAGTTGATTTGCACGATTTAGATATTATTCAAAGTAGCTGATAAAGCAATTCTTTTATTATATATGCTTGGTAAATAGAGTGTGTGACAACATAGAATGGAGGAAGGAATATGCAGTATTTTTCTCCTTTAACTCCTTGGCTGGAGAGGAAAAGAACTCTCCCTGCTTTTGCTTATTTAGAAGAAGGAAAACCCGAGTTCAATCTTGGTGGTTTTTTAGGTATGGATGTTTGTTATCCTCTTCACGAAGTTAATAAACATATACCTAGAAGTCTAGAAACGACGTGGAACATGGTAAGGGAATATGTGAATGAGGCTTTAGTCATCACACAAAACAATACAGGAAATTGGTTGGATAGAGAAGAAGTCGAAATGATTAAAGAGGAGCTTGGTGAACCTCCAAATCACTGTTATCCAATTTATATTGTTACTGTGGGAATTTTTCCAAATGAAAAAATTGTTTACATTGGTAAAACATCTTCAAATTTAAGTCGTTTTGCAGGAGGGCATAGAGTAGCTTTAAAACTTCATGATCCTATATATAACAATCTGCCCAAGAGGGTTTACTTTTGTAGTGTGAGTTTTTTGGTGGGAAAAGAATATTTACCAATTGAATGGATATCGCCAATAGAAGAAGCAAAGACTATTTTGGATAGTGTGGAGTCACAATTAATATCTAGTTTTCAGCCTGAATTAAATAGGTCAAAAACAAAACGGAACTATTCAAAACATCCTATAATGCTCCAATTACAGAATTTTACGGGGAGTAGATTTCTACATGATGAAATGGTAAATGATTAAACAAACTTAAGGTGTGTTTATCACGCATTAAAGTCGTTTTTCGAAATGTAGATAATTTATATAATTAGTCTTTCACTTACAATTTAGGATGGTGCCACGTGGTCTATATTGATAAGAAGATAATTGAGTCGACTGCTGTAATGGCGGATAACAAGCTATACAGATATCGACTAACGAGAATTTGGGAGAAAGACAAGGAAATTGTAGGGGTAGTTATGCTCAATCCAAGTAGAGCTAATTCATTGAAAACAGATGATACGATAATGAACCTTACTAATTATTTGATTGATAACAACTATGGTGGCGTAGATATTGTTAACATGTATGCATTTATGGCATCAAAACCGTCTGAACTTCAAAATAGAGATCAAGCATATGAGGCGTATAATGATAGTCACATCACAGAAACAGCAGCCGAAAGAGATGTCCTTATTATTGCATGGGGATCTGACATGAAGAAATATGTGAGACGAAAAAGAGAGATTGAGACTTTATTATTTCCGTATGCTCATAAGATAAAATGCTTAGAAGACCCTGAAGGCAAGAGTCCAAGACACCCTCTGCTTTTGTCAAAGGATTGGAAGTTAGTCCCATATAGTTTTAGATACATCTAATCAAACGAATCTTTTAAGGGAAGTGATATTTTTCTTGAAGAGTAATGTTTTTGAAGGAATTGTAGATGTGTTTTTAGTTAATGGAGAACCCGCATACGCAGACGTTGATAATCGAGAGCAAGGTTGCTCTTTGAATGAGTATCTGCTCTTAGTTTTAGCAGGTAAAAGAGTGCGAATCACAGTTGAAAGATTAGAAGACTGAATGAAGTGTGAGTTTTAACAAGAAAATTAAATAAGGGGGGATTAACATAAGTAAAGAGTGGCTTGATAGTGATGACGTACTTGAAGAATACTATGACTCAACTAAGTATGCATTAATTGAATTAGGTGTACAATTAATTGATCCTAAGAAGATCATTGCTTTATCACGGGAACTAAGAGAAGTGAAATTAGAGAGACTTCGAATGAAAATAATAAATAATGGTTGGCAGGACGAGTCTCCAACGGATTTTAATCTCATAAAAACATTGGATGGAAATTATGTTGTAGATGGTGGAGGCAATCATAGAGCCTATCTCAGTAATGAACTTGAAATTAAAGAAGTGAAAGCTAGAGTGTGGTCTCACGTTGAACTTAATAAATTATCGAAAGAAGAGTTTGATCAATATAAAATATATAAGGATGAAATTTCTGGATTCTATAAACAATTTAAAATTTATAAGATTAGAGGAGACGAAGAGAAACAATTCGAATTTTTACATAAAGCTGGGAAATTAGAGGAGAAGCTTAAAGCATTTCTTCTAAAAATTTATAACGGATCATTATAAAACAAATATTTTATAAAGAAAAAGGAGCATATATGAACTACATAATTTTTGATCTAGAAGCTACTTGTTGGGAAAATGACCGCAAAAGACAAAACGAAATTATTGAGATCGGAGCCGTAAAACTAAATGATAGGCTGAAGACTGTAAGTGAATTCCAAATTTTTGTCAAGCCTGTATTAAGCCCACAGCTTTCTGATTTTTGTAAGCGGCTTACCTCCATCTCTCAGGCGGATGTGGATGCTGCAATGTATTATCCGCAGGCAATCCGTCAATTTCGAGAGTGGATAGGCAATGAACCTCATGTTCTCTGCTCCTGGGGGTTCTATGATAAGAACCAGTTGCAGAAGGATTGTGCACTACATCAAATCGCATGTGAATGGACGGATAACCATATCAGTCTCAAGCATCAGCATGGGAGGATGATTGGTAGGGAGCGAGGCGTAGGCATGGAAAGAGCTTTGACTATGCTTAAACTGCCAATGGAGGGAACCCATCACAGAGGGATTGATGACGCTAAGAATATTGCTAAGATTTTTGTGAAGATTTATGATCAATTGAGATTCTGATAAATCGTACATTTTACGGGAAGAGTGATATAAAAAATGCCTTGGATTCAGGTTCTTATATTTCTAGTTGCTCTATTCTATCTACGTGGCACCATTAGATTGGGAAAAGAAACATTGTTTATAAAATTTGTTTTTGTAGTTCTACTGATAGTCGTATTTGCTTTGCCTTTTAATTTTATCTATAACGTGTCTCCTTGGAAAGAAGGTCCAGTGTTGGCATGGATATGTTCTTTATTTTATCTAGTATTGATTGTTTACCTTGCAAACATTAAACCAAAAGAAAAATAGAATCAAATTTTCCTTTTACATAGAAATGGGGAGATAATATGAGCACAAGTACGGATTATGTGTTGGGGTACAACAAAGGAAGAATGGTCGAGGCAGAAGAAACATTAAGGAATTTGTACATTATCTTAGACCAAATGACTGAAATCCCTCATTACTCAAATCATATTATGGTTTACATTCGTGACCTTGAGAAAGCCACTGGGAAAAATCGCAAATATTTTTCAGATGAAGAAAACGCATTTGACTGATCCAATTAAAATCTTTCTTTTACTAAGAATGGAGACTTAGGTATGCAGAACGAGAACAAGCATATGGTTGAAGAGTGCTATGATGCTTTAGAATGGGTCATAATTCAATTTAAAAAAGTTCTATCTGGAGAAGTCGCAGGGAATGTACAAGAAAGCCTATCCTATGCTGAATCAATCCTTAAAAACAGATAAAAGTTTACTTTGATCAAAAATGGGGGATGTCAATGCAATTGTATCAATTTTGGTGGGAAGGTTCTTATGAAGGTGATAATGGAGAGCCATTGGCTCATGAAAGTATCTTCACAAGAGAAGAATTAGTAGAAATGGTCAAAGAATCTGGCAATCGTTATGACTTGGACAGATTAGAGGAATTTTTAATCGAAAATAAAGGGTTTTTCAAGCCCAATTGTATTAGGATCAATACTGAAAATTCCTTTGGGTAGATAAGTACACGACAACAAGGAGCTACAACAATGAGCGAACAAGAATATAAAATTAAGCTACTTACCAGTAATCAATACAGTGATTTTTATTTTTATGCCTCTATCGATGAACTAGAAGAGTATTTAAATGAAACGTTGGCAATAACTCCAGAACAGTTTTTAGAGTGCTACACTTTGGGGCAGTCACGACAGTTTTTTGAATGGATTAAAGCGAAATCTAATCAAAGAAATCAGAATGAACTAAAGGGAACAAATGAAGAATTAAAAGAAACAAAAGAAGAAGAATAGTAAAAGGTTGATCTTACTAGGAGAAGGAGGTGAAATTTTGAGTTTATATGAAAAACTGTCGGGAATTTACCATGAATTGGGTTGGAAGTACGAGGAACTACATGTCGCAGTAGAGGATGATAATAAAAAAGAAATATTACGACTTAATGATGAAATTAACTCATTAATGCAACAAAGCGAAGAATTATATATTGAAAAAATACATACAAAATTACCGTAAGAATGCAGATTGGATATGAAGAAAAAATTTACTCGCTAGACATAAATACTTTGAGTAAAAGTTCAATTTTACCAAATACATAGTGGAGGAAAATAAATGGTTTACGAAGTAACTAAGGGAGCTAGATACAAGCATTATAAAGGAAATTACTACACAATTGTCAGTATGGCTACACACACTGAAACATTGGATGGTTTGGTGATCTACAAGGATAAAAATAATAACATTTGGGCTAGACCAGTGGATATGTTTTTTGGATATACAGATGATGGCATCAAGCGCTTTGAGCTAATGGAGGAGGAGATGGAATGACAGCAGGATATACACTAAGTCTAGAAGAGGTCAGGAAGATCATTGTAAAACACCTCAATGAAACGGGTGTCTATATTCCAATGGATGATTCATTCATTATGGTATTGGATGAACACGATCAATTAATCGACAACACAAATGTTTTACAAGTATACCATGAAATTGAATAAAATCTTCATTTTAAACGATATACATAACTTACCGCTGAAATAGTATATACTCATTTGATATACTGTTAAATGGGTGATGAATATGTTTGTATCTCCAATGCTTCTGTATAAGGCAGATAACAATGAGCCATTTAACAGTAATTTGCATTTAACAGAGTTAAAGCTTGATGGGATAAGACTTCTTGTAGATACACGAGATGGAGTAAGGCTATATACACGACATAAGAACGAAGTAACTGGCAAGTTCCCTGAGCTTATTGATAATATTCCAATTGAAAATGGAACAACTCTAGATGGGGAACTAATTGTTACTGACTCAGAAGGAAAACCAAATTTTGAATCAGTTATGGAAAGGTTTAAATCAAGAAAAAGTAAACACAAAGTAGCTTTTTGTGCATTCGATATCATTAATTATAATGGAAAAAGTGTTACCCACTTGCCGTTAATTGAGCGCAAAGAGATACTGGAGTCAGCATTTAAGGATAATGATTATTACAAAAAGACAAAGTTTATCTTAGGTCATGGAGTTGACTACTTTAATCTAACTAAACAACAAAAACTTGAAGGAATCGTTCAGAAAGACATCGGTTCAAAATATGAGATTGACAAAAGATCAGATAAGTGGCTTAAAGTAATTGCCTATGATGTTGGAGAGTACTACATTGCTGGTTATAAAAAAGATGAATTTGGTTGGCTACTATCTGATGGTGAACGAATAGTAGGTGTCTTAACTTTAGCAGTAGGCTCAAATGAGAGAAAAGCAGGGTACAAGGTATTCCAGCAGCTTAAAGTAAAGGAAACAGAAAGTACAGTCTACATTAAAGAAGTTATTAAGTGCGTAGTTAAACATAGAGGATTTACGAAAAACAATTTGTTGAGATTGCCTGAGTTTGAATGTTTTAAATTCTAAAGGGGGTGATTAAACTGGCAAGACCAGTTAAGTGTCCGATTTGTAGTCAGTATGGACTTAGAGAAGATATGATTTTAGAAAACAGGAGATATTACCACAAAGAATACTGCTTTGATAGGTTTAAGAAAGAGCAAGAGGCAACTAGAATTGAAAACGAACAATGGGATGATCTATATCAATACATAATAAAGTTTCACGATTTAGTAACACTATCAGTAGCAAATATAACAAGACTGAAGCATCTTCGAGCTGGCTTTGAGTATAAAAAAGGCAAGAAAATTCCAAAGTGGAGAACGGGGCCTGACTATGCTCTAATGCTTGAAGCTTATAGGCTATCTGAGAAAAATAACTTACATGCAATGTCTACAAAGATTGGAGATTGGAACGATGTTAATCAGGTCAACTATACAATCTCTACTATGATGGGGCATTTAAATGATGCTTGGAGAATAAGACAGAATAAAAAGAAACAATTAGAAGTGGCAAAGAGAGTTGAAAAACAAGAGTCAAAAAGAGACCAATCTCTTACAAACAAAAATACATATAGCAATAAACGGGATGAGTTAGACATTTCTGATTATGTGTAATTCGTTAGGAGTGGTAACAATAGAATATATCAAAGAATTTGTAGATCCATCAAAAGTTCATGAGTCTATATTTATCGGTTATTTATGGAATACGCCCACCTTATACGGTAAATATAAAACCCATAAAATCAGCAAAGAAACTTTTACAGAAGGAATATGGTGGTACTACTTTTATATTGGAAAAGAGATGTATGAAAGTGGTATTCGATTATTTGATGATGTAACCACTTACTCATTTATTACATCTAAACCTTCTGAAAACGGCAAGAAGTCATACTTTGATTATTATAATGATTATGGCGGCTTCTCAACAATTGATGAAGTCGTATCAGAGTGTGACGGAGACAAAGGAAATGATGAATATCATTTTAGCGAAGTACAAAAATATGAGTCACTTCGTAATCTTCAAAAGCAAGGATTGTTGGATATAAGTAATACAAATCTGGTTTCAAAATTGGCTAATATGTCACTTAAACAGATGCAAAGCTTCTTTCAATTTAAACATAAAGAATCCTTTTCTCACGTAAATAGTGGAGAAGTAATTGAATACAATCTTATAGATAACCTAGATGAAACCATTGATCAATTGGAGGCAGGTGAAGATGCAGGAATACCGCTATTCGAGTCTCCTAGGCTAAATAAGAAGATCAATGGTCAGAAGCTTGGGAACTTAATGTATCTCGTCCTTCCTTCAGGTGTGGGGAAATCGAGCATATTAACTGAGAAAGGTGTTTTGGGGTTACTTGAGAGCGGAGAAAAAGGAATTATCTTTGCAAATGAAGAAGGGATAAAAAGATGGAGAACAAGACTTCTAGTGACCGTTGCCGCAAGAATTTTGAAAAAGCCAGTGGCACGAGATACGGTTAACAGGGGTGGATTTAGTGCAGAGATTAAACAGACACTTAAGGAAGCTGCCGAATGGTTGCAGACACACCGTCCAGACTTTATTAAGTTTGTACAACTTAAAAAGTATCGGATTGAAGATGTCATTAATAGGATTGAACTTTATAGACCGTTAGGTTATAAGCATATTTATTTCGATACATTTAAACCTGACTTATCACAGAACGTAGAACGATGGCTGGCTTTCTCCAACTCAGCTCAAGAACTGTATGACTGTATCAAAGAAGAGTCTAATAATTGCGCCACAATAGCAACAGTTCAACTTAAGATTGGTAAAGAGTTTAGATACATAGATTTAGATTGTATTGGTAAATCACCAGAGATTGTAGAAGTAGCAGCCGTTGTGATGGCTGGCAGATTGATTTTTGCAGACGAATATCCCGGTGGAAAAAACGAATTAGATCCATACAACTGGGAGAAGGATAGTGGTTTTGGTGGATGGCACAAGAAACCGTATAAATTAGACCCGGGGAAAAAATATCTCATTCTGTTCCTACCTAAAAACCGTGAAGGATCTGAGGATGAACAAATAGTGTTTGAAGTGAATTATGATTTTAATATTTGGAAAGAGGTAGCATTAGTAGTCGTACCTAATAACGGACGTTAAACTCCTTTGGAGGAGCAACATGAGCAATGATCTGAAGTTAATAAAGGAAAGAATCATAGAAGAATCAAGGGTTGGAGAACTTTTAGAAGCAATGGGTTGCGAATATGTAGAAAAAAAGAATAATCGCTACGAGGCGCAACTCCCCCACAAATTTGAATCGCCAAATAAAAGATCCGTTCAAGTTTACTTAAATGAAAGCCTATCAAGCAGAATTAGGACGCTTGGAGAGTCAGACATAGATATTTATGGATTGGTATCTTATATAGTTTTTGATCAAATATCGGAAGATGACAGACAAAGAGGATTGCCTAAAGCGAAGAGATGGATATGTGAACAATTAGGCTACAAAGAATTTTTAGACAGCAGCTATATACCTCCACCTAGTTTAGTTCAACTTGATTGGCTCAAGGATGTTAGAAGGAAACGTAAGAAAAAAAGAGAGTTAAATAACCTTGAAAACGACACTTATGCTGACGAAATATTGAATCAATATGTCATGTACCCTCATCAATTTTATCTAGATGAGGGGGTGTCATGCGAAATACAGCGAGAATTTCAAATAGGGTTTGATTTAAGAAGTCAGCGAATCATTTTCCCCATTCATAATCGGTTTGGTGACATTGTATCTATAAAGGGCAGAACTATCTTTGAAGATTATGAGGAAAGAAACGTTTATAAATTTTTATATCTTATTAATTTCAATAAAATGATTGAACTCTACAATTGGCATAGAGCCTTGTATTACATATTAGAAAGAAAAGAGATATTGATATTCGAAGGTGAAAAAACTTGCTGGTTAATTAGTCAATACGGTCATCGAAACTGTGTTGCTATTAGTGGTGATGATCTAAGTGATTGGCAGGTTAAGATGATAAAAGAATTAGACCATGATGTAGAGATAGTTATAGCGTTAGATAAAGACAAGCCAGTAGAAGCAGTAAAAAAACAAGCAGCTAAGTTCGGGAAAACTAGAAATGTGTATGCCTTATATGACAATAGAAACTTGTTTAAAGATAAAGACAGTCCATGTGACAGAGGGGAAGAGGTATTCAGTATTCTTTATACAGAGTGTAAATACAAAGTATCAGTCTGAGTAAAATATAGTTTTTACTCAGATTATTTTTTTGATGAAGCTTGTTTGAAAGAAGACATAGCAGCTATTAGATTTACTAAAAGTAGAACTATAAAGTTATAAAATTAGCGGTTGACAACATTCCAATATACAAATATAATTAAATTATGAAACAGAGAGGTGTGGTTCCATGCATGAAGAGCAACCTGCAAATCTTATTCCTACGGAGAATATAGATGAAGCAACTCATGTTTTTATTGCAGACAAGAAATTCAACATCAAGACCACGGTGGGAAAGTTTTATAAATTATACAGATGGGAGGCAAACGCAAGTTCATGTGGTATAGCTGAAGCATATATTATTGATGATGAAGGAAAAGATTCAACGGGGTTCATGTATTATTGCAAAGCTAAGTTTTATATACAAAAATAAAGAATAATACATATAAGAGGTTGACCGTAGATTAATCATAGCCAACAACCTCTCAAACTCGTAAACAAGCATGTAGAAGTTGGATTTTATAAGAATAAAGGAGGCTACTAAATGCCACGACCAAGAGTATACAAACTTTTTCATACATTTGATCCAGAGGACTTAAAAATATATTTTAAAACAACAATGACAGATGAACACCTAATTAAACTGATTAAGATTTGGCAAGTTAAACTGAGCAACATTGTTCCTGAGTATGACTGGGGAACAGAAGAAATGATGGAGTTGCTTTCGACATTTGGCTGTGAACAGATAAACGAAAATAGTGGATTTAGAACATATTACGAAGCAAACCTGTATGATATTTGGGAGTATGCGAATACATGGCCTACGGATGAAGAAATAGAAGATCCTAAATATAACAATGACAATACTCAACCTGTTTTCGATAAAGTTATTGAGCAAAATAGAGAAGTTTATAAAGGTTATTGGATGAAGTGGGAAGCAAAGAATGAAGAAAGACAATCAAATAAAATTTGAATTTTAACCAAGAAAGGAGGATGAAAAATGGCAAAGGTTCATATTCATCAAATTCTTCCGTATACAGTAAATAGTATTGTAAAGACACCAAAAGGAGAGCTTATTCAGGAGCAGCTTATTCGGGGAAGTAGAAAAGACTATAAGGTTGTTTATAATGGCGATAAAACAATTGTAATTTTAAGCGATGGTTCGAAGGGAATTGCTAAAAGAAATCCTAATGATCCTTATAATATTCAAATTGGACATGATATTGCTCACGCAAGAGCGATTATCAAGCAGCAAGAAAAAGAAATTGAAGATATTACTAAGAATATGACTACTGAGGACAGAAGAATTGATTTTTAAGTAATAGGATAAAAGAAGAGTTTTACCAAGAAAGGAGAAAAGTAAAATGTTTGCTGAAATCAGTGAAGAAGGCGTCAGTTTCTATGAGCCAAACATCCGATACAACGAGGAAAACAAGTTAATTCTAGACGGTGTCTGCTGGGTTAAAGACGACCAATTAGATTGTTACAATTGGGAAAATGAAGATATGTTATGGATCTTAGACACTATTCCTGCAAGTGATGATGATATTCCAGAAGCTAGATATTATTGTCACAACGTTAACCAAAATGCAACTGGGTGGGTACTCCATAATCAGGTGAAATTTAATTTGGAATTGGCAGAGTAAACAACTCTAAGAAGTTTATAAAAATATACTTTTACATAGAGGAGAATAAAATATAATGACTAAAATTGCTATGGTCAAACATAATGGAAATTCAAAAGAGTACGCATTTAAAACAGACATCAATCTCAACATTGGCGACCTCGTGGTTTGCGATACTGCAAATGGATACGAGACTGGAAGAGTACAAAATATTACTGACCAAGACTATTGGGCAACTAAGAGATGGATTGTTTCTAGAATTGACACCAAAAGTCACGTAGAACGAGTAAAAAAAGAAAAGAAGATTAGTGAGCTAAATCAGCAGATCGAGATGAGAAGAAATGAGTACGAAGGAAAAATTAATGATTTGATTGCTCAACATGACAAGGTAATGTTTGATCTGTTGGATGAACTCAACGAACTAACGAATACTAATAATCGTAGTAACGACATTGAACTGAAAGATTCATTTTATTTTAAAAATCAGAATGGATTTGAATATTATGCTACTAAATTAGGAGATAAGTATTCTATTGTACACGTTGATACTTTAGATACCTATGAAATTAATGTAAAGACAGTGAAAAAATATATCTCTAAAGGGGAATGGAGAATAATTAAGTATTATAAAATGGGTATCTTTTGAGGAGAGTGGGAGTAAAAACAAGAATTTATAAAAAATGTGTAAATAAAAAATATAATAATATGGGGAGATAGCGGAATGAATGAAATGAGATTTTTTAAGATTAAACAAGGAACAAAATATCATGAAGCAGTGAAACAACACTTAACCTTACTTCCAAAGTGGAAACCAATTTATGCTAAAGTAAGTGAATTGCTCGATGAGAAAATCACTTTAATGGTTCAAGCCCCAGACTATCTTCAAATAGAATACTCAGAACTTAAAAAGGATGAAAACAAGAAGATTTTCAAAAAAGACGGTACTTTAAAAGCAAACTCGAAAAAGGCAAAAGAAATTGAAGCTGCTTACAAAGAGATTGTCAAAGAAGCTGGACTAGAGAAGTTTGAAAGTTTGGGACATATCAATTTCTGTTACTGTGTAATGCGTTATCATGGAGAAACATTAAAAACCTTTAAGACTAGTGGCCATGAACTCTATTATGAGGCAGATTTCGATCTAGAAGAGAGAACTAAAGAATCAAATTCAGGAGATGGTCTAGTAATTCCGATTACAGAAATCGAGCATCAAGAAAAATATCTTGAAGAAATTAAAAAACAGTCTGCGTAAAACTACTATTTTATAAGGAGTGATGATAGCGATGACACAAGATTTAGAACCAACAGCCACACTAAAAGAAAAAGCAGATATAGTGTTTATTAAAGTAGATTCAGGAATCTATCAGATACATAAAGACAGAAATGGTAGATTTGCAGGAAGAGTTTATGTAGGCACGCAGGAAGTTTTGGATGCACTGAATTTTGATGATGTAGTTATTATAAGAAAACATAAAAACGGATTATCCTTGCATGATAATTTCAGTGATTTTTGAAAAAGGAGAGGAGATAGAGAACAATGGATGAACTCGAATTAAAATTAGGGATTTACACAGACGTTTTGTATTCAAAAGTGGAACTGTTTCGGAAGCAAGGCAAGGAAGAAGTGGCACATGAAATCATGAATATAATCAACGAACTGCTTGAAATTCAAGGAATGATCTAAGAGAGGGGACAGCGGAATGAAAAAGGACATAGAAAAAATCATCGAAGACCTGAAGCAAGAACGAGAAGAGTACGGAGAACGAATCGTATCCTTATCCCATGCCTATGACAGTGCCTTAGAAAAGCTTTGTGATTTGGTAGGTCAAGAGTTTGTTGCTTACGAGGATAGATACTAATACAGCCCCAAAAGGGCAAGGAGAGGAATAAAGGATGATTAGAATATCGGGAACAGCAACTGTGCGTGTGGATTATGAAGTGGAAATCGAATTGACGGAAGATGAATTTTATGAACTAACCGAGAAGAAACAAACCGAACTAATTGAATCTGCAATTGACTGGCGGGATGCTTTACGGAATGGACAAACAGACGAAATTGAAGTCGATGACATTGAGGAGGCCTAAACCATATATAAGAAGTGATATAAAAAGTAGAAATATTGAATTATATGTCTTTAAACTAACCTGAACTGAGGAGTGATTAGATATGGCAAGTATCAAAGTCATAAACAAACAGACAGGAAGGGAGAACAGGCATCTCACCCACAACTTTATGAAAGCAATTGACAATAACCTTAAAATTACACTACCTGAAAAATTCAAAATAAGTATTCAATAAAGTAGTATCAAGGGGTGATTAAATCATAGTCTGGAAGCAAAAGAAACCCAAAATTCCGTTTGAGCCTTATGACAATACATACAGTAAACTCGCTAAGATTAATGGAATTGAAGATATAGATCAATTTCTAAATCCATTGTCTAATGTAATATGTAGCCCATATTTACTCAAAAATATCGATCCATTAGTAACACGAATAGTCCTTGCAATTAGAAACCATGAAACTATAACTATATCAGGAGATCCAGACTTTGACGGGATAACTGCTCTAGCAACCCTATATAAATATCTTAAGAATTTTACCGATGATGTCAATTATGTGTGTAATGAACGAAGTGAAGGCCACTCAATAAATAATCTAATTTCTACTGTCTCAGATCAAACAAGATTATTTATTGCTGTTGATAGTTCATCAAATGATTTATGGTCAATGAAAGAGTTGACAGATAGAGGCATTGACTGTTTGGTAATCGACCATCACACAGTAACCGTAAATAATCCATATATTACATTGGTTAATCCTCAACAAGAAGGATGTAAGTATCCAAATAAAAATGCTTGTGGTGGATTGCTTGTATTCAAGGTTTGCGAGGTAATTGATGATTACATGGATACATATTATGCAAACCAACTATCTGACTTGCCGGGATTTTCATTAATGGCAGACATGATGTCAATGATGGAGTTAGAGAACAGATATTTTGCGAAACTATCCTTAAAGGGGTTGCGACATGCAGGATTAAAAGCGCTATTTTCAGCTATGAACTTTGACTTAAACAACCTTTCAGCAGCAGACTTTCTTTATGGCGTAAGTCCTGCTGTTACCGCTGCTACAAGAGCAGATAATATTCAATTAGCAATAGACTTCCTGATGTGTGATGAAGACTCACCAGAGATTAAAACGATAGTAAAAGAATTGATCAAGTTAAATGAAAATCGTAAAGTAATCCAAGCTGAAGCATTAGTTAGATTGAAGCCCTTGGTTAATAAAAACGACAAAGTTGTTATTGTTATTGATCATACTCTTGGAAAAGGGATGAATGGACTTGTAGCGCAAGAGCTATCTAGAACATTCAATAAGCCAGCAATTGTTCTTGGAGAAGGAGCTAATGAAGATACATATGCAGGTAGCTTCAGAGGATTAGAGGACTTTTCGATGCTCGACTTGCTAAACGAATGTGAGAGTGTAATTTATACTGGTGGACACCCTGCGGCTGGAGGGGTGCAGATACTTAAAACGGATTTTGATGTATTGCGTCAAGAGTTGAATGAGAAGCTTTACGAATTTGAGCCTGATGATACTGTATATTATGATTTACAATTCGATATTAGAGAAGTTAATGAAAAATTAGTTCAACACCTATCAGAGTTTTATCGGATTACGGGAAACGAATTTAAACAAGGTCAATTTAAGATTTCTGGATTATTTGTTTCAGATAAAAAACTGATCGGTAAGTTAAATAATACAGTTAAGTTTGATTGTGACAAACTCCAGCTTATGAAGTTTAAGACTGACGTAGATTACTATAAAAGCGTTCCTGTCTTTAGTGAAATTGAAGCAATTGGAACATTAAATATAAATGTATGGAAGGTTTATAGACCAAAATTCAAAGTAACTAAAACAGTCCAGTTATTTATAGAAGAATATAGAGAAACAAAATAAAAAGACATATAAGAACGGAGAAATATACATATGAAATTTTACGGAATCGCAGTAAACACACAAAACAAAAACGTGGTAATTAACAATCTACCAACTGACTATCTTGGAGCAGTAAAAGAGGCAAAACGAATCGCGACTAAAGAAGGATTAAAGTTTCAATTTGTTAAGCCTGCCGTGAATGGACAAAAAGAAGGGGCAACGCTCACGAAATTTGCAGCACAACGCAAGAATCGTAAGTCTGTAAAACGGTGATTTTATGCGTATTAAAGTGTCCGATCATGCGAGAACAAGATGTGAGCAAAGTAATGTTGGAGTGGGTCGCCTCATTAAAGAGGTGGCTGCCATTCCTAATATTGTGGGAAAGATTAGCTGGAAGACTAAATTTGGAGTAATAGTTGTAGAGAGGGTTAATGAAGGATTGCTGCTTATCAAGACGTTTATCGCTCGATTTAAGTATAGAGGTAAACAATATCACAAAGGTTGTAGAACAATTTAAAGGGTGAAGAATTGTGAGCAAAAATTACGATCAAATACAAGTTTGATGAGAAGTGAGTGTGTATCCAATTGACTAAAAATAGAAATCTTTTGATTACTATTGAAGAAGTTATAGAGAAAAAGAATCCATCTCAACCATACATGGCCGGGGTTCATGTTGCTCAAACGACATCAATTTACACGGAAATAGATCATAACTATGAAATTGTAAATATGATTGTTGATAATACGGTTATTCATGAGGAAGAAAAAGAAAGATTTGTTAAGGTTAGTAGTGAAGATAAGGATATTTTTAAGCGAATATTGAATAAATATCTCAAAATAAAATAATGCTTTTACTGGGATGACAAATTAGGAGGAATGAGTTTGAAGTATATCCGTCTACCTAGGGGATCAGGAAAGCCAGACACCATTATGAATTTAATCAAAGAAAAGATAGAAAAGGAGGAATGTTTCATCGTGTTAAATGATATGAATTATCTTGATATCACCAAACGTTTGGAGAAGTTACGCAAGGATCGAGCAAAGATTGATCGGGAAATATATGACCTAGAAAATATGAAAAGCAGAAAGCTATCTGAAGAATCAAGTATCTGGAATCAAATTCAAAAAGTTCGGAAAGATTGCGAAACAAGACATCCTACAACAATTAGATTTTAAAAGAATAATGAAAAGGAGAATTTAAATACATATGATTTTTTGGACAATTGTATTTTTCGCAATTAATTTTTATGGAATGATTAAGGGAAGTATTTTCTATACTGCATATAGAAATTTAGAATTGCTTGGCATTAGAGAGGCACAGGGAGAAGATAAACATAAGATCAATCTCGAATTTACAAAAAAGGGATGCTTACCTATGTTTATTCTATTCATATTGGCAGTTGTTGAAGTAATTTATTTGATTAACGCAATCGGACATGACATTTACAAATATCCAAGCATTCTGATTATTCTTTATTTGATTATTTCATTCATTGCAAGTAAAAAGAAGACATCTTATAAGAGCATGAGTGACAATGAGCTGCTTGAAGCAAAAGAAAATCTACAAAAAGAAAATAAACAGACTCTGAAATCGTTTCTTAAAAATTTTGTATGGGTCGTTTATTTCGGGTACATGTTCTACTGCCTTGTGTTTTAGGTAAAAGAGTATTTCTCAGAGAAAGGAGTAAATGTTGCATAATTATACTTATGAAATACTGGGTGATACGACCCAATTCACCTTTGTTCAAAAGAATGGAAATGTGGTTCAATCATACATTGACACAGAAGATTTAGAAAGTGTATTGAATTTCAAATATAGATGGCATCCGCATTATCATAAATGTAAGAGAGATTTTTATATAGAAGCAACAGTCTATATGGGTATAGTGGATGGTAAACCTAAATACCATATCCTATCTCAACAGAGATTCATAATGAATGCCAACAAAGGCGAATATGTGGATCATATTTCTCACAATACAAGAGACAATAGAAAGCTTAATTTAAGAGTCACCGAGGCTTCGAAAAATTTAAGACATAGAAGTGGCAAGAACTCGAACAATAAATCGGGTTATCGTAATGTTTGCTGGATGTATAATAAATGGGTTGTTCAATTGCAGTTAAATGGTAAAAATACTAAGTTGGGTAGTTTCGATGATGTACATGAGGCAGGACGGTTTGCTAAAGAGATGAGAGAAAAATATTACAAGGGTTTTAGTGGAAAGGGTTGATAAATAATGGCTGAAAGAATCTATGGTTACAACCATAACAAAGATTACACTGGATTTGTTTGTGAACTAACTTGGACACTTGAAAAGACAATGACTAAATTAGAGGAACTGGGCGTTATCCCTCCAGACGGTTGGATTCCACACCCAGAAGGATTTTCTGTAAAAGAAGATCATCAAGATGATATGTTGATTCAATTCTGTAATATTGATTCTGGAGAGGATATCGAAGGAGAACCGTTTTGGATTAAATTTGAGGATGCCGTGTCTTATTGGGCATAGGAATAATTGAATGGATAAATATGAAGCTATAGATAAATATGAGCAGCGAGTAAATGAATTAGAAATTCAACGAAAAATAATTTTATTGGCTCTTGAGGACAGAGATGTATTTAAAAATAGAGAATTGGTTTTTAAAGAAGTCACAGACATTGATGTTCAAATTGCATTATACATAGACGTTATTGAAACGATTAATTCATTAAACTCTAAGTAAAAGTGAGATTTTATCTAAAAAGGAATAGGTGTATATGGGGTTAAAACCAGAACGTTTGAAAGAGATTACGGAAGCATACTACTCAGACGATGACTTATTTAAAGAAGAAATGATAGTTGAGTTAATCAACGGAGTTAATGCATTAAGAGAAGGTTTTGAATGGATCAAGTATGGTGAGGACGATTTCTATAACCAGATTTCTGATACTGCATTTGGAGAAATAAGAAAGTTAGATCCACGTTTGAAACCATGGGCTAGTCAAATTCAAGTTATTTACTCAACAGTAAACGAATCATTGAATCCAAAATATTGAGGGGAATTGATAAAACTGACACCCAGTGAATTTAGGTTTGAATTAATTTGTGATGGGCATCTTGTCAACAAACATAGTGATGGTGGAAAGTACTATGGTTGGGGTAATCCGTTTGATGTATTACCTCCAGTTGGATCAATTGTTGAATATAAGACATTTAATCAAGGTAGCAATCCCCGTGAAGGAGACGGATTATTAAGTAAATATGTCGTTAAGAACTATTTGTTTACAACTGAAGAGGATTACAATCACACATATAGACACAAGGTTTGCAAAATTATCGTAGACAAAATAAATCAGTAAAAGGCGTATTTTACATAGACATAGGAGCAGAGAAATGAATCTATATAAAATCATGTTTGAGCATTTTTCACAAAAAGATAGCCAAAATGGAATTCTTACTTATCTCGCTGCAAATTCAGACAGCGAAGTATATGAGTGGTTAAAATCAGAACCATACTCTGAAAGCTGGGGAAATATCTTTAATAATTACAATTACAAAGAAAAAGACAATGAAGTATTCGATATTTATGACAATGACTTTAGCATTATAGATCAAGAGAGTTTCAGAGATAGGATGATTAGATTGCATGGAGATATGTACGATGAAGAGGTAGAGTTAAGTGATTTGTATTATGGAGCAACACTGTATGGATGGAATTTAGTAAGAGAAAATATAAGTTTCAATGATATAAAAATAATGAGGGACTTAGGAGTCAATGTTGAAATGGGGGGAATCTAATTGAATCATAAAGAGTATGCACCAAAAGTAAAATTGGGGGATGAAGTATGGATCTGTGACTATAGATTCAACGATATAGATAATCAACCAATCCGTCACATTACTCCTAGAAAAGTCGTCGTTTTGAGTAATGATAATTTGCCTAAAAATAAACGTGTTTACTATTCTGATTTCCACTTTAGGCCAGTTAATGAGAAAGGGAAAGTACTCTCACAAATAATTGCTCCTTACGATAACACTGGATATAGAGCCTATACAGGAGTATCGTTAAATATTTTCTACACGGAGGAAGAATGTAAACAGCATTATCTAAATCAGTGTATGGAAAATCTTAAGCAGTTTGAGCAAGCCAGGATTAGCAAGGTCAAATATTATGATAAAAAGATTGAGGAGATAAACAAGGAGATATTGGCTTTGTTGTAATAAAAGCCGCATTTTAAAATAATTATAAAATTGGAGGAATATGAATGACAGAGTATGAACTGGTAGTTCCAAAAATGGAGGAGTGCAATAAGTTTATTGTTACCGTTGTTGCAGATTCAAATGACGGAGACTATATTACGACCATTAATACATATACAAAACCATATTTTGAAGAGGCGATTGTACGTGATTTGATTGACTTAATTAATAATTACAGCGGACACCATGAATTAGAAAAATATAATGGAGAATTTGAAGATTTACCCTTTAATCCTCACGATGATTACGGGCGATGTCATACATTAGTATCTGTAAACATTCGTTTTATTGATAATAAAGGTTTTACGTGGAATGTGAAATTGTAAGAGAGTAAAAGTCAAATTTTAATAAGAAAGAGTGGATTTAATGAAATTAAAGAATCTCACATTGGATCAGTTGGAAGAGATGCAAAAAGAAATCGATAAAGAAATTGAACAAGTTAAAAGAGCAATGGAACTGGAAAAGTGCGGGCATTTTAAAGAGGAAATTGCCATTTGGGGCCCTTCTTTTGGAGCGGACGAGTTGGATGAGATTGTTGATCCACTAGAAAAAAACTTTCTTCGATGGTTTTTAAAAACAAAAGTAAATCACAATATTGACTTAGAGAAATATTTTATGATTTATAAAGTTGCTGATTCAAGCATAAAAGAAGGCTACAGAGACATATCTGTGTATGGCTTCTTCGATGTTAATCCTATGGTGGCCTCAGCAGGAGTAAAATATCCCACAATTCAAATTGGTTTAAAAGGAAGAGAATATTTACTTCAAGAATACGTGAAATATAAGTTTGTGTAAAATGCACATTTGAAGGGGGGATGCGAGATGGACTTTAACAAAAAGTTGATGTTTGAATATAAGAATTATAAAGGTGAAGTGAGTCTGAGACATGTGTATCCTCAAGGTATCCGCTATGGGTCTACAGAATGGCACCCAGAAGAACAGTGGTTACTTAAAGCTTGGGATTATGCTAAAGGAGATTATCGAGAATTTGCCATAAAAGACATCTTGGGATTCATATAAAATGTACCTTTTACAAACAGTAGACTAAAATAAATAAATAATTAAAATACAATTGACTTATTCTTTATAAATGAATATAATGAAATTATAATAAAGAAGGAGGTGAGCAATATGGAACAGATAAGCGGTGCAATACACCACTTGTTATTTGTAGCTTCAATAGCTTATCCTGATGGTACATATCCTCGAAGGTGGGATGAGTAATGAGTAAAAAAACCACTGAGTTATTAAGAAATGTTGCTAAGCTAAATGATTCAATAGAAAGACTGAATAAGAGTCTTAAAAGTTTAACAAAAGCACGAATCAGCTTAGAAAAAGCTCAAAGAGACAAGATAGATTTTATAAATGAACGGATGGGGCATATCAATATCAAGAGATGGATTGAAAAAAATGGACGTAAGTGATGAATTGGCTCAAATACTCGTTAGTTGTTTTATGTGTGATATAGGCACTGAGCAAGAAAAAAAGCTGCATGAAGATAATTATGTAAAGAAGAAACTTAAACAGTATTTGGGCAAGAAGGATTTTGATAAGTATGATGGACTAAAGGAACAGATTTGGAAGGACGCTTGGAGAGAGTTTGATAAAGTAGTGTCAAACAAAAATACATAAAAGAGGACAACTTAATATGAATGATGAATTGAAGAGATTTATTGTTGAGGATATGTTGCCTCGTGAAGTCGAAGCTTTGACTATTGCTGCTGATACATTATATCTAAAGAGAGATAAAGATAGGGAGTATTTAGATGACTGGTGGCTCGTGGTTAGAGCATTGCTAGGAGAAAGAGTAGAGGAATTTAGAAATTGTCGGATTGTAAATGAATTATATAATTATTTAAATCATAGACAGGAAAATGAGGAGGTAAGGAAACGTGAATTATGGTATTAGAGATATCATTGAGCTGCATGTGTTTGATGAGGCTGGAAATTTTATTTCAACTATCAATACCCTGAAAAAAGGGAGCATAAGTGTAGCAAATAGAACGATCAGAGTTAAAGATGCTCTGTTGAATGGCGACATGCTCAAGTTTCTAAATAAATCGGAAGACACGAAGTCAGATTATGATAAGTTCTTTAGTAAAACTCAAAATTGTGAAACTATAGTTTTTAATCGTAGAGTTGTTAATTGCAAACTTATAGCTGAAGGCTTTTATAGAAAACAAGAAAATCAAAAAGATGTATTAGTACAATATGAAATGCCAAAGTGCAGTATTGTAAGTGCTTATAACTTCAACCATTCTTATATGGGCGATGCAGATGATTTTGATTATGTATTTGAAATAAAAGAGTTTAATGAAAAAGGCGATTTATTCAAGCTTCATATTGAGAAGTAATACATAGCATTTTAGATAAAACAGTTCTTTTACACAGGATAATGGAGATGATACATACGCAAGTTACTAAAAGAGATGGTTCGGTTGTAGCGTTTAATCAACAAAAGATAGTTGAAGCTATTTTCAAAGCAATGAATAGAACAAAAAGAGGTATCGATAAGCAATTAGCGACTAATGTCACCAAAGAAGTTGTAGCAATTTTTAACAATGTGACTAACGTAGACATTGAATCCATCCAAGATACAGTAGCAGATGTTCTTATGCAGAGTGAGAGAAAAGATGTAGCCAAAGAGTACATAGGCTATCGAGAAGTGCGGAATCTAAAACGAAGAGAACGAAGCAGCCTTGATAAAAAAGTATCTGGATTATTGGACATGTCCAATGAGGAAGTATTAAAAGAAAACTCAAACAAAGATGGACAGACGATTCCCACACAACGAGATCTTCTAGCAGGTATTATGGCAAAGGACTATGCTCAAGCCTATATGATACCAAAACGAGTTGTTGAAGCTCATAATAGAGGAGATTTACATTTCCATGATCAGGACTATTCACCTTATTTCCCAATGACGAACTGTATGTTAATTGACTTAAAAGGAATGTTGGAGAATGGGTTTAAACTTGGCAATGCTCAAATAGAAACTCCAAAGTCTATTACAACCGCCGCAGCAGTTACTGCACAAATTATTGCACAAGTAGCTAGTCATATCTATGGCGGTAACACAATTAACGAAATCGATATGATTTTGGCTCCATATGTTAGAGCTTCGTTCATCAAACATTTTAGAGTCGGAATGAAATGGTTTGAGGGCAATCCAAACGATCATATACTTGAAAGCCAAGTGTATCCAGAAAGTTCAATCTTCAAGACCAAATTTATAAAAGAATACAATTACGCAATTCAAATGACAGAAAAAGAAACACTAGATTCATTCCAATCACTTGAGTATGAGATCAACACATTGGTTTCGGCAAACGGACAAACTCCTTTTTCAACGTTCGGATTCGGTAGAGGAACAAGTTGGGAAGAAAGACAGATCCAGATCGCCATTCTTAAAAATCGAATTAGGGGACTAGGTAAAGAAGGCAGTACCCCCATATTCCCAAAATTGATTTTTGCCCTAGAAGAAGGAGTTAATCTTAAACCTAAAGATCCCAATTACGACATCAAACAATTGGCAATCAAATGTAGTACATTGAGAATGTATCCTGATATCCTTTCAGTCCCGAAGGTTAAGGAAGTGACTGGTTCATTTAAGTTCCCAATGTCATGTCGCAGCTTTTTAAGTAAATACATAGAAAATAATGAAGAACTACATGATGGGCGATTTAATATGGGAGTAGTGACTCTTAACTTGCCACGGATTGCAATTCGCGCAAAGAATAGTGAAACAGAATTTTATAATCTATTGGATGATGAATTAGAAATTTGTAAGGAAGCGTTAATGTTTAGAATCAATCGCCTGAAGGGAGTCAAAGCAAAAGTTGCACCGATCCTCTATATGGAGGGGGCGGCAGGAGTCAGATTAAAACCAGAAG
This sequence comes from Paenibacillus sp. EKM10P, assembly GCF_011800655.1. NCBI lineage: Bacteria > Bacillati > Bacillota > Bacilli > Caryophanales > Paenibacillaceae > Paenibacillus > Paenibacillus sp. EKM10P. The sequence goes on along the minus strand of NZ_JAALET010000002.1, from coordinate 318,882 downwards.
ATACAATTGATCGCCTGCTACAAAATGACAGAGCTAGTATCTCACTTGGATATATAGGTATTCATGAAGCAATATTGGCGCTATTTGAGAAGCACATTTTTGATGACTCTATTATGCGTCAAAAAGGATTAAATATTGTAAAATATCTCAATAGCAAAGCGAGTAAATGGAAAGAAGAAACGGGTTACGGATTCAGCGTATACAGCAGCCCAGCAGAGTCCGTGTGTTATCGTTTTTGTGAGTTGGATAAGAATGAATTTGGAATAATAAAAGGTATTACCGACAAAGGTTATTATATTAACTCGTTTCATTTAGATGTTAACAAAAAGGCAACTCCTTTTGAAAAGATTGAGTTTGAAAAAGATTACCCTCAATACGCAAGTGGTGGATTCATTTCATATTGTGAATTTGATTCATTAGTGAAAAATCCAGAAGCATTAGAAGTTGTGTGGGATTTTGCTTATGAGAGAGTGCCTTACTTTGGAACAAACACTCCAGTAGACAAGTGTTATGATTGTGGATATGAGGGAGAATTTGAGGCAACTAATCAAGGATTCAAGTGTCCAAATTGCAATAACAACGATCCAGAGACATCCTCCGTCATTAGACGCTGCTGTGGTTACTTGAGCCAACCATCTCAAAGACCGTTCAACAAAGGAAAACAAAAAGAGGTCGTATCGAGAGTGAAACATAACTAATGTACATAGCTGATTATAAAAGATTCGATGTTATAAATGGTATTGGTCTGAGACATTCATTGTTTGTATCTGGATGCGCTCACCATTGTAAAGGGTGCTTCAATGTTTCAGCATGGAATTCACACTATGGAATAAAATATACGGATGAATTAGAGAATAAGATTATCAGTGATTTGAAGATTGATTATGTACAAATAGCTGGATTATCAGTGTTGGGTGGTGAGCCATTTCAAAGTATTGATGGACTGTTACCACTTTTGAAACGAGTAAAGAATGAGTGTGAAGATAAGACAATTTGGATATGGTCGGGTTATACGTTTGAAAAGATAATGGAAAACCAAACAATGAAAGAATTAATGTTACACTGCGACATTCTGGTTGATGGACGTTTCGAACTTTCCAAACGTGATCTAAACCTTAAATGGCGCGGCTCATCCAACCAGAGAATTATTGATATTCAAAGAAGCTTATCAGAGAATAAAGCAGTTTTGTTCGCAAATTAATAAATGGGTGGACGGATGGGGGATTTCTAAATAACAGAGAGAAAGGAAGAAGAATTGGGTTGCAAAATTTGATTACGAAACGCAATGGAACAAGAGTCGGTTTTAACGCAGAGAAGATCACGAATGCTATTAAAAGAGCAGGAAATCAAACAGGAGAATTTGATATACCTGAAGCAAAAAGACTGACTCAGTGTGTCTTAGAATTAATAAAGCTTAATGAGTACGATGAATTGACCGTTGAAAATGTGCAAGATTTAGTAGAAATGGTCTTACTAAAATCAGAATATAAGGTTACGGCAAAAGCATACATTATTTATCGTGAAAAACGAACACAGGCAAGAAAGCCCGACATTTTCAAATACCGCTTAAATTTGAAGCCATATGAGTATCCCGAACTCATAGAGTACAAAGAAGCAATCCAACATTCGTACTGGCTTCATACTGAATTCAACTACACTTCGGACATTCATGATTTCAAATTTAATGTAAGCAACAATGAGAGAAATGCAATCAAAAATGTAATGCTCGCCATTGCACAAGTTGAGGTTGCAGTTAAGACGTTTTGGGGAGATATATATCATCGTCTCCCAAAACCAGAGGTTGGTGCGGTGGGGCATACATTCGCAGAAAGCGAAGTTCGTCATCATGATGCATATTCACACCTACTTGAAATATTAGGATTGAACGAGGAATTTGAGAAAATCAAAGAAATTCCAGTCCTTAGTCGGCGAGTAGACTATTTGACAAAATCTGCTAAATTGGCTCGTACTGGTGAGAATAAAGATTATGCCTTATCCATCCTACTGTTTTCTTTATTCATTGAGCACGTATCATTGTTTTCACAATTTTTGATTATCATGTCGTTTAATAAATATAAAAATATCTTTAAGGGAATGTCAAATGTGATTGAAGCTACCTCAAAAGAGGAGCAGGTTCATGGACTGTTTGGAATTGAACTTATCAATATTATCCGCAAAGAACATCCTGAATGGTTTGATAAGAAACTAGAAAATACAGTTTATCAGGCGTGTATTGAAGCTTATGATTCTGAAGGACTGGTTATAGATTGGATTTACGAGTCAGGAGAATTGAGTTTTTTACCAAAAGAAATTGTTAAAGAATTTGTTAAGAATCGCCTTAATAACTCATTGAAAAGTATTGGATATAGACCTGTCTTTGATGTTAATGAGAAATTGGTAGATAAAACTGATTGGTTTGATGATGAGATAATCGGGACAAAACATGGCGACTTTTTCGTAAAACGTCAAATCAATTATACAAAGCGTACACGTAGCATTACTGGAGATGACTTATTCTAATACATAAAAAGATGGGGATTGATTAAATATGAAATGGTTGAATGAAAACAGTAAAAGCTTCTTGTCTCGGGGATATTTAACAGAAGGAGTTACGGCAGAAAAACGTATTCGTACAATTGCAGATACGGCTGAGAAGATTCTTAATATCAAAGGGTTTGCTGATAAATTTTACGATTATATGGAAAAGGGATACTATTCGCTCTCTTCTCCAGTGTGGGCTAATTTTGGAATTGACAAAGGATTGCCTATTAGTTGCTTCGGTTCCTACCTCTCAGATAATATGGGAGATATTCTTTACACAACATCTGAGGTTGGAATGATGAGTAAGTTTGGTGGAGGAACATCTGGATACTTTGGCGAACTTCGTCACAGAGGAGCACCAATCAAAGATAACGGTGAATCATCTGGTGCAGTTCATTTCATGAAATTGTTTGAATCCACTATGGATGTCGTTAGTCAGGGAAGTACGAGACGCGGAAGATTCGCTCCATATCTTCCTATCGATCATCCAGATATTGAAGAATTTTTGAAAATTGGAACCGAAGGAGACCCTATTCAAGAATTGACACACGGAGTAATTGTGACAGATAAATGGATGGAGAAAATGGTTTCTGGAGATCCTGAAAAACGTACTCTATGGGCAAAGGTCATTCAGAGACGCGTTGAGATTGGCTATCCCTATATTTTCTTTGATGATGCAGTCAATAATAATACCGTTGATGTATACAAAGACAAAGGTCTGAAGATTTATGCTAGCAACCTTTGTAGTGAAGTTATGTTACCAAGTAACGATGAATGGTCATTCGTTTGTAACTTATCTTCAATGAATATATTGCATTATGATGAATGGAAAGATACAGATGCGGTTGAAACAATGGTATTTTTCTTGGATGCCGTAATGACTGATTTTATAAAAAAACTAGAAAAGATGCGTGACTCTGAAAGCAGAGAAGAAAATTTAGCTTTTTATTTTATGGAGAAGACCTACAACTTTGCAAAAGCTAATCGTGCATTAGGAGTAGGAGCACTGGGGTGGCATTCCTACCTTCAATCAAAAATGATTCCATTTGAAAGTCTGGAAGCAGCTAAGTTGAATTCTCGTATCTTTAGTTTGATTCAAAAGAGATCACATGAAGCATCGAGAGAGCTAGCGGCACTTTATGGCGAACCAGAAGTATTGAAAGGTTACGGAAGACGGAACGCTACCCTCACTGCTATTGCACCTACAACAAGTTCTGCGTTTATTCTCGGCCAAGTTTCACAAAGTATCGAACCTATCTGGTCTAATTGTTATGTTAAGGATATTGCTAAAATCAAAGTAACAATCCAAAATCCATATCTAAAAGAAGTGTTGAAAACTTATAACAAAGATACAAAAGAAGTGTGGAATAGTATTCGAGATAATGACGGCTCTGTGCAACATCTTGATTTTTTAAGCACGAATGAAAAAGAAGTGTTTAAAACATTCAGTGAAATCGACCAATATGTAATTCTAGACCAAGCTTCAACTCGGCAACTATTCTTGGATCAGAGCCAATCTCTAAATATTACGGTTAACCCGAAAATGTCTGCTAAACAAATCAATGAACTGTATTTATTCGCTTGGGAAAACAAGATTAAAACACTGTATTATCAACATAGCACAAATGCAGCACAGCAGTTTAGCAAGGATAAACTATGTTCTTCGTGTGAAGCATAATATATATTCAAATTCATAAAAAGTAGAGGGCAATAAAAAGCCCTCTTAATAAATATTTTAAAGGGAGCAATTAATACATATGACAGCTAAAAATAATAAGCAAGTAAAACAACCATTTTACGCAATTAATGAGACAGTATACATCAAGCCACTCAAGGTGAAAGGTGTTGTTAAGGGACATCTGGACGGTTTGACAGTGGTAACATACTATATCAAGAATAAAAGACGGACAAACAAGTTTGATGATTCCTTGCTGCGACAATATAAAGAAAAGAAGAGTTCAATTAGAGATAAAAATAAGTACATGAAACCTAATGGAGTAAAATTACATGCTTCACCTATTAACACAAAGGGAGAAATGACAAAAAAACAAATCAAAGTAAAATACTTTACTGATATCGAACCTCTGCAAAAGATTTCTAAGGGTGATTGGATTGATCTTCGTTCTGCTAATGATGTTGAAATGAAGGCAGGAGAATACAAACTTATCCCTCTTGGTGTAGGGATGAAGCTACCTGAGGGTTATGAGGCCAACCCAGTACCTCGAAGCAGCACATTTAAGAATTTTGGAATCATTCAAGCAAATCATTTCGGAGTTATTGATAACTCGTATTCAGGTAACGAAGATCAGTGGCATTTTCCGGCTATTGCTCTTCGGGATACTGTTATCAAAAAGAATGATCGAATTTGTCAGTTTAGAATTCAAAAGGTAATGCCTGAAATCGAACTTATCACTGTTGATGTGCTTGATGATATTTCAAGAGGTGGATTTGGCAGTACAGGAGTAATGTAATTTTGGGGGTTGTTGTTGATATAACTGGGAATAAATACGGAAGACTTTTTGTGCTAAATATGTCAAGGATATTCAAACATAAGGCTATGTGGTTATGTATTTGCGATTGCGAAAACACTGTAGAGGTGTCTGGAAGCGATTTAAGAAGTGGACACACCAGAAGTTGCGGCTGCTACCATAAAGATATTGTTACGAAACACGGTTTACGGAGTACTAAGCTTAATTCAGTTAGATCGGCTATGATAGATAGATGCTACAATATTAAGAATTCCAATTATTATAATTATGGTGGTAGAGGAATCAAAGTATGTGATGAATGGTTGAATAAAGAAAAAGGACTATTAGATTTCTACAATTGGGCAATGGATAACGGATACAAAGAAGGTGTATCAATCGACAGGATAAACAATAACGGTAATTATTGTTCAGAGAATTGCAGATGGGTCGATATGAAAACTCAATTAAACAATCGAAGAAATAATAGGCTTGTTACCATAGGAGGAGAGACAAAAACAGTTTCGCAGTGGGCTGAGGTTGCTGGTATTGGTACAAGCACTATAGACTTTAGGCTAAGATCGGGTAAATCAGGTGAAGACTTAATTAAAAGTTCATCGCGTGACAAAACTAAGTCTGGAGTAAAAGGAGTAACATGGGAAGCTAAAAGCAACAAATGGATAGCAAGAGTGCAATTCAATGGCGCGCGCCAATACTTGGGTCTTTATGAAACAGTAAATGAAGCGAGTTTAGCCATTCAGGATTACTTAAGCAATACAACTGGGCGGTGGTAATTCCACTGCCTTTAAAATTGATCAAAAGGAGAATTTATATATGAACAAAATCGATGTACTAGACAAGGGTTATGTACGATTAGTAGATGTAATGGGTTCGGATCTTACAGTGGTTAATGCTGCAAAAGCATCATATGCAAAAGAGTCAAAAGAATTAACTGAAAAGGATATTAAGCTAATTAAATTTCTAGCGCGAGAAGATCATACCAGCCCTTTTAGACATGCATTTCTCCAGTTTGAAGTGTATGCGCCTCTTATGGTAGCTCGACAATGGTGGAAATATATCGTTGGCTCTGACCATACAATGGACGCATGGAACGAGTCTAGTCGCCGTTACATCACTGAAGAGCCGAACTTTCATGTACCAGCATTTAATGAGTGGCGTTCTAAACCTGAAAACTCAAAGCAAGGCAGCGGAGATATTGTTAAATTTGAGCTTGGTGAAGAAGCTACATATCGACTTATTAAAACCATTGAGGATGCAGAAAGCAATTATGAGTGGGCCATTGAAAAAGGGATCTGTGCAGAACAAGCAAGACTGTTTCTCCCAGCGTACGGTATGTATGTGCGTTGGTATTGGTCTACTTCACTCCAAGGAGTTTGCCATTTCCTAAACCAGAGACTTGAACATGACGCTCAAAAAGAAATCCAAGAATACGCAAAAGCAGTTATCGAATTGGCAAAAGAAAGATTCCCTGTTAGCATTGACGAATTAAATAAATAAAAATAATGAAATACCTATATACAAAAATAATTAAATATGATAATATGAGTACAGGTTAAACGAAGCCTGTACTTTTTTTATTAGGAGGTTGATAGTTTGAAAGTTGCACACAAGAAAGGAAGTGAAGAGTACGCTCTTCTTCATAACAAACATTGCACCTACGATCATATTGGGATTAATGATGAGGTATGGTCGTCGAATATTTAAAGAAGATTTTTCTCAAATAGATTCAAAATTAAATAGAGAATCGATCTTCAATTCATTTTGTATAGCAATTATGGGCTTCTCAATTCTCTCTAAATTATTTTCGCTACTGATCACACAGCAACCAGTTATATCGCATATTCAAACACCGATTATGTATGTGTATGCCATAGCATTTAGCCCTGTATTTGAAGAATTGATTTGCAGAAAGTATATATTCACAAAACTACATAAACGTTACAACTTTTGGTTGTCAGCAATATTAAGTTCTATAATATTTGCAATTCCACATTTCAACGCAGTTAATTTTATAGGGTATGTATTTATCGGAATTGTGTGGAGTTGGTATTATAAAAAGACAGATAACATTCTAGTACCAATATTCAGTCATCTATTATTTAATTACTTTGTTATTTTATTTATGTCATTGAAAGGGTGAAACATATGAACTTATCAAAAGAAGCAGAAACATTATTGAATTTATGTTGGGTAGACAATGAGCCGAGATCTACAACTTTCCTTGTTGGTGAAAAGATGATTTTCAATGGAGTCGAGTTTAAGCCAACCGAAGAGACATATGATGAATTACTTGAATATCAGCAACATTCATTTCGACCATACAAAGTCGAGAAGTTTGGCAAGTTCGTTAATCTCACGGGAAGGAAGGTAAAATAATTTGATTCAAAACATTATACATAAGATATTTTGGAGTAAAGCATTTGAGGAAGTCAGAGAAGGACATAGGAAAATGTGCTATGAGCTAGGCATTAAAGATGGTCAGGATGAATTTGATAAAAACAATAAATTCTATAAAGAGTTTGCTGAAGCATATAACAAAGAATCAATCATATTAAATTAAATAATACATAGGAGAACAGTTGAATGAAAGTGAGTTACAGAGTTATTGAGCAGTTTAAAGTGTGTTGTCCAATTAGTTATTTAAAGTGTGATTCAATCACTGATGTTGAATACAAAATTAAAAGGGCAGTTACATTGGGAAGAAAATATGCTGAACACGAAGACAGAAAATATATACAATACTATCACCTTCAGTTTACAGTACAAAACGGCAAAGTGATTGATTTGATCAAAGATTATGATAAATACATAGAAGTAAGCGAGAGTGTAAAAAACGCATATGATCGATTAGAAGGAAAGTTGCTTGTGTAACTCTTCGTAAAAGCCATCTTTTATCAAGATGATAAATTCATATAACTTTGTATTAATAATACTAATAGGAGGATTAGCATAATGAGTAAAGTGATTTTTGGAGCTAATAAAGAAATGGTCGGGATGTATGTGGATCAAGTGTTAGAAAATACGATGACAGTTTAATGGTCTTGGCTCCACCTTCAGGAACGATTAACACCTATGCGCCATCTAAAAAAGGAAAGAACAAGGGCTATTATCGAGTCAAACTTGAAGTTTGGATTCCTGAAGATGCAATTAAGGGTGAGGACGCATTAAATGATTTTGGCGCATCTATTTTAATGAGACTACCCAAAGATAGAGTTGCAGACCATTTGAAGTGAACTACGCAAACAATAAAGGAGATGATTCAATGAAAAGTAGTGTGGATTGTGAACTGATTAGTGTTTCACTTAGTGGTGAAAATTATTTTGGCGAAGATGTTGAACTTAATGGAAGTGCAAAAATTAAAGTTGATATCTCGATGGAGAAATTATTTGGAAAAACATTGGAGTGTTCCGAAACAGAATATATCAGTCTGTCAATGTTCTCTAAAGGAACTCAACAAAAAGCAATAGAATTGTTTGAACAAATTAAAACAGAAATTAAGAACGAGATAAAAATCTAATTTTATCACTAAATACGGATATGTAAATGGAGGAATAGAATGTGGAAGAAGAATATGAACGTCTTAAAGTGATCAACGACACTTTAGTTAATAAAGGTGAATACATTTTTAAGGAAGAAAATGCTGCTCAAAAATTTGCAAGAGAAGTGTTATCAGAGGCAGAAAACCAATACTCAGATGAGGGCTATTATCGCACTTATGAAGATTTCAAAGATTTTCTTTATACTCATCATGTTGATAGTATTGCCTACTTCATTTATGAAGAGAAGTATTCAAACTGATTTATGATCAAATACCTGTTTTTTTATTTAGAGGAAGAGTTTCTGATTGTACAAATTAAATAGTTATTGAATAGAGGGGGACGCAAGTGAATAAAATAGAAAGTCTAATTAATGATTTCATGAAGAGTATCTTTCACGATGAGATAGTTATTGATAATTTTAGTGAAGAGAGCAGAGATATTGAATTCACATTGATTAATAAACTCTTTAAAGACGAAACGTATGTGTTGATAGATACTTACTGTCAGGATGAAAACGAGCTTGCCGAATATCTATCCAAATATTTCTTTGATAGTTTTAAGGAGTATATTGAGGATCTGCGTAAATCAGCGGATTTGGCATTATGCGATGAACCAGACGAAATGGAGTATGAAAATTGTTATCCTTCAATTGACGATATTGCTTATAGTATGGGGTTTGACATTGACGATGATGGACATTGGACTGAACGTTCAAATGATGATTTTGGATGGTGGAGCTATGACAATTGTGGCCCACACACTTACTATGAAGAAATAGATGGTGACAATGTTTATGAATATGAAGATCACATATTTTTCAAAACACGCCGAATAATCAATAGGGCAGATTACGAGAAAAAAATTATGCCATTTTCAGACCATGAATACAGTGATGATCCGTTTGAAATTAAACCACGACAGAATTTGCAGAACAATTTGTGAATTTCTACTGGAGGAAGATGAATGAGTAAATATGAATTAAGTTTATCAAAAGACTATGTACCAACTTGGACAGTAGTTGATGCTGTACGTGAATTGTTTCAAAATGCACTCGATCAGCAAACGATATCGGATGACAATAAAATGTTCTTCAAATATGATAACGAAAAGCAAATCCTGCATATTGGAAACAAATCATCTATCCTAAATGTGAAAACTCTTCTGCTTGGCTCTTCATCTAAACGTGACGATCCAAATACAATTGGTCAATTTGGAGAAGGGTATAAAATTGCTACACTAGTGTTGACTCGACTCAATAAACCAGTGACCTTTTATAACTATGGAGCAAAAGAAGTTTGGAAGCCTAGATTCGTTAATAGTCGTCGTTATGGTGAAGAAATACTAACTTTTTTCGTTGATAAAAAATATCCATGGGAGAAAGCACCCGACAATAATCTAACTATTGTTATTGAGAATATTACAAATCAAGAATATCACGATATTTTAGAATCTAATCTTCATTTACAGGAAGTTGGAGAAATAATTGAAAGTAGCTTTGGACGAATACTTGAAGAAGATAGATACAAAGGTAAAGTGTTTGTTAATGGACTGTTTGTATGCAATTACAGTGAGTATACAAAAGGATATGATTTCAAGCCTGAGTACATAAAGATTGATAGGGATAGAAAGTTGGCAGACTCATTTGAATTGAAATGGTTGTCTTCAAGGATGCTGAGTGGCGTTAACTCGAATAAGACTGTTGATATGATCAAAAGTAGCTCTCCAGATGTTCAATATATTACAAGTGCCTATGCTACAAACGAAAACAATAAGCTCAGAGAGATTGTAGATAATGTTTATGATGATTTTAGAAATGAACATGGCGAGAATGCTATTCCTGTTTCAAATCAAGAAGAGTATATAGAGGTGTCTAAATCGGCAAAGTATAGACCAATTTATGTTTCATCGTCACATGCAATTGCAATTAAAACTAGCCACAAATATGTGAAGCCTATTCTAGAACCAGAAAAGAAAGAATCGGTAAATAAAAGACTCGTTACATGGTTAGACAGTCACAAACAAAGCTTGTCTAAAAAAGCAATTAAGCAGCTAGAAGAAATTATAGAAGACGTTGTTGAATAATTGAAAATAAAAGATAAAAGGAGTAATTAATAATGACACTAGAAAATAGTATTAAGGATGTAATTTCTAAAAAACTTGAGGATGGAACAGTTGAAAAACTTATTGAACAGCAACTAGAGAAGGGAGTGGTTAACGCTCTTGAAAACTTGTTCAGATCCTACGGAGATGTCACCAAAATTATTGAGGAGAAAGTGAAGTCGGTTATGGTTCCTCATCTTGAGAATTATGATTATTCACAATACATAACAAAGCTAGATAGTGTCTTGGTTGACGTTCTTCAAAATTCAGCACTTGAGAATAAACAGCTACTTCAGAATTTTAAAAGTATCATGACAACTGACAATGTAGATAAGCAAATGAATGTCTCAAGGCTTTATGAACAGTGGATGGATTTTGTTGCTGAGAATATCGACACAAGTAAACTAGAGGTTAATTATGACGATGGTGTTAGTTACGAATATGCAGAAGTCAGTCTGGAGCTGGAAAGTGATGATACTAGAAGTTGGAGTATATACGAGTATGCAAATTTAATCTTTGAATGTGAGCAAGATGAGGAAATGAACCAATCCATTAGACTGTATCGATGGAAAGAAAGCAAAGATAAGGGGTGGGATATTGAACGACACGGAATCATGAATTTACAATCGCTTAGACACCTAAACGACTTTGAAGTATTGTTAATGAATTTAAATCAGAATCATATTAAATTGAACATTGATACGGAATCTGAATCAGATAGTGTTGAAGTAAAAGCAGAACCCGAACCGACATTTAGTTAATACATACTCTTGATGAAACACTTGTTTTATAGAACTCGCTGCTCCTCAGGAGTCTATAAGGAGCAGCGAACTTATTAATGGGTTAATTCGAGAACAATTTCAAGCAATACATCAAATAGAACTTCTTTTGATTCCCATACAGAATCCATAAAACGATTTGGAAAGATTACATTTACGTAGATAGAAATGCATTTTTTGCGACAGAAATTTAATAAATGAGTAAAAATGATCAAGGTGTAACCACTCCTCTATTTTGTGACTCCTACACCTTGATTTTTCAGACAATTTTGCGCTCTATATATGAGTACATTGTTAATTTTTATAGACAGATATGCTCTTATGAGAACGCGTTTCACTTTAGTTAGTACAATTGCTATTTGTGCAGTACAAAATGATTTTAGCGAAAGAAAATGCAAAAAATTTCATTATACATAGAGGCGAAATACATGATTAACAAGACTTTAAATTATAAAAGAGATCCTAGCTTGAACAATGAAGAGATGATTAAAGAGGCAAAACTAACAAACAATAAAGACATCAGGGATAAGATTATAAATAATAATATTCCTTTTGTTAAAAGCCTAGCTGACCGCTGGTTTAAACGTGGAGTTCCAGAAGAGTTTGATGATCTAGTGGGAATGGGAATGGTAGCACTAATGAAGGCTTACGATACATATGACATAAGCAAAAATATTAAATTTACTTCATATCTTGGAAAAGTGGTATGGAAAGAATTTATGGCACATTCCAGATATAAAAGCATGAAATGTCGAAGCAAGTACTACAGTATTAGCTTCAATGAAACACTCCATAAATCAAAAGGAACAGACGAAGAAAAGCTACTTGCTGAAGTTATTTCAAATGACAGTCACCTAGATTATCTGACAGTCGAGGATGAAATGTTCAATACACATTTAGTTGAACAAATGGATGCATTGTTGGCGAAGAAGGAAAGAGCTGTTGCTGACAAGTACTTTTTTGAAGGGAAAAGCATATCGGAAATTGGAGTTGAACTTGGTGTGTCGCGTCAGGCAGCGCATCAAGCTTTTCAAAGAACAATAAAACGACTGAAACCAATCTATACTAATTGGGAAGTGGTTTAATCTGAACAGAAAACAACTTTTAACCTTCACTATTAACTTATTAACTATATTGACTGCTTGCTGTCTAGTAGGTGCAATTTATGGTCTGATTTATCCCCAAACTACAACCCCTTGGTTTTGGTTTGGATTCTCTGGAGTTTGTTTATTAAGTGTTGTTTTAGATTATTTAGACTATCGAAAATTGAAGTAAAACTCATATTTTACATAGAGGAGATGATCAAATTTAATGGACAAAGAATTATACAGATACACGAAAAAACTAATTAAACAAGCTTTCCCTAAATACAAAAGAATTCAAGTGGGTGCTACACTAACCGAAGTGTTAATAGAAAGAAGCGATAGCTACACAAAAAAGATTCCTTTAGTGAAATTCACAGTTGTATGCAATTCGTATGGTCTTTTTACGACAAATAGACATCAAATAAATGTAGCTGTTGATCAACTGACGAATAGGGTCTATTGGAATTTTGAGAGATTGTAATGGACGATTGGAGATGGGACTGTGATTATATTTTGGATTGGATTTTTGTTTATGATGGCACAAATGGTACACGTAGGAATTTATAAAAACCTAAAGAGAAACTTTACTTGGAATCAACTTGGCTGGTTTGTGCTGGGACTGATTGATGGAGTCTTTTTAAAGTATATCCATAATCTTAGATAAGGAGTGCCTACATGAACAAGAAAAAACTTGAAGAGATATTTTATTCCAAAGAGATGGAACAGATTAGGCTTGATTATTATAACAATGCATATAATCAGGGAAAATTCGATGAAACAATGAAGAAAATGAATCCCAAAACATTGATCATTATGCATGATGGAGACTTTGAAGTCTGGAAAGGTAAGGTATGGTATTCAGATAAAGATCAGTACAACATTTCAGTTGAGGGTTACATGGGGTTTGAAACTATTCAGCAAGGCATTGAGTTATACGAAATGTTTAATGCAGAACTATTGAGATACATAGAACAAAACGGTGGTCTGAAAGGTAGGCACGAGTGGAAGAAGGTATATCATACTAGAGCAGTCGAGGTATCAAACGAACATGATAGTTACTGGATTTTTCTTGATGGATACAAATCTGAAGAGATTAGTGACCTTTATTGGTATATGTGTGATGTAATTGAGCAACTGAAACGGTTAAACAAAAATTTAAATATAACTAAAATTATGAAAGAGGTAGCATATGAAAATAGTACTCGATTTACTAACTGACAGCTATAACTCATATTCATCAGAAACAATTGATTTTGAATCTTACAGTGATTCTTCGGAAGTGGAGATAAGGTTGGGAGACAGAGTGGTTGGTATTGATAAGCAAGAATTAATTAAGTCAATTGAAGCACTATGTAAGTAAAAGATGCATTTTACGAGGAGATGGAACATATGGCTTTTGATATTGAGAATTATAAAAATGAAACGCAGTACTATATTGATGAGTTTAAATTATGTTCTTACAAGGACGAAGATGGGTTTCCCAACGTTTATGTTGATAGAGTTTGGAGTACCATAGACAAAATGGATGAGAAGATGAAAGATAAAGTATTGTTTTGGTTTGCGGCAGAACATCTAACATTGATTAATAAATAAAAGGTAACTTGTAAAATGAGTAAAGGAGATGTAACGATGAAGATTGAACGCGAAGAAGTTGTTTATACGTATGAAACAGAAGAAGAAGGCATTAATCACCAAAAACTGATGGAATCACAAGGGTGGAAGATTAGAGACGTTCACCCTTATATATTAAAAATAACCTATGTTAAATAATTCGGCTTGAATCGGAGGTACAAATTGATTCAAAACTACATGGAAATCATGAATAACAAGAAAGATTCTAAACAAATTTCAGATGAAGAATATGCAAAATACATAAGCAAGCTATGGCAGTGGCAAATAAATAGTACAACAGAATATTATCAATCGGAGGATGATCATTTTTGATGATCAATAATACATATGAAATTTTTAAATCAAGATGATATTTTTCAAATTTTAAGGAAATCACTTAAGAAGCATTATGGCAATTTTAGAAGCGAGCCTAAGATTGAAATTGATGTTGATGTAATGGCTAGTAAATATGATTTTTATTCGAGAAAAATTAATTTTAGTGGAAAGATTGTATCTTTTAAATATAATGAGGAAATCTATAAGAGAAGACTTACTTTGAAAGAAATTGAGGGAATGATTAAATTAGAGTTAGGTGGAGAAGTAAATGTTGCAGCATACATAAATGAGATTGAAGAAGTCTTAACAAGAGATAGTTACAATAAACACACTGTTTTAGTGGCTACAGTGACAAACGAAGAACTTTCTTTAGATAAAGATTGCACCATGACTTTAATCGATATGGCAATCGACATGAACGACAAAGAGTGGTTTATCGAGCTATCAAATAGATATAAGCAATTATAGTAAAACATGAAAAAGAAAACTTAATGTTTATAAGGGTTTTATGAATCAATAATCTACGTAAAATCCTGATTTCATTGGGATTGAGTAGGCTACGGCCTACAGATACATAAAATAAGAGAAGCTACCGTTGAATATCAGAAGCACCTAGTGAATAAGTGTTATGTTAATGGCATTAATCATTTGATAAAACATATCAGCATGTTGTAGACCATATAAGGCATATACTGTCACAACGAGAGGTGATTACTGTGGATGAAAACTCCAGAAGGATTACTGTTAATGAATCAAGAATCAATGTTGTTTTTAAAAGTCAGGAGGCTTATGAAGCAATATCTGAACAAAACGAAGAAATTCCATTAACCAGTAATCATTACGAATCCGCAGCAGACATATTTAAAGATTTGGATGATATGATTGGACTTGAAAAGGTAAAAGAACTTGTGTACGAAATTTATGCATTGATACAGGTGCAAAAACTTAGAAGTGAAGAAGGTCTTAAAAGTAGTAATCAGGTATACCATATGATATTCAAAGGGAATCCCGGTACAGGGAAGACGACAGTGGCAAGAATAGCTTCTAAATTGCTAAACAGAATGGGTATCCTTAGTAAAGGTCATCTAATTGAAGTGGAACGAGCAGACTTAGTTGGAGAATACATTGGTCACACTGCACAAAAAACACGAGATCTTGTTAAGAAGGCTATGGGAGGTATTCTTTTTATTGATGAAGCCTACAGTTTGGCTAGGGGAGGGGAAAAGGATTTTGGGAAAGAAGCTATAGACTGTCTTGTAAAAGTCATGGAGGATAGAAGCGATGATTTAATAATTATCCTCGCTGGATATCCAGATGAGATGGAGATGTTTCTTAGAACAAATACAGGTCTTCCATCCCGGTTTCCAATACAAATAGATTTTCAGGATTACACAACAGATGAGCTAATGTTAATTGCAGTAAAGATGGCATATGAAAAAGACTACAACATTACCTCTGATGCACTTATAAAGCTTAGAGAAATAATTCAGATTGAGAAAGACTCAAGAAGTAATTTTAGTAATGCACGTTATGTTCGTAATGTGATTGAAAAAGCGATTCGACACCAAGCTGTCAGAATAATGAGTAGACGTGTGAAGATTTCTAAGCAAAATTTAATGGATATTTTGCCACGAGATATATCAAATTCAAATGTTGAAATGAATAAAAGAGAATCTATCATATTGCCATAAATTGAATTGTATTTGTCCATAAAGAACAATCATACTTAATTAACTTAGCTAGAAATCCATCGATTGTTCTTTATGAAGCCTCATAAATATTTAAGGGGGTGAGAGGTGCAAAGTATTCATATTAGATTAAATCAATATTTTATAGAAAGAAAACGTAGTTTGAAGGAGTGTGTTGATTAATTTGTGTGAAAAGTGCAATTCGATTTTACTCCATAATCATGTCGATAGGGGTTCAAACTTAAGGCTTAGAGATACAACAAATCGAGTGGAAGACCTAATACAAACAGCTTATGATATGGGACATAAGGGAGTTGCTATAACAGATCATGAATCCATCTCAGCTCATGTTAAAGCAATTCAGGCAACAGAAAAACTGAAGCAAGAAGGCAAGATACATAAAGAATTTAAGCTAATATTAGGCAATGAAATTTATTTGGTGGAAAGCCTTGCAGAAGTAAGAGATAACTATAAATCTGGAGTTACTAAATTCCCGCATTTTTTGTTATTAGCCAAAGATGAAATTGGTCATGAACAGCTTCGCTATATGAGTTCAAAGGCTTGGACTGATTCATTTTTCACAGGCCCAATGTTAAGAACACCAACAGAACGCTTCTTTTTACGATCAGTTATAAAGGAAAATCCGGGACATTTGATTGCTTCGTCTGCATGTTTAGGTTCACCTCATTGCATATACCTTTTGGAGATGAAGTCACATTTAGAAAATAACAATAGAGAAGAAGCAAAAAAGAGCTATAAAAAAGTATGTGATTTTACAAATTGGTGTATCGAAGTATTCGGAAAAGAAGATTTTTATTTAGAGTTGCAACCTGCCTACAGTGAGGAACAGATTTATTGCAACAAGCAATTGCTTTTATTGGCTGATAAATTTGATCTTAAATACATAGTAACAACAGATAGTCATTATCTTCGTCCAGAAGATCGTATTGTACATAAAGCTTTCCTAAATGCAAAAGAAGGAGAACGGGAAGTTGATTCATTTTATGAGGCAACCTTTGTACAAAATCACGAAGAGATAAATGATCGCTTAAGTTACCTAAGTCACGATGTGATAATGAAAGCATTAAACAATACAATAGAAGTCGGTAACAAGATTAAAGATTATACTATTTTAAAACCAACGATTATCCCTAAAATCGATCTTCCAAACTTCGAAATTAGTGGATTATTTCGTTCAATTTATTCTCAGTATGAATATATAGATAAAATGGCTCACTCGAATAATAGCCAAGATAGATACATAGTAAAATTAATAGAAGATGGATTTAGAGAGTATCTTCCATACAACACCTACTCGAAAGAAAAATTGCATGAAGTAGCCGCTAGGATCAACACTGAATTGGGCGAACTATGGAAGATATCTGAGAAAATGAATCAATCAGTAGCAAGTTACTACATTACAGTTCGAGAAATTGTAAATGTTATTTGGGATGACGAGTGTGGGAATAGTTTGGTTGGCCCATCCCGTGGCTCTTCTGCTGGGTACTTAATTTGCTTCCTCTTGGGAATTACTCAAGTCAATCCTTTAGAGTATGGTATCGAAATGCCGCATTGGAGACACTTGACAGCAGAGAGACCCGAATTCCCAGATATTGATATCGATACTGAAGCAGCAAAACGGAATCAGATCTTCAAACAACTAAAGAAGTACTTTGGTGAAAACCAAGTTCTACAGGTTTGCACATTTGGTACAGAAGCATCAAAATCTGCTGTACAAACAGCAGCTAGAGGATTAGGGATCGATAATGATACGGCTATGTATGTATCTGGACTAATTCCTTTCGAAAGAGGCAGCAGTTGGACGTTATCAGATTGTGTTAATGGAAATGAAGAAAAAGAACGTAAGCCAGTTAAAGAATTTGTTGCAGAAATAAATAAATTTGATAATTGGCTCAATGTGGCAATGAAAATTGAGGGATTAGTAAATAAAAGAAGTATCCATGCTAGTGGTGTAATAGTTTTCAATGAAGAATATTATAAAACCAATGCTATGATGACTGCCCCCAATGGTACTCATGTAACGCAACTTAGCCTAGAAGACTGTGAAGCCGTATCAAATATGAAATTTGACTTGTTGACAATTGAGGGTTTGGATAAGATCCGTGTAGCATTAGATTTTTTGATCAAAGAAAATCTAATGGAATGGCAAGGATCAATTCGCAAAACTTATAACAAGTATTTGCATCCCAATATTATCGACATAAAGAGTCAAGAAATATATGACCTAATTGGTTCGGATAGTATAACTGATCTTTTTCAGTTTTCCACAGAAATAGGAATACAAACCGTAAAAAGAACTAAACCATCTAATCTAATCGAACTAGCTGCTGCAAACTCACTTATGCGTCTCATGGGTGACCATAACAGCGAAACACCAATTGACAGCTTTATCAGATTTAAAAAGGATATTAATGAATGGTACACGGAATTGCACGAGAATTTTTTAAATGAAGAAGAAATAGAGACTATGAAGAAGCATTTGCTTGCATTGAATGGAGTGGCAGACACACAAGAGTCTATAATGCTTCTTTCAATGGACAAAAAAGTGGCAGGATTTACAATCCAAGAAGCAAATAAGCTCAGGAAAATTATTGCAAAGAAAAAAGCAAATGAAATCGAAGACATAAAGAATAAATTTTATAAGAAAGGCTTGGAGTTAAACAATAGAAAAGAGATCCTAGATTATGTCTGGAATAAACAAATAGTTAGACAGTTAGGATATTCATTCTCTGTGTTGCATACCTTGGCTTATTCAATTATCGCGTTACAGGAAGCTAACTTGAATAATATTTACGACCCTATCTATTGGAGAACAGCTTGTTTAACTGTAAACTCTGCTTCTATTCACGATGAAGATGAAGATACTAAAACACAATCCACAAACTATGGGAAAATTGCTTCTGCAATAGGGAACATGCAAAGCCGTGGCGTAAAAATCGGTCTTCCTGATATAAGCAAAGCCGATTATGGATTTTTTCCCGATACAGAGCTTAATCAAATTGTTTTTGGTCTAAAAGGTATCAATGGAATCGGTGACGATGTAGTTCAGAACATCATTAAACACAGACCTTATAAATCATTTGATGATTTTATTGAAAGAATGTTTAATACCTCAATCATTAAAAAGTCCCAAATAATTCAGTTGATAAAGGCAGGTTGCTTTGAATCCTTTGGTAATCGTTTAGAGATTATGAAGCAATTTATACATAAAATTTTTACACCTAAACAAAAAGTTACTATGCAGAACTTTAATGCTCTCAGTGAAAACAATCTGATTCCTGAAGATATGTCCCAATATAAGAGACTGTTCAATTTTAGAAAGTACGTTACCAAAAATGTCTATGGAAAAGAAGGTAAAGAGAAGCTTTACTTGCTCGATAAAATTTCCACTCCTTTTTATTATGAGCACTTTTCAGGAGAAGCTATAAAAGACTATCATAATAATTTCCCAATTATAGCAGAACGAACATTCAAAAAAGAATACGATAAAAAGATGGAAGGAATAAAGAGTTGGTTAACTGAGGATACTACTCTGTCTCTTTTAAACTCGAAGTTATATCAGAATGAGTGGGACAGTTTAGCATCTGGAACATTGAGTAAGTGGGAGATGGACTCTTTATCATTTTACTATACAGAACATGAACTCCAAAAAATTGACACATTCAAATATGGAATTGTTAACTTTTTTGAATTACCTGAAGAACCAGTAGTTGTTGAAATAATTCAATATAGAAATGGATCAACCAGACCTAAATTCAAATTGGATTTTATTGCTGGGACTGTATTAGATAAAAACAAAAATAAAAATACAGTAACGATTCTTACAACAACAGGTGTAGTTACTGCAAAATATTATGATGGTGCTTTTGCACATTACAATAAACAAATATCAAAACCAAAACCAGATGGGACTAAAGAAATTATTGAAAAATCATGGTTTACGCGTGGTAATAAGTTGATCCTGTTTGGATATCGTAGAGGTTCACAGTTTAGACCTTACAACTATAAAGATTCTAGAGTTAAACATACCACTATATTTATTGATGAAATCAGAGAAGATGGCACAGTTAAAGTAATTACAGAGCGAAAAAGCTAAAGGAGAATGACTTAATGGACAAGATGAGCAAACATAAGATTGAAAGTATTTTGAATCGAAAGCTTAGCGAGAAAGAGTATAAAGAGATTGTATCTATCGTACTGAACAAGCTTCTAGAGGAAAGCAATAATGAACAATAATCTCGACAGATTTGAAACTCCATATCAGAAGTATAGATTTCCTGATACACAAGATAAGGAGGTGAATAGGTTTTCAACTTGTGCAGGATGTAATGAAGATATCTTAGTTGGAGATGAAATATTGATCTTGTTTGATGGTTTGACTGTTCACGATGACTATGAATGCCTAAAGAAAGCAAATGGAGCAAAAAGAATTATTGCAGGAGAGGAATGGTAATTTGAATTTAGTTGGACATAACATTGAATTGATTAAAGAGTTGAAGACACATACTTTGAATCGACTAAAAATTTACAAAAAGTTGGGATTTATAGTTGATGAAAAATATGATGAATTAGTAAAACTAGAAACTGATTATATAAATAGTAGAATTAGAACGATGGAGAGTTTTTTATGAAATTAACATTAAAACTCCCCTTACCAGTCTCCATTAACGATCTATACATAAATCAATATGTTTGGAATCCGAAAAGTAAAACTAGAGTTCCTTCAGGAAAAAGAATACTCAGCAAGGAGGGAGAAAAAGTTAAAGAAAAAATAATAGAAGCAGCCAAAGACCAAGTTAGCAATCAGATGTGGGATTACGAATATACAATGAATCATTATTTATATATGGATTCGATTATTTACTTTAATCGTAAAGGGCGAGACGATAATAACATTTATAAACTCAATAATGATGCATTAGAAAAGATTGTTTACGATAATGACAGTAGAGTATTAACCAGAACACAACGTATCCTTTATGACAAAAAGAATCCTAGAATTGAGCTTACGTTTTCCCCCGTTGAGTATATAGGAATATTTGATAACGAGGAAACATACATAGAGTTTTTAGAAAACTGTAAAACATGCAGTAGATATAAACGCAATTGTTCCATTTTAAAAGCTGCAACCGAGGGATACGTTCAAGATGAAATTATTGAGGGAAACTGCTTCAAATACAAGCGGGCGAAGGTTAATGAGTGAGTAAAAGTAGTATTTTATAGAAGTGTAGATAACTATTTATTGCGCCTTCTTTCAACACAAATAGAAAGGAGGGAACAAATTGAAAAGAAGTAACATAAATATTTTTGAGGTTGCAATACATATTGCTGATAAAGAAGAAGCCAAATCGATTGAAGAAATAAATAATGAATTTTTAATTTGGTTGGAAAGTACCATGAAAAAGTATTCTCATTTAGTACCAAAAGATATATAATGAATATATGAAAATAAATAAAAAAACTATTTGGAGGAACTTAATGCTCAGGACTCTAACAGGTTCAGAAAAATTTAGTAAAGCTGAGCTTGAAGCCTTGGTCGCTAAGATCAAGGCCCTTATTTACGCTCGTGTATCTACTGACGGACAAGTTGATAATTATTCAATCGAGTCACAGATTGAAAGATGCATGGATTTAGCCAAACAAAAGGGGATTAAAGAAGAAGAGGTAGTTGTTCTAATAGAAGATGGGGAATCAGGTGATAACCCTAATCGCCCAATGATCAACTATGTTTTATTCTTGTTGGAGTATGGGATTGGTGATCACGTTATTTTTCTACATCCCAACAGAATGAGTCGTTTTCTTCATTTGCAAACACAACTGTCTAATCGTATATGGGGTCTTGGTAAAGATTTCTGGTTTGTCGAGTTTGATTTTGACAAATCGAGTCCAGAATCAATGTTAAACTTCAATATTCAAGGTTCTATTGCCGAATACAACAAAGCAAAGATATTAGCAGATACTAAGCGTGGAAGAATTACCAAAGTGAAGAGTGGAAAAATACCCGGATTAAATAGAATTTATGGATATACTTATGATACGGAACTAGACACACTAGTTGAAAACCCTGTTGAAAAAGAAATATATCTGAAAATGGTAGATATGCTCCTACATAAAGATTATAGTTGCTCTAGGATTGCCGAAGAGTTGTCTTTACGAAACGTGCCAGCCCCTAAAAAAGATAGGTGGTATCAGGTTACAATAAGTAGAATATTTAAAAATGAAACTTACACAGGTAATTTTTACTTCGGAAAATCTAAAGTAATAACAAATCCTGATGGCACGAAAAAACAAGTTCCACAACCGAGAGAAGAATGGAGGCATATATCTGTACCTGCTTATATTACAATGGAGATATACCATAGAATTCAAAAGAGACTTGATGAACTAAATAAGAATAAACCCGGAAGACCCACAGAAGATTATCTGTTACAGGGAATTTGTCGTTGTGGTAGATGTGGGGCAGCAGTATCGTCGGGTGTGACTACGAAAACTAAAAATGGATTGCTGAAGTATTACGTTTGTCAACATAAAACAAAGAAGTCTTATAAAGTAGGAACTGGAGAATCTAATCCAATTTGCAAAGGACGCAATTGGAGAGTGGACTATGTAGATAAGATTATTTGGGAGTATGTTAAAAAAATAATATCTGAACCAACAGAATTTTTTGAGCGCATAATTAAACAACAGTCAGAAAACTCAAATTCTGATGAATTACTTAAACAGAAAAACAAATTGGAAAAGTCTCTAAAGGAAACAGAAACATCTCGTGAACGTTATACTGAGATGTATGCTGCTGGAATAATTAAAACAATGAAGGACTTAGAAGATAAAGTGTCAGCCGTAGATAAACAGATAAAAGATATAAAAGAGGAATTGCATACAATAGAACAAAGTTTATCGACAGTGCTTAATAAGAAAAATCACATTGAATTAGTACAAAAATCGCTAAGATCTTTTAAATATTTGCTTGATAACGATCATATAGATATAGAAACAAAAAGAAAAGTGACGCGATTATTTGTGAAAAAAGTTATGCTCAATGAGGATAATAAAATAAATGTTTATTTACACCTAGGATTTATTGATAACGCCGAGAAAGAATCCGATAATAAACATATAAATGTAAACAGTCGCCAAGGCCATGGAAGACCAAAAAAATCAATTTATTTTGATCCTCGCAGGGTATTCGGGAGAAATGGACTTTTTTTTACGGACCAATCCTGGTCTTCCTTCTCGTTTTCCAATCCAACTGGATTTTCCTGACTACACTGTGGATCAACTCATTCAAATTTCGGAGATGATGGCTAAGGAACGGGATTATATTCTCATGCCTCAGTCTATACTCAAAATGAAGGAGCATTTGCTAAATGAGCGGAATGACAGTCTCCATGCATTTAGTAATGCACGTTATGTTCGTAATGTGATTGAAAAAGCGATTCGGCACCAAGCCGTCAGGCTGCTTAATCAGTACAGGAGTGGGCAACCCGGCAAGCAGGAATTGATGACGTTGCGACCAGAGGATTTGAAAATGGACAAAAGATAGGCGATAATAGGAATCTGAATCATATCGAATTGTATGACATCGAACGAGGGCCGGCCTGACATCAGGTCGGTTTCTGTTCGAGAGTTGACATGAAAATAAAGGAGCAAACAATATGGCGAACTCCACTCATGATACACAAACCGAAATGCAGGATAAGGCGGTTCTGGTCAGTCTAATTACGGATGAAGTCAAACGATCTGGTATCAATACGGAATATTCGTTGGAAGAACTGGTGAAGCTGGCTGAAACAGCGGGAGTTGAAGTGCTGAGCGTCCTCACACAAAATAGGGAATCCAAGGACTCAAAATGGTTTATTGGCAAAGGAAAAGTAGATGAATTGCGTGCAGTTGCTGAAGAATTGGGAGCGAATACAGCTATTTTTGATCAGGAGCTCTCGGGAGCTCAAGTACGAAATCTTGAAGAGAGCCTGGATCTCAAAATAATTGACCGGACACAGTTAATTCTGGATATTTTTGCTCAGCGTGCAAAGACACGGGAAGGTATTATCCAGGTTGAACTGGCGCAGTTGTCATACTTACTCCCTCGACTGTCTGGACACGGTAAAAATCTTTCGCGGCTCGGTGGCGGAATCGGAACACGTGGTCCTGGTGAAAGCAAGCTAGAGACGGACCGTCGTCACATTCGTG
Source organism: Paenibacillus sp. EKM10P (assembly GCF_011800655.1). Taxonomy (NCBI): domain Bacteria; kingdom Bacillati; phylum Bacillota; class Bacilli; order Caryophanales; family Paenibacillaceae; genus Paenibacillus; species Paenibacillus sp. EKM10P. The sequence continues at coordinate 294,506 of NZ_JAALET010000002.1, read as the reverse complement.
ACCGAATCAGTGATCTGAAACGCCAACTTGAGGAAGTGACGCGTCATCGGTATTTACACAGGGAGCGTAGACAAAAGGCCGGCATCGTCCAGGTGGCACTCGTTGGCTATACAAATGCCGGCAAATCAACACTGTTGAAGCAACTGACAGCTGCCGATGTATATATTGAGAACCAACTATTTGCGACGCTTGATCCTACCTCTAGAACAATGGAACTGCCGAGTGGCAAAGAAGTTATTCTCACAGATACAGTAGGATTTATTCAAAATCTGCCTCATGATTTGGTTGCCTCTTTCCGAGCCACTTTGGAGGAGGCCAATGAGGCTCATCTCATTTTACATGTCGTGGACGCCTCCTCAGACATGCGTGACGAACAAATGAAAGTTGTAGAGTCAATCCTGCAACAGCTTGGGGCTGCGGACAAGCCTCAGATCGTATTGTTTAACAAAAAAGATGCTTGCACCCCTGAGCAATTGGAAATGCTCCCTTCTGGGGAAGGCTATTTGAAAATCAGTGCTTTTGATGAAGCAGATTTGCTACGCATTCGCGAACTGGTTCAGGAGCATCTGAGCGGTGACACACTGAGATTTCGTATTCCTGCGGAACGTGGGGATTTAACATCGGTGCTTTATCGAATTGGAGATGTACTGCTGACAGAGTATGATGGCAATGATGTCATTTATGAGGTAGAAATTCAAAGAGGAGAATACGAAAAGTATGGTCATTCGCTTAGTGAGTTCACAGAAAGTTAACATCTAATGATGTTTTTGGGTCCATAAGATGATAATGCTCATCGTTCGAATTGAATAGCAATATAACATGATTAGCCTAAGGCTGCGAAAGAGAGAGGGTCAAGAAGGTAAATGGTAGTTTTTAGTCCGGAAATTCAGCAAATTCAGGAATTAGTAGAACTTAAAATACAAGAACGTATCCAGCACATAGATCATATTGTGGATGCAAATCAGTGGAAGGTCATTCAGGCCTTCCAGCGCAAGCAAGTGAGCGATTTTCATTTTGCAGGTTCAACGGGATATGCTTACAATGACCGGGGGCGTGAAGTGCTGGAAGAGGTCTATGCAGATGTGTTCGGTGCGGAGGCAGCGTTGGTGCGTCCGCATTTTGCCTCGGGAACGCATACCATCGCTACGGCTTTATTTGGTGTGCTGCGTCCAGGGGATGAGTTGTTATACATTACAGGGCGACCTTATGATACCTTACACAAAGTGATTGGTAAGCCTGGCGATGGAACAGGATCATTGCAGGACTTTGGTGTTACTTATGGAGAGACAGCGCTGACAGCAGAAGGTAAGGTGGACTGGAAAGCGGTGGAGTCCGCAATCCATGCGAACACCAAAGTGATCGGTATCCAGCGCTCACGCGGCTATGATTGGAGAGCTTCCTTTAGTGTGGCAGATATTGAAGAAATGACGGCACGAGTGAAGAAGATAAAGCCTGATGTTATTGTCTTTGTGGACAATTGCTACGGGGAATTTACTGAGAAGCTGGAACCTACCCAGGTCGGTGTCGATTTGATGGCAGGTTCGTTGATTAAAAATCCTGGTGGAGGTATTGCAGAAACGGGTGGATATATCTGCGGTAAACATCAATATGTAGAGCTGGCATCCTACCGATTAACAGCACCTGGTATTGGTGGAGAAGTAGGAGCCATGCTAGGCACTACACGGGGCATATACCAGGGGCTATTCCTTGCTCCTACATTGGTGGGGCAAGCGGTTAAAGGAAGCATATTCGCTGCTGCAGTCTTTGAAGAAATGGGGTTTGAGACCAAACCTGATTGGTATGAAGAGCGTACGGATTTGATTCAGGCCATTTCTTTTAGCGGACCAGAACATCTAATTGCTTTTGTACAGGGCATTCAGCGCGCAGCCGCCGTGGATAGCCATGTGGTGCCAGAGCCGTGGGATATGCCGGGTTATGAGCATCCGGTTATTATGGCCGCAGGTACGTTTATACAAGGTGGAAGCTTGGAACTATCCGCAGATGCTCCGATTCGGGAGCCTTATATTGGTTACATGCAAGGGGGCTTAACCTACTCTCATGTCAAATATGGAGTACTTATGGCTCTGCAAACGATGAAAGAACGTAAATTATTGTGAGTTTTTCTAACATATCATTGACACTTTGCATCAGCTAAATGTACAATAAGGTGAATAATAGATCACTGGAAGGTTGATGACAAATGGGCGACGAAATTCGCAGAAATATGGCCTTATTTCCAATAGGTATTGTCATGAAGCTAACGGACTTGTCAGCACGTCAGATTCGTTATTATGAGCAGCATAATTTGATAGTTCCTGCCCGTACATCAGGTAACCAACGTCTTTTTTCATTCAATGACGTAGAGCGTCTGCTTGAAATTAAGGCGTTGATCGAAAAGGGTGTTAACATTGCAGGAATTAAACAAGTCATGAATCCGGTTACCAAGGAATCGGAGGAAGCTACAGTTATTACTGCAGATACGGAAGTCAAACGCCGTGAAATGTCCGATACTCAGCTTCATCGTTTGTTGAAACAACAACTTGTTGCAGGCAAAAGACCAGGACAGGTATCTTTGATCCAAGGCGAATTATCACGATTTTTCAACAAAAGATAATGCTTGGACTTACCTTTTGGCATAAGGTTATTTTACTTAAAAAACGGTCTCATCATTTAAGTCTTTTATGTCATTTATGATACAGCCGATTTGCATATAGTCGTTACAGAAAGGGAGAGGTTAGTGTGAGTTATACCAGAGAAGATATCATTAGGATTGCGGAAGAAGAAAATGTTCGTTTTATTCGTTTGCAGTTCACAGATTTGCTGGGTACCATTAAGAACGTTGAAATTCCGGTTAGCCAGCTGGAAAAAGCGTTAGATAACAAAATGATGTTTGACGGTTCTTCGATAGAAGGCTACGTACGCATCGAAGAATCTGACATGTACTTATATCCGGATTTGGATACTTGGGTTGTATTTCCTTGGGTAACCTCAGATCGTGTAGCTCGTTTGATCTGCGATATTTACAAGCCAGACGGCTCTCCATTTGCAGGTGACCCGCGGGGAATCTTGAAACGTGTACTTAAAGAAGCCGAAGAACTGGGCTACACTTCGATGAATGTCGGACCAGAACCTGAATTCTTCTTGTTCAAAACCGATGAAAAAGGCGACCCGACCACAGAACTGAATGACCAAGGTGGATATTTTGACCTGGCTCCAATGGATCTGGGTGAGAACTGCCGTCGTGAAATTGTTCTTAAGCTTGAAGAAATGGGCTTCGAAATTGAAGCATCCCACCATGAGGTTGCACCTGGTCAGCATGAGATTGACTTTAAATATGCAGATGCAGTAAAAGCTGCCGATCAGATTCAAACGTTCAAGCTCGTTGTTAAGACAATTGCTCGTCAACATGGTTTGCATGCAACCTTTATGCCAAAACCTTTGTTCGGCGTGAATGGTTCCGGTATGCACTGCAACCAATCGTTGTTTAAGGACAATGAAAACGTATTTTATGATGAGACGGATGAACTCGGATTAAGCCAGACAGCTCGCCACTATATGGCAGGCATTCTTAAACATGCCCGTGCAATGGCAGCGATCACGAATCCAACAGTAAATTCCTACAAACGTCTCGTACCAGGTTATGAAGCGCCTTGTTATGTCGCTTGGTCTGCAAGCAATCGGAGTCCGATGATTCGGATCCCCGCATCTCGTGGCCTGAGCACTCGCGTCGAAGTTCGGAACCCTGACCCGGCAGCGAATCCTTATCTAGCCCTGGCCGTAATGCTGAGAGCAGGTTTGGATGGTATCAAACGTCAGATGGCTCTGCCAGCCCCAATTGATCGCAACATCTACGTGATGTCCGAGGAAGAGCGAATTGAAGAAGGCATTCCAAGTCTGCCTGCAGACCTGAAAGAAGCTTTGTCTGAGCTTATTCGGAGCGAGGTTATCTCTGATGCACTGGGTGATCATGCTCTGGCTTACTTCTATGAGCTCAAGGAAATTGAATGGGATATGTATCGCACCCAAGTACATCAATGGGAACGTGATCAATATCTGACGCTTTACTAAAATGTGGAATCCCTTGGCGCTCTAAGCGTTGAGGGATTTTTTGTTTTGTGGGTAATGCATCATTTTCTTGGACTACGTAGTAGTCTCCCACAATACGAAGTAGACTGGGAAGAATACAAACGCCAGCAGGGCGCAAAGAAGTGTTTAGAAACAAAAAAAGAAAAGTGTGAAATCTATGAAGCCAGTTATGGAACTGCTACTAAATTCGCTGGTCGAGCTCTGAAGTTTAAGGAAGTGCGCTTACAGTAAGATAACCAAAAGTCCACATGCTAAGAAGAAGAACCCAAAGAGAATAGATACAGAGCCCCTAAATTTCATGTCATCAATGTAAGCATCGCTTGGTTCTGAGTCACCTTTGATCTTCCAGGCTTCGTTTGCACGCCATCCCCAAGTGGGATTCTGTTTACTTAAAATACCAAGCGAGAAAAAAATAATAGCAATAAGAATAAGCATGATCCCCATTTGATCACCCCCTTTAAGTAAATTATACCAAAAATGAACGACAGATAGAAAGCATTGTCCCCAAGAGCAGATGAAACAAAAATAAGAGGGCTTTGCCCTCCATGTTACGGTAGTATTTTAATCTGAATAAGCAACAGCATTAAAGCTTTCCATTCCTATTCGGGTAGCATCTGCTGTGCAAAATATATATAAGGTATATACCAATTCATTGGATGGTGGTAGAGGGATATTGTAATCGGATGCATTGATGGTGACAACTTGTACAGCGTTTGGGTTTACTTCGGAGACACTCACGGAGTAAAGGGCGTAAGCAACGAGCGAATCGACATCGCCTCTAACAATGGAAAAAGAAATAACGGAGTCAAATGGTGGAGTGGTAGGAAATGCAAGCTCGGCTATCCCTGATAATTGTACACGCATGTTATCCCCTGCGCCCTACTTACAGTAGTGCGGAAAGGAATTTTTAATTGTATACGCCCGTAAAATGTTCTTTTATGCTGCAAAGAGTGGATGGAGCCAAGATGGCGGATTAGTGTGGAAAAACATGTAAATTAAGATGGGGAGCAACGACCATTCAATATGCTACAGGATTGGACGGAATTACAATGCTACTGAAAATCTGGAGCAAGCCTATTACAAGCATTTGGAAAATGAGATTGATTACGAAACTGTACCGTGCTGTTAAGAAGGATGCGATGAGTGCGAGTAGCTGGATGACCATGTCTATAAAACATACCGTGAGTTAATTAACGATGGCAGAGAATTTCCTAAACTTCTGGTTTTTGATCTCTAAGGAGGAACATCAATGACAGAACAGAGTTTCCGTTTTTATGAAAGTTAAGCATATTGAGATTCATCGTGTTGGTAGAGTTGCCGTGCTTGCTTATAGTGACGAGACTTATAAAGTGTACGTAAATCAACTCCAAAAGATAGCGGAGGGCACCCCATGATAAGAGCCTATACCTCTATACTATGCGCTGTATTGTTATATGTTGGTGTAGTCAGTATAGATAGGTGAGGATTAAATATGGCAGATAACAACGATAAAAAAGTAAGCACCTATGAAAAAAAGTGCTTACTTTAGGGTTAATTTTATTATTAAGGGAACATTTTGTAAATGTAGCCTTGATATAATGGGCATACTTTATTGTTGCCTTTTTGTTGCCATTTATATAAAGAAATATTCCCTCCAAAGCCTCCTGTCATGTAAAATTTTTGAGTTGGAACTGTTGATTTCATATCCTCTTTAACCGTTGCACCTCTGATGCCACTTACCCATTTTTTGTTCCCTTGAGGCGGAGTATATGGTGACTCAGAAGAAATATTTGCTGAAGTTGGGACTGGTTCTGCAAAACTTAAAGACGGTACAGACAATGCCCCAAGAAGAACGGTGCCAGCAGCCAAAGCGATAATAGATTTTTTCAAAAGTAAAGCCTCCTTAGTTTGTTTATCTTCGTATGCAAACTATGGTGTAAGGTAATTATAGTGCTTAGTTTTACATTCATCTACCAAAAATAACGATTTCACCAAATAATCACATCATATAAAGAAATGATAAATGATGAATGGCAGTATACTGACTTAATTGGTGTAATGAAAAATTACGAGTACTCACTTCAACAGTTGGAAAACCGAATGGCTGCGTATGATTTACTTTTGGCGGAAGGATCGGTTGTCAAACGAGTTTCTGGTCAAGAACTGATAGCAGATGTGACAGCCAACACCGCTCTAGTTAAAGACCAGCGCTAAAGACATACCGGGTATTTCAGCTACTACATTCGCGGATAAGCGGCGCAGAGCAATTGCGAACATAGTAAACAGTTTGAAGATCAATTGTACCTTAGATTTTGTCACGACCGACTATGGACGGGGACGAAACGAGGAAAATGAAATTGGACTAAGAATGCAGAAGTAAATAAGACCGTAAGGGCTTAAAGCCTTTGCGGTCATATTTTTATTGTCTAAAGTTCTAGACTGTAAAACAAAGTAATAGTCTGACGATGCTTCATTAAGTTAACGGGCAGGATAGTTTAATAACATATCGAATTTTTTAAAAGTGGATGGTTATACGAAGTGAGTCGTTGTTAACTGAAGCGTGAAGTAGAGATAATCAAAAAGGAGATACCCAGATGGAAACAAATCAAAATATTCGTTTAGCAATCGAAGAATCTATACAGTTCCTTGAATCTACTTCGCATTTGGGGATGACTCAGGGCGAGTGCAGCCGTCGAAAATGGGATGGAGCTTGGTGGCATATGGCTGCTCTTTATGAAATGGGAGAGGTGAAACTAATTCCCGAGTCTGCTATTGTCGGAGCAAAATATTTACTCGAAACTCAGGTCTGGCCGACCTTCATCATATCCGCCGATGACCATCCAACAAGTGAAAGTGATAAGATGAAGTTGGATTGCTGCCATTGTGAACTTGCCGTATACTATATGATTCTAATGGCGTATGGCTGTGATTTGGACAAGGAACTGCCTTGGATTCGCGAATGGCTCTTAAAGCATCAGTTACCTGATGGCGGGCTGAACTGCGACCCTGAAGCTTATACTCATTCTAAAAAGAGCTCTATTGTTTCAACACTTCCTCCGCTTGAAGCTATCTTATGGCATACAGATCGTGAATTTACTGAACAGGAAGCCGTTTTCTTAGATGAAGGAGCACGTTATTTAATTGAGCATCGTCTTGTATGTTCTAAACAAAATAGAAGCGTCATCGATATGGAATGGCTGAAGCCTTGCTTTCCGAGGTTTTTTGAATATGATATATTACGCGGTATGTCCTTCTTGGCAGAATGGTCCCAACGTAGGAACAAAACGCTGCCGGTCGGGCTGCTTATTGAAGGATTGGAACGATTGAACATCTTCAAGGAAACAGGAGGCTTGCAAATGGGTAGACAAGTCTTTGATCCACAAGGCCCGTGGGGTGGACAACCCTTTCCCTTGTTAGAAGCAGTAGCTGGCATTGGTGACGTTTCGCCTTATTTAACCAGACAGTTGGAACGAGTTATCGAACGATTGGGACCGGAGTATACCTATGCATAAAGACTTCCTTTAGAAAGGATCTCATGTTGGAAGAGGAACGGACCATGATGAGGAAGGCTTAGAGGGGAAAGTTACCGTAAAACGGGAAGCAAAAGAAGAGGCTTTGTTGAGGTAGCTCAATAAACTAAACCATGAGGATTTGTTAAAATATATCTCATTCGTATCTGTTTAGTTATAAATGAAATACAAGAACAGATGTTTTGTGTGGGACGATCATTGACATTTTTCCAAATAAACCGTTGCGTTTTTTTCATTGATTCCCCTTTTCACACAACCTATAATAATGCCTTAAATGATAATCATTTTCAATTATTAGAGAGAAGGAAAGGGGCAACAAGTGTGAAGAAACAACGTGGAAAGCAAATTATACTCTGGGTAGGGAGTTTCCTCCTGTTGTTGATAATATCGGCATGCAGTACTTCTAATGCTAATAGCAGCGTGTCTGATGAACAGAAAGAGGAAAGTGAGAAAACTGTTCAATATACAACGATAACAGGTAAACAGGTTCAAATACCTGCAGATCCCAAACGAGTGGTTTATATTGGCCAGACAATTGGTGATTTCTTAGCAATGGGCATTCCGGTTGTTGGTAATAACCTTCCCCAAGATATTCCTAGTTACTATGAAGGTAGACTTGAAGGAATCGTTGATGTTGGAAATCCGGGTGACTTAGAGACGATTCTGAGTTTAAAACCCGATCTGATTATTAATGGTTATTACAAAGCAGAAGCAGATCATAATGAGGCATTGTCGAAAATTGCTACTACTATCCCCTTTAACCCTGCTCTTCCTTATACAGAACGTGTAAAGGAGATGGGAAATATCTTTGGCAAACAGGAAGAGGCAGCTCAATTGATTGCTAAGTACAAAGAACAGTCGAAAGAAATGTTTGATAAGTTTCAATTAGCAGAAGGGGAGACAGCGACAATTTTCTATCAGTTGGGTAAAACACTTTATGTTATGGGCGATCGTAGCCTGGGTGCTATTATTTATGGGGAGAACGGTTTTGCCGTCCCATCAGCTGTACAGAAGAATATTCTTGATAAAGAAGGCGTGTCTTTCGTTAATATTTCAGAAGAAGTGCTTTCAGAATTTGCTGGTGATCATTTGTTTGTAGTTGTACAAGATGATGGTGAAAGTAAAACAGAAGCTGACCGACTGCTCCAAAGACCGATATGGGCAACTTTGCCTGCAGTTCAAAAGGGAAATGTTCATGTTATTCCTAGTGAATGGAATACAGATAATTTGTTAGCTTTGGAGCAATTGTTTAAACAGATGCCACAATGGATGGACCAACAGTAAGAAATTATTTTGGCACATTCAGTTCTTTATATCGCTAGTTTTCTAAAATAGTACATACTCCAACTATTAAAAGCTGAACTATAGTTTATAGTTGAAAGCAGGTCTTTATATGTTACAATAACGATAATGATTCTCATTTTCAATTGTTGGAGAGTTGCTTATGAATCTAGCACCCCTGTATATTAGGCTGCAACACTATGATAGGTTTCGATTTGACCAGATAATTCCAGTGAACGGCCACAATGAGGGAATGAATGACAATGAAACCGATTTATGCACATTATTGATAGCACTCAGTCACGGCATACGGCTGTATGTAGACAACATTGCAATCGATCTGCGACAAGGAAGCTGCATTCTGATTTTGCCTGTACAGCGCTATACTATGGAATCAAGCAACAAAGAGGCACAGCTTGTACGCTTTACCTTTGAAACCTTTAAAGTAGAAGGAATGACTTTGAAGCCGGTTGCTCATCCACCTTTGCTTTGTGGTTCCCCCTATAATTTGTTGATTTCTCAAGTCAATCGAGTATTAGGAAAAGAAGCACGGATAAGTAACCAATGCTGTTCCTCTCCATCCACATCAGAAATGGCTATGATGCAAGGTAGACTTCAGCTCATTCTGGGGTTGATGGTTCAGTTCGATGAGCAAGTTTCCCAGTTGCAGAACAATGATAAGATAAACTTGGTTCAACAAACCGTACAGTATATGGAACAGCATTATGATGAGGACTTAACCGTTGAAAAACTTGCTAACATGGCTGGAATGGTCAGATGGCAATATAGTCAAAAGTTTAAAATAATGACTGGCAAAAAGCCAAATGATTATTTGGTCCAATTACGTATAAACCGTGCAAAAGAACTTCTGTGTAATTCCACCGAGACATTGGGCAAAATATCTCAACAAATTGGGTTTAAGGATGAATATTATTTCAGCCGGCGCTTTCATAAATTAACTGGACACACTCCGCGTGAGTATTCGAATATTCATTTTCGAACTGGGCAGAGAACCATTATCGATTCATTTGGCAGAAAAATTCAAGTTCCTAAAGATACAACACGTATCGTGACTGATGGCAAATTTACGCTTGGAGAATTACTCGTTTTAGCTATCCCCCCTGTAGGAGCGGCCCTCTCGATCATGAAAGATAACGTGATTTATCACAATAAGTTGCGAAATATTCATAATATTGGGCATTGGGCAGATCCAGATAAAATTGCACAACTACAGCCGGAGTTATTATTGCTTAGCTATGTTCATCCTGAACAAGATTTGCAGAAACTAGATGCGATCGCTCCTACTGTTATACTTAACAGTAAGTTTAGACTATTTGAGCGGTTACGGTATATTGCTAAACTGGTTGAACGTAGTAACGCTGCAGAGAAATGGATTACCAGATATGAGGACAAAGTAAGATGGTTACGTAGGCAATTAGCAGATGCTTATGTTGCTGGAGAGACGGCTGCTGTTTATCTCAAGTTTGGTACAAAACTTTATATTATGGGCCAGAGCGGATTGGCTGCCACCTTGTACGAATCTCTTGCCTTTCGTCCTTCTGCAAATGTGATGCACCTAATCGAGCAAGGGCAAGCATGGATAGAAATTCAGCAGCATCAAATAAATCACTATGCTGGCGATCGCAATTTCGTCTTGGCTCCTCGCCAGGAATTGCAAACGGTTGCTCACTGTTCACATATCGCGGCTTTAGCCGATTTAAGTAACGGTAACACTCATTTTGTGGATACTACATGGAATTATGATGATCCCATTACGCGCGGACGGTTGCTAGAGGTGCTACCGTATATATTTAATAAGAAAATTAAGTGATTAGAGGAGGCTTAAACCCTAATCACTATTAATTCAACTTTCGTCACAGGCTACGCACACCATTCAAAGGCGTTTTCGCCTGATCGCGGACAGCGCTTAACCAGCATAACTCGATTAACGAGGAATGTACTCAATTTTAGCGCAGGGAGCTCGCATAAAACAACAGTGGATGAAGAGCACAGTTTAAAAACCACTTTTGACGAATTGATGAAAATTGCTACGAAAATTCGAGAGTAATCTGATATGGGCTGCATCAAAAAAACACAAGCGCAATGCTTGTGTTTTTTTATTGCTTCTTATCTGGTGGGAGAGAGGATGAAAAAAATCAAGCAAGTGGGTATAAGCCAGCATTAAAGAGAGTTCTGCCCACCTAATACGAATAACGAAATTTTCTTAGCAATTTCTTCTTTGTCCAATTTTACTTTTCCGGAAGCCCATAAAAAACCAGCTTCATGAATTACATTCGCATAAATAGATACGAATAGATCTTTTTCCATATCTGTATATAAGTTTTCTATGCTCTTAAGCAAATACAATTTCAACTCACTCAATATTTTTTCTTTTAATTGGGGTATTACTAAACTTATATTACTTTGGCGACATTGTAATCTCGGTTGTTGGTAAAAATCACAAACAGCTAAAACAAGTTGACTTATACTTTCTTGATCCAATTTTATTGATCCTGTTGTCCGTTTTGCAATAGCATTTGAAGCGGAATTTCCCATAATGTAATTCAATAAATCGTACTTATCGTTAAAATGTGCGTAGAAAGTAGCTCGATTTACTTGCGCTCCCTCTGTTAAATCTGCCACTGTTATTTTTTCAAAATCCTTCTTAGTTGCTAAATTAAAAAAAGCGTTAACTAAAGATTCCTTAGTATAAGTTGTTCGTAAATTTCTTACTTTTGTCCCCAATTGATTCACTCCTAACCCAATAATTCTTTAATATTGTTGCTATAGCAACATTGGTAACTATATTGTTGGTTGTTCGTTTTGTGTATTGAATTTAAGATGTTAAAACAACACGTGTTGTTATATGTATACCACAAAAAAAGGAGTTTGTATAAAATGAAGACTATAGCAATTATCGGTGCAGGACCTGGATTGGGGTTGTCCCTTGCAAAAAAATTTGGGGAGAAAGGATTTAGGGTTGCTGTCATTTCGCGTAACCCTAAGAAATTGGCCATAATCGTGAACGAACTAAAGAAGCTAAATATTGAAGCGAAATCTTATGAAGCGGATGTCAGGGATTTGCCAGCACTAAAACAAGCATTAGATGCTGTTAAACAAGACTTTGGTCATATTGATGTTTTGGAATTTAGTCCCTATGCAGGACCTACGCATTTCAAGCATGTGTTAGAAACAACAGCAGAAGATGTGTTAGAACAGGTAAAAGGTTACTTACTCCCTGCCGTTCTTTCTGTGAATGAAGTAATACCAGATATGATAAATAATGCTTCGGGTGCAATTCTATTGACCACCGGAATATCTGCAATGGTTTCCTACCCGTCTGTTGGAAATGTTGGTATGGTAATGAGTGGTGTTCGTAATTATGCTACAAATTTGCATTTTGAGTTGAAAGAAAAAGGCATATATGTCGGTCATCTTTCAATTGGCACTGTCATACAAGCAGGTACGGCTGGAGATCCAGATCTTATTGCTGAGGCTTGGTACAATTTATATGAGAAAAAGGATTGTTTTGAAGATACTTTCCCACAAGAGATTAACCCAACCAAATTGTCAAACTAATATAATAAAAGAGATAAGTGGATGTCTTAAAAATCTTATAGGATTGACAGGGAGAGTAGAGCAGAAGAAGCGAGTCCGCTGTAGAATAATATAAGCCTCTCAGTCTTAGTAAGATAACTATTAAACTGTCTTCAATAAAAACATCGGCAGCCGTGGACGAAAAAATAAAATCCTAGACTGCCGATGTTTGATTTAACTATTGCGTGCCTTTAGTTCAATCTTTTCTCTTTTTATAAAAGTTATGGTGCTAAGCTTTCTGCCATTAAAATTATGTCTTACTCCAAGTCACTTTGTAAAATTCTAATCCCCACCGAGTTCAATCGTTTTCGTGGCGACACGGTCATGAAATTCCCGATCATGCTCCACGAATACAATGGTTGGCGTGTACTCAAGCAGCAGCTCCTCAATTTGCATCCGGGAAATCACGTCGACAAAGTTGAGCGGTTCGTCCCAAATATGCAGATGAGCCTCCTCACATAGGCTTCTCGCGATCAGAACCTTCTTTTTCTGCCCGCCGCTGAACGCCGATATATCCTTCTCGAATTGGATGCGGGCGAAATCTAGCTTACGCAACACGGCTTTAAATAAGCTTTCGTCAATTCTGTGCTCTGCTGCATAATCGGAAAGCGTACCTCGCAAATGAGAAGTATTCTGGGATACATAGGAAACACGAAGCTGCGGATCCCGTTGAAACGTACCTGTATAGTGCAGCTCCTCAGCGTTGAGCAGGTGAAGCAAGCTAGACTTACCTGAACCATTTGGGCCTGAAATTGCAATCCGATCTCCTGGTTCAATCGTCAGACTAACGTTCTTGCAAACTGCTCTTTCCCCGTAGTAAATCGTGACGTGATCCAGCATCGCCAGTTCCGATTTGGGATACACGAGCTGAGAGATCGCAAGGCTTTCTGAGTGTTCGATATTTCGGAGCAGTTTTGATTTTTCCTCTAAAGCAGTGTGTTGCCGCTGTTCAATGGATTTTGAGCGTTTCATCATTTTGGCTGCCTTATGCCCGACGTACCCCTTGTCAAGTTTGGAACCGGAATTTCGTGTGCCGTTTTTCGATTTTTCGGTCTCGAAAGACCAGCTACTAGTACGTTTAGCGGAAGCTGATAAACGCTGTATGTCTTTGTACAACTTTTCGTTTTGTGCCATTTCGAATGTATCTTGGCGAGTTTTGTTCGTCCACCAGCTGGAGAAGTTGCCTTTTTGGATTTCGATATTCGTTTTGTTGATCGCTAGAATATGATCCACACAGCGGTCGAGAAAAGCCCGGTCGTGTGAAACAAGAATGAAACCGCGCTTAGTATTCAGATAATCGGCAACAAGCTTGCGTGCGTGCAAGTCGAGATGATTGGTCGGCTCGTCGATGAGCAGAAATCGATTGTCTTGGATGAAGAGCGCGGCTAGTAATACCTTCGTCTGTTCTCCTTGGGACAGCGATTCGAATGGTCGGTACAACACGTCTTCTGAAACCTTAAGCAGGTTCAGTTCACGCATCAGCTTCCAGTTCTCAAAGCTTGGTACGATCTCTTCGACGACATCTAAGGTCAAATACTCCGGGTGTTCGACGGGAAATGGAAAATAATCAAAGGCAACTGGTGTGGAGATCGTACCGTTGTATTCGTACTTCCCCTGCAGCAGGTTTAAGAACGTCGTTTTACCTCGACCGTTTCGCCCCGTAAAGCCCAGCTTCCAGTCTGTATCAATTTGAAAATGAACATTTTCGAATATAGGGTCATAGCTGCCTGGATAGGCAAAAGTAAGATTGGTTACCTGAATGGCGGGCATGGCAATCATCCTTTCGTTTGGAAATAAAAAGAGCCGCAAGAAAGGTGCTTTCTTGCGGCTCTAATCCATACGAGGAAATAAGACCCCATTCTAAAGGGCCGTATGACTGTCCGGAGAGGGAGCGCAAACGAAATGCAGACCTTTCTTGCAGAGATGAAATAAAACGACCACAGCCAATCGCTGCGTCCGTTCTCTTCGTGATCTCGAGGCAAGAAAGTTCTACATGTATCCGTTCAACTCCCATCATCAAATTACATCCAGTTTATCACAATAGTAATTTAACTACAACCTGTGTTAGTTCCGTTTAGGCTGAAGCCTTGCGTAGATCGACATGCTATTTAGATTGATTACGGTTATTCAACAATCTTCTGCTGTCATTGCTTTGCAACCAGCACGCCAGAAAGAAATACCTATAGGTTTGGATATTACGGTAGGAAATGCATTAGCAGAGATAAATGAACAGTAATTGAAGGGAAAGAAACCAAACGAAGAGGGGGCAGGATAATTTTCCTGAGCTGAGATGGTGGAAGAAGGTTGGATAAGTGGAAGATTTTTAAATTCAGTGCCACTTTAGTTAGCGTTGTGACGTATTTTTACGGTGGGTGGTCGGGAGTATTGGGGGCGGTGTTTACTCTGGTTATTATTGATTATGTGATTGGATTATTTGCTGCTGGTGCAGAAGGTAAGAAGAGTACTGGACCTGGTTTAAAAAGTAAGATTGGTCTTATTGGTATTGCTCGAAAGGTATTTATTTTTACAATGGTAGCAGTATCCCATCTGATTGATGGAGTCTTAGGCGATTCGCACCTATTCAGGGATGCGGTCGCCTATTTTTATATGGCAAATGAGCTGCTTTCGATTCTTGAGAATGGAGGCAGGCTTGGAGCGCCTATCCCTCTCGTGGCCCGATAGACCGTAGAAGTTTTGAAAAGTAAAAGTGGTAAGGAAGGAGAGAAAGAGGATGCAACGACGAAACAGTCGTAATGTAAGAGGGATCGACGTATCCCGTTATCAAGGAAAGATTGATTGGAAGGCGGTCAAGGCAGATGGTATTTCATTCGACTTCATTAAGGCCAGCCAGGGGCATCGTTACATTGATCCAACATTCACCGCGAATGCAAAAGGAGCCAGAGCAGCCGGGGTATTGTTGGGAGCATACCACTTTGTAGACGCAACCAACGTTGAGGCAGCCAAAGCAGAAGCGCGGCATTTTGCCGAGGTATTGGAACAGGTAGGCGGAGGGAAAACGCTTGACTTGCCGCCTGTAATGGACTATGAAAACAATCCCGGCAAATTGTCTAAAACGCTTATTAGTGCTGTAGCTTTGGCCTTTCTACTGGAGCTGGAGCGAATTACAGGACGCAAGCCCATTATCTATACAGGCAATGCATTCGCAACCAATTTTAACGCCTCATTGGGCGGTTACCCATTATGGATAGCCCGATACAGTGAAACGCGTGTACCGAGCGATACAGTGACGTGGAAACGCTGGGATATTTGGCAGTACAGCGATAGCGGTAAGATAGCTGGGATAATAGGGAACGTGGATATGAATGAGTATGATGGCACGGCGGACGAACTACGAGAACGATTCACAAAGCGCCCTGAGCAGCCGGAGACAGTCACGTCCGGTACGTTCGTCGTAAATGGTAAACAGGCAGGGAAGACGCTGCTCTTTGATGGCAGGACATATGTACCGCTGAAGGTGCTTGCTAATGCTATGGGGTTGTCATATCACTGGGATAATGCACACAAGGAAGCTTATCTAAACGGAGCCAAGCTGCAAATGGTCCAACTTGTACAGGGTACCGCATACGTACAACTCAAACCTATTGCAGAGGCTTACGGCGCAATAGTGTCCTGGGATTCAAAAAATAAAATCGCGTCGTTGAAAACGAAAGGGGAAAAGTAATCATGCAAACAATTATCGAAACTGTACAACCTTATGTAAATACCATCGTCACAGCCGCTGCGGGTGTGCTTACAGCATTTGTTTTAGGAGGTCTGAACAAACTCAAGACTAAGGTTAACGTGTGGCTAGAAGCGCGTACCACGGCGGCACAGAGGGAAGTAATCCATAAAATTGTTGGGGAGGGCTTTGCTTTTGCTCAAACAGCATTTAAAGAAGCTGGGGGAGAACGTAAGCTTCAGGAGGCTTTGCAGTATGCTTCACTTACACTTTCCAGTCAAGGTATCGTTGTATCCCAAGTAGAGCTAAAATCCGCGATTGAGAAAGCATATCTGGAGTATAAGACCAAAACAAAAGCAGTATTGGCTACTGAAGCACAGACAAACGAGGAGGCAGCACAAGCCGCAGCTAAGGAAGCAGTATCTGGTTTGGCTGCAAAGCTTAATGATTTCTTGGCTCAGGCTATAGTAGAGGTAACGCCAAACGCTCTAGTTCACCCTGAACCAGAGCCTGTTCCGGTACCAGCAGAGTCAGTACAAGCGCCTGCTACTGCTGAATAAACTATAAGTAAGTGCCCTGCTAGCTTCGGCTGCGGGGTTATTTTTTTACTTGAAATACGAACATTTGTTCTGTATAATTATAAATATAAGTAAAAGTATGGTAAAAAAAGATTCCAATATGAGTTCACTAATGGTATATTTTAGGTGTGAAAAATCAAAATATACAGATAATAGGTGAAATGAATGACAGAAAAAATAATGAATCCAACAGCAGAAGGTGTTCAAGTTATTCCGAATTATTCGGAAATTCTCTCCTCAACCGTTAGTGAAAGCTATCCGAAATATGCGAGAAAAAAATTATTGAAAGAAATGGAAAAAAATGAAGTAGTGAGGCTTGAAAAGAGCAAAAAAACTGCTGAAGGGAAAAATGTTTTGGACTTATCAGACATTGAAGATGAAGGGAATCAACTTTCAGAAGGAATTGCAAGAGCTCAAACGGTGGTGAGACACGTCGAAAAGGACGAGTTTTTGAAATCGTATAAGTTTGCAGCTGTCTTTTCCGTTACTGAGATTGATGAAACTCTTATCGAAGTAGGGCTAGCATCAGGGGGGGATTGTTGATTATTTTTCGGATAATCGTCCCAATGATTACGTTTTTGATGAAAAATTATATAAATCAGTCATTCCCACTAAATATGCAAGTGGGAATATTATCATGTTTAAATTTAGCCGACTTCTTTCAGGGTTTCCTCCCAATACTGAAATCAAGAAGCAATACAAATATCCTATTATTGCTGTCTATCACAAACATCTTAAAGCGCTTGAAATTAGATTGGATAGAGTTAAACCTTATTTTCAAGATGATGAATTTTTTTACACTCAACAAATTGAACTTGTGTTAAATTGGTTTAAAAGGAACCTAAATTGTCAGTTCGAAAACATCAATTTCCCCGCTGTGATCGACTACATCATTAAGACTCTTGAGCAAGACGAAGTAAGCGTACACTCTCAATCCATGAGTTTACCCAATGGAGGGAAGGCAGTTCTTGATACAGGGGCTGATGAAAACTATATACTTCCCTTGCTTGGGGAGCTCAAAGAACTAATCAGGTCGCATGAAGAACTTTTTGATAAAAGCCCAGAAATTAAGCAAATTCTTGATGGTTTCATCGCAGAAATTGAGACAAATGCCAACTTGCCATGGATAGCATTAATATGGAAAGGTACTGACAAAGGCAAAAGCACAACAGTTAAGTTTAAACACGATTATTTAAATCAGGAATATAGCTTTTTGCAGTATTATGGACAACAATCCAATATGGAGAAGATGAATAATGTCACCGACTATATTATCAAGAATAAAATCGAGTTTGACCGACTCGAAGATATTGCCAGATCGGAAGATGATGGATCTACTGAAGATCCTATCAACGTATAAAAAGGGGCAGCTTATTTATCCAGGTGTCTTGATAAGGCGATTGAATGTAACTATGTCAGTCGCATATCAAGTGTTGGAAATAATCAAGCGTTTAAAGATTATTATTGTTGTCTTTGAAGTATATTGTCATCGTTGTGGGCGATTTACTGGTGAGATATACAATACAATTGGCGAAATTCCTGAGTCTGATTATTGCGAAAACTGCGATTCAGAATTAACATCTATTCAAAATAGTGTAGCAGTATACAAGGTGATCTTTGATGAGTAACGTCGGTCTTTCCCCACATGAATATCTTAAGTTTGCAGATATTGACGAGATGGAAGAACATTTCAATACTCTTTCTAGACTAAATGATGAAGATCTTTCAGAGTATAAAAAATTATTAGTTAATTTAGAAAAAGTAAATAAAAAAGAAGTGACAAAAACTAAAAAAGAACAGGGAGAGAATAACACTCTTCAAAAAGGAAAAGCCTTAGAGAAATTGGTTTCTTTTCTCTGGGAAAAATCAGGGTTCTTTGAAGTTCATGAAAATATTCGTAACAGTACAAATGAAATTGATCAACTTGTCGATTTCAATTTCAAAGGAAAACTTTTTGAAAGCTTTTTACCCGTAAATCGAAAAAACAGTAGGTTTCTAATATCGGAATGCAAAAACTATAATAAGACGATAGGTGTTACTTGGGTTGGTAAATTATACTCTTTGACTTGCACCAATTCTTCAAGATTTGGTTTTCTTTTCTCTTATCATGGGATGGCTGCAAGAGGAGGATGGGATTCTGCTATAGGACTTACGAAGAAACTCTTCCTTCAAAAAGAGAGATTAGATGAACGAGTATCAATTATTGATTTTCAATATTGAAGATTTCAGAATGATTGCTGAAGGACACAATTTCCTGTATTTGGTAAAATCCAAAATTGATGCTCTTTTGTTACAAACCAGTGTTGATAGTTTTATCTCAAAGCACCCCGCCGAGAACTGATCTATTTTGTAAGAATATCATAAAAATCCGAAAGCATCGGTGATACCCTGCTGGCATATGCTGGTGGGGTGTTTTTGTTTACCTAGAAGTCCATTCCCTAAACAATGTCTCACATAACCTGTGGAGTAAACAAGGGAGGCGTTATGTGTGAGTGGAGCTGAAAGAGGTGGAGGGAATACTGACAGGAAAGTTTGGATGTCGATAACTGTTATCCTGGCACTGTTTATTTTGTTGGTAGTTATCTTAACATTAACCATTTTATAAAAGTTGTTTTTAGGCTCTGCCGGTTTATCTGGTGTGAGCCTTTGTTTTGTTTACCTATATACCCTGTCACTATACGAATTGATACATATATTAAGGTGTACAACAAGTAAAGGAGGTTAAAGCTATGAGTGGATGTGACAACAACACAACTCCAGCTCCAGTTGGTGGTATGTGGACTTCTACAGGAGCAATATTAGTGCTCTTTATCTTGTTGGTTATTATCACTAAATCACTTTGGATTTAATTTTGTTAAGAAAAGGCTGTTGGACCACACACACTTTTTTTTCAATTCACTCAGTACAACTCCTAAAAAACGTGTAATGACCCTGCTAGCAGTGCTAGTGGGGTATCTTTTTGTTTGCAGGAATTTATCACCATGTGCCGAATGAATTATTGAGGTGATCAGCATGAACCTTACATTTAAAGTGTTAAAGTCAGATATAGAACTATTTGCAGCTGCATTAAGTCAGGTAAGAGTATACGTGGTGCAGTCATTGGATGAGGATTTGATAGATATTGTGGATTACGGTGGATCAGTTGATAAAATTACACCGGAGTCAATTAAGATAAACGGAACTTATTTCATCCATAATCAATTTGAATTTAGAGTAGATGTGAAAAAGGACTCCGCTGGTATGTAACCAGTATGGAGTCCTTTGTTGTTTATTTAGTTGAATACTCACTTACTTCAAACGTAAGAATCTTATTGAATATTACATAGTCCTTTCGGTTACTGAATGGACCTTTGTTATTATTGTGCTTATCAATGGCAAAGAATGAAGGACCTCTTCCGGCATCTTTAGCGTCATACCAGGCGATGAAGGCACTTAATTCTTTTTTACTTAGATCGAATTCTTTATCAAATCCATTATCCATTGTTATAGTCAGAATAGCACGGTCTCCAGTAGGTTGCGATGATCCATCAGTATCCGATGATCCAGGCGTTGTAGATGGATCAGGCTTTGTTGATGGGTCAGGTGTTGTAGATGGATCAGGTGTTGTAGGTGGAGCAACTGGGTTAGTATTATACATCTCAAAAGCTCCAAGAGTCAGAATACTTTGCCCATTATTCATTGATACATTTAGCCGATATTTTATATATTCTTTTGTGTTACTAAATGTAAATTCTTTTTTTACGGGTTGATCCCAATTACTTTGATTTTTTTGTGTATCGAGAACCACCCATGATGCTCCATCCCAGCCTTCAAAAGTCCAATCTTTTGGAGATTCAGCTTTGTAATTATTACCTCCACGAGCCTGTAATACATATTTGTTCACAACAACTGGTTTTTCAAATTGGTAACCAATCCATCCAGGGATGCCATTTACAGCTGTAGACCACCCGTTATCATTAAGGGATTGATCAAATACGGTCCATGGTTGGTGACTATCACTCCAACTGCTACTAGCACTAGCAATTCCAGAAGGAATGTTATTCCATGTCATTTTTGGAATTAAGTTAACATTACTTGAGCTAGCAAAAGAAGAACTTGCAAACATTGAAGCTAAAAAAAAGATAGAGAGTAAAGAGAAAAATATTTTTTTCATGTTAGAGCCCCTTTTTGTTTTATTTGCTAAGTAAGAATACAATTATCATAAAGGAATGTCTAAACATTTATGTCTATATATTCAAAATAAAGTTTAATGGTGAATTTTAATTTTTATTTTTATTATGTGACAACATATGCGATACTTCGACATGACTCTTCAATTAGTATAAAGAAGGCTAAATACTATGGAGGTGTCATATGATAAAAGGAATCGTAAGAGGGTTAATCGTATTTTACTAGCTGCTATTTTTTCCGTACAAGGCGTTTACGCTGAACCAGCAGCAATCAGCCAACAAGCAGCAACTGGGTATACGTTGGAGTTCCCAAGTTCACGTTACCCTGAAACTGGGGCGCATATTAGAGATGCAATAGCAGCCGGACATTCTGCTGTATGTACGATTGACCGTGATGGAGCGGAAGAAAACAGGAAGGAATCGCTCAAAGGCTATCCGACTAAAAAAGGATATGACAGAGATGAATGGCCAATGGCAATGTGTACAGAAGGTGGTGCAGGTGCTGATATTCGATACATAACTCCTAGTGATAACCGGGGAGCAGGATCATGGGTAAGTCATCAGTTAGATAAGTATGAGGATGGAACAAAAGTTGAATTTATCGTTAAATAATGAAAAGCCCAGCTAATCCACTAAGGTTAGCTGGGCTTTTGCTAGACACTAAGTATGGCAACATTGAATACATAAAGCGCCTTGGATTTATCTCCAAGGCGTTGTAGTAACGGTTAGTTAATGTCTCCTGTGAACTGACCAGTAGTAGCCCAAGCTTCGCCTTCAACGTTGTTACCGCCCGCTCTGAATTGAATTACATATTTCCCTGAAGGCATTCCATTAGGGAATGAATTAACGCTAGTCCACGTTAATGAGTCTCGTTTGCCAACAGTTTTATAGACATATTCTTTCCCGTTACCCTGCAAGCTCCAAGTGAGATTTGATGTTCCTGTATTCTGAACTCTAATCCTTACATGTCCATAACCCTTCTCAACAGTTAATTCCATCGTTGGACTTGTCCCACCAAGAACCTCATGTACCTCTTGGCCAGTTTTTTGGATAACTATACCTCCGTGATCCTTCGAGAATGTAACCCCCGTAACTGGTGCGGCAGAAGCAGCTACTGGAGCTACTGCCATTAGAGCCAAAGCACTTGTAAGGATAATTGCTGTGTTTTTAAAGTTCATCAAAAACCGTCCTCTCGAATGGTATAATTTGTACTAATAACCAATCATACCACATAAAAAGGAATAAAATGTACATTATTATTAACAAAATGGTAACAAACCATTAATATTAGAAAATACATATTTCATTTGAATATTGCATGACAAATATTTCAAAACTTATTGACAACTGTTAAATTATGAACAACAATAGAATGCAATAATATATAAAGTTTGGAATTTCTGTATGAAGGGTGGATATGATATGAAGCATACACCTACGATCCGAGCAGAATTAGATAGATACATACAACAAAAAGGGTTGAGCTTAGCGCAATTCGGACAACTTGCAGGCATGAATAGGGGAATAATAAGTGCTATTGTGTCAGGGAATAAGTCAATGTCTGTTAACCAGCTTGACCGAATCACTGAGGCTATGGGTTTACCAGAAGGGGAGTTTTACGATCTGTTTATAGAAAACTTCATCATCGACCATCCTCCGAATATGAGGCGTATCGAGCCATTTTTGTTTCGGTGTGCGGAGTTGGACAAGTTGGATGCGATCCGTCGAGTGGTGGGAGCTATCATGGACAATCTACTCTACTCACCCAAGCTATTTGAAATAGCGGAAGAATTATTGTCGCAGGGACGACATGAGGCTGCATTGCTGCTCTATGAGGGGGTGGCTGAAACAGAGAGATATCAACATTCTGAACGTTTGGCAATCTGCCAATATCGTATATTCAAAATTCAAGTTGGAGAGGCTCAAAGCCGTAATCTCGAGGCAGCAACGCTACTTGAACCCTTTGTGGAACGTCTTGATGAAATGGAACAGCTTGACGCGCTGAAGGATTTAGCTAACGTTTACAGGTCATTGCGTAAATGGGACAAGGTTGATGAAATAGCTCGAAAAATGAGAGCTAAGGCGGAAATCCAATATTCGATGAAACATCAACAGCAGAGTCGAATGTGTGATGAGTCTTCCAAGAAACTAAGTCGTCCACTGTTTGTGTACATTGCTTATGCTGATTTGTTGTGTTCAGGTTCTTGCGAAGCTAAAGGCGATTACCACCAAGCTCTCCAGTATACATACGCCTACGCTAGTTTAGATTGGGTTTTGGAGAAGGACGAGGACACCCAACACTGGATGGGTTTGTTCCAAAACTGGGCAGAAGGTAACACGTACGTATATAAGCTTTTATCTGGAGATATAAACGTGCTAAACGATTATGTTCATTATATTATTGCATCAAGTGATAAAGTCGATAAGGAAATGATTGTAAAGCTTTTGAACGTAATGTTTGCAGCTAACCAATATAAGTTAGACGTTAATGATATAATTAAACGGTTTGAACCGATTATTGCTTCTTTTGTGCAACAGCCATCAACGGATATGTATACGAAACAAGTTATACCAGAGCAGTATGCGCGTTTGGGTTATGAGCTGGCTTAATATTATTTACATCAAGGTTCGTACGAAGATGGTTTTAAATATTTGATGTATTCTTTGGAAAGTTATCATACATTGAATAATGAGACTTATTATTTAAACTGTGTAGGAATGTTTGAGCATTTCCGCACTCATGCAATTCCCGAAACAAAGGAAAAATACTCAAAATTCATTGAAAAGGTGTGGTTAGACAATGTTAAAAAAAATGGTACTGCTAATCATTGCAGCTAGTTTTTTGTTTATTGTTACTGTACCTGTTCAGTCGAATAGCCACCAGGTTACTCCATACTATGATCCGATTGGTGGGGCCTGAACCCTGTTTGAGGAGTGGATGACCAATGCTGAGAAAAATTGTACTACTGACCATCGCGGCTAGCTTTTTGTTTATTGTTGCTGGGCCGGATCAAGCCTTTAACCACCACCATAGTATTCAGCCTAACGTTACCATTGGAGGATTTTAAAGCTAAAGCTAAAGCTAAAGCTAAAGCTAAAGCTCTGCCAACCTTATAGTTGGTAGGGCTTTCTTTAGTGCAGGAATTACCACACATACAGCATAATAACTATCTGAGGTGAACAGCTTGAACCATACATATAAAGTTTTGAAGTCCGATATCGAACTATTTGCAGCTGCATTAAGCCAGGTAAAGGTGTACGTTGTTCAGTCGTTAGGCGATGAGTTGATATCGGTTATAGACTATGGTGGCACTATAGAAAAGTTTTCGCCTGATTCGGTCAAAATTGCCAGAGCTTATTATATACGGAACCAGTTTGAATTTAGAGTAGATGTGAAAAAGGACTCGCTGGTATGTAACCAGTATGGAGTCCTTTGTTGTTTATTTAGTTGAATATTCACTTACTTCAAACGTGAGTATTTTGTTGAATATAACATAGTCATTTCGGTTACTGAATGGACCTTTGTTATTATTGTGCTTATCAATGGCATATGATGCTGTACCTGTTCCAGCTTGTTTTCCTTCATACCATTCGATAAAGGAATATACTTCATCCATTGAGAGATCAAATTCTTTTTCAAGACCAGTAATCATGGTCACTATAAGTATCGCACGATTCCCCATTTCGGGTATATCCGGAGTTACTGGTTCTTTATAACCGAATAACTGCAGTTCACCAATACAAGTATATCCAGCAGTTCTACCATTATCCGCTGTTATATATAAACGATATTTTGAATATCTTTTGGCATTTATGATAGTAAAATATGGGGATGTAGGTTCGTTATTTAGTGAGAAAAATCTCCATGTGTTTTTTTAACAACAACCTTCAGAAATAGTCATTATTGTTTAGACACTCCAGTAATTATTTGTTATTCTGACTTTTCAAATAATTACTGGGGGAGAATATACATATGAAAAAAACATTATTGTCTATTATTTCATGCCTTGTTATCATTTTTGGCTTTGGGATAAGGGTCTATGCAGAAAATGAAGTTGAGTCACAATGGATTATGAAAAATGATCTTCCTACTCAACTCGCAGGTTCAGCAGTGGCTGAGGCAAATGGGAAGATTTATGTATTTGGAGGAATATCGAGTTCACTGACAGATAATAAAAAAACTGTATACGAATACGATCCTATTAATGATTCATGGGTCAAAAAAAATGATATGCCATTTGCTACAACCGCATCCACCGCTTCTACGGTAGATGGAAAAGTTTACTTATTTGGCGGATATACAGGAAATGCTTATACAATGACTGGTGGATCTTTATTAAATAGCGTTTATGTATATGATCCTCAGACAGATACATGGGGTAAAATACAAAATATGTCAACAGGGAAAGCATGGGCAAGTTCAGTTACATATGAAGATACAATATACATTGTTGGGGGCATAACAAACGCTGCAACTGTTGCTACTGTTGAAGTTTATAACTCTAAAACAGATACATGGACCACTAGAGCTAGCATGCCTTCTGCTCTACATGCGGTCGGACTAACCGTCCTTAAAGACAAAATATATGCTGTCGGAGGTGGCAATGGAACAACATCTTATAAAAATGTTCGTGAATATGACCCTAAAACTGATAAATGGACAGATAAAGCTAACTTGTTAAATGCAAAGGACGGATCAGGAACAGTTGTTTTAAATGGGTTGATATATAGTATTGGTGGTGGTGCAACTAGTGGGCAATCCCTTCGAGATGTAGAAGTATACAATCCTATTACAAATATATGGGAGCCAGCACCTAATTTAAATGTTGCCCGTACTGCCTTTGGGGCTGCGGTGATGAACGGAAAACCCTACTACTATAACTAAGACCGTTGAAGAATTCACACCTACAAGCCTACCGACAGAACCCAACCCCACACCGGAACCAGGACCAACAGGAGACCGTGCAATCTTGACCATTACTCTTACAACTGGCTTAGAGAAGGAATTTGATTTGAGCATGAAAGAGGTCAATGACTTTATTGCATGGTACGAAGGCAAACAAGCTGGTTCTGGATCAGCATCCTATGCAATCAATAAACATGATAACAATAAAGGTCCATTCAGTAGCCGTAAGGACTACATGTTGTATGATCGTATCCTAATGTTTGAAGTAAGTGAATACTCTAAATAAATTAAAAGCTCTGCCGACCCATTAAGGTTAGCAGAGCTTTTTAATGTCATCACTTCATTGCACTGGTTCGGCGGTAATCTCTATATATCTCCGTTAGTCCCAAGACTTCTTCCATTGTCAGGTTATTACGAAGGTGATTCAGCGCTTCGGCGATATACAACGCTACCACTATTTGCTTTTGTTCATCAGTTCGTGGCCGTTCCTCTTGTAATTTGTCTTGTATGTTCCTGCGATGTATTTCTAGGAATCTTTCTAAATCCATAATCATCGCTCCTTTTTTGTTAAGCTGGATGGTTTTCGTTTTAGCCTATTCAAATAGTAAACCATGATCACGGAATTCAAATGTCCGGACTTTGTGACCAGGTAGTAATTCTGTTTCCTTGTAGAAAACTTCAAACTCAATTAGCAGGCAATCAGTGAATTTATCAAAAGTATATATGACCAGGAGAATATCTTCTATTAATATTCACAAAATAGTCCAATCGGATTATACTTGACGCGACGGATGCAGAGCAACCCCGACAGCATCGATGACACCCTATGGCTCAAGCCGGTGGGTGTTTTTTGCGTTTGGGGAAGTATACATAATGTCTAGCAGGGGGGAATATGAACAGGCGAAAGGAATGAAGTAAACTGAAATTATATTCGAGACAGACATGCTATAATTGAATCCAATCAAGTATTAAAGTCCAGCAATAAGGAGAGATATTTTGGAGCAAATTAGAGGAATTGAAATTGTTGAAATGACATTTGATAACAAGGATGATTACGAATGCAAAGATCAACCTTTTATGGTCATAGGGAGACTTATCCCCAAACTAGAAAATGGCATATGGAGTTATCATGAAGAACTTTATGAACAACCTTATGAGTCAAAATATCCGGAACACGAAGATCTTGATGAATATATTAATAGCAATGACAGTATTGCTTTCTTATACTATTCCGGAAGGAAATGCTTGGGACATATAAGACTGGGGACAGTAGAGGAAACTAAATTTGCTTCTATTGACAGACTTATTGTATTAGAAAGTAGCAGAGGAAAAGGAATAGGAACTGCCTTGTTAAACAAGGCAAGGGAGTGGGCATTACAAAAAGGAATGCAGGGATTTACGCTTGAGACGCAGGATGTTAATTTACTCGCTTGCCGATTTTATTTGAAAAATGGGTTTGATATTGGAGCAGTGGACACTATGCTTTATTCAAACTCAAAATACAAAGATGAAAATGCGGTATTTTTCTATTCAAAATTCTAATGCATCATGATAATTTAATGTATTATATTTACAGAATCCCGTTATGCAATCCGAAAGTATCGGTGAAACCCTACTAGCCAAAGCCAGTGGGGTACTTTTACGTTTAGTGAGATATTATTGTGGCTTTTGATTTAATTCCATCTGTTAATATGCTAATTATTCTCATCTATAGTTGGTGGAATGCTAGTATTTGAGACATGCGATGAGTTTTTTATTTCAATTCATGCGAAAAATTGAATGTTTATATTAGTCGAATAATATATTGACATATGGTTAATTATGGTGAAAAATGAAGTATGTTTTTAAAAAATATGGAATATTCAAGCGAAGGGTGGCTATGGCATGAAGCATACACCTACGATTCGGGCGGAATTAGACAGATACCTGCAACAAGAAGGTTTGAGCATAGCGCAATTTGGGCATATCGCAGGCATTAATAGGGGAATAGTAAGTGCCATTGTGACAGGTAATAAGTCTATGTCTGTTAATCAGCTTGACCTAATGACTGAGGCTATGGGTTTAACAGCGGGCTGCTTTTACGACTTATTTATAGAAAACTACATCATCGACACGTCCCCGAATATGAGACGAATCGAGCCATTTTTGTATCGTTGTGCAGAGTTGGACAAGTTGGGTGCGATCCGTCGAGTAGTGGGAACCATCATGGACAATCTACTCTACTCGCCCAAACTTTTTGACATTGCGGAGGAATTATTGGCACAGGGACGACATGCGGCTGCACTGCTGCTCTATGAGAGTGTAGCTGAAGCGGAGAAATACCAACATTCTGAGCGTTTGGCAGTTTGCCAATATCGTATTTTCACGATTCAAATTGGTGAGGACCAAAACCGTAATCTAAGAGCAGCCATACTATTTGAACCTTATATTGAGCGTCTGGACGAAATAGAGCAGCTTGACGCATTGAAGGATTTGGCAAACGTGTACAGGTCTTTACGTAAATGGGACAAGGTTGAGGAAATGGCACGGCAAATGAGAGGGAAAGCGGAAGTTCAATATTCCATAAAACATCAGGCAAAACGAAATTCTCAAGAGCATGAAAAGGAGACAAAGGGCCCACTATTTGGATATATTGCTTACGCCGATTTGTTGTGTGCAAGTGTTTGTGAAGCCCAAGGCGATTATCAACAAGCTCTACAATATACATACGCCTATGCGGAATTAGACTGGGTCAAAGAGACTGACGAAGATACTCAATACTGGGTAAACTTGTTCAGTCAGTGGGCAGAAGGTAATACGTATGTAAATATGCTTCTGTCTGGAGATGTTAGTGTGCTACCGGCCTATGTTGAATATATAGCAGCCACATCAACCAATAATGAAAATGAGAAGCTCTCAAAGCTGTTGAACGTTATGATAGCGGCTAACCGATATGGAATAGATGTGAATGATGTCATTTCTCGTTTTGAAGCGGAGATTCATTCGTTTTCTGAACAGCCCACATTTGATGATATGTATACTCAACAAGTAATGCCAGACTATTTCGCGTGGTTTGGTTACGAAATTGCTCATTATTATTTACAGCGAGGAAACTACAATGATGGCTTCAAACACTTGATGTATGCAATGCTAAAGTCACATATAATAAATAATGAAACTTACTTTATAAATTGTATGGGCCTGTTTGTGCGTTTTCAAGTCCATGCGACTCCTGAAGTCAAAACGGAGTTTCACAATCTTATTGAAAAGGTGTGGTTAAGTAATGTTGAAAAGAATGGCATTGTTAATCGTTGCGAGTAGCTTTTTGTTTTTTATAACCGTACCCGCTCACAATCATGATCAGCTTATTCAGACCTTTGTACAAATAGGTGGATTCTAAAGTAAAAGAAAGCTCTGCTAACCTTAATGGGTCGGTAGAGCTTTAACTGTTCACGCCTCTTATAGTGTATCAAGGTAGTCTTTCTGGAATTTGATAAAATCTTGCACACTATCGTGATAGGTAAATCTACCGCCATTTTTATTAATAATCCAGTTGATCTTCTCGTCATTTAACAAGACTCCATACATGCAATGATGAAGCAGTTCAATTTGCTTTTCATCCCTAATTCGGATCAAGTGTTTTTCTTGTTCGTCAATGAGGTACCATTTCGTTTCTGTTTCATCTACATCTGCATCCACATACAGTATTGATACCGATAAGGGGAACGGCCAGTCAAACCAATGTTCTCGCTTGTCTTCTCCATAACCTTCAAATGCCATGGTTATTTCCTCCTACTTGGATAATTTCCTGATTAGTTTAAATGGATCTAACGTGTTGCGATTATACGCTTTATTGATAACTGTTTTTTGGGGAACTCGCAGCTACTCTCAGCCTTTGGCATCTGGGCACCAATGCGATTAATGACCTGCCGTTTGAGGTTGGAGCGAACTGCGATGCGTCTGTTTAGGCTGGGTTAATGGGGGGATCGAACTGGCAATCCTGGTTCAAGAGAGAATTTTCGGTAATTTCTTTTGGCAATGACGACGTAGGCTTTTAGGAATACACACATTAAATTTACTGCTGTTCTTGTCTTATTCTACTGGCTCAGGAATATCGCCCCCATATTCTTTCCATGGCTTATCGTGCGCCATCGTAAACTTCTGCAAAAGTTTAGTGTAACTTTGGCAACTCTCTATTCCGCTATTGCTACATAATAGTTGTGTCCGCTTTCGTCGTTCATTGTTCTGATCTGTATAGTATACAGAAACGCGGGTAACAGAAGAGGTTGAATGTTTTGTTACCTGATATCGAACGCTACAACCAACGAAGACGGATATGCTCTATATTGTAATCATGGGAGGCTGGGATGGTGACCAAAAGATCATTACATTTCCTCGTCTGAAAATAGGCATTATACGGAATTAAACCTCCAATGATCCAGAGTTTATTTTTTGTACTCAAAATATAACTTGCGCATAACACATCAGGAGGCTACATACATGTCATGTCAATAAGACTCGAAGGTAATGGATTATGGGACCCACTGGAAAATATTGTTGATAACGTTTGGTCTTATAAAATAGAAAAAATATTGTATATGTGGTTGGTGAAAATAGCTTCATTAAATTGGATTCAAGTACCAACACGTATGAGCAAAAGCAATGGATTTCCGAATTTACTTCCAAAGATAGAGAGATATTCAATAAATTAATGGAAAAGTAGAGGGGAGCATAAGCAAATATGGTAGAATTTTATTTCAACGGCAGCCATGGATAAGGAAATAAAGTCCCAGACTGCCGCAGCTTTTTTAAAGTTAACATTCATCGTTAGTTTGCTCAGGAAACGACCTTTAGAGCTACACCAATATATATTTTTAACTGGCTAGTTTCAGCCCTACAGCAGAGCTAAGGACCAACCCTATACACAAAATACGCATTAATCCGCGAGGCTCGTTATAAAAGATCATGCCGAGGATAGCACCTCCAGAAGCGCCAATTCCAGTCCATACAGCGTAAGCTGTTCCCATCGGGAGTGTTTGCATTGCCAACGACAAAAATATAAAACTTAGGCCAAAACCAGTAATCAAAAGAGTCAGCGATTTCCAATTGCGGGTCTGATTGAGCTTGTTTATAAGCAAAACCCCGATCATTTCAAAAATCCCCGCTAAGATCAAATACACCCAATTCATAGTCCATTTACCTCCTCTTTCTTCTTACTAAGCATTTTCAGACCAATCACTCCAATAAGTAGCAGCCCGATCAAAGCTACTTTCGAAACACTTATGTCTGCGCCAAACAATAGGATTTCAGCTACTACAGTTCCTGCCGTCCCTAGTCCGACAAATACAGCGTATACAGTTCCAACCGCTAATGAACGAGCCGCCTTGATCATCAAATAAAAGCTGATGTAAATAGCGACTACTGTACCACTCCATTCCCAAAAACTATCCGCATGCTTTAACCCACTAACCCAAGCAACCTCGAATATAGCCGCCACAATGACTGAAATCCATGTTTTGTTCATAACACACTCCTCCTTAAACTTTTTATTAAAAATTGGGCCATAAAAGAAAAAAGATAAAAGCCTGGGAAATAAACCGCACAATGCGTTTATCTCCCAGGCTTTTATCCCTCCGTGTCACAGCCATATGGCTGTGCGTCCTCTCTCGGACCAGACCAATCTTGCGATTGCGGAACCCTAGAGAACGTTTTTATTCAGTTATTGGCTAAAATCATACTAACACGCGATGTAACGTGAGTCAATTTACAATTCACCCACTAACCTGCCAGTTACTTTAACGCTGATGCTTAGTCTACAACTTCATTTTCACTGGATTCGCCTGGTTGGGTGTATTCTCTGTTTAACTGAATGCCCGGTCACAGAGTCGTAGCTATACATATATTAAGGTGAAAACAATTAAAGGAGGGCTAAGCTATGAGTGGATGTGCAGGTGGTGTGTGGACTTCTACAGCGGCAATTTTGGTGCTCTATATCCTTTTGGTTATCATCCTTAAATCGTGCTGGGTTTAATATTGCGAAGAAAATTATATAGACCCCATCATTCAAGTTCAATGCCCTTATTTCTTTAGTAATCTGCCCGAAATCAGATTAGATAACAAGCTCTGCCGACCGATTAAGGTCAGTAGAGCTTGTTTTATTTGAACATCTTCTCGACTAGCTTTAACAACTCAGATGCGCTATGATCCACTTTATATTCTAGTTACAATTACCGAAGTATAGTGCAATCTAATATTTTAAAATGAGGGGTTAATTGATGTTGGGTATGTGGAAATTTAGTCACAGAATGCTGAGTCTTAAAATTAAAGTGGTCCATAAGATTTTAATTGGTACGATCGTTATGGGGATTGGAACTACAGTAGGCAGCGACCGAGCCGGATAAAGCATCTATTCTCATTGGTGCCTGCTCTAACGGAGAGGTTGCGTCCAATATTAATGAAAACGGGAATAAGAGTGGATATATTCAAAATAGGGGAAAAATGTTTCTGTGAACTAGCAATGCTTTCCTTCCCTAGCTCCTAGCAGGTCCTGCTAGTGTGGTGTTTTTTATTTACCAGTATGCCCTACCACAGAATGTATTTTCACATATATTAAAGTGACGACAGATAAAGGAGGTTAAAAGGCATGGGTGCATATGAAGGTAATGGCGGCGGCGGTGTATGGACTTCTACAGCGGCAATTTTAGTGCTCTTTATTCTCTTAGTTATCATCACTAAATCACTTTGGGTTTAATTTGTGAAAAGAACTGCTGGGTAATTTCACTTCACTCATGGATTGTAAAAGGTTGATCCCAATAAGCGCATAAACTATTTGGCAATAGCCACAGCATTCGCTGTTCTTTTGGTGGGTGCTCACTGAATTTCTGCCATAATAGTTTTGCGCTTATTGGGTTTTGTCGGAAGGGAGAATGTCTCATCTGAAGGGTTTATTAGCCTATACCGAATGCCTTTTCTTCAAGATCTTCTATAATTTCTAACGCAACAAAATATCCAAAAAATAATGTTAAAATATCCTCATATCGTTTTCCTGATCCTCTTGCTCTACTTAATATTATGTTTTGACTTTCTTGTATTTCTCTTTTATGGAGTGATCGAGAAACCACAGATGAATCGGGAGCGATCAGATCCACCATTAGAGTGGACAACTTTTTCTGAAACTCTTCAATTGGAAAGTCATTATTCTCTTTTGAGTACAGCTGCATAGTTTCAGGTGGATCTTTAAATGTAATCGGGTATTGAGTATTGAAGACACCTTCATTAGCTATTTTGTCAGCAATTAATTTACCGAAAACGATACCCGCTGCAAATGCTTGCCCAGGGATTCTTCCCATACCAAGAACACCATTAAATTGAGCTTCTCCAGTAGCAAAAACACGATTCAAGTTTATAACTTCAGCATTAGCATTGATTTCGATTCCTCCTGAAGAATAGTGCATTGTTGGTGTAATTTTGATTCTTTTATTTTTAACCACATTAGTGCTAAATCCATATTTTTTAAATCTTTCATTCAATATATTTTCATCAGCATGGCTCATATCCAAGTACATATTCTTTTTTTGCTTGATGCAATCGAGTTCAAAATGTAAAATCTCGTCAATCATTTCATGGTAATCATCTCGAGCAATGGCATCACATATATACTCATCTTTTAATAGTTGAATTCCTTCCTCATCTACTATTTTCCCTTGACTTAAAGATACAACTCCGCCCAATAAAATTTGTCTTCCATTGTATATTGACCAAGGATGAGACATTACTGTAGACATTCCCTTTAATCTTGCACCCATTTTTTTAGCTAAGATAAGCGTTTCTCCAGTCGAACCCGGTGAATTATCATTGTAGTTAAATTGCCCCGCATATCCTCCCGTAGCTAATACCAAATAATTAGTATATATCCTGATAAATTGATCTAATTGGATGTCGTAAAATAATGCGATAATTCCATCATTATACTTTTCCAAATGAATCAAAATTTTATTACACAGCGGTTGTTCAATATGTTGTAACAAACAATTAATTAATTTCTTTCCTCCCTGTGATTTAATCAAACATTCAGGCATGATACCAAAGGATGTTTTCTCATAAGAGATTCCTAATTCCTCGAAAAAATTTATAACTATGTTGGAGTTTCTATATAGCGTTTCAATAACCGATCGATCTGCTCCACATTTATCAACCGTAAGATTAATAATATTATTAATATCATTCTCTGATGGAACACGTGTATTTGCGGCTGCAAGAAAGGAGTTGCTCTGTTTGGGCGCATTCTTTTTTGTTGTAATCGTGTACTTGATATTGTTTTTTGATAAATAATAAGCAACAGCAAGCCCCGATATACCCGTACCAACAATCAAAATTGGAGTGTAGTGTTCTACGGATGTTACATTTCGTTCCATCATTCTATCTCCCTTTTTAAGATGCAGATATTATCTTAGGCTGAATCTCACAGTCCGTTTTCCACTTAGATATATATGTTTGTTACCGATGAAGAATGGAATCTAAGTGAAATATTTTTCCTAATTGTACAAATTTATTACTTATATTGTCAACTTCGTCTAAGAAGTAATTAGCCCGACTTTGAAGCAGGGATATTCAAACCAATCAATCTTTGATGCCACTAGCTTCTAGGACTGGAAGCTTCTAAATTTTCAAAAGGGCATATTATATTACCGGGAAGCCGCTTCGAAATATATTTCAGAACATATCTTAGAACATGAGAATATAGAAGGAACTATTATCAAAAAAATAGGGAAGATGCTTTGTGATTTTAATACTGATTCCATTTGAAAAATATGAAATGGAGGGAATATTGTGCCACGAGCTTCGGTCATACTGCCAGTTTACAATAATGCAGTTTTTGTCTTGGAGGCAATACACAGTATTTTAGCTCAAACTTATACGGATTTTGAATTAATTGTTATTGATGATGGTTCGACAGATGGATCTACCTTTCTTATTTCACAAATATCAGACCCTAGAGTGATAAAAATCTTCCATAATACCAATCGAGGGTTGATCGCTTCTTTAAACGAAGGATTAAAAAAGGCCAATGGTGAATATATCGTTCGTATGGATAGCGACGATATTTCTACGCCAGATCGACTAGCTGTACAAATCGCATTTATGGATCAAAATCCATTGATTGATGTATGCGGTGCTGCTTTTACTTCATCTAGTGGGGGATCAATAAAGGTAAATCCGGCCAGTCATGACGAAATAAAAACATGGCTGTTATTTCATTGTTGTATCTGCCATCCTGCTATAATCATGCGCAATAGCATGATCCGTCGGCTTGGCGTTCAATATGATAGTAATTATCCTCATGCCGAAGATTACGAGCTGTGGAACCGACTAGCTTTCCAAGTACAAATGGCGAACATCCCCATAAACGTATTGTATTATCGTCAACATAATGGACAAGTGTCCAATCAGCACAGAGCTATACAAGATGCTACTGCTCGGAGAATTCGTCAAAGACAGTTTAGTAAGTTGGGCCTGGAATTATCAGATGAAGAGAATCAGATTATGCTGGATATTCTTGGGTTTAAAATTAATCCCTACGATTATGATAGTTACACCAGAGCGTTAGGTTTTGCCAACTGGGTGCTGGACCAAAACAGTAAATATTTAGTTTATAACCAGGAACTATTAAACATGGCGTTTTCACGGTGCATATCCCATATTCCTTATTAACAGAGAGATAAGCAAGTGATCCGGTTGTGAAGAAGATACTCTAATAGCACAAGCTTTTGAAGTTTTTGCAAAAAGGTGATTAGGCTCTGCCGGTTTAGCTGGTTGAGCCTTTGTTTTGTTTGTCTGTATGCCCTGTCACAAAACGCAGCTATACATATATTAGAAGTACAACAATCGAAGGAGGTTAAAACCATGGGTGCATGTGAAGGCGGCTACAATATGTGGACTTCTACAGCGGCAGTTTTGGTGCTTTTTATCCTCTTGGTTATAATTACTAAAGCATTTTGGATTTAATTTCATGAAAAAACTGTTAGGCAACACACTTCACTTTTTTTAGATGGTAAAAGTTGAACCCATGGCGCATAGGTTATTTGGCAGTAGCCATAGTAATCTCTTCCTTTTGGTTAACTAAGTTTTTACAGCGTACTTAGGGGACCCTGCCATAATAGGTTGTTGCGCTTATTGGGTTCTGCTGTCAGTGAACAGCATGGACTATACATTGAAATCTTACATTATTCGCATAATATATTGACATATGGTCAATTTTAGAGAAAAATAGACTACAACAATATAAAAATTTTGGAATTTTTATGTGAAGGGTGGATATGGCATGAAGCATACACCTACGATTCGGGCGGAACTAGATAGATACCTAAAACAAGAGGGTCTGAACCTGACGCAATTCGGGCATATTGCAGGCATTAATAGGGGAATAGTTAGTGGCATTGTAACAGGCAATAGTTCTATGTCTGTTAACCAAATTGATAGAATTACAGAGGCTATGGGTTTACCAGAAGGCTATTTTTACGACTTATATGTAGAAAACTATATCATCGACATTCCCCCCAATATGAGGAGAATCGAACCATTTTTGTATCGCTGTGCAGAGTTGGACAAGCTGGATGCGATCCGTCGAGTGGTGGGAGCTATCATGGACAATCTACTCTACTCACCCAAACTATTTGACATTGCAGAAGAATTATTAGCCCAGGAACGACATGATGCTGCACTATTGCTCTATGAGAGTGTAGCAGAAGTGGAGAAATATCAACATTCTGAACGTTTGGCCATCTGTCAATATCGGATTTTCACGATTCAGATTGATGACGATCAAAGCCGCAATCTTAGGGCAGCCATACTTTTTGAGCCTTATGTCGAGCGCCTAGACGAAATAGAACAACTTGATGCATTGAAGGACTTAGCTAATGTGTATAGGTCTTTGCGTAAATGGGATAAGGTTGATGAAATAGCGAGAAAAATGAGAGCTAAAGCGGAAATCCAATACACTTTGAAACATCAACAGAGCAGCCGAGAACGCACTGAGTCTACTAAGAAGCTAACTCGCCCCATGTTTGTGTACATTACCTATGCCGATTTATTGTGTGCAAGTGTCTGTGAAGCCCGAGGCGACTATCAACAAGCTTTACAATATACATACGCCTACACAGATTTGGATTGGGTCAAAGAGACTGACGAAGATACCCAATACT
The DNA here is from genome assembly GCF_011800655.1 of Paenibacillus sp. EKM10P. Lineage (NCBI taxonomy): Bacteria > Bacillati > Bacillota > Bacilli > Caryophanales > Paenibacillaceae > Paenibacillus > Paenibacillus sp. EKM10P. The sequence continues at coordinate 257,521 of NZ_JAALET010000002.1, read as the reverse complement.
GGATTAGCTTGTTTCAGCATTGGGCAGAAGGTAATACTTATGTTAATAAACTTATGTCCGGAAACACTAGTGTGCTGCTAGATTTTGTTGAATATATAGGAACAACCGCCAATGAAAGTGAGAAGCTCTCAAAGTTGTTGAACATTATTATAGTAGCTAACCGATACAATTTGGATATAGATGGTGTACTTACAAAATTTAAAATAGACATTGATGCCTCTACTCAACTCCCGACATCTACTGATATGTACACCCAACAAGTGGTACCTGACTATATTGCATTGTTTTGTTATGAAATGGCCTATTATAATTTAAATAGGAAGAAGTACAGTGATGGTTTTAAACAATTATTATGTGCAATGGTAAAAGCACATATACTAAACAATGAAACATATTTCATAAACTGCACAGGTCTCTTTGCACATTTCCAAGCATATGCGTCTCCAGAGACCAGAGAAGAGTATTTTAAACTATTAGAAAAGGTGTGGTTAGACAATGTTGAAAAAAATGGCACTGTTAATCGTTGCGAGTAGCTTTTTATTTTTTATAACTGGTCCCGTCCTGACGCAACATATTCAGATCCTTGTACAAATTGGAGGTGCTTAAGCACAAAACTCTGCTAGCCTTATGGTTAGCAGAGTTTTTTAGTTAAAGGAATTGTTACACTATGCGCCGAATGAGTCGCTGAAGTGATCAGTTTTCAAGCATACATATAAATATTTCGATGGCACAAAGTTATGACAAATTATATCTTCCTATGAAATGAGGTTTTTTAATGATTAATCATACCAATATTCTGAGAGGGGATATTATTACTGGTGATGAAACTGCAGAAGCATACGGGAGAATAGACGACAAAAAATAGATTACTATAGAGAAATTAAAATATTGTATAAAGCGACAAGAGTGACACAAGGCATACCGTAATCATAGTGAAGCTGGGGCCGTGACCCAAAAGATCGTGTTACGCCGCCTGGAGTGTAAATAGGTACTGTATGGAACACTGAGCCTCAGATTAATCTGAGGCTTATTTTTATGTGGACCAATTTACGAACTTATCAGAGTGACTGATAACGCGTAGGCTATCAACGTTATAAAGAACGAAATCACAAAGCTGAATGGGTTCGCTGCTGCTTTTTGGTGACTCATTCCGTTCATTGATTTAGCAAAAGATATGCTTGTATGTAGTGCGGGGTTTGCGTTATTGATGATTAATGCTTCATTCATTGCCGTCTTATCCCTTCATCAATCATTTCTTATGGAAGGAATCCCTTCTGTTCCAGCAAATCCTCTGTGACCTTCCACAGTTTTTGCTGCATCTTGGGATCTCCTCCAGGTGAGACTGGTTGAATAGATTTCCCAGTTCCGACGTTAAAGTATCCACCTGTTTTTTTATGATATTCCGGATCTACAATTAATCGGGTGATGATATCTGCTCCTCTTCGCGGATCTCCAAGATGAAGGATTTTCAACAATCGTTCTAATAGAGGGGCAAACCAAAGTTCTCGTCCCAATCCGGTAACATTGAATCCTGGATTTAGTGCATTTACGCTGATTCCCGTATCCGACCATCGTCTTGCCAGTTCAGCAGTGAACATAATATTCAATAATTTGGTCTTTCCATAGATGGGCGATGAGCCACGAGCGGTAAAGGCAGTTGTATCCGTTAAATCCTCGGGGAGCTTCAAAACTCCATGATGGCGTGAAGCTTCGGAGGCAACATTGACAACTCTGGCCTTGCCTACGTTCTGCAGGCACGGTTTTAGTGTATATGTTAACAGCCACGGCGATAAATAATTTATAGCAACCATTTCAGGAAACCCCTCGGGAGTGACGCGTTGCTCAAAAGCATGGATACCCGCATTGTTTAACAGCACATCAATATTAGAGTATGCGGCGGCTATCTCATCCCCGATTCGTTTAACATCCTTCAGTACCGATAAATCTCCATAAAAAAAGTCAACCTTCGCTGATGGGCTAACCAGCTCAATCTGTTTTCTTGTAGCTTCAGCACGTTCCCTACTCCTGGCAGTCAAAACAAGGTCAAAGCAGCCGCGTTTTCCCAATTCAACTGCGACTAGTTGTCCAAGACCACTGGTGGCACCTGTTATGACAACAGTAGTATTTTTAGACATCGTCATTTCTCCTTCATGTGTTACAATTTTATTGGAGTAGCCAATTCGGTGAGTTAGCATATTTGATTGACATATGTCCACTATAATAATTTGGTTGATATATGTCAATCAAATTTGACTTGTGGTTTTTTGAACGAGAGAAAGGTGATTGAAGATGAAATATAATGAAGTTAAAAATGAACCAAGGGGGAAATTGGAGATTGAGTTGGGCGAGCAGCTTAACGCACTTATCAGCGCTTCACACGCCCTGAATGTCAGAGCTGCTGCGAAATTTGACTCCTCCTTACAACCTGCCGCCTTCCATATTGTTCGTTGGCTGTATTCTTATGGCCCAACAAATGCCGCCACTTTAGCGGAATCAACTGCGATGGATCGAAGTTCAGTGAGTCGTCTTGTCAAACAGCTTGAGTCTTTGGGGTATTTGAACAGAGAGGCCTCCCGAAGTGATGGACGAGGAATTGTATTATCTCTTACTGAGCATGGACAGCAAAAATTAATTGATGCGCTTAAGGAGAAAGAGTCCGTTTTCTATGAACGAATTTCGGACTGGGAAGATGCTGAGCTTCATAATTTTAACCAAATGCTTAGGCAATTTAATGGACTCCATCGCCACGGATCACAACCTTAAGAAGTGACCCGCATGTAAGGAGTTTGGATATAGAGTAGAAGTGGATAATGAAATCTACCCGAATGTGTATTTTTTATGTCAGACAAAGCTCCCCTTACTTTGACAATCAATAAGCCGTATGTTTATGGATGAAGATAAATAGGAAGGAAAGGATGAAAATAATGAGTATGAAATTAGGAAGGAAAACTACTTTATGTTTCTCCACAATTGCTCTCTTATTTTCAGTTTTGTCCCCGCTATCAGCCTCGGCAGATGTAGCAAGCGTCACCCATGACACCTATACAAACTCTTTAAATCAGGAATTAGTTTCATCTCAATTAGTAATTTTTAAAGATGACACAGCATATACAGATGTATCTATTGTCGGGAAAAGAGTGAAATTTTCGATTAGTGGTTTAGAAAACCCGTTTAACACTAATTATTACAATCGATTAGTCTGGACTAGTACTGATGAAGAACCAAATATAAAAAATATTCTGACAGTAAAAGTTGCGCCAAAGACAGGGTCGCTTTACAGTTCCAGCAACTATGAAAACCTTTCACTGATAAAACAAAAAATCAACTCTGACTCACCTGTATATGGATGGATTCAACTAGAATCCAAAGAGTGGGTTAAAGCAGGATCAGCTATAATCAAATATTAGAATGTGTAGTATAAGTAAATACTATAAATAAGCGAAATCCCCGCCGACCAGCTAAGGTAGTGGGGATTTTTCAATATAAAATAAGACTTCATCAACTATTGACAGAGTCTTTTAGAAAATTGTTGAAAGTAGTGTTCTTAAGAAGGGAAAAGTGTTTCGAAATCTGGAAAAACGCCATCACTAAGCCAACGGGTAGGGCCTTCAAAACTTCCATCGAGTGTAGCGGTAGCATAATCTCCATTGGAGCCATACAAAGTAATAGAGATATTTTTTATTATTTGTATTTAATGCTATAAATGTGTAATGATTTTGTACATAGTTCATTAGTTGTGAAGAATATTCCTTACTTGTCTTTGTCTGTTACGATATGTTCATAAAAAGTTCACTTACATGAAAATTTGGTTGCAGCTAAAATAATCACATCCAAAAATGAAAGGTTGAATTAAATGCCAACAACTAAAAAGGAAAGCTTTTACTTTGGGGTTATTATGTGTTTTGGAATGGTCGTTATTATGACCTTCTATAATCTTTTGATTAACGGATTGATTGGAAAAATTAGCTTGATTACCATTGCTGTTGAATTTCTAATTGGATTTATTATAGCGCTCATATTAGATTTATATATCGTGGATCCTGTAGCAAAGAAAGTTGCTTTAAGTCTACCTTTTGATAAATCCAAAAAAATATTTTTAATTATCACGATTTCAACATGTATGGTGTTCGGAATGGCCTGTTCTATGTCTTTCTACGGTTTATTAACTTCAATTCTAAGTCAGGGTATTGGCGATCATTCATTATTTGAAGCCTATTTAGAAATTTTTATAAAGAACTTTGTTGTGGCCTATCCATTACAATTATTGGTTATGGGTCCTGTTGTTCGAGCCTTGTTTATAAAATTTATAAAGAAAAGCGGGCAAGTGGGACCTTATAAAAAAGTATTAAATTAAATAATAGAGCAAATCCATTGCAGCAATGTTAAGCTAATGAATGGTTTTACAGCTAGAAATGTTTAAGTTATGAAAATCGGATACAAGTTTGAGGAAGCTATAACTGGCGGGATTGGTAGTTTGGTGTATTATTTAACACAAAAAAAGCAGGAAGAATTCTTCCTGCTTTTTGCTTGAAAATAATTATTAACGTCTGCGTTGTCCATCATTCACGCTAAACAGATTAACAGCCAGTGCGTTACCTCTTGCACGCGCATTGGCTCTTTGGTTGGAACGGATGTTTAATCTTCTTCTTCTCAATTCACGGTTGCTGTGTCTTCTGCTCATAATATCACCTCCCTTCAAAGAAATGAAGGTACGGTTAAATCTTAATGATGTTTATGCTTACGCTTGGAAATTTTGATATTTAATGCGTTAGTTGCGAGTGCATTTCCGCTTCCTGTTTTAGCAGCTGCGGCTTGAAAGACTTTAACGACCAGATATCTGTTTTTCCCGATGCGATGCTTATACGTTTTAACTCTATTTCTGATCATCTGCATAACTCCTTTGCTTTAGGTCTGCTATATACATATGTCAATTGTGCTAGTAATGTATCAGCATAAATCTACTAAAGACAAAAAGAAGCTAGTACCTATGTTCCTAAATGTTTAACAAAAAAAGCTCATGCTAGCCTGCGTTCGCCTTCCCAACTTTACGTTATAGAGGAAGGCCACCGTAGGTTCATATGTGTCAAATTTCCATTTGTTTAGCTAATAAAAGTAAACAGTTTAAGATCAGAGTGGAACTATCTCGGATATGGGGCGGATATAATAGTAGAGACAATATAGGTTGCTGAAAAGGAAAGAATAGTTGGAGACACATACATAGTAAATATAACAAAAATATAAAACCGGCTCGCCTAGGCGGCCGGTTTTATATTCGTGGTAGTATAACGGGGAAGAAAGCACGATAAATCAGTGGAAGTCCCGGAAGAGTCCAACAACCTTGCCCAATATGCTGACGTGTGTCAGTCGAAGTGGCTCAAAGGCTGGATTTTCAGGTTGAAGCCGGATATGATCTTTTTCTTTGTAAAAGGTTTTAACTGTAGCCTCGTCTTCATCTGTCATAGCTACTACAATGTCTCCGTTATCAGCAGTCTGCTGCTGACGTACGATTACATAGTCTCCGTTAGCAATACCAGCTTCAATCATGCTTTCGCCTACAACAGATAACATGAATATTTTATCCTCACCAACAAAGTGTTGGGGAAGAGGAAAGTAATCTTCAATATTTTCTGTCGCCGTAATAGGAAGACCAGCGGTTACTTTGCCGACGACGGGAACACGACTAATGGAGTAATTAATCAAGTTGCTGTTATCCGATTCGTCTTGACCGAGTAATTCAATAGCCCGTGGTTTCGTAGGATCGCGGCGAATGAGTCCTTTTTTCTCCAAACGATCCAAATGACCGTGAACCGTAGAACTGGAGGCCAATCCGACTGCCTCGCCTATTTCGCGCACAGAAGGGGGGTATCCCTTTAGACGCACTTCATTGCGGATAAATTCAAGAATGGCCTGCTGGCGGCTCGAAATCTTAGACATACCGTATCAACCCCATTTAGTAACGTTTGGGAAAATTATAGCATAGAACCTCCGTTCGTACAAACATAAGTTCTAAATAATCCCTAAAAATATTCACGAACTTTTGTTCTCTTTTCTATTGAACAAAACAAACGTTCGTGTTATATTGTGAAAAACATAAGAACAAACGTTTGGAGGACGCGGCCAATTATGAAATATAGCACTTATCAAAGTATTTTTCCGATGAATTTAGAGAATTTACAGGAGACCCGAAAAGAGGGTAAGGTACGTTTATTACAGGCTCTTACCAATACTCTTTTACTCAAGCTTCTTATTCTAGTAATTATCGTTTGGGTTGCAGGGGCAGGTGTACTTACGGTTTTCGCAGCACCTCCAGTTTCCAATGAAGAAGTGATTAAGCTGACTGTACAACCTGGAGATACGTTATGGAAGATTGCCGTGAATCATAAACCGGAACGAATGGATACACGGGTATATATTGAAGGAATTGTACGTATTAACGATTTGGAGGATCGGGGGGTGCAGGCAGGTCAGGTACTTAAGCTCCCACCCTTCTGATCTATAAGACTATAGAGCTTGTCTAGGAGCGCAATGAGGGAGCCTTGACAAGCTCTTTTCTACATGTCAAAGTGTATTATATCTTTGCTTTTATGGAGGGGACACAATTTGGATATAGACAGTTTGGTACAGCGCATTAATGAATTAGCGCGCAAAGCAAAAGCCGAAGGATTGACGGAAGAGGAAACCACGGAGCGCGCCAACCTTCGGGAAATTTATTTAGGCAACATTCGCCGTAATTTTCGGCAGCAACTTGAAACCATTGAATTTGTGGACGATGATACGTCGAAGGGAAATGGCGGGCTGAAGCATTAATGTTGCTAAAGCCTGCATCATTTGCCTTTTGTTATTAGGTATCTTTCTTGGTATCTATATAGATCAGCTTTAAGGCAATTGTTTTAATGTAATATTTATTGGGAAGGGAATTGAGAGATGGCCCGATCATTTGAAAGAAAAGTACGTAAAAACACAGCGCATTTAAATAAAACGCGCAAGAAACAAGGCATTCAAACCATTAACGGCGCAGGTTCAGCAATGGACATTTTCCGTGGCCGTAATATTACTGTGCCAATCATGCTGGCTGGTCTTGCTGTATTGTACATGCTTATGAGTTACTTTTTGACTAAGACCGGCATGCGGGGAATGGATTGGCTGGTATTTGGCTTGTACTTGATGCTGGCTGTTATCTTCTTCATTCGCCGTCCTTATTTAAAAGTGGGAAAAGATACCCTTTATATGTTAAAAGGTGGCAGAGAACGGCCGATGACGGCAGGGGACATGAAAGCCATCAAAATTGAAAAGGGTTACGTTACCGTTGAAAGAAAAGGGAAGGGCGGTAATTTTATTTTCACAAAATCACTGGGACGCTATGATACAGATGCCATCGCAGAGCGCCTTGAAAAATTTGCACTATCCAATCAGATACAGGTAGATAAGAAATAACCGATTTAGCCTGTAGCTCTGTAAGTAAGGCCGTATGATGTTATTTTTCATATAACATGGTGCGGCCACTTGCTTAATATGGGCACACATAACGATCTGATTCGTGACCAAACAGACAAGCTTACATATACAGTGGAAAGAGAGTGGATAATTCGTATGACGATTCAGGCGATAATGTTTGATCTTGATGATACCCTTCTGTGGGATGAACGTAGTGTAGAAGAGGCATTTGATGCAGCATGTCAAACAGGTTCCCGAGAAACAGGCGCTGATCCGAAAACGCTGGAAGAAGCCGTACGCAAGGAAGCGCGCGCTTTGTATGAATCCTATGAAACCTTTAGTTTTACTCAAATGATTGGCATTAATCCGTTTGAAGGACTGTGGGCGAATTTTACAGCAGGTGAGCAACCTGAATTCCGCCAATTGGAACAGTTGGCTCCTGTTTATCGTAAGGAATCATGGCGCAGAGGGCTTCAGCAACTGGGGATAGATAATGAGGAGTTGGCGGAAAAGTTGGCTACCCAATTTGCTTCGGAAAGACGTGCACGTCCACATGTATATGAAGAAACGTTTGAAATTCTGGATCAATTGAAGGGACAATACAAGCTGCTATTGCTGACAAATGGTTCCCCTGATCTACAACAGGAGAAGCTGGATGGAGTTCCTCAATTGGCTCCTTTTTTTGATCATGTTGTCATTTCAGGTTCTTTTGGTCGGGGCAAGCCTGATCCTTCTATATTCCAGCATGCTTTGGGACTTCTAGGAATTGAACCTGGACAAGCTTTAATGGTAGGAGATAAGCTGACGACTGATATTCAAGGGGCTTTGTCAGCTGGTGTACATTCGGTGTGGTTGAATCGGAACGATAAAACCAATACTACAGAGATCAAGCCGAAGTTCCAAATCAAGCATTTGTCTGAGTTGCATGGAATTATTCAATCTTTAAAGTAAATAATCTACAGTCTTCTAAACAAGTATAAAGAAAACTCCCTTCGCTCGATATGCTACAGAGCAGAGGGAGTTTTCTTATTGACACAATACATCGTAATTATGCTGTAGTGAATGTTGGATCTTCGAACGGTTCAGCAATCCATCCATTTTCTTCGATGAACAAGCGGACTGCGACGATCTTTTGATTTTCCATTAAAGTGAAGAAGTGCGGTGTATTTTCAGGAACAGAAATAACGTCGCCTGGTGAAAGCTCTACATTAAAATAGCCGATCTCTTCAGAGCCTTTAATGATAAAAATCCCTTTACCAGCAACAATGGCGCGGATTTCATCCTCGGTATGGGTGTGAATTTGCTCGAACTTGGCCAGCAGCTCCTCCAAATTCGGCGTTGCTTCAGATAAAGTGATGACGTCCCAGATTTTATATCCGCGACGTGCGGCTAAATCTTTGATTTCAGGTTCAAATGTTTTAAGAACAGCGGCTTTTTGATCATCTGTCAAAGTAAAGTTTTCTTGCAGCTCCCCTGGCAGCTTGGAAGCATCCCAGTGTTCATACAATACCTGGTAGCTCTCCAAAAATTCACGTACTCGCTCTTCACCGCTAATTCGCTCATTCGTATTACGTATAAAAATTTCTGCCATGCACAAATCCCTCTTTTCCACTTGGATTAATGTTGTATAAAGAATACCATGTCTTAACCAGTTGTACAATACAGGCTGAAGCATTTATGTGGGAACGACTATAGTAATACGATACAGTTTAAAGACGTTCGTCTATAACGATGCATACTACAAAAATAGATCAGCTAAGTCGTTTGTAAAGAAGAATAGCCTGCATAAAACGTATGTTTTTACTTCAATCTATCTAAATGATACGGTTTCTGCTAAACTAGGATTTAACGTTTTGCGGGGGTGAAGAAATTTTGGATAAAGTTAGCTTGCAGGATGCGTTACAACGAAGAATACTCCTTCTTGATGGGGCTATGGGCACTATGATTCAGCAGGAAGACCTTTCTGCCGCTGATTTTGGTGGGGAAGAGTTAGAAGGCTGCAACGAGATGTTGGTCTTAACAAGACCGGATGTCATTCAAGGGATTCATGAAGCATACTTGGAGGCCGGAGCAGACCTGATTGAAACGAATACATTTGGAGCGACATCCGTCGTTTTGGCGGATTACGATATACCAGAACGTGCCCGTGAAATTAATCTGGTGGCGGCCAAACTGGCGCGTAACGCGGTGGATAAGTACAGCACTGCGGACAAGCCTCGTTTTGTTGTAGGAGCTATGGGTCCAACTACAAAAACCTTGTCTGTCACAGGCGGTGTTACATTTGTAGAGCTGATTGAAAGCTATCAGGAGCAGGCTTTGGCGCTTATTGAAGGTGGGGTAGATGTTCTTCTGTTGGAGACCTCACAGGATACGCTTAACGTTAAGGCAGGTAGCATTGGAATTCGTCAGGCTTTTGAGCAGACAGGGATTGAGCTTCCATTAATGATTTCTGGCACGATTGAGCCAATGGGAACAACGTTGGCCGGACAAAACATCGAATCCTTCTGCATATCACTCGAACATTTACATCCAATCTCGATTGGACTGAATTGTGCTACAGGTCCAGAGTTTATGCGTGATCATATTCGTTCTTTGTCTGAAATGTCCTCTGCAGCTATTAGCTGTTATCCAAATGCGGGCTTGCCCGATGAAAATGGTCAATACCATGAATCGCCGGATTCATTAGCTCGTAAAATGGCTGCTTTCGCTGAAAAAGGCTGGTTGAATATTGCGGGAGGCTGTTGCGGTACTACTCCAGAGCATATAAGAGTAATGAGTGAAAGTATGGCGCAGTTTGAGCCTCGTCAGCTCGTAGGTCATCATCCTCCTGCCGTATCAGGCATTGAGCCTGTGTATATTGAACAGGATAATCGTCCGTATATGGTTGGTGAGCGAACGAATGTTCTGGGTTCCCGGAAATTCAAGCGTTTGATCGTGGAAGGCAAATATGAAGAGGCGTCTGAAATTGCCCGCGCTCAGGTAAAAAGCGGAGCACATGTCATTGATATTTGTGTGCAAGATCCGGATCGTGATGAAATGATAGATATGGAAGCGTTCTTGAAACTGGTTGTAAACAAGGTGAAAGTACCATTGGTGATTGATACCACGGATATTAAAGTTATCGATAAAGCACTTCAATATTCGCAAGGTAAGGCAATTATTAACTCCATTAATTTGGAGGATGGTGAAGAGAAATTTGAGAAAATGGCTCCTATTATTCATAAATACGGCGCTGCTGTTGTTGTCGGAACGATTGATGAACGTGGACAGGCAATTGGGCGTGAGGATAAGCTCGAGGTAGCTAAGCGTTCTTATGATCTGTTGGTGAACCGTTACGGTTTGGCAGCGGAGGATATAATTTTTGATACGCTCGTATTCCCAGTAGGAACAGGGGATGAGCAATATATCGGTTCGGCTAAGGAAACGATTGAGGGCATACGTATCATTAAAGAAGCACTTCCCGGGGTTCATACCATATTGGGCATCAGTAACGTATCCTTTGGTTTACCGGAAGCGGGTCGTGAAGTGCTCAATTCTGTCTATTTGTACGAATGCACCAAAGCGGGACTGGATTATGCAATTGTAAATACGGAGAAGCTTGAACGCTATGCATCGATCCCCGAGCATGAACGGAAATTGGCGGAAGACCTGATCTATAAAACAAATGACGATACGTTATCTGCATTTGTAGCAGCTTTCCGTAACAAGAAAGTGGAGAAAAAAGAGAAGATATCAAACCTTTCGCTCGAAGAACGGCTGGCTTCCTATGTAGTGGAGGGAAGTAAGGAGGGACTGATCCCGGATCTGGAGCAAGCGCTCGCTAAATATTCTTCTCTGGAGATTATTAACGGACCGCTAATGAAAGGGATGGAAGAAGTAGGACGTTTGTTTAACAACAACGAACTGATTGTTGCGGAGGTTCTACAAAGCGCTGAAGTAATGAAAGCATCCGTGGCTTATTTAGAGCCGTTCATGGAGAAGAATGAGTCCTCAGTAAAAGGTAAGATTTTGTTGGCTACGGTTAAAGGTGATGTGCATGATATAGGTAAGAATTTAGTGGAGATTATTCTATCCAACAATGGTTACCATATTGTAAATCTGGGTATAAAAGTACCACCAGAACGCATCATTGAAGCTTATCGTGAAGAAAAGGCTGACATGATCGGCCTGTCCGGTCTGCTTGTTAAATCGGCACAACAAATGGTGCTAACCGCGCAGGATTTGAAAAATGCGAACATTGATATTCCAATAATGGTTGGTGGAGCTGCCTTAACGCGTAAGTTTACTAAAAATCGTATTCGTCCTGAGTATGATGGGCTGGTAGCGTATGCGAAAGATGCTATGGATGGACTGGATATTGCCAATAAGCTTATGGACCCTGAGTCCCGTAAAAAAATGGCCGAGGACATGAAGGCTGAGCAGGAGGCGGAAGCGGCAACGGTCGTGGAGGTCAAGCCGCTCCCTAAGCTAACTCGGGCTGTACGTTCTAACATTGCTCAGGATTTGCCCGTCTATATCCCGCCGGATACGGATCGCCATGTACTGCGTAACTACCCACTGAATTATATTCTGCCTTATGTGAATATGCAGATGCTAATGGGGCATCATCTTGGCTTAAAAGGCAATGTTGAGCAACTGCTAGCTTCGGGGGATCCGAAAGCGATTCAGTTGAAGGAAACCGTAGACAGCATCATGTTTGAAGCTGTTACAGACGGAATTATTCAGGCGAGTGCTATGTATCGGTTCTTCCCAGCTCAGTCCCAAGGAAACCAAATTCTAATCTATGATCCATCGGATGTAAGCAAGGTACTGCACACATTTACGTTTCCACGTCAGCAGGTAGAGCCTTATCTATGTCTGGCTGATTTTTTGAAATCAGTGGAATCAGGGGTTATGGACTATGTAGGTTTTATGGTTGTTACCGCTGGTCATGGCATTCAGAAGCTATCTACCCAATGGAAAGACAACGGAGATTATCTGCGCTCACATGCACTTCAAGCGGTAGCGCTCGAAGTGGCAGAAGGGTTAGCAGAACGGCTTCACCATATTATCAGGGATAGCTGGGGTTTCCCGGACCCTGCCGATATGACGATGAAACAGCGGCACGGCGCCAGATATCAAGGTATACGGGTATCCTTTGGCTACCCGGCATGTCCGGATCTGGAGGATCAGGGACCGTTGTTCCAATTGTTAAAACCTGAGGACATTGGCGTTGAGCTAACGGAAGGGTTTATGATGGAACCGGAGGCTTCAGTATCAGCCATGGTGTTCAGCCACCCTCAGGCGCAGTATTTTAACGTCGAAAAGGTTTAACACCTTTATCAGATGGGATAGCAAAAACCCTCCGAGCTTCGGAGGTTTTTTGCTGGTCAGCAGGAAGAAGGTAAATGTCATGGAATTATATTTTCTCGGTACAAATGCAGGGGTACCTACAATTCAGCGAAATGTAACGTCCATTGCTCTTCGTTTACTGGAGGAACGAAGAAGCATGTGGTTGTTTGACTGCGGTGAAGGCACTCAACAGGAAGTGTTGCGTTCGCCGCTCAAGCTGAGCAGACTTGAAAAAATATTTATCACTCATTTGCATGGGGATCATCTTTTTGGTCTGCCGGGTCTTTTGTCGAGCAGGGCATATCAGGGAGGTACGGCACCTCTGACGGTATATGGACCGCCTGGTCTTCAGCAATATATTGAGCTATCTTTAGGGATCAGCCAATCTCGTATCAACTACCCACTACATATTGTGGAGCATACGGGCGGGGTTCTGTTCGATGACGGTCAATTTCGGGTGGAGTCAGCTTTGTTGGATCATCGTATCGACAGTTATGGCTACCGAATTGTAGAGATGGATAAGCCCGGTAAGCTTAACCAAGAACTGTTGGAGCGATACGGGATCAAGCCTGGCCCAGTGTACGGTAAATTAAAGCGTGGAGAAAGTGTGGAAGTAGAGGGTGGAGTTATTCTGCATCCTCAGGATGTATTGGGTTCACCTAAAAAAGGGCGGATCGTCACTATTTTAGGTGACACGAGACCTTGTCCGAATACAGTAGTGCTGGCACGAGATGCAACTGTCGTCGTTCATGAAGCCACATTTCTGCATGATCTGGCGGATACGGCGTACGAGTATCATCATAGTACGGCGCTTCAGGCAGCGGAAGCTGCCAAAGCCGCAGGCGCAGGGCAGTTAATTATGACGCATTTTAGTTCTAGGTATAAAGATCAAGAGCAGCTTCAGCCTTTGCTGGAGGAAGCGCGAAGCCTATTCCCCAATTCATTGCTTGCGGAGCAGCATGTGTTGTTACCGGTACCTGATATCGGCCAATAAATGATTGGAGAAAAGATATGTGCATAGGTGCCGGGGCTTGCTCCGGTGCTTTTCTTTTTCCCTAGAAATTATTTTCCGGGAAAGCGCAGGATGCGACAAGAGGTGAGACGGGCATTAGTATGGGATGAACGAAATTGTTCTACCACATATGGAGGCATGTCATATTGGAGCTTCTATATATCGAATTTAAAGGATTTAGTTGCTTGAGTACGCCCAGGAAATACAGGGAATTTCCTTTGAAGACGTAGCATCTTCGATGAGATTCGACGAAGAAATGATCTTATGCTATGTGGAAGCGACGGCTTTTAGCGAGGGATGACGCTATTTTGGATGGTTTACCAGCAATACATGGACTTCATAAGCATTTTTGACTTAAGATAGATGAGAGGAATGGAAATGACCGATTATTTAATGCCCTAAGTCATTCAGGTGGTTAAATAAAAAGGAGAATACCATTCATGGGGTGAATTATTATTTTCAATGTTATGATGTATGAAATGAAGCGGGGGAGGGGATTGCGATAAAATCGTTACTAATTGATCTGGATGGAACACTTTATCATGGAAATCGGATGATCAAGGGTGCGGATCTGTTCATTTCGCGATTGCGTTCAGAGCATATACCTTATGCATATGTCACCAACAATGCTTCACGCACACCCGAATTGGTGGCCGAGCATTTGATTGGTATGGGAATTGAAGCAGCTAGTCATGAAGTATATACTTCAGCGTTAGCAGCTGCACAATATGTTGCACAGCAAAGCCCTGGAGCTCATGTATATTGTATTGGTGAAACGGGATTACGCGAGGCACTCACAGGGGCTGGCTTGCAGCTTGTTCAGAATCATCCTGATTATGTGGTACAGGGGATAGATCGTCAATTTACATATGAAACGCTGGCAGCTGCCATGCGTTGGATTCGTGAGGGAGCTACATTTATTTTGACAAATCCGGATCTACAATTGCCTTCGCATGACGGGCTTACACCAGGTGCAGGTACCATTGGAGCTGCCATTGAAGCTGCTTCACAGGTCAAACCGGTCGTCATCGGCAAGCCTTCAAGCGTGCTAATGAATTATGCACTAAATCGCTTGAGCATTAGAGCGGATGAAGCTCTGGTTGTGGGCGATAATATGCTTACAGATATTGCGGCAGGTGCAGCAGCAGGTTGTAAAACAGCTCTGATTCTGACGGGTGTGACGACTCGCGCTAATATGGATGAACATATTCGTACCGTTGGAGTAAAACCTGACCTGATGTTTGAAAGTTTGGACGAACTGCAGGAATGGATGCAAAAAGAGCTGAAATCATAAAAGGATATGACTTAGAAATATATGAGAATTCAAAGCTATGAGCTACGAAAGGAAAGATGTTGATATGCCGGAACTTCCTGAAATGGAAAACTACAGAATCTTATTATCAAAACAAATTTTGGACATTCCGATTACTGGAGTGGCGGTTAGCCGTGAAAAGTCCATTAATACTGAAGTGGAAACCTTTAAGAAGCAATTGCTGGGTGCGACCGTTGTATATTTAGAGCGTCGGGGCAAGCATTTGATTTTTCATTTAAATACGGGTAAACGGCTTGTGCTTCATCTCATGTTGGGAGGATTGTTGTATCTGGGAACGGAGGAGCAACGTCCAGACCGTACGGTTCAGATCGAATTGGATTTTAGCGGAGCGAAGCTTTATTTTATCGGACTGCGCTTAGGTTATCTGCACTTGCTGACGGCTAAAGAAACAGATGAAGCTTTGTCAGACCTGGGACCTGATCCGTTAGACCGTCGTATGACATTGGAAAATTTTACAGCACGTCTAAAAGGGCGACGGGGAATTTTGAAAACAACACTGGTAAACCAGCAGGTTTTTTCGGGGATTGGCAATTGCTATTCGGACGAAATTGCATATATCGCCGGATTTACACCGGGTTCCAAGGTGCAAAATATTGTGCAATCCCCAGAAAAAGTGGAGAAGCTATATCATGCTACTCAATCCGTACTTCGTGAAGCTACTGCGGAGGGCGGTTATATGGAAATGCCTCTAATGGAGGGAGACACGCTCACAGGTGGCTTTGATCATCAGTGTCGAGTATATGACCGTGAAGGAGAAGAATCTCCAAGCGGTGGGAAAATTGTAAGAGTCGAGCTGGCGGGGAAAAAAGCATTTTATTGCCCGGTGCAGCAGCATGATGCCTAAATTGCTTATCGGCTCTCACGTGAGTACGCGGGGTGGCTTTTCCAAAGCTGCTATACGTGCACGAGAGCAGGGAGGACGTTCATTTCAATATTTTCCGAAAAATCCTCGTAGTCTCAAGCTGAAGGAATGGAACTCCATAGATGCTGCTGCTTGTAAAGATTACTGCTCAGAGCACCAGCTTCAATCTATTGCTCATTCGCCCTATCCCGTTAATCCAGCTCATGGTCGCGAACGTGGTCAGGAACTTTACGAGTTGATGGTTGCTTCATTACGCAACGATTTGGATATTGCTGAAGCCTGTGGATCGAAGGGGATAGTTGTTCATTTTGGGCATATGCATTCGTCTGACCCGCTGGAGGGCTATCATAATATTATTAACTGTCTGAATGATGTGCTCGAAGGCTGGCAGGGAAATGCTAAAATATTAATTGAAAATCAAGCTGGGGATCACGGTCCCATGGGAACCACGCTCGAGGAAATGGTCCAAATTCGCCAATTGTGTCGAGATCCTGGCAGTATCGGATTTTGCCTGGATACTTGTCATGCGTATGCAGCAGGATTGTGGAACGGTGGAGTGGACGAGGCTTTGTTTGAAAAAGGGGACCGTCTCGGTTATTGGTCAGCGCTGTACGGAGTTCATTTGAATGATTCCAAACACCCGTATGGCTCTAAAAAAGACAGACATGCGCGCGTAGGGCAAGGTTACATTGGTATTGAAGGCATGCGCTGGATAACAGAACAAGAAGCTGTAAGAGGTATTCCCGTCGTTTTGGAGAGTGAGGCGGGACCTGATGGGACACATCAGGAGGACATTCGAATGATTCAAAGCTGGGAGTAAAAAATTATTTTAAATAAATAATAGTTATCTTAGAGGCTTATGTAAGCTTACTTTTTTGGGAAGAAGGGGGAGAAGTTGGTGTATTTGTTTATGGACGATTATCGACCTTGTCCTCCAGGTTTTAAGCTGGCAAGGGACGCGGATGAGTGTCTGCTTCTGCTTCATGAATACCCAATTTCGATACTATCGTTAGATTATGATTTGGGTCCGGGTCAACCGACGGGAAAGGATGTAGCTGCTGCTATTGCAAGTAAACAGTTATATCCGCGTGAAATTTACTTGCATTCCTCCAGTCCGCAGGGGCGGCGAGCCATGTATGAACTGCTTTATGCGAATAAGCCGGAGGGAGTCACTGTGCATAACGGGCCGATTCCTGAGGTGCGTATGCAAGAGATCATAAACGAGTCTAAGCGATGAAAGAGATCGGACAAAAAGAAGCACGCCGTGCCATATGGGAGGGATGCAAGCTGGCTTTGTTTGTATACACTCCCATGTGCGGAACATGCGCGGCAGCCCGTAGAATGTTAGAGGTAGCAGAGCATTTGCTCCCCGAAGGAGCAGTGGTGCAGAGCAACATTAACTATATTCCTGAACTGGTTCAGGAGTATCGGATTTCCAGTGTCCCCGCGCTTCTTATATATAATGGTGAAAACAAAAATCCTGAAATCATCTACAAAATGGAATCTGTAGAACACTTGCTGAGCAGGATAAGGAGCGTGATGGAATGATATCCATGAAGAACATTACATTACAGCGGGAAGAAAGACGTATCTTGGACGATGTAAGCCTAGAAATACGAGAAGGTGAACATTGGGCTATTCTGGGTCGAAATGGTTCCGGCAAAACAACATTGTTGGAAATGATGACAGGGTATATGTTTCCAAGTCGTGGTACGATTGAGGTGCTTGGGCAAACGTATGGTCAATGTGATGTGCGGGAAGTTCGCAAGCAGATCGGATACATTAGCCAGACATTACTGGAAAAGCTGGCGCTAAAAGATCCCGTTTGGGAAGTAGTAGCTACAGGTGCGTATGCTTTTTTGCGTTTTTATCAGGAGATTCCGACGGAGGCAAAAGAAAAAGCCGTATCTCTTTTGGAGGGTATGAATTTAGGCGATCTGATTCATCACCCGTTAGGTACCTTATCTCAAGGAGAACGTAAAAAGGTAATGCTGGCCCGCTCGCTGATGGCTGAACCTCGCCTACTGATAATGGACGAGCCTTGTGCCGGATTGGATTTATTTGAACGGGAAAAGATGTTGGTCGAGATTGATCGGCTTCGCAAGCGAGACTTATCAGTGGTCTATGTAACTCATCACATTGAGGAGATTGTCCCTCTCTTTACGCATGTTGCGTTGATTCGGGATGGCAAGGTCGCAGCTGCTGGATTGAAAAAAGAAGTTTTAACGAAAGAATTGATTATGCACACTTATGAAGTTCCAGTTGAGCTGGAATGGGATGGAGAACGTCCCTGGATCCGGGTGTGCGCTGGAGGGTAACGTTATTTTGGAGGAACTATACGTGAATACAGATGAACAGAGTGAGTCCACTTTGTCGACATCGAGATTTGTTTGTACGGCCAACCATGGTTTTGCACCCTATGCTCAGGAGGAGCTTAGAAGATTATTTGGCTCTGTGAAAAGCACGATGCTTCTACCTGGTGAAATTTTTCTAGCAACATTACCTGCGCAAGAAAATGAGGCAGTGAAGACGATTACAGGCCAGCCACCGATGTTTCTGCGTCACTTGTTTCCTGTTCATTTTCAGGAGGAAGGTACGGATCTGGTTCAAGTGCAAGAGCGTCTGGTTGCATTTATCCGTAACCGCAGGGAATTGATAGATCAACGTGTTTCTTTGCAAGTACGCAAAGGATCTAATAGCAGTTGGGCTGAAAGCGCAGGTGCGCTCAAGCTGGCTTTGAGTGAACAATTAAGTGATCTACCTATGGAATTAGTAGTACAAGGCGCCGATGTTATTGTGTCCGTTTTTGCAGATACAGATACGTGGTACGCAGGCGTATCACATCCTCAGGACAACCTATCAGATTGGAGCGGAGGTGCAGTTCGTTTTCAGAAGGAGGACGGACAGATCTCGCGTGCCAAATTCAAGCTACTGGAAGCAGAAGCAACGTTCGGCATTGATTTTAGCGCTTTCCATCAGGGACTGGATATTGGGGCAGCACCGGGTGGATGGACTTCCTTCTTGCTGGAGCGTGGATTGAAAGTTACAGCGGTTGATCCGGCCAAGATGGAGCCATCGCTGATGAAGTACGCCAATCTGACATTTTTGCGTAAAAATGCAAGTGAAGTCAAATTTAAAGAGAATTCGTTCGATCTGCTGGTTTGTGATATGAGTTGGAGTCCAAAACAGATGGCAAGGCTCGTTACTGATTTACTGTATAGTTTGCGGAGTGGTGGTACGGCTATCGTAACAGTCAAGCTAATGCATAAAAAGCCCTTGGCGCTTATTCATGATGTGATTGCTTCCTTTGAAGAGTCCGGCATGCAGATTCAGCGAGCCAAACAGCTTTTCCATAACCGAGATGAGATTACCCTGTATATGATCAAGTATGGAAAATAATTCTTTACAATAGATGCAGTGTGCTATATAATAAATCCAAATTGTTCCTTTAAAAAATATTTGTATTAAATCAAGGGAAAGCATCCCGCGAAAATTGTTTTCATGTCATTATGAAGACTTCATTTTGCGGTGGCTTTCCCTTTTTTGCGTTGTCTGCTTGTAGAAGGGAGGTAAGAGAATGATGAATCAACCATCACAATTAGAGTTCGGGTCAATTGTCGGTGAACGTTACCGAATTATTCGTACGTTAGGTTCGGGAGGCATGAGCCGCGTGTTCATGGCCGAAGATTTAAAGCTGCCGGGCAAGCATTGGGCAGTGAAGGAGTCGATTGCCGACCCAAAAATAATGAAGATTGTACGGACGGAAGCCGAAATGTTGATTTCGCTAAGCCATCCACGTTTACCGAGGATTGTTGATTTTTTTGAATATCCTCCATCTGGTGCGGTATATCTGGTTATGGACTACATCGAAGGAATTACACTGGAAGCATACATGAGGGGATACCAAGGCTGTATTCCACAGGAGCAAATCATTCCATTCGCTCTGCAGGTACTGGATGTACTTGATTATTTGCATACCCGCCAATTGCCAGTCATTTATCGGGACCTCAAGCCGGCGAATATTATGCTGACACCGGAAATGGAATTTAAACTGATCGATTTTGGGATAGCGAGGAGCTATAAGTCCGAGCTGGATCAGGATACGATAAAGCTGGGCACAGTGGGCTTTGCTGCCCCAGAGCAATATGGAACAGGACAGACGGATGCTCGCTCGGACCTGTACAGTCTAGGGGCGTTACTATTGTATCTATGTACAGGTGGTAAATATAGCGAGTGGACAGCAGGAGTTGAAGGGTATATTCGCGGGGAATTGCCTCGACATTTGATTCCGATAATTCGAAAGCTGCTGCGGCATCATCCTGAGGAACGATTTCAGTCTGCTGAGGAGGTCGTTGGAGAACTGAGGCGCAGTGCTAATTTTCAGTCTGCTCAACCAGGGAAATCTGTTAGTAATGCTTCATCGGATTATGCTGGAACAAGGGTAGTGGCAGTGTTGGGTGTGTCTTCCGGCTCCGGTGCTACGCACACAGCAATTGCAGTGAGCCACTACTTGGCTCGAAAGACCCACTCCGTAGCCTTGGTTGAGCTGCATAGTACAGCTAAGGCATTTGCCCGACTGCAAGAAGTCGTGGAAGGCATACCTGTTGGACAAGCAAGTTCAAGTCGGCGTTTTGAAGTCGATGGAGTTCATTATTGGCGGCAAACATCTCGTGCAGATGTCATTTCCTTGCTGGGAGGATCCTACAGATTTATCGTACTGGACTTGGGGAATGGGCAGGACAATGAACGACTGGAAGAATTTTTGAGAGCCGATTATCCGCTAGTTGTTGGCTCAGGGGCCGAATGGAGAGTTCAGGATATAACGGGTCTAGCCCGATCTCTTCAGCGTCATCCGCAACACAAATGGAATTACTGCTTGCCATTGGCACCCTCGGGAGCTGTCCGCAGGTTACGAAAGGAGCTAGATCACGATAAAGTATTTGCGCTGCCGTTCCATTCAGATCCTTTCGAACAGGATGATGAAATGGATCAGGTATTGGACGAGCTTTTTCGTGGAGTCATTACAGACACTCGGAAAAGACGTTTCAGATTCCTTAAACAGCAGCACTAAATAGGCAGGTATATATCTAAAGAGGTAGGGGAGAAGCTGTGTGTCCAAGCTAAGAAAAAGCAGCAAACAAAAAATATACGCAGGTTGTGTTGGCGCGGGTATTGTAGGCATGATCTTTGTGGGCTACCTTATGGTGAATATCCATCAAATGAGTGAGATCAGGAAGCAGGCAAAGGTGGAGGCAGAGCAGAAATGGAAACTGTATGAACAAGAGCAACGGACTGCGAAAACAGGCTGGGCGGTTGTTCGTGACATTTCACCGGGCGAGCAGATTACATCTAATGATTTGAAGGGAATTAAGGTTCCTGGTTCTCAAGCCCCGTCTAATTTGTTGACAAATAAAAGTGAAGTTTCTCGCACTACAGCTAAGATAGAATTAAAAAAAGGAGCTGTGCTTACATCAGCTATGATTACTGCTGATGAACCCACACCTAAGGATCTACGCAACCGTGAGTTAAAACTGGTGGTACTGCCCAGCAGTCTGAAGCCAGGGGACGAGGTAGATATTCGCATTCAATTTCCAACAGGTCAGGATTACATTCTATTATCCAAAAAGAAGATTTCTCGGCTAGAAGGCCCAACCGTATGGGTTACTATGAATGAGCAGGAAATACTATCCCTTTCGAGTGCTATTGTAGATGCCTATCTGCATAAAGCATCCATCTATGCTCTGACATATGTAGATCCCCAATTTCAGCCCAAGGCTATACCGACCTATCCGCCTAATGCACAGGTGTTAGCGTTAATGAATAGTGATCCGAATTTAGTCCGTGTTGCTGAACAAAAACTGTCAAAGCAGCTACGAAATTCTCTAGAAAATGCAATTAATTCATCAAACAGTGTGATTTCAACACCTGTGGAAAAAGCTCTAAGTGAGGAGGTTGCAGCTCAGCATGCAGGCACAACTATTGAAGATGCAGTAAGTGGAATTGATGATACAGGGGGTGAGGAACAGGACCACGAAGAACAAACGAAGATTCTAACGCAGGGTGGTAGCTCTGATCCGTATGCCAAATAAATGAGAGAAAAGGAACGGAAGTATGAAAACATGGATATTTGCCGGTCTTTGTGACAAAAGCGATACTTTATTATACATCAGCAGCGTATTGGCAGCTTCAGGCCAACAGGTACTGCTTGTGGACGCTACACTGCGGGAACAATATCGGTATAGCATAGGAATGCTCGATAAACCACTACCCATTACACAGTTTTGTGGATTCGATGTGGCGATTGGATTTACAGTATGGGAAGATCTGCATATCGGTATGCTGGCTGATCAAAAGGCAGAACAGACTTATGACATTGTTATTTTGGATGTAGAGCTACCTGATTTTTGTCCAATTTCTGTTTGGAAAACTTCGGAACTCCGAGTTTGGGTCAGTGATTATAGCCACATGCTAATGCACAGCGGACAGAATTGGCTTGAGCATTTGTTTGGCCAACCTGGATTTCCCAAAGATCTTGTATTTCACAAGCTATTTATACAGGCAGTGGATTGCGGTGTGGAGGAGGCGTATTTGTGGGAATACATGAATCGCTTTCCTGCCTTATGGCAACCAGCGCCGTATGTACTGCCATGGGATGAAGGACAGCTTGCTCTAAAGCTGGAAAATGAGCATAAAAAACAGCTTCTGTTAAAACCTCTATCCAGAATATATAAGAGAGAATTGTGCCGTTGTATTGGAGAATGGATGAGTTGGGAGATAAAAGAAAGTCGTCGTGCGCTAAAGCGTGCGGAAAGGAGGAGAGCATGAGCACCATTTTGTTTTGGAGCCCCACTAAGGGAGCGAGTGGAAGTAGCTCATTAGCGGCAGCAATAGCAATTACCATAGGTAATTTATATAGAGGAAGACTTTTGTTGACTCATTTGGGCCGTAGGCATACCGGTATTGAATCAGGATTTCCTATACAGGAGTATGGCATGGACGATCCAAGTCTACAGATTCAGGAAGGGGGCTGGGATGCTGTTTCACGTTTAGTTCTGAGAGGGACGCTGTCTAGAGAAAATATTCGTAACTATACGACACCTGTACTAGAACACACTCTGGATGTACTTGAGGGAACCTCTGGTTTTGGAGCTGCACCGCCGCTACTTTCCCCTGATCTTGTAAAAGTGGTAATTGATACAGCGAATCAATATTATGATTTAACGCTGATTGATGCAGGGAGTGGAGTAGGCTGGGGGGCTGTACAGCATGAAGCATGTGCACGTGCCAAACTAGCCGTTCTTTCGCTCACTCAGAATATGCGTGAGTTGGACGCTTATTTTGAATCTGTGTCTCCATTATCCACATATTCGTCATTACCCATAATAGTTGTCCTTGGAAAATATGATGTGCATTCACAAGCGAATGAAGCGAATATCCGCAGGAGATATGGCTACAAGGGTACTTTGCTTACAGTCCCTTACAGCACCGACTTTATGGATGCATGGAACCGCAGGGATGTGATTGGTCATGTGCAACGCGAGGTGCGAAGTGGAAAAGAGCAGCAACGTAAGCCTTTTATGTCTGTAGGATGGGCGCAGAGCATACGGCAGATTAGCAAAGCTATTCTGGAGGCGGCAGAGTCCGATCTTCGGCTCAAGGCTTTGGAGAGGGGCGCTTAATGCTGTCCGCTCATATGATCAACGGATTAATTATTACCTGCATTGTGCTACTGTGCATCGTACTGATTATTTTTAAATATCGAGGAAATCTTCACTCGCAACATTCAGCTCTTCGGGTAGAACCAAAGAGCGAAGATGCCACATTCGAAACATTGATAGAGTATATCAAAAATGCGCTTCATGAACTAAGTCATAGCCAGATGGCGGATGCCGGATTACATGAAGAGGAATATAGGCGGCGTATCCATCAAAGGGCAGAACTACGAAGGGCGTTAAAGGACTGTGCCAATGGCAGCAGTGGAGATAAACGTTTTGTTAAAAATCTGATGAGTGAGCTTCTGATTAACGGTTACGGATTGAACGAGAAAATCGCCGATACTGTTATGCCATTCTCCAGACCTGAGTTGTTTAGCACACAAGATCAATTCGAAATTATTTTTTACCAATATCAGCAGAAATTTGGCGCGGATGCACTATCACGTTTGCTGGATACTTATGACTTAGCCGAAATGAGGTATTCACAGCAAGGTGAAGAGGATGGAAGCTATTTCGTAACGACAGAGGATATCCGCTATATCTATGACTGTGAATACCGTCCCCTTTCCTTTATGGAGAAAGTGGATATTATTGTGCAGCGGATTTATCAACATTACAAAGGTTTTTCTGTCATTGATGATATTCGTGACCAGAGGATCGATGGTGTAAGTGGGGGTGTAAGTGGTGTGCCGGAAGGGAGTATTTCTTCATCACCACAGTGGCCTTCAGATAGGTATGCATTTGAACAAACCTCTGCGCCCATAATGAATGGATATGAGAGTGTATGGATTTTCTACAAAGGTAAAACTATCCACCTTTCATTCCTCTCCTTTGGATCGGAACGTGAGCTTAAAAGGGTATGTCAAAATATTTACAAATACAATTACCCAGGACAGCTTTCTGAAGCGAATGGTTATAAGGTCAATGAAATGAAGGATGGATCACGGGTAGTAGTAGTGCGCCCGCCTTTCTCTGAATCATGGGCTTTCTTTGTTCGTAAATTTGATATTCAAAGCGCTTCGCTCGAACAGTTAATTAGGGGACAAAACGCTGATGTTCCAATCCAGCTACTATCATATCTAATGAAAGGCAGTCGGATTACTGCAATTACAGGTGCGCAGGGTTCAGGTAAGACAACATTGTTAATGGCGATGGTCAAGCATATTTACGCTTCGTATACGCTTCGCGTTCAGGAAATGGCCTTTGAACTGCATCTACGCAGCATTTACAGTCGCCGTAATATTCTTACTTTTCGAGAAACAGATCATATTTCAGGGCAACAAGGTCTTGACTTGCAGAAAAAAACAGATGGAACCGTTAATATTCTAGGCGAAGTAGCGAGTGATGAAGTAGCTGCTTGGATGATTCAAATGTCGCAGGTTGCTAGTTTGTTCACTATTTTTACTCACCATGCTAAAACATTTCGTGATCTTGTATTTTCACTTCGTAATTCACTGCTCAAAACAGGAGTATTTCAGCATGAAGATATTGCTGAAGAACAGGTAGTGCATGTCATTAACTTTGATGTTCATCTCAAGCGTGATGCGCAAGGGCGGCGTTATATCGAACGGATCACCGAATGTGTACCGCGTAATCCAGAGGAGCATACGAATGTAGGTCCCAATGCTTCATCGAGCTATAGCTATCGCCATGTTATGGAATATCGAAATGGAAGCTATATACCAATGGAGCCCTTAACAGCTAAAAGTGTAGAAGAAATGTGTGAGCAGATGAATGCAAATGATGCGGCAGATTTCCGCAGTTTTTTGACCCGTTATTGGGAGGAAGACTATGAGTCTTAAAGAAATTTTATTATGGGTTTTGCTTATATCAGGTGGGGGATTTGCAGTTCTATATACAGCTTTGTATGGGTTGCATAAGCATAAGAGCTATGCAGTTCGCAGAGGTAGAATTCATTCTGTACAGGAAGCACGAAAGGGAAAAGCGGTACTTCAACGGGAACTTCAAACTTTAATGCATAAATTGTATACGCTGTTTATGAGGGTCCCTATCACAGCTGGATACATCACAAGTGTTCGTAAGCGACTAGCTGGTCAGCATGCATACGATGAGTATAAGCTTCGTCTGCAGACCATGAAGATGATACTGTTCATTTGGGGGGCTTTTGCTTGCAGCGGCGTTGTGCTGTTGATGATGAAACCAGGAATAGAGTTTGCTGTATTGGCCGTTTTATGCGGAGTGGTAATCAACAGCCTTATTATAGACGTGACCACTAGCCAAATGGAAAAAAGGCTACTTGGGCAAATGATCGAATTGTTCGCCAATGTACGTCATCACTATCATCAGCACGGTATGGTGGAAGAAGCCATATCCGAAGCAGCCGATTTAGCAGAGGCAGAGGCTGGAAGACATGCACGGCTCATCCATGAGGCGCTGACAGATGCTGATCCCAACGAGGCCCTCGAAAGATATTATGAATCAGCTCCAAATCGGTTTTTAAAAGCCTTTGCTGGTATCTCGTATATGGTCATGGAGTTTGGTGATCGGGTTGAGGATGGTGGTTCCATTTATTTAAAGGGGCTAAGCAGTCTTGCACGCGAAATCCAGTTGGAGTTGCTGAGGAGAAATAAACTGGACTACCTGCTAAAAAGTTTAAACGTGATCGCTCTGGCCCCTGTTTTCTTTACTACCCCAATCGAGAGATGGGCGAGATCCAGCTTTCCATCCATGGATGAGTTTTATCAAGGGAAATTGGGTTATATCACAAAATTGACCGTTTACATTGTTATCATCCTATCCTACTTTCTGTTACAGAAACTGCAACAGTCCGACGAGACAGGATATCGTGCGGGTAAAGGGCGGAGGGTGTGGGAGCAGAGGTTATATCGTATGCCCATCATTCGTAATATGGTGGATTCTCTAATTCCTCGGCAGCATATGTCATCTTATTTCCAGATAACCCGACTCCTAAAGGAAAGTGGTGCGGAGGTAAAGCTCGAGTGGCTCTACATTCGCAGAATTGCTCTTTTTATCTTAGGATTAGTGCTTAGTATTAGTACTATATTTGTTTTACATGGAGCTGAAAAAAGGCATATCCTTCACGCGCCAGTACAATCGGGGCAAATGTTTGGACGTTTAAGTCCGACAGAGGAAAAGGAAGCTTTGAAGCAGAGTGAGATTGACCGCAAAATCATGCAAATGTTGAACATGAAAGCGGACAGCACATACGAGCGAACGTACGCTGCTTTAGAACATTATGCTAATGGCACAGCTACTCCAGAGCAGCTATCCAGGAATACTCATCGAATCCTCCAAAAGCTGAAAGATTGGAATGAAGAATATATAAAGTGGTGGGAAGTACTGATTAGTATGATTGCTGGGTATGTAGCCTACCAAATGCCCATACTTTTATTATATTTGCAACGGAAAATGCGTCATTTGGACATGAAGCATGAGGTCTATCAGTTTCAAACGGTTATTTCCATTTTACGGGTTATGGAACGAATGTCTGTCGAGGAAATATTGGAGTGGCTGAATAGATTTTCAGTAATCTTCAAAAGACCTCTGCAAAAATGTCTGCTTCATTACGAACATGGACCAGAGGCGGCTCTCGATTTGTTGAAAGAAGAAGCACCTTTGCCGGAATTTCAACGTCTGGTGGACAAGCTCCATTTATCTTTAGGTAAAATCACCATTAGAGAAGCATTTGATGATTTGGAATCCCATATGTCCTACTATTTTGAACAAAGAAAACAGGAGTATGAAAAAATAATAGACAGCAAGGCGATCTGGGGGAGGATGATTGGTTTTGCCCCGATGTATGGTCTTATCTTTTTATATTTGGTGATTCCGCTGATCGGTATGAGCTTTGTTCAAATGGATAGCTATTATGAGCAAATACAAAAAATTCAGTAAGTAAGTTCAATGATGATTAACCAATATTACAAGTTGAGGAGAGAAAAAAATGAATAATGCATCAACGGCATTAAAGGTAGCCGCTGGGATATTTTTGACCATCGCACTAATCACAATTGTAGTTATACTGTTTATCTCAGCTCAGGAAGCCACTAAAACGGCACAAAACAATTTCGCCGATATCCAGACCGAATTGTCTCAAGCCTCTTTTACGGTATACGACGGCACAACGATTAGCGGCTCCCAGGTAACCAATGCGCTGCGGAAGTTTCAGGGAAAAGACCAGTTCGGTATTCAAATTAAAACTGGCAAAAACATGTCAGGACAGTGGTACGGAAATGCTCTGAACATTAGTCCAGACAGTGAGCAGTATGGCGCTGTGAATGGCGGCAGTGATAAGACAGGAAAAATCGCGAATACACTGAATGAAAAGGAGAATGAATATGTAAATCCAAGTGGTAAATTCAAGGCTGAAATCGTTAAAGACAAATCTAACGTGGTACGTGGGTTGTTGTTTACCCAGTCTTAAGTAGTACAGCAAGAATAATAGTTATAAGGGAGTCGTGAGTATGTCTGATCACGCTTCAAGTATGCTGCGGCTTGGTGTGTCAGTTATTCTATTTGTAACCGCATGTGCAGCAGCAGCAAACTTGTCCAGTCAACTGGATAGCGCACTGGAATTAAGGGCGCAGCAGGAGGAGCAATCTGAGGGGCGGATATCCCGAACTATGGAGGTGGAGACGCCGCAACGGATTAAAGGGGCTCAAGTCATCCAGACCATTCGCTTGAACTTGCAGGAGGGGATTTCGGTTCAAGTTGATGGTTCAGAGTACGATGTATATTCTGAACCGTTTGAGCCTGATGTATCTACCTTGGATGCTTCCTCTATATATGCCATCTACCCACAGCGTAATGGAAATGGAGACATAACATCTGTACGTTTTGAGAAATTGGGGGAGGACTGAAGTGGTTCAAACAATATCTAAGCTGTTGGGGGCACTGCTAGCTGTATTACTTTTGTACATCGTACCCGCAGCTCAAGCTGCTGAACGGCAGGATGATATATCCGGGTTAAATACATATCATTCGACTGTACATTTTGTTGATATGGTAAGAACCAAAGGTTACATTACACCGACGATGTATAACGATTTTATACGTGATCTGGAGCTGACAGGCAATACGTACGAAGTTCATTTGGAGCATATGCACAAAAAATATGTACCGAATTATGCAGATGCGGCGAAGCCAGACAGTTTTCTGGGTAATTATGAAGTTGTATACGATGGTTACTATAACCCGCAAATCTTACCTGTACTGTTTCCTGATCATTCGCACCCCAAGTCGGAACAGATACGTCGGTATACCTTGATGGCCGGTGATTATTTTACAGTACGATTATATAATACGAATCGGACTCCTGCGGATTTATACAAATCATGGCTTCTGGGTGGAATAGATAACGATAAGCCGGCAGTTTCAGCTTCTTACGGGGGCATGGTTTTGAATGAAGATTACTGATTTTGCAGTTATATTTATCCTACTCTTTTTGCCCTTTGGTGTGGTTAGTGATTTACGAGTGCAGAATCAGCGTGAAGTACAGCAGCTAGAAATGAAATATACGTCTGCTCTCCGTACCGCAGTTCAGGATGCAGGTGTTGTGCTCTCACAGAATGAACGTCAGGAACGCGAGGCCGGATATGGATCAGATAAGTTTTTTCGTGTAGATAAAGAAGAAGCGCTGGCCACGTTCTTGCACACTTTCTTCCTTAATATGGGCATTGATGGGGATACAGCAGCACAACGTGCGTTATTGAATTACATACCAGCTATTGTGATACTGGATTATGATGGTTATTATACGTTCGCTTCATCATCCTATAAAGATGCGTATGGACAAGCGGTTATAGGCCCCAAGTGGAGCGAAAAAAAGCCTTATGCCTATGTTGATTCCGCAGGCAATTGTGTGGGATTCACCCTGGATAATTATCTACATGCCTATGATGCGCAGAATCACAGATGGGTGGAGGGGTTTCAAAAAGAGCTTGAGGGTCAGACCCCCATTTCGTTACTGAATAATTCATTAACCTTTGAGCAAATACGCCGTTCCACCATTGTTCGCACCATTCAGGAAGATCTGGCTCGACTGATTAATGTCCATAACGAAAAAGCAGCACGGAATGGCATTTCCTATACGTTCACCCTACCACTCATTTCACAAGAGGAGTGGTATAACACAATAGATGATGTGGGTATGATCGCGTTTATCCAAGGTATTCCAGTTGGAGACAGGTATTACAATAACTATGGGTTTGGTGGTGGAAGAGTCGTCCGAAAGCAATCTATTATTGGTGGCATAGAACCGGGTACTGGAATGAAATATTTTTATAGAGATTCATATCCAACCCCTTTTCAAGCGACTGAGCGTTTTACGGATGAAAAATCTGCGGCAGCTGCTGGTTATTTTGAGTACCAATATCATAACAGCTTAAAATAATCACCCTCCGGGGTGGGTTTCGTATTATTAGGTCAACCAAAAGGTTGGCCTGTTTTAATAGGAGGTTAATATGCCGTTAGCCGGGAAGAACTTTGTTTTGAAATGGGCAGAGAAATAGACGAATCTCCAAGCCAAGCCGATAGCACCATAGAAGCAGTGCCAGCCTAGTCTTTTGCCTTTATGGTCACTGCTTTTTTAAAGAGTGAGTCAAATAAATGGAATTTAATACTCGACTTACCGGGGGAGTTCCAAAGAAGATGATACCAATTGGAAGTATGTGTTATTAAATGTAACTTTAAGTAATAACGTCTTTTGAAGTGAAGGACAAAAACGCTTGTGAATATTTTTGTCTTGGCCTCAATTAGGCTTTTGCCTATTGTCAAAGGTTTTTTAGTCCTTTATATAGGCAGCCGCATATGATAAGTAAACACTGAATCAAATAAAGGAGAATGAGTATGTACCATAAATCATGCCATCACTTTCCATGGCATATTCCTATGTATAACAGCTGTAATTACAATTATCGGAGTTATGATCCTCAATACTACAATTGGTATAATAACGACAGTAATCTCTATGAAAAGATAATATTAAGAGATTATGGACAAAGTCCATTTGTAGTGAATATGGACCAGGCTGCAAAACAAAACAAAAATTATCGTACCGCTATATGGACAGGAAAACATTTACAAGTGACTCTAATGAGCATTAATGTTGGCGATGATATCGGTTTAGAAGCTCATCCAACAACTGATCAATTCATACGTATTGAAGAAGGTCAGGGACTTGTTCAAATGGGGGATAGGAAAGACCAATTAGATTTTCAAGTGATGGCCTATGATGGCTATGCAATTATGATACCTGCTGGAAAATGGCACAATGTAATTAATACAGGAAATATGCCCCTTAAGATATACGTTATCTATGCACCGCCTGAGCATCCATTTGGAACAGTTCATGAATCAAAAGAAATTGCCATGTCTGCTGAAAGATAAATAAATCCAATTATATTTTATTTCTTCCCGGTCCGGAACCCAGGCCGGGATAATTACATTTTCTCCATTTTATTATTCCTTCGATACTCATGAGGACTGTCTACATAGAGTTCTGTTTTTTAATTGTTATTAGAACTTATCAATTATTAAGGTATTCATTATTTGGAATTGTAAGCTTATGTATACTTACTTCAACGCTGTTCCAACATTTTAGAACTAAGCTTGAAGCTTAAATTGCCAAAAGAAGCAAAGAAACTCCTTATGTACCTACCGAAGAGGAGCTTAAGCGCTAATTCTATATGATTTAGCAAGCGAAAAACCTTCAAGACATATTGATTGTCAATACGTTGCTATTTACCGACTTTTGGGAAGCGAGTTGACCAATATCAAGTTGGCCAATATCAATTTCTACTACTTTCAAATCCGGTTTAATAAGGGTAAGGAGGGCAAGAAAAATAAGCCATGTCCTTAGTGTATATTTTCATTAAAATGTTGGTGGAACCCTTGACTAACATTAGCTGGCTTTCTTTTTTTAGGCCTATCCATCTGAAAACCTTAAAATTCGCTGTTTTCAATGTTCCGATAAGGGTGCCGAATGTGCTACAATAAAGCTTTGAAAGAAACGAAAGATTGATGAAATAAGAACACTCGGCAGTGCCGATGACAATAAGGAGCCAAAAACAGCTTATGAGTTTATTGACTGTAGAAAATGTATCCCACAACTTTGGGGACCGTGCATTATTTAAAAATGTTTCCTTTCGATTACTTGCGGGGGAACGTGTAGGATTGGTAGGAGCTAATGGTGTTGGTAAATCGACACTCATGAACATTCTGACTGGAAAATTGCTTAAAGATGAAGGCAAAGTGGAATGGACTCCACGTGTACGTTATGGCTATCTGGATCAGCACACCAAGCTGACGCCGGGCAAAACAGTACGTGATGTATTAAAAGACGCTTTTCTTCCTTTGTTGGAACTAGAAAAGGAAATGATGCAAATTACAGACAAAATGGGAGAGGCTTCTCCCGAAGAGTTGGAAGTTTTGCTGGAACAGATGGGAGAAATTCAAGAGCAATTGGATATGGGGGATTTTTACCTCATTGATGTGAAGGTTGAAGAAATGGCGAATGGATTAGGTCTCTCTGCCATCGGACTGGATCGGGATGTAGCAGCACTTAGTGGTGGGCAACGGACAAAGGTGCTTCTTGCTAAGTTGCTGTTGGAAAAGCCAAATGTATTGCTGCTGGATGAGCCTACCAACTATTTGGATGTGGAGCATATTGAATGGCTTACGCGATATTTGAAGGATTATCCCTATGCCTTTATCCTCATCTCACATGATACTGAATTTATGAACCAAGTCGTTAATGTAATCTACCATCTTGAATTTGCTAAGATGACCCGCTATTCAGCTAACTATGAAAAGTTTCTTGAAATGGCGGATCTGAACAAAGCACAGCATATTGATGCATATGAGAAGCAGCAGGAATATATTAAGAAACAGGAAGATTTTATTCAGCGCAATAAAGCGCGCGCATCTACATCAGGCCGTGCAAAAAGCCGTGAAAAGCAGCTTGATCGGATCGAACGTATTGATAAGCCTGAAGAAGCTGCAAAGCCAACCTTTCAGTTCAAAGAAGCCCGTGCGAGCGGGAAAACGGTTTTTGAGGGTATTGATTTTGAAATTGGCTACACTCATGCCCTTTTGCCTAAAATGTCCATGACGATCGAACGTGGCGAAAAGATCGCAATTGTTGGCTGCAATGGTGTTGGTAAGTCTACGTTGCTCAAAACCATTCTCGGGAAAATACCTCCAATCAGCGGAAAAACCTATCAAGGGGATTTCTTGCAGCCTGCTTATTTTGAACAGGAAGTAAAGGCGGAGAAAATTACACCGATTGACGATGTATGGAATGAATTTCCGCATTTGAATCAGCATGAAGTACGAGCGCATTTGGCGCGCTGTGGTTTGAAGAATGAGCATATCACCCGGCCTTTGTCTGCGCTTAGTGGTGGAGAACAGGCTAAAGTTCGCCTTTGTAAACTGTTAATGCGTGAGAGCAACTGGGTACTGTTTGATGAGCCTACCAACCACTTGGATGTCAAAGCAAAGGATGAACTCAAACGCGCTTTGAAGGAATACAAAGGGACCGTATTGCTTGTATCCCACGAACCGGACTTTTACGAGGATTGGGTAACCAAAACGTGGAATGTAGAAGAGTGGTCTAGTAAAGTTAACTAAAATCCAGTTCTGACAGATTTCACACAAGGTGGGGTTTGCAGAATTAGGAAAATATGCTAAGCTATCTTTAGCTGATACAATAAAATAGTCACACTAGGGGAGCCGCCCATGCGGCTGAGACGAAATAAATGGATTTCGGACCCTTTGTACCTGATCTGGGTTATGCCAGCGTAGGGAAGTGAGTACTGTACAAACAAGGTAGTAGCTCTTTACTTTTGTTTGCGCAGGGAACGATATACGTTTACGGATATAATAGTCCGTTCGATTTTGAACGTTTGTCAAGCCACTTCCTTTGGGAAGTGGCTTTTTGCGTTTCGTTCATCTTCATTTGTTCGAGCTTCCGTAGACGGATTTACATATGATCTCCTTTCATTATTGCTGGTACATGTGGCTGGCTCCGTATGATATTACCCAATAGGGAGCTGCAACAATATAGTTCAGCTTATACGATTATTTTATATTTTTTAGTCCAAGTGAGGTGAAAATGAGATCGAATTACACGTAATTACGATGGAAAGTGTCTCCTGTGTGGATGTACCCAAAGTGGCTGCCGCTATTTGTCCTTATATTCATTATGTACACGCACGTTCGAAACAGAAGGGTGCCTCTGCTTTGCTTTCTTTGACTCGTAGCATGATCGAGCAGGAAGTTCCTTTGCAGCAAATTGTAGTAAATGACCGTATGGACGTAGCTTTACTTACCTTGGCAAGAGCTGTCCAGCTACCAGCTAATGGGTTATCTGTGATGGATGCGAAAAGTCTGCTTCCAGTGGGTACACGCTGTGGAGTGTCTGTACATTCCTTGGAGGAGGTGCAGACCGCTGAGCAGGGGGGAGCAGACTATGTACTATTTGGTCATGTATATGAGACCTATTGTAAGGCCGGTCTTGTACCGCGGGGTGTAGCACAGCTTGAACGCATTTGCAGATTGTCGGCCATTCCGGTGATAGCGCTGGGAGGCATACAACCTCATCATGTTCCAGAGCTCTATCATGCCGGAGCAAGCGGAATTGCGGTGATGTCTGGTATATGGGAAGCAGAGTCACCCGTTGCAGCAGCGATGGAATATAGGCGAATGGTAAATCTTGTAGTTCGCGACCTGTAGCAAGAAAACGAGACGAAGGGAAAGCAGAATGCTCACCGGAGAGGAGACACGGAACATATGTCAAAGACACATACAGAGAAAAAAGCAATAGGACACGCAGAATGCTTGGTCATAGGCGGAGGTGTGATCGGCAGTGCCATTGCTTATCATGTGGCTAAGGAGGGACGAAGTACAATTATGCTGGAACGATGGATCCCCGGTGAGGGAGCATCAGGAGCAGCGGCGGGAATGCTGGCAGCGGAAAGCGAAGAGTTCTCAGACCTTGAGCTGGCGCGATTTGCTCGCGCAAGTCGAGATGCATTCCCTGACCTTGTCTGTGATTTGGAGCGTTTATCGGGTATTTCAGTTGATTTTCGTACAGAAGGTTTTGTGACCCCTTTTCGTTCAGAAGCAGAGGGCCAAAGGCGCTGGAATGCTGCGAATATCCGAGAGGATGATAGCCCTATTTGGTGGGATGCCAGGGAATTGGCTCGACGGATTCCGGGCTTGGCAGATCAAGTAATTGGGGCTATATACCGATCAAAGGAGACACAAGTGGCCCCTGTTCAGCTTTGCCGTGCTTATGCAGGGGCAGCTGCGGTGCTGGGAGCAACAATATGGTCTGGAACTCATGCTGAGGAACTGATCATACAGGACGGCCGAGTTTGCGGTGTGCGAACGGATAGTGGATTTTTTTCCTGCGATCAGGTCGTGATTGCCGCAGGCTTGGACAGCTTGAAATTGCTAGAACAAATTGGATTTGATTATCCTCTTTATCCAGTCAAGGGTGAAGTGGTATCAGTCTCCTTGAAGGACCATCCGTTGGATTATACCATTTATGCCGATGATGTTTACCTCGTGCCTAAACAGAATAACGAGCTTTGGATTGGGGCTACGAGTCTTCCACATCAATATGACAAAGAGGTGACCGTAGGAGGCTTAAAAGGACTGTTAGTACGTGCATCTGCCTGGTTGCCGCGTGTACAAGAAGCTTCTTTTATACGTGCTTGGGCGGGCTTACGTCCACAGGCAGCTGCGGAGCGTCCTTTCATTGGCCCTGTTCCTGGAGTAGAGGGCGTCTATGCTGCAGTCGGGCATTATCGTAACGGTGTCTTGCTTAGTGATGCGACTGGGCGAGCGATGGCAGCTATGCTTAAAGGGGCTGATGCGGCTGGACTTGGAATAAGCAAATTTTCTTCTGAACTCCTCAAGGAGGAAAGCTTATGAAGCTGATCATTAACGGACAGAGCATGACCATTTCTAATCGAATCACTCATGTGGATCAATTGCTGCATGAACTTGATTTAAAGGTGAAAACCGTAGTGGTAGAGCTGAATCGGCATATATTGACCCGTGAAGATCATCATGAGACGGTACTTAAGGATGGAGATTGCCTAGAAATCGTACATTTTGTAGGAGGCGGTTGATCATGTTAACCATTGGAAAAGCATCATTTACCTCAAGGTTGTTGCTGGGAACAGGGAAATTTTCGGATCTGGATATCCAATCCCAGGCTGTAGAGGCTGCTGAGACGGAAATATTAACGTTCGCTGTGCGCAGACTGAATTTGGAGGAACGGGATAAGCAACATTTTCTTGATACGCTAGATTTGAGCCGGTATACACTTCTTCCCAACACAGCAGGAGCAACAACAGCAGAAGAGGCAATCCGTATTGCCAAGTTGGCAAAAGCCTCTGGCTTGTGCGACATGATTAAGGTGGAAGTCATTGGGGATAGCAAAACGCTGTTGCCTGACCCTTTTGAAACGTTGAAGGCTAGTGAAAAACTGCTAGAGGAAGGCTTTGTCGTACTGCCCTACATATCGGATGATGTGATACTAGCAAAGAGGCTGCAAGAGCTTGGAGTACATGCCATTATGCCTGGTGCCTCACCGATTGGTACAGGACATGGTTTGCTCAATCCGTTTTCATTAGAGTTAATTATTGAGCAAGCAGAAGTTCCGGTTATCGTCGATGCAGGTATTCGCTCACCTGGTGACGCAGCAATGGCGATGCAGTTGGGAGCAGATGGTGTTCTCCTAAATACAGCTGTGTCGGGAGCGAAGAACCCTGTGAAAATGGCTGAGGCCATGAAGCTGGCTGTGCGTGCAGGCAGATATGGTTTTGAGGCAGGGATGATACCTGTAAAACGATATGCTTCAGCGAGCAGCCCAACAGAAGGCATGGTTCAAGGATGAGGATATCTGAAAAATCCGGTGCTGGAACACCACAAATTGATCGTTATTCCAGACAGGAAAGGTTTGCACCCTTTGGGCCTGCAGGCCAACGCCGGCTTGCTTCTTCTCACGTACTAATCATAGGTGTTGGAGCGCTGGGTACAGGCATTGCAGAAACGCTAGTTCGTGGAGGCGTAGGTACGGTAAGTCTCGTAGACCGGGATTATGTGGAATGGAGCAATTTGCAGCGCCAGCAGCTTTTTCAGGAAAGTGATGCAGCGCAAAGGTGTCCCAAAGCAATAGCGGCCCAGCGAAGATTAAAGGTTATTAATTCGCAAACAGTCATCCATGCACATGTTTTGGATGTTGGGGTAGAAGAGCTGGAAGAGTTGATCCAGGGGGTGGATCTCATGATGGATGCAACCGATAACTTCGATACTCGGCTTCTTATGAACGACATGGCTCTCAAGCATCATATTCCTTGGATTTATGGAGGATGTGTGGGTAGCTACGGTGTAACTTACACTTTTTTACCGGGTCAAACACCTTGTCTACACTGTCTGATGGGAACTGTACCGTTTGGAGGAGAAACATGTGATACAGCCGGCATTATTCCGCAGGCAGTACAAATGGTCACCGCTAATCAGACTACAGAAGCTTTCAAACTTCTTGGTGGATATCCCGAGGACTTGAGAGGAAAATTGCTTTCGTTTGATTTGTGGAAAAATGAATATGTAGCAATAGCAGTGGATCGTCTCAAAAAGTCGAATTGTCCTTCTTGCGGTAGCCAACCGACTTATCCCTATTTATCGACCTCTCATCGGCAGAAAACAGATGTTTTGTGCGGTAGGGATACCGTTCAAATAAGACCTGCCAACCGGATATATCTGAATCTCGCAGAGATAGCAGATAGATTTGCAGCATTAGGCGAGGGAAACGTAGAGTGGAATTCGTATCTGGTTTCCTTTAGTGTGGGAGAGCATCGCTTGGTGGTTTTTGCAGATGGCAGAGCGCTGATCCATGGGACAAAGGACGTGGCCAAAGCAAGAAGTCTATATCATCGTTATTTGGGCTA
The DNA here is from genome assembly GCF_011800655.1 of Paenibacillus sp. EKM10P. Lineage (NCBI taxonomy): Bacteria > Bacillati > Bacillota > Bacilli > Caryophanales > Paenibacillaceae > Paenibacillus > Paenibacillus sp. EKM10P. The sequence continues at coordinate 219,891 of NZ_JAALET010000002.1, read as the reverse complement.
AAAACCATAAACCTTAAAGCAGAAAGCCATTCTTCAGAGAATGATTTTCTGCTTTTTTGTTACACTAATACAAATATGTTTAATGGCTTATAACAAACTTGTTCGTATCCAATATGTAATGCGATGTCCAAACCAGGTGGGTGAAAAAGATGAGCCCGTTAATTGTACTTGTGGATGAAAATGAAGCGCCCGCTGTATTCGTTCGTCCATTGGAGCAGGCAGGTTATCAGGTGGTTCATGTTCGTAATACGTCGGATGTACGCTCTTATATAGCTCAGCATCCTGTGAGTTTGCTACTCCTAAACATTAAAGATGAACAGGCGGGCACTCAAGGTTTGATTCGCATTTTGCAGCAGAACCATCCTCATGTCCCGATACTTGCAATGATTTCATCAGATGAAGAGGCACATATGGTTTCCTGCTTTGAACAAGGAGCTCATGATGTAATGGTAGTGCCCTTTTATCCTAGAGTTCTTCAGGCTAGAGTGGCTAATTTATTACGAATTTTTGGTGTTGAACGTGATGTGAAAAGGGCAATCGAAGCGGGGGATATACATATAGACACTGCAAGCAGAATGGTGAGCAGAGGGGAGCGAAAACTGGAATTAACTCCGAAAGAATTCGATCTTTTGCTACATCTGGCAATACATCTTAACCAAGTTTGCAGCAGGCAGCAAATTTTAAAAGATGTTTGGAAACATGATTATATCGCTGATACGAACGTAGTAGATGTGTACATCAGGCATTTAAGGGTTAAAGTAGATAGAGGACAAAAGTTTAAAATGATTCGAACGGAACGAGGTATTGGCTATTCACTCAGAACGCCAACCGAAGCAAAATAGCATAAGTTATATAAAAAAAGCCGGAACTTTTCGTCCCGGCTTACCTATTTCAAATGAGTGTTACATTACAGCACGCGACGTGCTTTAATGTATGTTCTTTTCCAGTTGCCAGAGTTTAAATCAGAGATGGTCACCCCAGGTCCGCCGTAAGTGTGTAAAATTTTACCCCCGCCCATATATACTGCTACGTGAGTAATGTTACGTCCTGTGGCACGGCTACCGCTTGAAAAAAACACTAAGTCCCCTTTTTTCAAATTGGCCTTGGATACGGCATGTCCGACTTTAGATTGTTGAACAGAAGTACGCGGCAAATCGACTCCATATTTCTTGAATATGTGCTTCATGAAAGAAGAACAGTCAAAATTGCGTGTGGTGCTTGTGGAAGCTCCAAACTTATAAGGAGTACCCATATATTTTTTGCCGTAGTTAATTACTTTTTGACCTACGGTAGTAGTAGCAGTAGCAGCTTGTGCTGTATTTGTTCCCTCTATGGCAAAAGTACCAAAGCCGATCGTGGCAGCGACTCCTGCTATAATTACCTTTTTTATGATTTTATGCATATTCATGTTGTAAATACCTCCAAAAATTGATTTGTGCAATAATTTGCTGAGTTGCTAACTAACTGACAGCGTTGAGTATAACAGTTTTGAAGCCACCTAATAGTTGGAAAACTACTCTCAAATGCTTGAGGGACAAGGCTTACGTCGTAATTATTAAAAAACGATTAAAAATTACAATTTGTAAAAAATAAAATGATTCTAGAACCTGTGAAAACGGAAAAACCCTTGTTAATCAAGGGTTTTGAGTGGGTGAACAACTTTTGAAATAGTTACAACAATGTCATAATTAATCCTTGCTTTGAATAACGAGTAGTAGACCGCTTTTAATAGAAATTGTACCTTTTGCAGCCGTTAGCTTATTGCTAACACCACGTGATTGTCCCATTTTAAGGGATGCATTATGAAGTGGATACATAAATCCTTCCAGTTGTATACCTGTTACTTCGGCGGTCATTGGAATCAGCGATGCATATGTATAGCCCATAGGCTGGATCTCGAGCGTTGATCCGGTCAGCTCGATATAATTATGTGCGTCCATGATAGCGCAACTAATATGATGCTGCATAGCCCGTACTAATATTTGAACATTGGCTAATGTGTGGTCCATCCGAGTACCAGTCACACCGAGCATGAGTACATGATCTGCTTGTTCGTCCATAGCGATTTCTAAAGCGAGTTCTGTATCTGTTAGGTCCTTAAGTACTGGATCACACGCAAGCATACGTTGGCTTGCTGATTTTACCCTTTCTTGTTCCTCTGAAGTAATCGAATCAAAATCTCCTACAGAGACATGAGGCGTAATACCGTGTTCTATCAGGAACAGGGCACCTTTATCTGCACCTATAATAAAATCATCGGGTTGTATTTGTTGTAAATCTTCTTCATTAAGACGACCGCCTGAAAATACAATGGCTCGTTTTTTCGTCATATCCAACATCCTTTCATTCTGCATACGGTCCCATATATACGATCATTTTAAGTATACCGCGATAAATATGGCTTGCACAATTTTGGAGGACCTGGCTACAATGGAACAGAAAAAAGAAGTGTGACGTGAATAGGAAGGGGAACGAAATGATTAACGTTTTGTTTGTGTGTTTGGGCAATATTTGCCGCTCTCCCATGGGGGAGGCAATACTGAGACATAAAGCAAAGGAACGGGGATTAGACGCAGAAATCCGGGTGGACTCGGCTGGAACAGGCGATTGGCACATTGGAAATCCTCCGCATGAGGGAACGCTAAAGCAGCTTAAACTGCACGGAATCAGCGAACAAGGCATACAGGCACGGCAAATAACGGATCGTGATTTTGACGCGTTTGATTATATTGTGTGCATGGATGACTCTAATGAACGAAATATGCGTAAACTTGCAGGTGGAGCTGATGCTGATATTCTAAAATTCATGGATTTGCTTCCCCAAGAAAAGTTAAGAGAAGTACCCGACCCATATTTTACCGGAAATTTTGAAGAGACCTATCGATTATTGGACGCGGGATGCGAGGCCTTGCTGGACAAGATCATAGAAGAAAAGCTATAATGTGAACGACAGATGACGGCAATCGTTGCCGTTTTTCGTTATACATTTTTGAAAGCGCAACCAAATCATAAAAAAGAGGAAGGAGCCTTATGACCTCCTAGGTCAATGCTCCATTCCTCATCATGCTGGGATGTTTTTTACTCAGGCACGATCCAAAAAATACATTAGCGCGTCAGGCAACTCGTTTTGCCAAAAGCCCCATAAATGTTTGCCATCCTTTTCACGGTAAGAAACTTCGGCGTTCCGCTCGCGCAGTAAATCTGCGCATTGACGGTTCAGCTCTACAAAGTTGTAAATGCCGGTATCACTCTCAAAAGCATCTTCCTGAAGGCCAACTGTCATCCAAACATTTAGATGCGACAGTTCTTTCTCACGGGCAATAATTTCTTGCGAAGCTTCATAGTAGGCACCTGAGAGGCTGATAATACGATTAAACAGCTCAGGATACAATAGCGCCAAATGCAAAGACACACTGCCTCCCAGTGAATCTCCAGCAAGAATGCGGGAAGCTGCATCTTTTCTTATAGGATACTTTTGTTCCACATAGGGAATAATCTCTTCTGCAAAACAGGCAGTGTATGCCTCAAAACGATTGCCGAAGGGAGCGTACTCCTGAGTTCTGATTTTGGTGTTCACTTCTACACCTACAATAATGAAGGGTTCCACGCCTTCATCCAGTATGAGACGGTTGGCGTGTGTTGCAATGCGTCCAAAGTTGAAGAATTCCTCTCCATCCTGACAGTAGACGACAGGGTAGCTCAATATTTCATTATAGCCGGGCGGCAAATAAATCCGAAGAATTCGGGTTTCGCCAAGTAAGCGGCTGTCTACTTCGTCTTTAAGGATAGTTCGTTTTAAATACCTAGAATCCGTCATTTTTCGTCACCTTTCTTGGGTATTATTTTGCATTAAGGATCACAATAAGTTAAGATTACCCTGATTGCAATAGATGTTTAAAATTTCAATCATGTACTAAGCTGTTATAGTAAAAAACACACCCTGTTACATACACAAAAATGTGGCAAACTCAAAAAAAATAACTAAATCTTTGACGCGAGCGATATAACAGGTGTATAATAATCCTATAACAGCGGAACTTGATATTCAAATTTTTTTGTTGAGGTGAAGAAAATGAGCAAGGTTCCTTATGAAGTTTACACAGAGGAAGTTGAGGCTCTGTCCGTGCTTTCTCCGGATGGTGAAATTATCAATAAAGATAAATTGCCTAAACTTACAGATGATCAATTGAAAGAAATTATGTATCGTATGGTATTTACACGTACTTGGGATGACCGTGCTGTTAACTTGGGCCGTCAAGGACGTCTCGGCTTCTACGCTCCGGTATCCGGACAAGAAGCAACAATGGTTGGTAGTGAATTTGCGCTCCAAAAAGAAGACTTTATTGCACCAGGCTACCGAGATATTCCGCAACTCGTTTGGCATGGCCTGCCATTATATCAAGCTTTCTTGTATTCCCGTGGTCATCAACACGGTGGTCAAATTCCGGACGGCGTTAACGTATTGATGCCGCAAATTATCATTGGTGCGCAAATTCTGCACGCTATGGGTATTGCAATGGGCTACAAACTGAAAAAACAAAAACAAGTCGTCATTACATATACAGGCGACGGCGGTTCTTCCGAAGGTGATTTCTACGAAGGTCTGAACTATGCTGGTGTGTACAAGTTGCCAGTTATTTTCTTTGTGCAAAATAATGGTTACGCGATCACAACGCCATTCTCAAAACAAACAGCTGCTCTTTCGATCGCTCATAAAGCAGTAGCTGCTGGTATTAAAGGTGTTAAAATTGACGGTATGGACGTGCTTGCAGTTATTAAAGCCGTTCAAGAAGCTGCAGAGCGTGGACGTAATGGCGAAGGCGCAACATTGATTGAAGCCGTTACTTACCGTTTCCGTCCGCATTCCCTTTCTGATGATGCGACGAAATATCGTTCTAAAGAAGAAGAAGGCGAATGGAATGCAAAAGATCCAATTGCCCGCTTTGCGAAATATCTTGAGAAAAAAGGTCTTTGGACTGAAGAAGATACAGCTCGCGTAAAAGAAGAAGCTAAGGCAAAAGTGAACGAAGAGATCAAAAAAGCCGAGAAAACAGAAAAAATGACAATTCCTGGCCTGATCGATAGCATGTTCGAAACTACGCCTAAGCATTTGGAAGAACAAAAAGCTGATTTTAAATAATTGAACTTGAAAGAGACCGGGCGGCAACCCGATCCGGTCTGCTTTTCGATTGACCTGAACTGAAATTGATCTGTCAATGTTTAAGGAGGAAATGAAGCAAATGGCACAAATGAACATGAAAGAAGCGATTCGTGACGCACTGCGCGTAGAGTTGAAACGCGACCCTAACGTCCTGCTTTTCGGTGAAGACGTAGGTCATGTAGGTGGCGTATTCCGCGCTACAGAAGGTCTGCAAAAAGAATTTGGCGAAGAACGTGTATTCGATACTCCGCTGGCGGAATCCGCAATCGGGGGTCTTGCTGTCGGTCTGGGTATCCAAGGATTCCGCCCTGTAGCTGAAATCCAGTTCGTAGGCTTTATCTTTGAAGCACTCGATCAAATGGCAATTCAAGCATCCCGTATGCGTTACCGTTCCGGTGGACGTTACAATTCTCCAATCGTATTCCGTACACCTTTTGGTGGCGGTGTTAAGGCAGCCGAGCTGCATACAGATTCTTTGGAAGGTCTTTTGACTCAAACACCAGGTATTAAGGTTGTTGTTCCTTCCAACCCTTACGATGCAAAAGGTCTTATGATCGCGTCTATTCGCGATAACGATCCAGTATTTTTCATGGAGCATTTGAACCTGTACCATGCATTCCGTGCTGAAGTTCCTGAGAATGATTATACAGTTGAACTGGGCAAGGCTAATGTAGTTCGTGAAGGTTCTGATGTAACGATCATTACTTACGGTATGATGGTACACACTTCAGTTAAGGCTGCTGAAGAGCTGGAAAAAACAAAAGGTATTAAAGTGGAAATCATTGATTTGCGTACAATCAGCCCGATTGACATTGATACCATTGTTGCTTCCGTTCAAAAAACAAATCGTGCCATCGTTGTTCAAGAAGCGCAAAAGAGTGCCGGTGTTGCTGCTGAAGTTATTGCACAAATTAACGAAAAAGCAATCCTGCATCTGGAAGCACCAGTTCTGCGTGTAGCAGGTCCGGATACCGTTTATCCATTTGCTCAAATTGAAGATACTTGGTTGCCAACGCCAACACGTATCATTGATGCGGTTAATAAAGTATTGGAATTTTAATTAAAGCACACCGTAAATTTGGGAGGTTTTAAACGTGGCAAAATTTGAATATAAATTCCCGGAGCTGGGTGAAGGTCTTCACGAAGGCGAAATCATCAAGATGCACATCAAGCCCGGCGACAAAGTAACTGATGATGATATCATCATGGAAGTACAAAACGACAAGGCTGTAGTTGAAGTTCCATGTCCGGTTAATGGTACGGTTCAAGAAGTATTTGCCAAAGACGGAGACATCTTCAACGTAGGTCAAGTTGTAGCTGTCATCGACGCAGAAGGTGAACTTCCTGAACAAGAAGATGCACCGGAAGCACCAGCAGCTAGCCCTGAGCCAGTTGCTGCTGCACAAGGCGGAGCTGCAGGTGCAGCTAGATTTGAATATAAATTCCCAGAGCTGGGTGAAGGTCTTCACGAAGGTGAAATCATCAAGATGCACATCAAGCCCGGTGACAAAGTAACTGATGATGATATCATCATGGAAGTACAAAACGACAAGGCTGTAGTTGAAGTTCCATGTCCGGTTAATGGTACGGTTCAAGAAGTATTTGCCAAAGACGGAGACATCTTTAACGTAGGTCAAGTTGTGGCTGTCATCGCTGCTGAGGGTGAACTTCCTGAGCAAGAAGAAGCACCAGCTGCTGTTAAACAAGAAGAGGATGCTGCAAAAGGTGGAGCGAACACGCAACCAGGTGCAACACCTGCTGCTTCAAATAAAGACGTACTGGCTACACCTAGCGTCCGCAAATTTGCACGTGAGCAAGGTGTTAACATCGCTCAAGTGAGTGGCTCCGGCAAAAACGGTAAAATCACTAAAGAAGATGTAGAAGCTTTCAAAAATGGCGGAGGCCAAGCGGCTGCACCAGTAGCGAAAGAAGCTGCAAAAGCGCAAGAGCCAGCTAAAAAAGAAGCGAAAGCTGCAGCACCATCCGCACCAGCTGCAGATCCGCGTGCTGAGGAAGAACGCGTACCATTCAAAGGTATCCGTAAAGCAATTTCCAATGCTATGGTTAAGTCAGCTTACACAGCTCCACACGTTACAATTATGGATGAAGTGGATGTAACCGAGCTGGTTGCTTTCCGTACTCGTATCAAACCAATTGCAGAGAAGAAAGGCACAAAAGTAACTTACCTGCCGTTCATCGTAAAAGCTTTGGTTGCTGCTTCCCGTCAATTCCCGGCTCTGAATGCCTCGATCGACGAAGAAGCTAACGAAATTGTCTACAAAAAATACTACAACATCGGTATCGCTACTGATACAGACAACGGCTTGATCGTTCCTGTTATCAAAGATGCTGATCGTAAGAGTATCTGGATGATTGCTGATTCCATTCGTGATCTGGCTGTACGCGGTCGTGATGGTAAATTGGCTGCCAATGAGATGAGAGGAAGCACGATTTCCATCACGAACATTGGTTCCGCAGGCGGTATGTTCTTTACTCCAATCATCAACTTCCCTGAAGTTGCAATTTTGGGTACTGGCCGCATCAGTGAAAAAGCAGTCGTGAAAAACGGTGAAATTGTTGCCGCTCCAGTAATGGCTCTTTCCCTGAGCTTTGACCACCGTATTATTGACGGTGCAACTGCTCAAAACTTCATGAACTATATCAAACAGCTGCTCGCTAACCCTGAGCTGCTTGTAATGGAGGTGTAATCAATGGTAGTAGGAGACGCTTCTCTGGATATTGACACATTGGTTATCGGTGCGGGTCCTGGCGGCTATGTAGCTGCCATCCGTGCCGCACAATTGGGACAAAGCGTATTGATCGTTGACAAATCTGAGCTGGGCGGTGTCTGTCTGAACCGTGGATGTATTCCATCCAAAGCTTTGATCTCTGCAGCTCATCAATACGAAGCAGCTAAACATGGCGAAACTTTCGGTATTACGGCTGAAAATGTAAAAGTAGATTTTGCTAAAACGCAAGAATTCAAAAACGGCGTTGTTAAGAAAATGACTGGCGGCGTAAGCGGCTTGCTCAAAGGCAACAAAGTCGAAGTTTTCAACGGTGAGTGCATGTTCATCAACGAAAACGAAGCGCGTGTATTCAACGAACATGAATCACCACGTTACCGTTTTAAAAATGCAATTATCGCAACAGGCTCCCGTCCTATCGAATTGAAGCCATTCCCGTTTGGCGGACGCATTCTGTCTTCTACTGAAGCATTGAACCTGCCTGAAATTCCGAAAAGCCTGATCGTTATCGGTGGTGGATATATTGGTGCAGAGCTTGGACAAATGTATTCCAAATTCGGTTCCAAAGTAACTATTATTGAAGGTATGGATACTGTTCTTCCTGGCTTCGATAAAGATATGACTTCCATCGTTTCGAAAAGCATGAAGAAAACAGGTATCGAAATCTTCACTGGCGCTAAAGCGGAAAGTGCGGAGCAAACTGATAAAAATGTAACAGTGAAATTCTCTGTTAACGGTGAAAGCAAAGAAGTAACTGCTGAGTACCTGCTTGTAACTGTTGGACGTCGTCCAAATACAGACGGTGAACTGGGTCTGGATTTGATCGGTGTAGAACTGGATGAACGCGGAATGGTGAAAGTTGACCACCAAGGACGCACAAGCATCCCTCACATCTTCGCAATCGGCGATATTGTTCCTGGTCTTGCTCTGGCTCACAAAGCTTCTTACGAAGGTAAAGTAGCTGCTGAAGTAATTGCTGGCCAACCATCTGTTGTAGACTATAAATGTATTCCGGCTGTTGTGTTCACAGATCCAGAATGCTCTAGCGTAGGCTACACAGAGACACAAGCTAAAGAAAAAGGCTATAATGTCAAAGTTGGCAAGTTCTCTTATGGAGCAAACGGTCGTGCCGTTTCCCTGAACGCTGCTGAAGGCTTTGTAAAAATCGTAGCTGACGCAGATACAGGTCTGGTACTGGGTACGCAAATCGTAGGTCTGGAAGCTTCCAACCTGATTGCTGAGCTGGGTCTGGCGATTGAAATGGGTGCTACACTCGAAGATATCTCCTTGACTATCCATGCTCACCCTACACTGGGCGAACTTGTGATGGAAGCTGCAGAAGTCGTAATGGGTCATCCGATCCACGCATTGGCGCCACGTCGCTAATTCCATTTCATTATCTTGTTTTTGGTTTTCATACATGAAAAAAGAGGCAAGGAGCGCTATATCTGCGCTCTTTGTCTCTTTTTTTCAAACTTTAAGATTATTGGACTATCATGAAAATTCACACAGCACATGGTCAAAAAAGTACTCTACATGATAAACTAAATATAGATTAATGGGGTAGATCGAGAATTTTAAAAATTAAAAATTGACGATGCTGTTTTTTATTCATGCTCAAAGGAGAGAAACAACGTGCGCAACTACTTGGAATTGTTGGAGGATATTTTAGAGAACGGAGTGAAAAAAGAGGATCGGACAGGGACGGGAACATTATCTGTGTTCGGAAGGCAACTTCGTTTTGATCTGGCCAAGGGCTTCCCGTTGGTGACCACTAAAAGAGTACATTTGAAATCCGTTATACATGAGCTGTTATGGTTTTTGCGAGGGGATACCAATATTGCTTATCTCAAGGAGAATGGAGTTAGCATTTGGGATGAATGGGCAGACGAGCAGGGGAATCTGGGACCTGTGTATGGATCGCAATGGCGCGCATGGGAAACACCGGACGGACAACATATTGATCAAATTGCGAATGTCATTGAGGCTATCAAAAACAATCCGGATTCACGTCGACATATCGTCAGTGCTTGGAATGTGGCTGAAATTGAATCGATGAAGTTGCCACCATGTCATTTTGTATTCCAGTTCTACGTAGCTGGAGGAAAGTTATCCTGTATGCTGACGATGCGTTCAGTGGATACTTTCCTTGGACTGCCATTCAACATCGCTAGTTATGCATTGCTGACGCATATGGTTGCACAGCAGTGCGGTTTGGAGCCCGGAGAGTTTATTTGGTCAGGCGGCGATGTGCATATTTATTCAAACCATATACAACAAGTGCATACGCAGTTGGAACGTGACCCATATCCGTTACCACAGTTAAAAATCCTGCGCAAACCGGAATCCATTTTTGATTACACTTACGAGGATTTTGTTTTTGAGAATTACGAGCATCACCCAGGGATCAAGGCGCCTGTCGCCATCTGATTAGAGGAGGTGGAAAGATGAGCATTTCGATGATATGGGCTATGGCACAAAATGGTGTGATTGGCCGGGATAACAGTCTTCCTTGGCGCCTTCCCAGAGACATGGCCTTCTTCAAAGAGCAGACGATTAATAAAACGGTACTCATGGGACGCAAAACGTGGGAATCCTTTGGCGGGAAAAGCCTACCAAACCGCCGCAACGTCGTTTTGACTCGAGATGAGCGCTATCAGGCGGAAGGTGCGGAAGTAATCCATACGCTGGAAGAAGGGCTCCAACTTGCCCAGAAAGAAGAGCTAATGGTCATTGGCGGAGCGGAGATTTATTCACTGTTTTGGCCACATGCTGATCGGCTGATTGTGACTCGAATTGAGGAGACTTTTGAAGGTGATACGACGTTTCCTGAGCTGGATTGGAGCGGCTGGAGTATAGTCAGTGAGACGCCAGGTATCAAGGACGACAAAAACCTGTATGATTACCGTTTTGTTGTTTACGAGAGAACAGGATAACAATAGATGAACTCGACCTAGCTCATTTGAAAAATTAATAAACCATATAAAAAATCCTTTTGGCTGTAGATGCAGAAAGTTGCATAAGTTTTCATTACTTTTACGCTGTATTGTGATACAATAAATCAAATTCAACGAGAACAGACCCTTTCATAACACAAACAGACAAGTTCGAATTTGATTAGAATTCTGAATGGATGATCGGGGTTCATAAGCGAAGAGATGGGGGAACGTAACATGTCTACACCAACTGGATTTATGGAATACACACGACAACTTCCTACAGACCGGGACCCGGCAGAGCGTATAAAGGATTGGGAAGAATTCCATAAGCATATGTCTGAAGAAGAGCTGCGTACCCAAGGGGCGCGTTGTATGGACTGCGGAACTCCTTATTGTCATACGGGGATGGATCTCATGGGAGCAACTTTAGGCTGCCCGGTTCATAATCTTATTCCGGAATGGAACAATCTCGTATATCGTGGTTTGTGGAAGGAAGCGTTAGATCGGCTGCACAAAACGAATAACTTCCCCGAATTTACGGGGCGTGTCTGTCCTGCGCCATGTGAAGGCTCATGTACTGTTGGCCTTATCGGGCAGTCTGTTACCATTAAGACAATTGAGGAAGCGATTATCGAAAAAGGTTTTGAGGAAGGCTGGGTTGTTCCTAACCCGCCAGAAAAACGTACAGGAAAACGAGTGGCTGTTGTCGGCTCGGGTCCTGCGGGATTGGCTGCGGCAGCACAGCTCAACAAAGCAGGACATAGCGTGACTGTGTACGAGCGTGCAGATCGTATAGGTGGGTTACTGATGTATGGAATCCCATCCATGAAGCTGGATAAGAAGGTTGTACAGCGCCGTGTAGATTTGCTGGAGGCTGAAGGTATCCAATTCATCACGAATACGGAAATTGGCAAGGATATCCCTACTGAGCAGTTGGTTGCCGACTATGATGCAGTTGTGCTATGCGGTGGATCTACAAAGCCGAGAGAATTCAATATTGAAGGTAGCGATTTGAATGGTGTTCATTATGCTATGGATTATTTGAATGGCACCATCAAGAGTTATCTGGATTCCAACCTCGAAGATGGCAACTATTTGTCCTCCAAAGGTAAGGACGTTATTGTTATCGGTGGCGGTGATACAGGTTCGGACTGTGTAGCTACTTCTTTGCGGCATGGTTGCCGGAGTGTCACTCAATTTGGCACACACACCAAAGCTCCGCTGGAACGTGATCCGATTGCGAATCCTTGGCCGCAGTTTCCGAATGTGTACTCTCTCGATTATGCACAGGAAGAAGCGAAAGCGTTGTTCGGAGAAGACCCGCGTGAGTTCTCCATCATGACAACCAAATTTGTGGGTGATGAGAATGGCAATCTGAAAGAACTACACACCATTCAAATTCAACGTATTGTTGATGAAACTGGACGTAAAATTTATCAACCGATTCCAGGTACGGAACGCGTATTTCCGGCACAAATTGCGCTGATTGCAATTGGATTTGATGGGCCTGAGCAAACGATTGTGAAGGAAATAGGTTTGGAAACAGACCGCCGTTCCAATGTTAAGGCACGTCATGGGAAATATGTGACGAATGTGGATAAGGTGTTTGCTGCAGGTGACATGCGCCGTGGGCAGAGTCTTGTCGTGTGGGCTATTAATGAAGGCCGAGAAGCAGCACGTGAAGTTGATAAATACCTCATGGGTGCTACTGTTTTGGTATAATTATAAATTATTATGTTACGTTACGAATCAAGTAAAGGCTCCATCTTAGGATGGGGCTTTATTTGTGTTTAAAGCTTTATCACTAGTCGTTGTTGAAACCAATTTTCTAGTGAGGTATACAAAACGTTGTAAATTCAATGTTATATAAATTAACTTAAAATTAACTTTTTAATCATGTAGTTGTTGTCTAAAATAATCATAACATAAATGAGGACGGCGTGTGTAGCCTTTTCAAAGAAAAATACATTTATTTCACAAAATAATTAGATGAAAACTTAAATTGTGTAATATAAATTAACATTAATATTACACAAGTTTGCTAATAGTGCAGTTTTATTTTGGGTTTTCTATATTTATATTGCTTTAAAAGGAAGATGACATGATCTTTTCGAAGGTTACATAAAATCATGACCTGAGAGAATCATGATATCTATGGTATAATAGACGTACATTGTTGAAGCGCTAGACTAAATGAATTTACAAAGGAGCTTTCGCCGGGAGAAGGCTCCTTTTGCATGAGGCCAGGAACCTGTGTTTTCATTTGCGTTCCATGTATATCTATGATTCATGGAGGAGAAACAGAAGGCCGTCAGGAAGGAATGGAATGAATGAAGACGTTGATTATTGCTGAGAAACCAGATATGGGGCGGACAATTGCCGCTGTTATGGAGCCGCGTGCTAAAAATAACCGTACCTATTTGGAAGGGGAGAAATACATTGTAACCTGGGCGATCGGTCATTTGTTGGGGCTTGCTGAACCGGATGCTTACGATGCTAAGTACAAACGATGGAATATTCAAGATCTTCCGATTATCCCTGAACAATTCAAAATCGTACCTAATCCGAAAACAAAAGATCAGCTAAAAATGATTGGTGAGCTGGCCAAACGCTGCAATGCTATCGTGAATGCTTGTGATGCTGGACGGGAGGGGCAATATATTTTTGCGTTAATTCAGCAGCAGTTGAAGCTACGACAGCCGGTTAAGCGATTGTGGATCTCGGACTTGACGGCGGAAAGTATTGCGACTGGCTTTGAACGATTGCGAGATGCCTCGGAGTTTGAATTCCTGACTCAAGCTGCGCGGGCACGAAGTGAAGCGGACTGGCTGATTGGCATGAACGCCTCCAGAGCGTTCACAACACGACATAACACCTTGCTGTCGGTAGGACGGGTGCAGACTCCCGTGTTGGCACTAATTCATGATCGAGAAAAGGAAATAGAAGCATTTCAGTCCCAAACCTTCTATGACGTATGGGCTGAGTTCAAACAAGATCAGATTAAGTACAAAGGGGCATGGCAGGGTGATCGGCTGACGAATCCGGAAGAAGCTGAGGGGATCGCTGCGGCGGTACGCGGGAAAGAGGGTAAAATTACCAAATATGATACGAAGCAGACAAAGGAGTATCCTTTTAAATTATACGATTTGACGCTGCTTCAACGCGAGGCGAATGCCAAGTACGGTTATTCGGCTAAAAAAACGCTGGATGTGGCACAAGCGCTTTATGAGCGTCACAAGGTCATTTCCTATCCGCGGACCAACTCTAATTATGTGACAGAGCAGAATATAGACGGCATGCATAAGGCATTACGGATGCTGGGGACAGGCCCTTATGCTGATCTGGTACAACAAGCAAACCCTAATTTGGTCCATAAACAGAATAAATCGGTCTGCAATCCGTCTCGTGTTGAGGATCATCATGCTATTTTGCCGACGTTAAAAAGGCCGGGAACGCTAAGCAAGGAGGAACAAAATATATATGACCTGGTTATTCGTAGGTTTCTGTCGCATTTTTTTCCGCCGGCTGAATATAAAATGCATACCGTAATGACGCAGGTGGACAAGCATCTGTTTAAAACTAATATTAAGGAGCTTCTGTCCTTGGGATGGAAAGTGGTTTTGAGCAAGGCTGATCAGGATAAAGGTAAAAAGAGCAAAACATCCAAAAAAGAGGATGAAGAGGAAACGGACGAGTGGACGGACAAGAAGTTTGAAATTGATGCAGGGCGTCCGGTAGATTGTGTTCGCGCTGAGATGAAAGAAAAGGCGACTCAGCCTCCTAAAAGCTACACGGAGGGCACATTGCTTAAAGCGATGGAAAGCGCGGGAAAGCAGATGGAGAATGAGGAATTACGCGAGGTTATGAAGGATGCTGGATTAGGTACACCTGCGACACGGGCCGCCACAATTGAACGATTAAAGAAAGTCGGCTACATTGAGATGAAGGGCAAAAAGATTCTGATTACGGATAAAGGAAAGATGGCTATTGACCTGATCCGTCATGCCGGGGTAGATCTATTAGCTTCACCGGAGATGACAGGTCAATGGGAACGCCGTCTTCATCAAATTTCCAAGGGTGAGGCAGCTCAGGAGAAGTTTATGGATAACGTTAAAAGATTTACGTTGTCCATCATTGATAAGGTAAGGCAGCAGCCACCTGCTCCCGCAAATGCCTTTGGCGAGGAGGCAAGGAGTAATCGCTCGGGAGGAAAGACGAACGCCCGCGGCGTAGGTACGAGTGGACGTGCCACCACCGCCAAAGGAAGAGACCGCACAGCATCGGGAGGCGGTAGCAGTGCAGGAAGTGCTGCGCTAAAGCAAGCATCAGCGCCAATAAGTCGCAGTTCGACTACAAAAGCAGTGCGGAGCTCATCTGATAGACAGTCAGATAATTCAGCAAGCCAAAGGCAGGCGTTAGGCAGCTGCCCGTGCTCCAATTGCGGTGGAAGCATTATTGAAGGCCGCAAAGGGTATGGGTGTAGCCACTTTAAGCAGGGCTGTGGTTTTGTCATTTGGAAGGAATATGCGGGCAAGCAGATTACCGAAACGATGCTCAAGTCCCTGCTCGCCAAGGGGCAGACGCAATTGTTGTCTTTTAAACGTAAAGATGGATCGACCGTCAAAGCGCGGATTGTTCTGGATGTGCCAGGAACAGGACAACTTAGCGTTCGTGAGGATGCCTGAGGTAGGAGTATCAACAAAAAAGGACCCTATCCGAGGGTCCTTTTTTGTTGATGCAATTGTATGCTTTCGTGGATCACCCGTGGCACTTCTGTTAGCTTCTGTATAGTATACATCACAGAGTTCACGTTTTTTTGCAATTCAACCATATTGTAAATCCATTCTTTGGGCTGCTTAAGATACACAGCGTGAATACCTGCCGCAAGGGCTGGAGATACGTCGGTGCGTAAAGAATTCCCAATCATCCAGGTAATGTTTCGGTCCAAGCGATTCATTTGGATGATTTCTTCCAGTGCATCTACATTTTTATGCTGGCGAATGTAGATACGGTCATCAAAGTAAGTAGCCAGCTTCATTTGTTCAATCTTTCTTTCTTGAATGACCTGCTCACCCCCAGTGTAAAGATGAAGGGAATGCCCTGCTTTTTGGAGTGAATTTAACGTTTCGGCCATACCTGGATACGGTTCGATTTCCTGCTCGTACACACTTCGGCCAAGCGAGCGAAGCTCCTGCTCTTCCCGAGAATCCGTACGGCGTCCAAATTGTTCCGAGAAAAACTGGTACGTATCTATTAGGGATTGTGGAAAATGCTCGCTGGCAAAACCCACCTGATGGACTCCAGCCACATCAATTTCGATTTGTTTTTCACGGATCGAATTTCTCGTTAGGTTATGAGCTGCAAACCATTCCTGAAGCAAATCGAAAAAGTGGTTGAGAATAAGATCGAAATACTTGTTGCAGTGGACCAAAGTGTCATCAAGATCAAATAAAATGTGCTGCTTCGGATACGACATGATGCATACTCCTTCCAAGCCAAAGCTTTAACGGTGTTCGGTTTATAACTAAGTTGCGATTCAAATTACAATCCAATATAGGATTCCAAAAATACCTGCAAATCAGCCGCACCGTCGGGACGGATGCTGAATTTTTCCTTGTGATAGCGTCCAATGTGGATGCGGAGCAAGCCAGCCACACGCAAAATCATCATATCAGACATAAGTGTATCTTCCAATCGGCTCAAATCATGACGCATGTCTTCAAGAGACTTAGGACCTTGAGCTACATAACGCAAAATGCGCAGTCGTTGCGGATCATTGACAGCACGAGTAAGCCGTAGTAGAAGCGTAGGCGGTTCTTCCTCACTCTCCTCGGGAATATCTACCGGATACTGGATCAGCAGTGTACGGGTATAAAAGCAATATGAATTAATTGGACGATTATGGACGACCGGAAACAGCACCACTGTATCGAGATCTTCCATATGTGGGACGACTAGCCCGGCTGTTGCATATTCAACAAGTGCTTCCGGTTCCATTTTACTTAACAGCATACGCTTTTCCGCAGCGTCTTCTTCTGCCAACACACGCAGTTCGCCTTCCAAGGTCCGAAAATAATCACGATCCCACAATCTGAGTAGTGGTGCATATACCTTACGAATGCGTAAAGATTCTTCAAAGGTTAAAAAAGGAATATGCGGAACAAGCAGTTCAAACATATCCTTATCCGGTCCGTGATCCAAGTAAGAAATATAGTCGGATATTTCATCTGATTCCGGTCGAAGCAACGCCCAGGCATAGAGTGCGTCATAATCGCTAAAAGGGCAATCCTGAGCTGTAGCAAGCTCAGTACGAACTTCTTGTTGTAGTCGTGCATCCACCTTGTCGATCCATTCATGGCCCAAGTCCATATCTTGGACCCACTTTTTAGTTACATAGGCCATAAAGCTGCCGAGCAATTCATAAATTGGAGAAGTGTCTATTTTAATTTGATAACTCATGGAACCAAATGCCTCCTATTCTGTCTTCTAGCCCAGAGCGGTGAACGTAAATAAAGCCCGTCCATAAGCAAAACATGAGCATTTTGAAATTGCCCACTTATTTATTATGGCTTGTTCTGCCGGGCATTGTCCACTATAATATGAAATAGTGCGTTGTGACGTGAACTTGGTCGGATTGAACATACGAGGCTCTTCACCAAATGGAGTCGGATACATACCAGACTAGCTCTATCCGTAAAATCGTCATCTCAGATGGCGATTTTTTTCTTTCTCTCTTTAATACACTAAATTAACGCTAAAAACATCTTAATATGTAATATACCGATTTTTCAGATGGTCATGGTATACATCGTGATAAGAATTATTATTGATTATGGTATCAAATGCAAATCATTTCTAAGCATTCATTTTATGATGTTAATAATTTAATTGTTCGGGCAGGAGGAGCTAGGATGTCGTCGTCGTTACGTGTTCATTATTTTATTTTAATTGCAGTTATTATTGTTGCTGGATTATGTCAGGGTTTACTATTACCTATTTTGTCGATTTCTTTGGAACAAATGGGGGTTTCGTCTTCACTAAACGGAATGAACGCGGCTGCACTGTATATTGGTTCATTTGCAATGACACTGGTGGCTGAACGCACTTTGGGATGGCTGGGGTTCAAAAAGCTGATGGCCGGTGGTCTTGTGCTTGTGCTCATTACGCTGCTGCTGTTCCCGCTAATCCCTGATATTCGGATTTGGTTCGTACTGCGTCTGCTCGTAGGTATTGGAGACAGTGCGTTGCACTATTCTGCGCAGTTGTGGATATTGCTAGTAACTCCACCAGAGAATCGAGGCCGCAACATTTCCTTTTATGGTATGTCTTACGGTCTAGGTTTTGCATTAGGCCCATTGGGATTATGGCTACTCGATTATGGAATGCTGGTTCCATTTGCTGCGTTGGCTTTTTTGTGCTTGCTTGTGTTGCTGTTAGTGTTAATCAAGCTACCTGACTCCAGACCGGAGAAGCAGGAAACTGAGGCGCGTCCCGCACAAAGATTCCGACGCAGCTATAGCTGGGCATGGTACGCTCTGTTGCCTGCATTTCTATACGGTTATATGGAAGCGAGCCTGAACAGTAATTTTCCAGTCTATGGCCTGCGTATTGGCTTCCATACCGATGAAATTGCTGCTTTGCTGCCTTTCGTTAGTTTGGGAGGCTTAGTGTTGCAACTGCCTTTGGGTATATTAAGTGACCGTTGGGGACGTAAAAAAGTGCTAATGAGCGTTGGTATAGCGGGAGGATTGACCTTTATGTTGCTACCCTGGAGTGGTAATCATTTTATGTTCACTTTGGTATTGCTGACCATCGCAGGTGGATTGGTAGGCTCCTTTTTCTCACTTGGTTTGGCCTATGCAGCTGACCTGTTGCCCAAATCATTTTTGGCGGCTGCAAATGTGCTGGCATCCTTTCATTTTAATCTGGGAAGTGTGGTCGGACCTAATATTAGCGGAGGGTTGCTGGACATTGGAACTCAAGGCAGCATGTTTCTAGTTCTTGGAGGTAGTTACATTGTTTTCGGATTGTTGGGTCTGTTTTCCCGAAAAAGAGTACCGGCGGTTTAAAACTGCGGTTTGCATGGTATTTGTTTCACAATTACTATAAAATATAAACATGTATTGATGGCGGACAAAGGGGAATCATAGATGATTAAAATTCGGAAGCTGACCAAGCACGTGGGGCCTGAACGTACCCCGTTGCTTCGAGGGATTGATGCTGAAATTCATCAGGGTGAATTCATTGCTATAGTGGGGCCAAGCGGAAGCGGTAAAACGACACTTCTTCGCTGTCTTGCTTTACATGAATCTTGGGAAGAAGGCAGTTTAATTGTAGGAGGCAATGATGTACTGAAATCCGGGTGGACAGGCAAGATGAAATTAAAGCGGGAATGGGCATATCTGGAGCAAAATCCGCATCTTAATATGAATCGGACCGCTCTTAAAAATGTGCTCATTGGCAGATCGGGTCAGACCCCCTGGTGGAGAATGGTTACTGGTATGGTGCGTTCCGACGATTATATGGGAGCGATGGACGTTCTGGAGGATCTGGGTCTGCTGGATAAGGCGCATGATAAATGCGACAAGCTCAGCGGCGGCGAACGGCAGCGGGTAGCCACAGCGCGTGCTCTCGTTCACGGAGCTAAGGTTATTTTAGCTGATGAGCCTGTAAATGGACTTGATCCTGCCTCAGCAGCGCATGTACTGGAAACCTTTCGCAAGCTGTGTTCTGACGAACGAGTAACAATCATTACTGTACTGCCGCTGGAAATGGCTGAACGTTTTGCTTCCCGAATCTGGGGGCTGAATGAGGGCGAGCTGGTGTTTGATATCCAGGGAAGACGATTGACACAGGCAGAAAAGAACAAATTGTGAAGGGGACGGCAAGAGAAGTGAAAAAAATGCTGTTGAAAATGGTGGCGTGCTGCTGTTCCTTGCTGCTCCTTGCTGGATTTTTAAGCGGCTGTAATGTGATTAGCGATCCGATTTCGCTGATGCAGACACCAACGATGTCTGATGAGAAACAACAGCTGAATGGAGCAGTGAATACGCAATTAGGGGCGGTACAGCCTTTAAGGCCGAATGATCCGGATGATCCTACGCCAATTCGGACGGGAGATTTGAATAATGATGGTATAGATGAAGCGGTGCTCTTTTATGAAACACCAGATGAGAGCGTAAAGATACATGGTGCCTTGTTTGAAGATCAGGGCGGCACGTGGGTAAAGAAGCTTACATTTGATGGGGAAGGCACGGTGTTGGAATCATTTAAGCTTGTGGATTTAACTAATGACGGTACGCTTGATATTGTAGCAGGTTTTTCGAGCGGAGACAGTAGTGAGAACGGAGACCAGAAGGGCCTCATCGTATACTCTTATACTGGAGGAACGTTGGAAAAAATATATGCAACGGGCTATACGGACTTCGTTGTAGACGATTTTAACCATAAGAAGATGGATTTGAACGGGGACAATCTGAATGACTTGACGATTATCTTGCTCCGTCGTAATGAATTTTTTACCGTGAAAACATTCCAGTTCAGCGGAGGGACCTTTAAGGAGATCGGGTCGTTGGAATTGGACAGTCAGGCTTTAGGCGTCTACAATGTCGTCGCTGGTAAGGTAGCCCAAGGTAGGCAAGGGATCATTATTGATACAAAGATTGCCGAGACAACTACGGTTTCCAATGTTATCGTGATGGATCACGGCAAGCTCAGAAAGCTCAATCTTATGGATGTTACCTTTAAGGATGCTACCATCGCCAGTGGTGATGTGGATGGTGACGGTATTCTCGAATTTGGGAATTTAGAGAAGCCTAAAGGTTGGAGCAACAGGCCGCTGGATGAAGTTCCTTATTTTGTATCGTTCTATCAGTGGGATGGGGCCAAAGGGACGATTTTCAAGCAGCAACAGTATCGTGATTCTAATGAACAGGTCTACTTCAGACTGCCGAAAGAGCTGCATGGCAAGGTGACTATTGATCCGAAGGTTTCCAGGAAAGACAGCTATTTGCGGTTCATTCTGGATGATACAGACAAAACAATAGCGGAAATTAAATTTTTCTCATTGTCACAATGGGAGCGAAACAATGAAGGCTATAGCCAATTGTGGCGAACGAACGCACAGGTAATTGGCATTAAGCGATCCAGCGAGCTGGAACCACGTAAAACCATTAAAAACAAGATGGGGGAAAGGCAGGTAGAATAGAGTGAGTAAAGTTTTAATCATGGAAGACGAGGAATCGATCCGTAGCTTTATCGTTATTAACTTGAAACGTAACGGTTTTGAGGTGCTGGAGGCGGCAGATGGGCATGAGGCTCTGAATATTTTGAACACGGTACGGGATATTGATATCGCGCTGCTTGACGTGATGGTGCCTGGGATGGATGGTTTTGAGGTTTGTCGGAGAATTCGGGAAACGAATGAGCGTATTGGCATTATCTTTCTGACAGCCAAGGTACAGGAACAGGATAAGGTGTATGCCTTGTCTGTAGGGGCTGATGATCATGTGAGCAAGCCTTTCAGCCCAACAGAGCTGATTGCACGTATCCAATCGTTATTGCGTCGGGTAAATGTACATCGTGAAACAGCAGCCAAGGTGTCTTTCCAATCCGGTCCGTTCACGCTGGATTTGATAGCTAAGCAATTTAAGAAAAACGGACAGCTGATCGAACTGACACCGACAGAGTTTTCGCTGATTCAGTTTTTTCTGGAGAAAGAAAATACGCCGCTTAGCCGAGATGTGCTACTTGACCACGTATGGGGCAAGGAATATATGGGCGATCCGAAAATTGTAGATGTGAATATCCGACGTCTGCGGCAGAAAATTGAAAACAATCCATCCGAGCCGGCTTTCTTACAAACCGTGTGGGGACATGGATATAAATGGAAAGGTCAGTCTCAATGATCAAAAAGGGGATTCGCCGACAGATTGTGCTTCACTATTTTTTCGTAGTGTTCTTGGCGCTTCTGTTAGTAGAAGTCATTTTTATGTTTGCACTCCGGTCGTATTATTACGACTCCATTTACAAACACATCGAAAGCCGTATCGAATCGGTAAGTGAATTTGCATCCAAATTCAAAGAGCCAGAACAGTCTTTACAATCGTATTTGTTGAATACATTTTCTCTGCCCTTCACTGAATTACAATTGCTTGATGAACAGGGAAATGTAATTGATAACTCGACAAATTTTGCTGCGGATCTAAGTGTGCAAACCAGTGATGTGACACAAGCCTTAGCTGGAGATACGGGCAAATGGATTGGAAAGCAACCCGGCACGGGACAGCAGGTGATGGCGGTATCTCAGAAACTGGACAATATCGTCGGAGATCAGGTGTATATTATCCGGTATACGACTTCGTTGGAATTAGTAAATGATAAATTATTCATCATTACATTATTTTCGGTGGGAATCATGGCAGCTGTACTGATTATTGTATTTATAGTAAGCACAGGGCTTGCCAATTCCATTGTCAGACCGATTAACAATATTCGCGATGTATCTGCTCAGATGGCGCAGGGACGATTTGATGCACGTATCAAAGGCGATTATCGCTATGAACTGGGTGAATTGGCATCGACGTTGAACTACATGGCACAGGAGATTGTCCGAACCAATCAAATCAAGGATGATTTTATTTCTTCTATTTCTCATGAGCTGCGTACTCCGCTTACATCGATTAAGGGCTGGAGTGAAACGCTAAATTCTGGCGGATATGACCCGGAAGAGACGAAAATTGGGATGCAGATTATTTCCAAGGAAACGGATCGGCTGATTGGCTTAGTGGAGGAAATTCTCGATTTTTCCAAACTGGAGCAAAATGCCATGAAGCTCGTGATGGGAACAGTTGATCTTCGAGAGCTTTTGCAGGAAATTATGCTGAACGTATGGGCAAAGGCAGAAATGAAGCAGATCAAGCTTCAACTGGATTCCGAGGAAACGGCTTATCTCGTTCATGGAGACGGTAACCGTCTGAAGCAGGTATTTTTGAACATTGTAGATAATGCTATCAAGTTTTCGCATGAAAGCTCGATTATTTATTTGTCTCTTCAACGCATTAAGGGTAATATCGAGATATCGGTACAGGATACAGGGATTGGGATTAGTGAGGAAAACCTTGCCAGAGTAAGGGATCGCTTTTTCCAGGTAGACCACCAAAATGGGGGGACGGGTCTGGGATTGGCAATCTCGCAACAGTTTGTTGAGCGTCATCACGGTCAGATGCTCATCAGAAGTGAATTGGGAGCTGGAACTACCATTACGGTTTCATTGCCTGCTCTGCAAGCAGAGTCATCCGTGGAACCACCACAACTCTCGGAAGGGCAAATTTAAAACCAGTTGTAAGTGGTAATGATAAAAACAGCCAGTCCTCACTATATTGGAGGGCTGGCTGTTTGAAATTTTAAGGAGAGTTATGAAGTAAAGCCTTCTGCACGCAAGCGTGTGTTACGCTCATAGGCTTCTTTTAGCATACGTGTAGTTTGCGGCCGTACTGCCATTTTACCAAATACTGTTTCATTGGGTCCGATAACCATAATTTCGCTCGGATTACCTTTAATCACAGCACCATCACGAATCACAGCACCTTCACCGATAATGGCATGCTCAATATGCACGTTGCGCCCAATACGTGTGTCGGGCATAACGATACTTTCCTTGATGGATGAGCCTTTTCCCACCTCGACGCCACTAAACACTACAGAGCGCTCAATTTGGCCTTCTACTTGGCAGGAATCATGCAGGAGGCTGTCCAATGACTGCATTTTACGACCAGGCACCTTTTGCGCGCTCAGCCTTGTGCGGCGTTCACGTGTATACATCGGCCAGTCTTGACGCTGAAGGTCAATTGCGCAATTTTCATGGAGCAGGTCCATGTGGGAGTCCCATAGGCTTTTAACTGTACCTACGTCTTTCCAGTAGCCCTGGAATTCATAAACGTATAGAGATTCTTGGTCCGCCAGCATTTTAGGTATGATATCTTTGCCAAAATCATGACTGGATTGAGGATCCTGTGCGTCTTCCAACAGGTAATTTCTTAAGTAATCCCATTTGAAAAGATAAATCCCCATAGAGGCCAAATTACTTTCGGGTTTCTCCGGCTTCTCTGCAAATTCAGTGACACGCAGATCTTCATCGGCGCTCATAACACCAAAACGGTGTGCTTCATCCCAAGGAACCTCCATGACAGAAATGGTTGCCGCAGCTCCTTTTTCCTTATGGTAGTTCAGCATCTCGCGATAATTCATATAGTAAATATGATCACCGGATAAAATAAGCACATGCTCTGGATTTTGGCTGTCAATATATTCGATATTCTTATGAATAGCATCTGCCGTTCCTAAGTATTCAGCGTTACCTGTATTATAAGATGGAAGCAGGGTAATTCCTTTGTCATCCGTTTTTGTAAGGCCCCATGGAGTCCCATCCCCAATATGTTCGTGCAAGGATTCCGCCTCATATTGCGTCAGTACACCTACAGTATCAATGTTTGAATTTACGCAATTACTGAGAGGAAAATCGATGATCCGGTAATGACCGCCAAAAGGTACGGCGGGTTTTGCAATCGTTGAAGTAAGGGGAGCAAGACGGCGTCCCTCTCCGCCTGCCAGCAGCATGGCAATGCATTCTTTATTAAACATTTCGTTTCCCTCCCGGTTTAGTTGTCTGTTGTAGTACATACATAAACGGTATGGGGTACTCTTGAAACCATCAGGTATATAAGATTCCCCAAAAACTAAGGTTTATTTTTTTCCTAGTCATTTTTCTGTTCATTGTGGCTAGAATGGGGTAATAACTCAGGTCAGCTTTGACCCAAAAGCGAATGCATTACCGACTCATACATTTTTACTCACAAAACATAAAAGGGTGGTGACGTGATGACAGACCAAACTCTTCCGCAACAGACGATATCATCGGAAGATATTTATTTGTTTCATGAAGGAACGCTTTATCACAGCTACCGATCTTTGGGTTCCCACCTTACTGTGGAGAACGGAGAACAGGGCGTTCGTTTTACGGTCTGGGCTCCTCATGCTCTCCATGTCGGGCTTGCTACAGATCGCAACAACTGGAATGGGGAACAGGATTCCTTATATAGGGTTCCCAAATCCGGTTTTTGGAGTCGTTTTTTTCCGGGGATATCCCAAGGAACATTTTACAAATACGACATTACAGGTCCAAATGGTGAACGATTTCTGAAAGCAGATCCTTACGCCGTACGTGCTGAAGTAAGACCGGCTACGGCGTCAGTGGTAGCTTCATTGGATGGTTATGTTTGGAATGATGCAGCTTGGCGCCGTAAACGTAGAGCACCATATGGTAAACCTCTACATATATATGAGCTTCATCTAGGCACTTGGAAGCAAAAAGCAGATGGTACGTTTTATACATACAGGGAGATGGCTGAGCTTCTTGTGCCTTATGTAACAGATATGGGGTATACACATATTGAGCTGATGCCGCTGAGTGAGCATCCGTATGACCTTTCCTGGGGCTACCAACTCACCGGGTATTTTGCACTCACAAGCCGTTATGGTGAACCACATGATTTTATGTATTTGGTGGATCGTTGCCATCAGGCGGGAATTGGAGTGATTATGGATTGGGTTCCAGCTCATTTTGCCAAGGATGCTCATGGTTTGAGACGGTTTGACGGATCGCCGCTGTTCGAATACGCAGACCCGCTAATTGCGGAAAAGCCCGGCTGGGGAACCCTGACATTCGATTATAGCAAGCCAGAAGTACGTTCTTTTCTGATCTCCAATGCATTGTTCTGGATGGATGTGTACCATATTGATGGTCTGCGTGTAGATGCAGTGACGAGCATGTTACGGCTTGATTTTGAAAAGCAGGATGGACAATATTGTCTCAATTCCAAGGGAGGGATTGAAAATGAGGAGGCTATCGCCTTCCTTCAACAGCTGAATGAGACGGTATTCCGCTATTATCCATACGCACTCATGATGGCAGAGGAGTCCAGCGCTTGGCCGATGGTGACCTCCCCAGTAAGCGATGGAGGACTCGGTTTTAATTACAAATGGAATATGGGTTGGATGAACGATACACTTGATTATATGGAATCAGAGTTTGATCAACGACCCGATCGCCATAATTTGCTGACATTCCCCATAGCCTATGCGTACAGCGAAAATTTTACACTGCCATTGTCACATGATGAGGTTGTGCATGGTAAAAAGTCGCTGCTTGATAAAATGCCGGGTACCTATGAACAAAAGTTTGCCGGACTACGGGCACTTCTTGGCTACCAAATGACCTCACCAGGTAAAAAGCTTTTATTCATGGGAGGGGAATTTGGTCAATTTATTGAGTGGAAGGATGAGGATCAGCTTGACTGGTTTTTGCTGGACTATGACAGTCATCGGTCTCTGCACGCATATTCGAAAGCACTGAATCATTTATATCTTCAGGAGAAGGCATTATGGGAATTGGACCATTCGTGGGACGGCTATCAATGGATTGAAGCTGAAGACCGCGGACAGAGTGTGATTACGTATTTACGTAAAGGCAAAAAAGCAGGAGATACGCTGGTTGTCCTCATTAATTTTCAACCTGTGCCAAGAGAAAATTATCGAATTGGGTTGCAAAAGGCAGGAAGCTATATGGAATTACTGAACAGCGATCATAAGGACTTTGGGGGGAGTGGTCAGCTTAACTCTGGGGTGATACGTACTTCCAAAATCCCTTACCACGGCCAGCTTCACAGCTTGGAGGTGACGATTCCACCCCTAGGCATCGTTATACTCAAGAAAACACCACCACGTAGGTCTAAAAAAGTAGATTAACCACATAAGGAGGAAGCACATATGAACATTTTGTTTGCGGCAGCAGAAGCACATCCATTTATTAAAACAGGCGGGTTGGCTGATGTTATTGGCGCACTGCCAAAGGCACTTCATCAGGCAGGATGCGACGTCCGAATCATCTTACCTAAATATGCGGGCATTCCCGATACCTATAAGAAGTCTCTGCGTCCGGTAACGGTCAAGCATGTAGCTGTAGGCTGGCGTGATCAGTATTGTGGAGTAGAGGAGCTGACGTTGGACGGGATCAGGGTTTATTTTATAGATAATGAATATTACTTCGGTCGTGACGGTATTTACGGTTACATGGATGATGGCGAACGCTTCTCCTTCTTTAACCGGGCGATTTTGGAAGTGCTGCCTGAACTGAATTTTCGGCCGGATATTGTGCATTGTCATGACTGGCATACGGCAATGGTTCCGCTGCTTCTGAATGCCGATTATCGACATTTGCCCTTTTACAACGATATTCGCACGGTGTTTACGATACATAATCTGTTGTATCAGGGTGATTTTCCATATGAGGTCTTAACGGAGCTGCTTAACTTGGATGGAAGCTATTTTACTTCCGAAGGTGTGGAATATTATGGAAGACTAAATTTTATGAAAGGTGGGCTTACTTACTCCGATCATGTCACGACCGTGAGTCCAACCTATGCAGAGGAGATTCAAACTGAATTTTACGGATACGGACTGGAGGGTTTACTTCGTAAACTAGGAGAGCAGGGACGCTTAACGGGGATTGTGAATGGAATTGATACCCAAAGCTACAATCCTGCCACAGACAACCGTATTTATACAAAGTACCGCACAAGTCTGGCAAAGAAAAAGGAAAATAAAATTGCCTTGCAAAAGGAGCTAGGTCTGCCGGTGCGTCCGGACGTACCTATGATAGCAATGGTAACTAGACTTGTGGATATGAAGGGGCTAGATCTGGTTACGAGAGTACTTGACGAAATCTTGTATTATGACGATATTCAGTTTGTCGTGCTGGGAACAGGGGACCCGGCTTTTGAGCACTGGTTCCGGGAAGCAGCGGGACGGTATCCTCTGAAAATGTCGGCGCAGCTTACTTTTAGCGAGCCACTGTCACGAAAAATATATGCGGCAAGTGACATGTATCTTATGCCATCGAGGTTTGAGCCTTGTGGGATTAGTCAACTGCTGGCGCTTCGTTATGGAAGTATCCCTATAGTGCGAGAAACTGGAGGGCTGAACGATACTGTACAGGCTTACAATGAATCCACAGGTGAAGGTAACGGTTTTAGTTTCACGAACTATAATGCACATGACATGCTGCACACCATTCGTCGTGCTGTTGATTACTATCGCCAACCTGAGCATTGGAACAAGCTTACACAGACGGCCTTTGCAGGAGAGTACAGTTGGGATGTATCGGCCGAGGCTTATATGGATATTTACCGTTCGCTAGCAAAGATTGATGGAACAGAGTAGGATACCATATTTGTGCTAATAAAAAAGGGAATCCCTTTAGCCAGTGTCTGGTTGAGGAATTCCCTTTTTTGCTGCGGTCAGTCGCCCCCGCCACCACAACTGCTTCCACACGAAGATCCGCTGCTACAAGAGGAATGACTCCCAGAATCGCCTGAATCGTGGTGAGAAGAGCCTCCACCATGAGAACTGTCATGGGAGGAATGATGGTGCGAGTGGTGTGTATCCCAGTTTGAGCAGCCGCTTGCAGAGCTACAGCCGGATGAGCTGGCTAGGGCGGCACTGCTTGTAGAGTCTGGGTGCATGTGTATGGCAAATTCATCAGGCCGATACCATGAATACCACACAACAGCCAGTAGCAAATAGTCAACCTGCAAATAGTTGATCTTGGGGAGCTGCTTGCCCTCAGGATCATTTACAGCTTTATTTACCCGCTCACGGAGGTGTTGGACTATCTTATGAACCGCTTGTTGTGTCTGCTTTGAAATGCCTATATTTTCACTTATATTCCATCGGTCACCTACTGGCTGCGCTGAAGCTGTCAGGTTGTAATAGTGTGAAAGCTCATCATTCGGTAATGGATGATTAAAAAAAGTTCCCCACAAACTGGCGCTATAGCGATTCCAGCCAAAGCATTCCACATACAACCAGTCAAACCACGCCCGCTCCTCTGGCATCGGCTGAGAGCCGCCCGAATGGGGAGCATGGTGAAGCATACGACCAAAAAAAGCTTCCGAGAACTGCTGGTATTCGCGCGTAAACATTAACATTTCGTGCCATAGTTCATCCACATCACTACTGAACATAGGCACTCGATTCATAATCGCGCATAGCATGAAGTATCGTTTTAGCTCATGCCAGCGCCAGTCATATTCTTGTTCCGTCAGATTAGGGTGGGCTTCCATGACACGTTGCTTTACGTTGTGAGCATAGGAGGCTGGAATGGATCGCTCCAGCAGCTCCTTCAGCTCCGTAATCTCTGGATGACGCTCTTGCGTGAGTGACGAAGGAGACGGGGAACTAAGGAAAAATGCATTCCGGCGGCGCGTGCTTCTGTTTCCACGATTCCTGCGTATTGCTCGGAATATAAACCAAAAAATGATGAGGTCAACCACAATAAACAACGTCCAAAAGCTACTCATACTATTCATAAAGGCACTCCTTTCTCCAAGAAGACGGCATTTCTGATTTTAGCTTTTGCTATTCAGTAGAGCGAATTCTTCTTTAATCTGTGCCAGCAGCTCAGAACTTGTGATTACATCGCAAGCTGTCCATGCCAAGGTCCTCGCGGCCAAGAGCATTCCTTCCATTGCGCGGTCCTGCATCGCCAAATCGCGGAATTCTGGTGTATGCAAGGCATGCTTCTCGTCAATAACTTGAATGTACGGATGGATCGCAGGGCAATGAAGTGATACATTTCCGATATCCATAGAGCCATGATCTTCGCCTTCCGTAATATCTTCTTGCGCAATACCAGCCTGCACCAAATTTGCAGTAAAGGTGTCGGAGAGTACACCGTTAGTCACCATTTCATCATAAGAAGTCTCATAATTGGAGGTTTCCAAGCGACACCCGGCTTGTAAAGCAGCTCCTTCAGCAATTTGAATAACACGACGGGTAAGCGGGTTCAGTTCTTGGCGTGTCGCGGCTCTCACGTAAAATTGAGCTGAGGCGTAATCAGGAATAATATTGGCAGCCTGCCCACCCTGATTAATGATGCCATGGATACGTACTGTACTTTTCACCTGTTGCCGAAATGCGTTGATCCCATTAAACGTTTGAATCACAGCGTCCAAGGCATTAATCCCTTCGTGCGGACTGGCCGCAGCATGAGCGGATTGACCAAAAAATTCGAACTGTACAGCATCAATCGCCAGCGATTTTCCTGATTTTTCGTAGCGATCGAAGGGATGTGTCATCATGGCTATGTCGCAATCATCAAACAATCCAGCCGCCGCCATCGGAACCTTTGCACCGCGTGTTTCTTCGGCAGGTGTGCCGTATACACGTACTTCTCCACCAGTCTCGTCGATGATCGATTTGAGACCGACGGCAGCGCCTGTACTCATCATGCATATCAAATGGTGTCCACAGGCGTGCCCTAAACCTTTCAGGGCGTCATATTCTGCCAGAAAAGCAACAACTGGTCCAGGCTTGACTGCTTTGTAAGTAGCAATAAAGGCCGTTTCTATACCCAATATGGGTGCCTGAACTTCAAAACCGTGAAAGGCAAGTTCTTCTTTTAGACGGGCAGAGGCCAGGAATTCCTCGTTTCCAAGTTCAGGGTTTGCGCCTATATACAACGAAATGTCCTTAAACCGCTCGGCATGCTGTTCAATGGTGTGTTGAATGGTCTGTTTAAAATTCATGCTGAAAACTCCTTTATATATGCTGTAATGTAGGTACTGCGATAGATATACTAAAATTGTACTATAACATTCATTGCATAATCATGCATATTCATTTATAATGACACAATCTTATTTATTATAAAGAATTTAAGGAGAGAAAAAAAGATTGAAAAAGGCATATCGTTTTACCGCCCTGGTTTTGACGGCGGTTATCTTGCTGTTGGCTGGTCTTCCTATGCTCACTGCATACGGATCGGAAGGAAAGCCACAGAAAAAACTTGTAGTGGGTATGAGTGCTGACTTCCCGCCGTATGAGTTTCACAAAGTTATTAACGGTCAGGATACCATTGTCGGGTTTGATGTTGAAATCGCCAAGGAAATCGCCAAGGATCTGGATGCAGAGATGGTCCCAGAGGACATGAGTTTTGACTCTTTGCTGCCTGCTCTGCAAAGTGGTCGCGTAGACTTGGTGCTGTCTGGTATGACACCGACGGATGAACGCAGAAAGAGCATTGATTTTTCGGATGTATACTATCGTTCCAAGCAAGTCATTATGGTACGTCCAGAGGACAAAGACAAATATTCAACGATGGCTGCTCTAAAAGGAGAGAAGCTCGGTGCGCAGAAGGGGAGTATCCAGGAAGAAATTGCGCAAAAAGTGCCTAATGCTTCTGTAACCTCATTGGATAAAATATCCGATCTGGTACTCCAGCTTCGGACCAAGCGTATCAACGCGGTTGTAATCGAAGATACCGTTGCTAAAGGATACACGCTAGACGGTACCGTAACACTTGCCAAAGCAGTACCTGAAGATGAAGGAGCAGAAACTGCTGTAGGCATCCGTAAAGGAAATGCGGAATTGCTTGCTTCAGTAAATAAAACGTTGGCTCGCCTGAAAGCGGACGGATCGATTGAGAAATTTTCTACAGAAGCGAGTGCACTGTCTGCTGACAGACAGGTTTCTTCGAATAGCATTGTAGATATATTTTTGAAATATCGCAGTTTCTACGCTACGGGTATCGGCTACACTCTATTGCTGTCTGCGCTCGGAGTACTGTTCGGATTCATTATTGGGCTGATCATATCCTTGCTGCGGATGAGTGGTATTCGTATTATCGAGTGGCTAGGTACCGCATATGTAGAGATACTGCGCGGCACACCTATGCTGGTGCAGCTTATGATTATTCATTATGGAGTTGCTTTGACGTTAGGTGTTAATTTTACGCCACTCCAGTCCGGTATAATTACGTTGTCTCTGAATAGTTCGGCATATTTGGCTGAAATTTTCCGTGCTGGTATTCAGGCCGTAGACCGTGGACAGATGGAAGCTGCCCGCTCGCTCGGGATGGGACGAGGCAAAGCGATGCGTCACGTTATTTTACCGCAAGCATTTAAATCTATATTGCCTGCTATTGGTAATGAGTTCATTACGATCATTAAAGAATCATCTATTATTTCGACCATTGGGATGGTGGATATTATGTACCAAGCTCAGGTCATTAAGAATATTACCTATGAAGGATTAAGCCCGTTCGTAATCGCAGCGGCTATTTATTTTGTAATGACATTCAGCTTATCCAAGCTGTTGGGTTTATGGGAAAGGAAGTTGAGAGCCAGTGATCACCGTTAAACAACTGCGTAAATCGTTCGGTAAAAATGAAATTTTAAAAGGCATTGATATAGATATCGCTAAGGGTGAAGTAGTCGTCATCATCGGACCGAGTGGTTCGGGGAAAAGTACGTTTTTGCGTTGTATGAATCTGTTGGAACAGCCAACAGAAGGGGAAATCTTGTTTGAGGGTGAGCCGATTACGGCCCGTGGTCATAATATTAATGCGACTCGAGAGAAGATGGGGATGGTTTTCCAACATTTTAATCTGTTTCCGCATAAAACAATACTGCAGAACCTGACGCTTGCACCAACGCAGGTGAAGAAGCAATCGGGGAAAGAAGCGGAGAAAATTGCGTTGGAGCTCCTGCGGACCGTGGGGCTTGAGGATAAGAAGAATACCTACCCGAACCAGTTATCTGGCGGTCAAAAGCAACGTATAGCGATAGCACGTGCTCTGGCTATGCAGCCGCACGTAATGCTGTTTGATGAGCCTACTTCAGCTCTGGACCCTGAAATGGTTGGAGAGGTTCTAGATGTAATGAAGAAGCTCGCTGAAGGCGGCATGACGATGGTGATCGTGACGCACGAAATGGGCTTTGCCCGTGAAGTAGGGGATCGGATCATCTTTATGGACAACGGCCAAATTATAGAGCAAGGCACGCCTGAGCAAGTTTTTGGTACTCCAAGCCATGATCGTACTCGTGACTTTCTTGCTAAAGTACTGTAAGAAAATGCTTTTATAAAATATTGACATAGCCCTTCTCGTGACGATGGTTCACGGAGGGCTTTTCTTTTTTTGTCACCATATCTCCATATTTTCGTAACAAAAAACGGATTCTTAATGACAAAATTGTAATGAGTGTAGTATGATGTTCAAGGTTCCCAACATTTTCATGCAGATAAGGTTACAAAATTGTGATATTATGCAGTAAGCCAAAACTTACCGAGGCAGCACTTATGATAATAAATACTCAGGTGCTGGACTCAAACTATGGGAAGTGCGGGGGACGTAACAACGGCCATTGTTCCAATACATCATAAAAAGTATGGAATATGACCTAGGGGTGAATTGCGCAAGCATAGGGCTTCTCCTGAGCCCGAATCCGACAGCTAACCTCGCAGGCACAACAGAGGAGGTACATATCTTTGAAACACTTAAAACATATTGGAAAAACCATGAAATTTGCGGTGCTTGCCGCAGCGATTGCAGGATTGGCACAGACAGCTGGAGTAGCAAATGCTGCTTCGCTTCATACTGCCAAAGAAGGCGATACTTTCTTTTTGCTTGCTCAACGTTATGGGGTATCGGTAGATGACTTGACGAAGGCTAACCCGGATATTGCGTCCAACAACATATATGCCGGTCTACAAATTAAAGTGCCAGACGAAAAAAGTGTGAAGGCGGCTTCGGATTCGAAACCACAGCTACTTACGGAGAAAGCACCAGCGAATGAGAGGCCAACAATTGAAGCATGGGGCAAAACATTCAATTACAGTAAAGTTGTTGATGTTAAAGCAACAGCATATTCAGCCGCAGCTGATGAAAATGGCAAATGGGGTGCAGTCGATTACTACGGTAATCCGCTTAAACTGGGTACAATTGCAGTAGACCCGAAAGTCATTCCTATGGGAACAAAGGTGCTAGTTACAGGCTATTCCCATCCCGGCTTGCCAGACCATTCTTTTGTAGCCGTTGCCCGTGATCAGGGCAGCGCTATTACCGGAAAGCGGATTGATATCTTTATCCCTGGCAACAAATCATTCGTGAACGACTTCGGCTTCCAAAATGTGAAACTGTACGTTATTGATAAATAGCATTGTGCATATATTTGATTTCATTAAACATAATATATATTATGTAAACTTAATATTATAGCACACAACATATAACTGGGACGACTTCTTATCAGTACGGTCGTTTATCGCTAAAAAAGGCTGTCTTACAAGCAGAAGCATTCTGCTCGTCAAGGCAGCCTTTTTACGTTGTTGGTATATACGAGGCTTAGACATACTGTTATTTTCGTTCCGATGTGTGAAGTAGCCGGGGGACTGTGACAAACTTGTAGCCCTTAGCTTTTAAAGAGTGGATTAGACCCGGCAAAGCTTGGACAGTACCTTGCAAGTTGGAACTTTGACCTCCACCTGCATGCATTAAAATAATGGAGCCAGGTCTGGTAGCCGGGATCACGTTACGCTGAATCTGTGTTTTGCTCAATCCCTTCCAGTCTAGAGAGTCCACATTCCAATTGACGATCATGTACCCATGACGACGCGCCCACTGAATTTGAGGCTCCGTGATTTCACCATAGGGTGGTCGTATCAATCTGGGCCGAAAACCTGCGCTGGCTTCTAAAATGCGTTCTGTTTTTGTAATCTGGTGGCGAAAGCGTTCTGGTGTGGCCTTCCTGAAATCCGGATGAGTATAGGAATGGTTTCCTATAGCATGACCCTCGCGGATGATGCGGCGTATGATCCCCGGATGCTTTTCCGCACGATGGCCGACGATAAAAAACGTAGCTTTGATACCGTTTGCGTGTAATACGTCCAAAACCTGCGGCGTATACCTTGAATCGGGCACATCATCAAAGGTTAAGGCAATTTGGCGGGTGTGCGGGCCGCACATTTTAAAAATGTCCGCATGCTTTTTTCGTAGCATCGCTAATGTTGGAGTAGCTCGATCTTTACTTTGATATACCGAAGTAGCGACAGTAGCTTCCTTGGGATGGGGCGTTCCGATGTTGGGAGGCGTGTCAGCGTGAACGGGAAAACTTGAAAATGCTAGTAACAGTGCTAAACATGGCAACACTCCCCTGTACCGCATTTGTATTCCCCCTTTCCGTGCAGTGGTACCTAGTGGTGCTCTCAGCTATTATGTACCTGTCCTATTAAAATTATGCTGGTGATTGAGTGAAGTCCTACACGACTGAAGAGAAGCACATCATGAAGCGGATATCCGTGAAGATGACGAAGTAAACGCGCATATTCTCCTAAACATGAATGAAAACTGGAGCATTTTCGTAAGTTTTAGCCTTACAAAGGATTCGGTATACCGTGACAGCTGGTGTATAATGGGGATGCTATTCATAATGCTACAGACTTGGAATTGAGGGAAGGATGGATAAAAGTGACCGACTTGTTTACTCCTTATCAATTAAAGGGGCTTTCTTTAAGAAATCGGATTGTCATGCCCCCAATGTGCCAATACAGCGTGGAGGCCAAGGACGGCAAACCGACGGATTGGCATTATGTCCATTATGTGAGTCGCGCGGTAGGAGGGACTGGACTCATAATTGTGGAAATGACAGCGGTTCATCCGAATGGGCGCATTACGGATCGTGATTTGGGCATTTGGAGTGATGAACATATTCCTGCATATCGTAAAATGGTAGAGGAAGTCCACAAGTATGGTGCCAAAATTGCCATTCAATTAGGCCATGCCGGACGCAAGGCTGAAGATGCTGAGCCACCTGTAGGCCCGTCTTCGATCCCCTTTAGTGAACGATTTAAAGAGCCGCACGCTTTGACGCGAGCAGAAGTCAAGGAACTGGTTCAAGCCTACAAAGAGGGGGCGCGCCGGGCGGTAGAAGCTGGTTTTGACACGGTAGAGATTCATGGCGCTCACGGCTATCTAATCCATCAATTTCATTCTCCTTTAACCAATACTCGAGAAGATGAGTATGGGCAGGATTTATCACTGTTTGGTGTTGAGGTGATACGTGCTGTTAAAGAGGTACTTCCTGCTGATATGCCTGTGCTAATGCGGATATCTGCCAAAGAATATGTCCAAGACGGATATGATGTTGAATACATAGCAGCCATAGGGGAACGATATCGTGATGCGGGTGTAGACATTTTCCATATTTCTTCTGGTGGTGAGGGTCCGATTGGTTCCAGCGGAGGTCCGTCTGCGCGTGCTGGTTATCAGGTGGATTTGGCTCATACCATCCGTGAGAAACTGAATGTGCCTGTCATTGCTGTCGGCTTATTGGATGATTATGAGGATGCCCGCCGAGTCGTTCAGCACAATGAAGCTGATCTGGTAGCCATAGGGCGTGCCATGCTGCGTGATCCCTATTGGGCGCTGCATGCATCACGGGCGCTAAAAGTACAGGCAAATATTCCAGAGCCTTATCTACGCGGTTTTTAGATATTTTTGAAACCTCTATGCAAAGCTTGCGTAAACATGTGTACAGAGCTTAAAATTTAAGCATTCAATTCTAGGAGGAACTTCACATGTCTATTTTCAAACGATTAAGAGATCTTACG
The DNA here is from genome assembly GCF_011800655.1 of Paenibacillus sp. EKM10P. Classification (NCBI taxonomy): domain Bacteria; kingdom Bacillati; phylum Bacillota; class Bacilli; order Caryophanales; family Paenibacillaceae; genus Paenibacillus; species Paenibacillus sp. EKM10P. Next base: position 183,541 of record NZ_JAALET010000002.1, on the reverse strand, counting down.
ATGTCTAACATTAACGCCATTATCGACAAGGCAGAAGATCCAGTTAAAATGACGGATCAATACATTCGTGATATGCAAGAGGATCTGGAAGACGCAGAGAAAGCGGTAGCCGCTCAAATTGCTATTGAAAAGAGATTTAAACAGCAATACGAAGAACAGGCAGCTTTGGTGAAAAAACGCGAAGAACAGGCTCATACGGCTGCAAAAGCACAAAATGTGGATCTTGCTCGTCGTGCGCTGGAAGAAAAGAAATCTGCCGAACAAAAAATGAACGAGTTCCAAGCTGGTTATGAACAAAACAAAGCTGCAGCTGACAACCTGCGTGGTAAGCTGGATGAAATGCGCAGACAGCTGACTGAAATGAAAAACAAGCGCGAGACACTGGTTGCCCGTTATAATGCAGCTAAAGCGCAAACTGAAATTAACAAAGCGATGAATGGTTTTAGCTCGGATACGGCAACTGCTGGATTAAAGCGTATGGAGGAAAAAATGCTGCAAGCAGAAGCACGTGCTGAAGCGAGCAACGAAATGGCTTCCAAGGAAAAATCGCTGGATGAAGAGTTCAAAGAGCTGGATAAGAAAAGTGCTGTGGACGACGAACTTGCTGCTTTGCTGAAACAATACGAAAACAAATAAGAACTTTTAAGCATTGCCGCTAGTGTGGTGGCTCAGTAAGCGAAGGAGAAACGTTATCTCCTTCGCTTTTCCCTGCCTGGGGGCGTAAATGAATATATGTAGTCAAGAAGATGTGGAGGATGGTAGCAAATGCATTTTTTAGAAACGATGAAAGCGATGCTGGTATGGACGGGCGCAGGTGCTATTTTGCTGTTCGTATTAATGTATGTCGATTCTTTATTTACAAAGTATAAGGATTTTGCCGAAGTAAAAGCTGGAAATATGGCTGTAACAGTCCGGATGATTATGAAGCTGATTGCACAAGGATACATTTTATCGGGTTCAATTGCTACAGCTAATAATTTGCTCGAAGCGCTTGTGTATTCTGTGATTGCCTTTATCATCTTGCTTGTTTTGGAAGTGATTGTGCGTCTGCTGTTGCGGTACTGGGCACAGTTTGATCTGGACAAAGGTACCCAAGAAGGTAAAATTGGTTTCGGTCTGTTTTCAGGAGCGCTGCACTTGGTGGGTGCCTTGATCATTACAGCATGCTTCTAGGCAAAGTAAGGAGGAAATATGACCATGAGTGTATGGAAACGAATTTCAAATCTATTTGCCAAGCCTGAACCGCCGAAAGCGGAAAAAAGCATGCTTCACTTAAATCCTGGTGATATTTGTGAAGTGTCGCTTGTCACCTATGAAGTGGTAGGTCGTGTACATAATCGTGCCCGGAATGCCGTTGTTTTGACGCTTCAGGATGGTAATCAAGTGAGTTATCTTCATATTGAGGAACGGGAAACACTGCAATTCGGACTATATCAGGCTATCGATGGCAGACTAGACAACCCGGAGGAAGTACCGACCATTTTAGAACTGGATGATACAACGTATCATTTGGAAGAACAGTATTTTGGGCATGTTACCGTTATGGGCCGTGCTCCTTTCCGGCAGGGTGGAGAGCAACATGTTTGGCAGTACCAGTCTGATGATTACCATCTATTGCGGGTAGAATGGCAGGACGGTCGCTTTATGCTTTATGAAGGAGAAGAAGTGATTACCGGAGACGTCAAGGTTATTCGGGCTAGCTAGGAGAGGGTTACACATGGGCAAACGCACCTGGCAATATGCATTAACGGTCATTGTGGCGCTTAGCTTGTTCGTATCCGTGCTAAGCGGGTGCGGGGCGCCAAATGTGAAAGATACGTATCCGCTGGAATCCGTTAGTGGTAGCGGAAACTCGACCTCGTACGTATATCGGGCGGCAGGCAAAACGGTTCCCGAAGTAGCAGAGGAATTGAAAGAACAGCGTACACCGGAACAAATATCGCCTCAGAGCAATGAGCGGATGTTTCTGGTATATAGCGATGAATGGTACCATTTGCAGCAAGATCCAGCTAAGAAGGAAGATACACTCATTGAAATCGACAGTAAAAAGTATGTCGAGCAAAATTACAGTTCCAGCTTTCTAAAAGGATACTTAACTGCAACTGTGCTGGATGCTCTGTTCGATTCGTTGCGGGGGTCTGGCTCCTATCGAGGTTATTCGAGCAGAGATGTATACCGACCTTCACAAGGGCAATATCGTGCTCCAACAGCACAGGAGAAAAAAGCGATTCCGCCGATAACGGTGGAACGAAAAGGTTCAGTTACCCGTAGAGGGAAAAATTCGGATTCCAGCGTTGGATCAAGCGGAAGTCTATTCGATCGAGGCTCCAGCAGTTCACCGAGCAGAGGCTCGATTTCACGTGACCGAGGCAGCAGCGGTGGTTCCAGCATATTTGATTCACCGCGCAAATCTTATAGTAAGCCTAAAACACGCAGCGGCTCAGGTAAAATTAGCCGGCGAAGTCGACGATGATGGGTAATATTTTATTTTCTTCTAAAGTTGTTTGCGGAACTGTGGAACTGTCTTGCACAGTTCCTTTTTTTGTTGTTTAACATTTACTAAGGTAAATTGAATGGATGCTCCCTCACTTCGATTTTATCGTCGTCTACTTTGACCTGCGATCAGGGCTTATGTGCTCAATGCCATCTTCTTCAATGATATTGCTTTTTTTGATATGGAAATGACGAGCTATCTTTTCTATAGCACCCATCCGTGGTTCAGAAAGTCCGCTCTCCCAAGCTGAAATTGCTTTATTGGTAACCCCAGCGATCTCAGCAAGCTCTTGTTGAGTCAAATGATATTTTATACGTAATTTTTTGAAATTGTCACTTAAAGCCACAATAATCCCTCCACCCCAAATTAAGTAGATTATAACCTTGATATCGAAAAAAAACCAACATAATACATTGGCAAAAGCAACGTCGCTCACTTGGGGTGACTTTTTTTATTACCACGAATGGATGTCGAGTTTGAAAAAGAAAACCAGGGGGAGAAAGTTTTATCTCATATTCATACAAAAAATTCCAGTTTACTAGATTATTTCATTGCCACATCTATTAGTAAAATATACAATTACATCAGGCGAAATAGGAGGATGATGTAACTGTGTTATCTGCTTTCTTATATATTATACTTGGTTTTTTCGATGCTTTAGCGGCAGTTACTTTGGTCTTGAAGCTTTATATGCTTCCCGTGTGGGAAAATCGAAGAAAAATAATTTTCTATGCAATGGGCATAGCCTTGTTTTCCTTTCTCATGAGAGAAGTTATAGGCATGCCTAAATTTGATTTTCCGCTTCAGTATTTGTTAATGGTTCTCTTTTTAAGATTTGGTTTAGGGATCAAAACATATCTTGCGGCTTTTTCTGCTGGTTCCGGTCTTACAGCTTACATTAATCTACAGCTATTTGTATATATCTTTGCAAACTTTTTCGGAGTAGCACAACCAGGTGTTATAAGTGATACAGCTGGCTCTTCCATTTACGTTATACAGCTAGCTTCTATTTTTACTGCGTACTTTATTTCTTTTGTCATGGGGAAATACAACTTTGGTTTCTCATTTATCATTCAGCCCCCACATGATTTTTTGAAAGGTGAAAATTACCTATCACCCCTTAATAAAATGTTCATTATAGGCTCCTTAATATCATTTGTCACGATTCTTGTTACTTTGTATATGCTCTATAACTCCAATACGATAGGACTACTTTCCATCTCATTGCTGACTTTTGGAATTTCGTACTTCTTATCAGAGAAAGGAGATTACGAGGATGCTAGAAACGCTATCGAGGCACATCGCATCAGAAATAAAGAAAGCTGATCCTGATGGACCTACAAGTGTAGAAGTGATGGAGTATGCGATTGGTGTGAAAATTACCGAAATTTCGGCAGTACTAATGGTCGCAGTTATGGCCTGGATAACAGGACATTTTTGGGGGGCATTACTAGCCCTAGCTACGATCATGTTTGTAAGGAGATTTTCAGGAGGGGTGCACTTCAGCAACCTTACCCTTTGTGTCTGTTTTACAACGGCCATATGTGTAACTATACCTTTCGTCTCTTTAAGTTTATCAACGATTTTGATAATTAACGCTTGTTCATTATTAATGTTTGTAGTATATGCTCCCAATCATTTTATCTATATTAACAAGACCAAACATCACAAATATTATAAAACGATATGTATTTTGGTTTGCATATTAAATTTTTTTATACAATCTCACATAATATGTTTATCTTTAATTATACAAGCATTCAGTATTCTTCCTTTATGGAAAGGAGGTGAGCGAAAATGGATAAGAAATTGGCGAGAGCTTTAAGTATAAGCCTTGGTAATTACGCTAACGAGTCTACCAAAAAAGAAAAAACAATTTTTGGCGCTAAACCTGTACCAGCTGAGCTGAAGAAAACAGAAAAGAACTGAATTTAATGGAAGAGGGAAAGCGAATCCTAGCTACTCCATTGCTTGATGACAATTCACTTGGAGATTGCTCTTTTTTTTGTGAGAATCACCTAGTTGCGATTGAATTGTGGAAGCCTAAAAGCAATTATCACATCCCGCTTTTTCATACTTCTCATGGAAGATTTACAGTTCCCACCACCCTCCATGAATGTTCCGTAGGCTTACCCACTTTCTGCAATTTGGACGGATCTAATTTGGTTAACATCACACAAGTGGACAAGATCGTTACGGGAGATTATGGAGGGGGGCAGGTTGTTTTTAAAAATCAAGACATTAAAGAAAGTATAAATTCAGCAAATTTATCTCGATGGAAACAAATATATGAGAATGCAATGAATGCCGATAGAGAAATTCGTTATATTTTCGGATCGGAAATTAAGGTAGTGGGTAAAGCGGCAGTGAGCGGTTTTTTTAAAGTAGGGAATATGCTTAGTGTGGATATGTGGGAACCTAAAAAAAATTATTATGTCCCGCGTTTTCACTCTGGAGATCGCTCTTATTCAATCGGGCTAACCGCTCAAGCTTGCAGGGAAGCTTTTCCGTATCTATATCCTGCTTATAAAGACACCCTGATAAACCTAGAATTGGTTTGTGAGATTGAGTCTAACGCATTTGGAGGTTTGGTACGATTCGAAGGATCAGACTTCACTTGCTCGATGTCTCATAATAAACTTAAAGCACTTAAAAAATTGTGGAAATGACCCATGAAAATTCAGGGGTCATTTTTGTTACCAGATTTAAATGAATAAGTCAATAATCAGTTAGACTAGGATAAGCCGGACGGGTTCGATTTAATTCGACATATTTCCCGTTTTTAATCATTTTCTATGTGATAAAATTTGATTATGAAAAAAATAACAATCTTTTAAATTAAGGTAAAAACAATCTACATATAAGAAAAGGAGGGTGAAAGCGGGATATATAATGTAAATGCCGGCATGTACAAACGGCCCGAAGGAAATGCCTGTTTGTCAGGCAAGTTCCCACTCATATAAGTCCTCAGCTTTACACTCCAATATCCTAGAAATGAGGACTGCCGCCTCGAATGACATTTTGTCACGTCCCGCGATCCAGTTGGATATTTGTTGCCGCGAATATCCAGTTCGTCGGGCGAGCCATGATTGAGTGCGTCCATGAGATTTGAGCTCCTCTTTCAAAAGGCATTTCCCCCGAGTAAGTTTTTGCACCTTACTTGCTCCTAACAGGGGAAAAGTGTTTCGTTCAGAGTATACAGGTAAATTACTTTTTTATCAATTATATTGTGGAGTTGATTGGATGGTTGCAGATAAAAATGAAAATGTAACTTGCACTAGCTTTTATACAATAAAGATGGCACGACTCGCTTCAGGTTATAGTGAGTTAATAGCTTGCAATATACTTGGTATGTCAATGAATGAATTAAAACATATAGAGGAAGATTCATCCGATTTAACAATAGCTCGAGCGCAGCAAATGTCCTCGTTGTATGAGGTTTCAATAGATTCAATCTATTTCGGTAAAAATAATATAACCTAATATACGTAGAAAACTGACGTGATGACATGCAAAACCAAAAACCGAAATCTACCAATAACAGCCGCGATATGATATTCAGGCTGTTTTTTGGCGGATAGAGACTTGCAGTATCCAATAAACACCGTTCGGATTTGCCAGATAACGGTTTTAGCGTTATAACAGAAAGAGGGCATTTTAGAAGAACGGAGTGAGAACATGAATCAGACGCCATTAAACACAGAAAAATTCCAACGTAAAGCAGTTAAGGTGGAAGAAGCACAAAGCAGGATAGCTAGCTATGCTCAACAGGGTGAAAGGGAGGACGTAGGGCTCGAGCAAGCACATGGTCGCTATCTGGCGATGAATTTGACTGCGCCACATCCGTATCCCCGCTTTCGTCGTTCTGGTATGGACGGCTATGCGATCCTTGCCTCGGACACTGAAGTCTGTTCGACCGGTCAGGAAATCTGGCTACACGTGATTGATGAAATTCCTTGTGGCACCGTATCGGACAAGCGGGTGGAGACGGGAATGGCAGTCCGCATCATGACAGGAGCACAACTACCTGAAGGAGCGGACACGGTGGTGATGCTGGAGGCGACACAGCTGCGTGAGGAAAATGGACAGACATATGTTGGCTTGAAGAAGCGTATGGAAGTTGGCAAAAATGTGACACAAATTGGTCATGAGATTAAGGAAGGTCAGCTTTTGCTCAGTAAGGGAACTTGCGTGGGAGCGGGGCATGTCTCGGTACTAGCTACTTTTGGTGTACATCGGGTGCCAGTTTACAGGAAGCCACGGGTGGCTGTCTTTTCCACTGGATCAGAATTGCTCGCAGTGGATGAGCCGTTACAACCGGGGAAAATTCGAAACAGTAATACATATATGCTGGCTTCTCAAATTAGAGAGGCAGGAGGAGAGCCGTTCATTCTGCAAGCCATTCATGATGATTTGAACCTTGCTCGTGCTTCTGTCCGAGAAGCGATAGCTGCCTATGATATTGTGGTTACGAGTGGTGGAGTGTCGGTGGGTGATTTTGATATTATGGGTGATCTCGTACGACAGGAAGATGTGAATATGCTGTTCAACAAGGTTACGATGCGTCCAGGTAGTGTAACCACAGCCGCAGTGATAGACGGTAAGCTGTTATTTGCGCTCTCTGGCAATCCCGGTGCATGCTTTGTAGGCTGTGAGCTGTTTGTACGACCAACTATTCAAATGATGTTATCTTCGGCACATCCGTATTTGCAAACCTGGACGGCGAAGCTAGGAGCAGATTATACGAAGGTAAACAACTATACCCGCTTTGTACGCAGTTCTCTGGAGATACGTAGTGGGCAAGTATATGCGATTCCTGCGCGAGTAGATGAATCCAGTGCTATGGTTACGATTAAGGACAGCGATTGTCTGATCGTAGTTCCTCCCACAACAGAAGGCTTGCACGAAGGTGAAGAGGTGCACGTACTGGTGCTTCAAGGCGGACAGGTGACGTGAAAACGAAATATCCATTTGTATGTCAAATCGTCGGATTCAAAAATACAGGAAAAACAACCTTCCTCGGAGGTTTGATTCGTTATGCGCAGCAGTCAGGACTGCGTGTAGCTGTGATCAAGCATGATGGTCATGAATTTGAGATGGATCATGAGGGGACAGATACGTATAAGCACCGACAGGCGGGTGCCGAAGGCGTAGCGATTGTTTCGGCAGGAAGAACTGCCATTTTAGAGGAACATAGTCGGCCTGTGATCGGACTCATCCGGCATTTTCAGGCCTATGACTGTGTGTTGCTGGAAGGTTTCAAGCAGGAAAAATATCCGAAGCTGATCATGGTGCGGGAACAATCGGATGCGCAGCTTGTTCAGGAACTGACAAATGTACAGGGAGTAGTAGTTTGGGAGTACCACATGGATTGGGCTCAGGACTACTACTCAGATGAACAAACGGTGCAAATATTTCCTGCCGATGCCAGTGAACCGGCAGGCTGCTGGCTACTCGAACAGATTCAGAGGCACAAAATGGGATTCCAGACAGAGCAGGGATGAGAGGGCTACTAATTAGCGGAGTCAGTCTGAGTCTCTATCCGTCGTTCGATCGCCTGAGACATCGTTTTGTCAGTCAGGTGGGCATAGACTTCCGTTGTTTCTGTCGAAGCGTGACCCAGCTGTTCCTTGGTTTTGTAAATATCATTTTGTAAATAATAGTCTGTAGCAAAGGAATGACGGAGCTTGTGAACGGTCAAATAGGGCTTGCCGAACCGCTTGGCGTATTTGATGATCATTGCTTGAATCGCTCTTTTAGTCATCCGTTTGCCCTCAGCACTGCCGTTGGGTCGCGCGACAAAAAGAGCTTTTTCTTTTTTTGGAGCGCGATAACGGGTATGTCTTAAGGATAAATAAAGTGCGAGATCATCTTTGGATTGCTCGCGGAAATATACTGGCGTTTTAAAAGTTTCATCGTTATTTCCTTTACGGTACACATACAGCAATTTATTGTTTATATCGAGATCGTCCATGTTCAAGTTGACGATTTCGGATACACGCAGTCCCGAGTTCAGAATAAGACTTGCGATACAGGCATCTCGCTCCTTGTTCAATTCATAGGAGTATAGGGCTTGCTTGTTATCAGCCAAATCTTGTCCATAGCCTTCATAAATATAGCCGATAAATTCAAGCAGTTCTTCCTCTTCCAGTATTTTTCCTTTGAGCTTGGCGGCCGTATCCTTGGGTTTATGTACGCGCTTAATTTCGACTTTGGCCATAATATTGCGCTTGAGCAACGGATAAAAGTTTTCATCCTCAGCGATTTGGCTCAAATAATGAAAGAGTGAACGCAAGGACGATAGCTTACGTGAAATGGTGATACGGGAATTGGAGCCTTCGCGTTTGGTAGACAGGAACAAACGAAAACCTGTAATGCTATCCATATGAAGTGTCTCTAATTCTTCCAGTGTCACTTGGGCATTCGTTTCTCCGGCAGACAAGCCTTCCGAGCGAAGCCATGAAAAAAAAGCTTCGTAATCCCGCACATATTCCAGCAAAGTAGAGGGGGATAGGTCGGGAAGCTTGTAATCCATAAATTGCTGTACGTACCATGGCAAATCCGGCAACTTTTCATCCAGTTTGCGCCGGTCGATGATCTTTTGTATGTTCATAGGGTTCACCTCGTCCGGTCATAATACATGTATTTTAGCATATTTTGAACAGCACTGGATGGGAGTAATCAAAGTAAAGAACAAGCTGACCGCCAAGAGAGGTGAAAGTATGGGATATAATATCAAATCAGAATTGAAGCTGTCCATAAAGAGTGTACCAGAGTCGCAGAAGGACATTATTGTCCAGCTCATGCAATTTTACTTATACGATTTTACAGCCTATCTGCGAATTGATGTCACTGAGAAGGGGACATTCCCGGCTTATCCAGACTTGTATCAATACTGGACGAGCGGCGAACAAAAGCTGCCTTTTTTGATCTGGAGACAGGATATTCCTGTGGGCTTTGCACTCGTTGACCGAATGTCTAGCAATCGAGAAGCTGACTATTACATGGCTGAGTTCTTTGTACTTCGTCCTTATCGACACAATGGCGTGGGCACTTGGGCGGCTCATGAGCTGTTTGGACGTTTTAATGGGCGATGGAAGGTGACTCAGATGAGCACGAATAGACCAGCCCAATCCTTTTGGCGCAAGGTCATTGGAAGCTATACGAATGGTGAGTATAGGGAGCAAACACATCCAGTACGAGGGAATATAAGTCAGTTTTTCAATACATGAAAAATTCATAATAGAAAACCACCAGAAAAAAGCCGAGGAGAATATTTTGTCGGCTTTTTTGTTGTCATTTCAAGCCTTCTGTTCATGGATCGTTCCAATTAGAACTTGCATTGACATTGGTAAAAACGCAGGTATACAGTTATTTGGTAATTCATATATAACTTATTGGAATCATTTATGGTAAGATAAGGATAGAAGTATATAAATTCAATAGGAAAAGAGGGTAATATGCTGGAGAAATGGGTTCAGGAACTAAAAGATGGTGAACAAGAACTGATTGCGTGGAGAAGATATTTGCATCAGCATCCAGAGCTTTCTTTTGAGGAAACGAATACATCTGCATTTATCGCAGACCAATTACGCTCTTTTGGTATTGAAGTAAGAACGAATGTCGGTGGAAACGGTGTGCTCGGTTTTTTAGAAGGCGGGCAGCCAGGTAGAACGATTGCATTTCGTGCTGATTTTGATGCACTTCCTATTCAGGATGAAAAGGATGCGCCTTATAAATCGACCGTTCCCGGTGTTATGCATGCTTGTGGACATGATGGTCATACAGCTGCGTTGCTAGGAGTGGCACGAGTGTTAAGCCATCACCGTGAGACACTGAAGGGAAAGCTTGTGTTTATTTTTCAACATGCCGAAGAAAAACCGCCTGGCGGAGCCAAATTCATGATTGAGGATGGTTGTCTGGATGGGGTGGAAGCAGTATATGGTATTCACCTTTCCTCGGAAATTCCACTGGGCAAAATCGGCTTAAAGAGTGGGCCGGCAATGGCTGCTGCCGATGCCTTTTCAATTGAAATCAACGGCAAGGGCGGACATGGCGCCAGACCGCATCAGACAGTGGATTCCATTGTTATTGGAAGTCAAATTGTGAACGGACTACAACAGGTCGTGAGTCGCAGAGTGGACCCTACGGAATCAGCAGTGTTAACGATTGGGGTATTTCAAGCAGGAACTGCCTTTAATGTAATTGCAGATAAAGCCAAAATTGAAGGGACCGTACGTACGTTTAATAAGGATATACGCAAGGAAGTCGAAAACGAAATTCGTAGTATCGTAAAAGGTCTAACGGATGCTTATCATGCGAGATACGAAATTGATTATTTGAATGGTTATCCTGCTCTGGTGAATGCCGAGGCCGAAACAGAACGGGTACGTGAGCTAGTCAGTAGGCTGTATGGAGCAGATGCTTTTATGGACTTAAAACCGGCCATGGGAGCAGAGGATTTTGCCTATTATCTAGAACAACGACCTGGAGCTTTTATTATTGTGGGCGCTCGTAATGAGGATGAACGAACCCATTTTGCTCACCACCATCCTCGCTTTGATTTTGATGAGCGTGCGTTACTCATCTCAGGACATATTTTTTTAGCGCTGGCGCTTGAATATTTGCAGTAATTTCAACCTATTAATGAATAGCCATAGCATTACGGAAGCCCGAACCGCGCATAGCGCGGTTTTTTGCTGTAAATCAAAGTATTTTGGTACCTCGTTCGAATGAAATTTAAAGAAAATAATTCATTATATGAAAAATTCATATTAGTAATTTATAAGAGGTATCAACTGTAAGTGGAAGCCAACTCTTTTATTACAAGTTATCAAGCAGAAGATCCTATTACATTATCTTGATTTTTCACACAAGGAAATGAGAAAAAGATGACGAATCTTTTGAGCAGACACCGATGTAAGCGCTAACAAAAAAGAGGTTGCAAATCTATTGGATTACTGGAGGTGAGCTTGAGAGAACGCTTGTTTGATTGATGAATGGAATAATAACGATAGGAACGAATCCGCAATTGACTGCTTACTTTTAGCTCGAAATGACTTGCATTTTTAAATGATTACGGAGAAGGAGGTTGAATTCATTGACTAAGGCAAAAAGCAGGTTGAGAATTGTATGTTTGGCGCTTATAGTAGCGGGTGCTTCCTGGACAGGCATGATAGCACCCACCCATGCTGCTCCAAGTGACGATTATACTTGGAAAAGTGTCGTTACAGGCGGTGGAGGTGGTTTTGTACCTGGTATTATTTTTAATGAAACGGAAAAAGATCTGATCTATGCCCGTACAGATATTGGAGGAGCTTACCGCTGGAATCCTGCGAGTGAAAGCTGGATTCCGCTGACGGATTCTGTGGGCTGGGAGGATTGGAACAAAAATGGTGTCGATGCACTAGCCACCGACTCTGTGGATCCGAATCGTGTATATATAGCTACAGGCACGTATACTAATTCCTGGGATAAACAAAACGGGCAAATTATGCGCTCTACCGACAAGGGGAATACGTGGCAAACTACAAAGCTTCCCTTTAAGGTAGGAGGCAATATGCCGGGACGCTCAATGGGTGAACGTCTGGCAATTGATCCGAATAAAAACAATATATTATTCTTCGGAGCTCGAAGTGGTAATGGATTGTGGAAAAGCTCCGATTACGGGGCGACCTGGAGCAAGGTGAGTAGTTTTCCGAATCCGGGGACGTATGTACAGGACCCTTCCAATGAATACACCAGTGATATTGTCGGTTTAGCCTGGATCACTTTTGACAAAAAAACGGGCTCTTCCAGTAAAGCAACACAGACCATCTATGTGGGTGTCGCAGATAAAAAGCAAAGTGTCTATCGCAGTACTGATGGCGGGACAACCTGGTCTGCTATAGCGGGCCAGCCTACAGGCTATTTGCCACATCACGGCGTTTTATCGCCAGATGGCGACCTGTATATTTCTTACAGCGATGGAGCTGGACCGTATGATGGAACAAAGGGTGAGCTGTGGAAACTGAATACAGCCAGTGGACAGTGGACTAACATTAGCCCCGTTGCCAGCAGCAGCGCAGACAATCATTTTGGATATGGTGGACTGACAGTGGACGCCCAGAAGCCAGGTACACTTATGGTTGCAACGTTGAATGCCTGGTGGCCGGATGAAACGATTTACCGCAGTACTGATCGTGGGGCAACTTGGAGCCCTATTTGGGAATTTGATGGTTATCCAGCTCGTAAGCTGAAGTACAATTTGGATATATCCGGTGCGCCTTGGCTGACTTTCAATGCCAATCCTGCACCGCCGGAAGTATCGCCCAAGCTGGGCTGGATGATTGGAGATCTGGAAATAGATCCATTTAATTCAGATCATATGCTGTACGGCACAGGAGCTACGATATACGGCTCTAAAAATCTGACCAATTGGGACAAGGGAGGTAAGCTGGACATCTCGGTAGCCGCTAAAGGGGTAGAGGAAACGGCGATTTTGGATTTGGTGAGCCCTCCAACTGGAGCTCCTCTGGTGAGTGCAGTGGGTGATGTCTCCGGATTCAGACATGATGACCTGTTCAAGGCTCCTGCTAAAATGCTGGATAATCCAACCTTTACAAGCAGCGAAAGCATTGATTATGCCGAGTTAAGCCCTTCTTTTATGGCTCGGGTAGGTAAAGCGGACTATAAAAAAGATCCAAACGCCAAATCTATCGGATTATCCAATGATGGCGGAGCGAACTGGTACAAAGCTAATAGCGAGCCTTCCGGTACAGCAGGAGGAGGCAGCATCGCTGTAGCGGCAAATGGTAATGGATTGCTGTGGAGTACATCGGACAAAGGTGTATTTTATTCCAAAACCGGAGGAAACTCATGGACAGCAAGCACGGGAGTTCCAGCTAATGCAAAGATCGCCTCTGACCGAGTAAATCCTAACAAATACTACGCGTTTGCTGCTGGGAAAATATATGTAAGTGTTGATGGAGGCGCATCCTTCACACCATCCACAGTTACTGGTTTGCCAAGTGTAGGGAATGCAGATATTGGTGCTGTACGAGGAGCGGAAGGAGATGTGTGGTTTGCTGGAGGCTCCGAGGACGGAGGGCCATACGGCTTATGGCATTCCAAGGATTCAGGTATTACATTCACCAAGCTTGATCATGTGCAGGAGGCGGATTTTGTAGGCTTTGGCAAAGCAGCACCCAATCGTACGAATGCAGCAGTGTTTATCGTTGGTAAGATTGACGGAACTCGTGGATTTTATCGTTCGGACGATGCTGGCGCAAACTGGGTGCGCATTAATGATGACAAGCATCAATATGCTCGAGTGACCACCATTATTGGGGACCCTCGGGTTTACGGACGTGCTTATCTGGGAACGAATGGCCGAGGCATTCTGGTGGCAGATCGTGTGGGTGGTGACCAGCCATCTACCGGGCAAGCAAGTATTACGCCGACGGCTGCAACCTATGAAGTGGCTAACAGTAATACCGATATTACTGTCAAGCTTACTCTTAACGGTAATACACTAGAAGCGATCAAGCAGGGGAGTGTGGCACTGAACAAAGGTGAAGATTATATGGTTAGTGAAGAAACAGTTATTCTTACCAACAAGTATTTATCTAAACTTCCTAAAGGAGAGACAACGCTCAACTTCCATTTTAGTACAGGCAATGATGCGTTGTTCACGATTACGGTGAAAGGGGATACGCCAAGTGAGCCGGGAACAGGCGAGGGTGCTCTGAAGGTGCAATCCTTCAATGGGAATGTATCTGCAACAAGTAATACGATCAGTTCCAAGTTTAAAATAACCAATACAGGAAGCTCACCCGTTTCCCTAGCAGATGTGACATTGCGTTATTATTACACCGTTAACGGCGAGAAATCACAAAACTTCTTTACGGATTGGTCAAGCATCGGTACAGAGAATGTCATTGCTAACTTCAAAAAATTAACTAATACGAAGCCAGGTGCAGATTCTTATGCAGAAATTGGTTTTAAGTCGGCAGCAGGTTCTTTAGAGCCTGGTCAGAGTGTTGAGCTACAAACCCGGATATCCAAAGCGGATTGGAGCAATTATACACAAACTGATGATTATTCCTTTAATCCCACAGCAAACAGCTTACAAGATTCCACTAAAATAACCGCTTACCTGTCTGGGATCAAGCAATGGGGAATTGAGCCTTAAATCTTCATAAAAATAATCTTAAGTCAGCCACTCTAATGAGCGAGCTGGCTTTATTTTTGGAGGAATCAGAGGTTTAAATTCAAACACATAACTATTTCACTATATGAAAAATTCATAATAGAAAAAATTCCTTCTCGCATACCATCATCGTCAAACAAACATACCACTTGAAACGAAAAAGAGAGATCGACAAGAATGTATGTTCTTATTTTGATTAAAAAGAAACGCTCCTGTCCTCAGACAAAAAGCGTTACAAATAAAGTTTTATATTTATCATACACCTCAAGTAAGATGACGGGATATTGAAATTAATAAGGTCATCGTAATGACATTCACAATCGTAGAAAGTAATACTGTCTGTGCCGCAAAGTCAGGTTCATTTTTATATTCTTCCGCCAAAATACTCGTGTTAACACCAGTAGGCATACCTGATGCAATGAGCAATGCTTGAGCGGGAATCCCCTTAAGACCTAGGAAAAACACGAGCATAAAGCCAACTATTGGACCTGCAATCAGGCGTAATACCATACTGATATACACGGCTGTCCGGCGCAAATGAAAAGGATACTGCACAATTTGTGCTCCCAAAGTAAGCAGAGCCACTGCGACCATCGAATGGCTAATATAATTTAGAGGCTCAGCCAGCAAATTAGGCAATGGACTGTGCAGTAGATTCAGGAGCAGGCCCAGCACAAGCGCGTAGGGGACAGGCATTTTTAAAAAATTAATTAAAATTTTTCGTGTATTGGCCTTACCGTTCTGTACAACAAAAGTACCATATGTAAATGTAACAAAGCTTTGAAAAGTCATAATCAGAGCTTGGACAGAAATAGCCAGCGGATCACCTTTAAACACCAACTGATTAATTGGTAGACCATAATTCCCTGAATTATCTAGCATGACACTGTTTGTAAAAGCTCCACGCATTCCGGGGCTGTATTTCAGAGATCTGGCAACGGTAGTACTGATTACGTACAGAATAGCTATGTACAGGGCATAAAAAAGTGAAACCTCACCCATGAGAATTAAAGAAATTTCAGAGTTATAAAGACCGGTGAACACAACTGCAGGGGTGATATAATAAAAATTAATTTTAGCTAGGGTATACAAATCCAATCGAAAATAATATTGCATGATACAGCCAAAACCGATAAGGACAAAAATAGGTAAAACAACGTCTAAAAGAATGGTGCCGAACATGTCTGTCTCCTCTTCTTTTTATTATACGAATGTAAACGTTAACCCTTAAAATACACGTGCATTTCCCATTATACTGTGGAAATAGGTTCACGCATAATAAAATTTATTATATTGGATTAGCCATCAGTCCCTGCAAATGCAACACTAGTAAAAAAGGGCTTCATATTTAGCTTATAGTAGCCGTTAATATATGTAGGTTATTAAACCTGGTCTTTTACTATAAGGAGGAATTGCATCATGAGAAACACATGGACAGCATTATTAGCGTGTATACTGGTCTTGGGACTGGCAGCGGGAACTGCCGAAGCTAAGCAGGGGCACCGAAATGATCAGGAGAAGAAACAGGAAGCAAATACGTCTGATAAAGACCGGAATGAAAAGAGCAGCAAAAAAGATAAACACAATGAAATCAAAAAGAATACCCCTGTTGCAGTAACGGATGATACATACGGGGAGTCCAAAGACCAAAAAGGTCGCAAGGGACACAACGGATATAACGGTCTGCTACAAGCAGTAGAAAATACAAAAGATAAGCCGGCAGGAGCGGTTATTGCGAATCTGCTGCTTACAAAATACCCGGATCGTTTGACCTCGGAGCAGGTAGCTGAACTTGAATTGATCCGAAATTCTGACAAAGCACTAACTAAGGCTGCTGAGCTACTGGATAAAAACGGAAATGTAACAGATGCCGTTTACATGCAGGAGGAGGCAGTTTTGGCTGATGTGTCCAATCTGGATAGCTACAAAAAGCTGGATGTACTCTTGAGCAAGGCTGGACGGTCATCAGGTATGAAGCTGTTCGTGAATGGTGAAAAATACGATGCCAAGCCGATTAACCGCAATGGCACCACACTTGTCCCGTTTAGAACAGCTTCCGAAGCTCTGAATGCCAAGGTTTCCTGGGATCCGAAAGAAAAGGCTGTTACTGTCAGTCGCAATGGTGTGTCCGTCAAATTATTCGTGAATAGCGCCAAAGCATATATTAACGGCCAGCCGTATTCTATCGAGCAACCAGCATCCATAGTGGATGGAACTACAATGGTACCTGTAAGGGTAATCGGAGAGGCTTTGGGAGCAAATGTTAAATGGGAGCCTGAGAGCCAGTCCGTTGTTGTATATGAGCAGTCAACAATATCTGAAGCATTATAGTGCTATAAACTAAGAAAATAGTGTATAACAGAAAGGGCGCCTGACTAAATGTCAGGTCCTTTTTTGTGTTGCCTTGCTACTTTGTACCTAGCTATTCGCATTATGTGCTGGTCATGTGTACAATTAAATAGAGAAATCTCAGAAAAGGGAGTGTCATAGATGGATTTAGGATTAACGGGAAAAGCAGCCTTTGTTGCAGGCTCCAGTAAAGGACTTGGCAAAGCAAGTGCACGCGAATTGGCACGTGAGGGTGCGAATGTTGTTATTTCTGGACGAAATGAAGCAGAGCTTCAGCGGACTCAGGCCGAATTACAGGAAACAGCGAGTGGTCGCGTTGAATATGTAGTTTGTGATGTAACCAAACCTGAACATATCTCCCAGGCCATCCGCCGTACAGTTGATTGGTTTGGCACCGTCGATATTTTGGTTAACAATGCGGGCGGCCCTCCTGCGGGCACCTTTGATGATTTTACAGATGAAGTATGGATGCAGGCCTTTGAGCAAAATTTACTTAGTCATATCCGGTTGATCCGTGAGGCGTTACCCTATATGAAAAAACAACAAAGTGGTAGAATTTTGAATATCGCCTCATCATCAGTGAAGCAGCCGATTCCGGGCCTAATTATTTCCAATACACTACGTACTGGAGTTGCCGGATTGGCGAAAACATTGTCCATGGAATTAGCCCCATATAATATTCTGGTACATACTGTAGCACCAGGGAGAATTGCAACCGATCGCGTACGTAGCTTGGACGAGCATCGAGCCGAAAAATCCCACCAAACGACGGATCAAGTTCGCAAACAAGCAGAAGAGGGCATTCCGTTGGGACGGTACGGTGAGCCTGAAGAGTTCGGTAAAGTCGTTGCTTTTCTGGCGTCATCGGCTTCATCCTATTTGACCGGCAGCACCATTCTTGTGGACGGCGGAATGATTAAATCACTATAAAAAAATAAAGAAGCGTGCCGCATCAGGTTTAATTGGTGCAGGCACGCTTTTTCATAAGTTATCTAAAAAGAGGTTTAGTTCATTGGCTGATCAGCTCTCGCGGCTTGGAAGCTCACAACCATCATCAGTACATACACCAGCTGCATCCTGTTTGGACGAGCTGCCGCTAATCATAGTGAAAGGAGAACGTTCATCCCATGCTTTTTGAAGCGCATCGTGAAATACCTCCTCAGGCTGAGCACCAGAAACAGCAAATTTTCGATCAAATACAAAGAATGGAACACCCTGAACGCCTAACTTAGCACCTTCAGTTTCATCAGCTCTAACTTCGTCGGTAAAGCGGTCACCGGCTAATATGGCAGCGGCTTCGTTATGATCCAAACCAACTTCGGCTGCCAACGCTGCCAGTACTTCATGATCCCCAGTATGCTTGCCTTCCATGAAGACAGCCTGAAATAAACGCTCGCTCAATTCCAGCATTTTGCCTTGTGTGTGAGCCCAATGCGTTAGACGGTGAGCATCGAAAGAGTTTGTCGGAACCATGGCATGAATATTGTACTCCAGACCTGTAGAACGTGCGTTTTCGGTCATGCGATCATTCATGGCATGAGCCTCTTGCAGACTAACGCCATATTTTGCTGATAGTTCCTCATTAATCGTCTTACCACTTTCTTTCACAGCATTCGGATTTAATTCAAAACTCTTGAATGTCAATTGAACCTCATCGCGATGTGGGAACTGCTGCAAGACTTGCTCCAAACGGCGTTTGCCAATATAACAGAACGGACACATATAATCAGACCAAACTTCGATATTCATCAGGAAATGCCTCCATATATATATTTTATTAAGCAACTGAGAGTGAATCAGCATACTTTAGTATAAGCAAAAGGTGAAACTTCATCAGTTACAAAAAGATTATACGGCTATTGCTTTCGATGTGCAAATAATTAATGCTTGTCAAAAAATAAATGCTATGATATTTTATATGTGTAACCGGTTACACAATTGGAGTTGAACCTACATTATGACAACAATTAAGCAAGTAGCAAGTTTTGCAGGTGTTTCCGTGGCGACCGTATCCCGAGTTATTAATGAAACCGGCTATGTCCACGAGGATACACGGCGAAAAGTTGAAGCTGCGGTGAAGCAGCTAAATTACAAGCCTAATGAAGTTGCACGTTCTCTGTATAAAAAGAAATCCAGATTAATCGGCCTGCTGCTGCCGGATATTACAAACCCTTACTTTCCCTTGTTGGCTCGTGGGGTGGAGGATCGAATGCAGGAAAATGATTTTCGTATTATTTTCGGTAATAGTGATGAGGATCGCCAGAAAGAATTAGATTACATGGATACTTTTGTTCAGAATAATGTTGTTGGGGTTATTTCATCTACCAATGACCCTGCTGCCGACTGTTACGCCAAACTGAAAATACCAGTCGTTTTTCTCGATCGGACTTCCAGTGACAGTCTCTCCGTTTATGCGGATGGAGCTCATGGCGGTCGCTTGGCTGCTCAGGCTATGGTTGCTCGTGGCAGCAGACAAATTACAGTCATGCAGGGTCCTGCTCATATTCGTCCAGCACAAGATCGTTTTCGCGGGGCGGTGGAAGAGCTTCAGCAATCCGGTATTGCTTACCATGTCGTTGAGACAACGTCCTTTTCGTTCAAGGAAGCTGAGTTGTGGGCCAAAGAGCTGTTCAGCAAGTATCCTGATACGGACGGAGTTATTGCCAGTAACGATATTGTAGCTACCGCGGTGATGCATGAGGCACATAGATTAGGAAAAAAAATCCCGGAAGATGTTCAAATTATCGGGTTTGATGATATACCATTAAGCAGCTTGTTATTTCCGCCATTATCAACAATCCGGCAGCCTGCTTATGAAATGGGCTGGGAAGCGGCAGGTCTGCTCATTCAATTGATTGAGCAGTCGCAAGCAACGAAGTCAAGTGTACCTATCCTTCATTCGAAAGTACTTACCTATTCAAGCATACAATTGCCCGTCAAATTTATCGAACGGGAAACAACGAGAAAGGTGGATCATCATGGCTAAAATTTCGGTTATCGGAAGCAGTTCGATGGACCTCGTAGTTACTTCTTCCAAGCGTCCCGGTGCTGGTGAAACGGTATTGGGAGAAAGCTTTACAACCGTACCTGGCGGTAAAGGAGCCAATCAGGCAGTAGCTGCAGCACGACTCGGGGCGGACGTTACGATGATTGGACGTGTAGGAGACGACCATTTGGGACAACAGATTTTACGCAATTTTGAAGAAAATCATGTTCATATCAACTATGTGAAACCGGTTACACATATGGAAAGCGGTACAGCACACATTGTACTAGCCGAGGGTGATAACAGTATTGTCGTGGTAAAAGCAGCGAATAATGAAGTTACACCCGCTTACGTGGAAGAAGCGCTTGATGTTATTCGAAGTTCGGATATTGTATTAATTCAACAGGAAATACCGGCGGAGACGATTGTCTATGTAAGCGAAATTTGTGCGAAGTATCAGGTACCCTTGCTGCTGAATCCAGCCCCGGCTCGTGAGGTGGAAGAAAGCGTAATTGCCAATGCAGCCTACATTACGCCAAATGAGCATGAAGCCGCCATCATGTTTAAGGATATGAGTCTTCAAGAAGCGCTGCGCAAATATCCGAACAAGTTGTTTGTAACGGAAGGCAGCAACGGTGTACGGTTTTTCGACGGAGAACAGGAAGTTGTAGTTCCTACTTACAAGGTCGAAGCCGTGGATACAACAGGTGCAGGAGATACGTTCAACGCTGCTTTTGCGGTGGCACTGGCTGAAGGAAAATCGCTGGCAGACAGTGTGAAATTTGCTAATCGTGCTGCGTCATTGTCCGTTACCAAATTTGGAGCGCAAGGTGGAATGCCAACCCGTCGTGAAGTAGAGGAGCAATTATAATGAAGAAACATGGAATTCTAAACAGTCATATATCCAAAATATTAACGGATCTCGGCCACACGGACTTTATTGTCGTGGCTGATGCCGGCTTACCAGTTCCTGAAGGCGTTACCAAAATTGATTTGGCATTGAAACTGGGTATTCCGTCCTTTCAGGACGTTGTTGATGTCATTGCCGCAGATATGATGATTGAAAAAGTAACACTGGCTGAAGAAATCAAACAAGAAAATGAACAAGCGTTACAGTATATTATGCGCACCTTTGCAGGAGAGCAACTAGAGCATTCGCAGATTATTCAGCCGACTGCCGTCATTGAGTTTTGCTCACATGAACAATTTAAGACATTAACTCGGCAAGCCAAAGCTGTCATCCGTACAGGAGAGGCTACGCCGTTTGCCAATTGTATCTTACAGGCAGGAGTTCTTTTTGGATAAATTAGTGTTGAATAAAAAAGGGGGGAATAGCATGCAGATTCAAATGAAAGGAATTCACAAAGCCTTTGGAACCAATCAGGTACTAAGTGGTGTTGACTTTGATCTCCGTGAAGGAGAAGTACATGCCCTCATGGGTGAAAATGGTGCAGGCAAATCAACGCTGATGAATATTTTAATCGGACTGCATCGACGCGATGAGGGAACGATCATCATTGACGGTCAGGAAACCTATTTTGCCAACCCCAAGGAAGCGGAGCAAAAAGGAATTGCTTTTATTCACCAGGAACTGAATGTATGGCCAGAGATGACGGTACTGGCAAATCTATTTATCGGCAAGGAAATGACTTCCAAGTGGGGATTACTAGATAGCTCTAAAATGAAAGCGCTAGCAAATGAGCAATTTAGCAAGCTTTCAGTAAACCTTCCTTTGAACGGTGAAGCAGGCGAGTGTTCAGTGGGTCAACAACAAATGATTGAAATAGCCAAAGCACTCATGACGGATGCCAAAGTGATCGTAATGGATGAACCGACAGCAGCCTTAACCGAACGGGAAATACAAAAGCTGTTTGAGGTTATTACTTCCTTGAAAAAAGATGGTGTTTCAATTGTGTATATATCTCATCGGATGGAGGAGATATTCGCGATCTGTGATCGGATTACCATTATGCGTGACGGGAAAACTGTAGATACTCAAGCGATCCCCGATACGAATTTTGACGAGGTTGTACGGAAAATGGTTGGCAGAGAGCTGACTGAACGCTACCCGGTAAGAACGCCTGCTTTTGGAGAAGTGGTGCTAGAGGTCAAAAACGCATCACATAAAGGTCTATTTGAAAATGTGAATTTTACAGTGCGCTCTGGGGAAATTGTAGGTTTTTCGGGCTTGATGGGCTCGGGACGGACCGAGATCATGCGGTCGTTATTTGGACTGGATACTTTGGATCGTGGTGAGATACACGTACGTGGGAAAAAGGTGTCTATTCGCAAGCCGGATGATGCAGTGAAACTAGGGATTGGCTTCATTACAGAAGATCGAAAAGATGAGGGCTTAGTGCTGGATTTTTCCATTCGGGAAAACATGGTGCTGACGAATCTGTTCAGTTTTACATCAAAAGGATTTATATCAGGCAAAAAAGAGATGGATTTTGTTAATACATTAATTAAGCGCTTACAAATCAAAACCCAATCAGCCGAAGCGACGGTTGGCAGTTTGTCAGGTGGCAATCAGCAAAAGGTGGTTATTGCCAAATGGGTAGGTATCGGTCCCAATGTGCTCATTCTTGACGAACCGACGAGAGGCGTGGATGTAGGAGCCAAACGGGAAATCTACCAGTTGATGAACGAACTGACCGAACGTGGAGTCGCAATTATCATGGTATCCTCAGAGCTTCCCGAGGTACTTGGCATGAGTGATCGTATTGTCGTGGTGCACGAGGGAAAGATCAGCGGAGAGCTAAGCAGGGAAGAAGCCACACAAGAAAATATTATGACGCTAGCTACAGGAGGACAGTAATATGACAACTATGAATGAAGCAAAAGGTAGCAAAGGCATCCAAATATCACAAATCACACAGAAGCTTGGCCCATTGTTGGGGCTCATTATTTTGGTGATCATTGTATCGGCCTTAAATCCCAGCTTTTTGGAACCGCTTAATATTTTGAATTTGTTGCGCCAGGTATCTATTAATGCGTTGATTGCGTTTGGTATGACCTTCGTTATTCTTACAGGCGGAATCGATTTGTCCGTTGGCTCTATATTAGCACTATCCAGTGCGTTTGTCGCAAATATGATGTTGGCCGGCTTCGATCCGATTTTGGCGATTATCATTGGCTGTGCATTGGGTGGCGTGATGGGAATGGTCAACGGCTTGATGATTACGAAAGGTAAAATGGCTCCGTTTATCGCCACACTCGCAACCATGACTATTTTTAGAGGATTAACATTAGTTTATACCAACGGTAACCCTATTACGGGGCTCGGAGATAGTCTGGTATTTCAATTATTCGGTCGTGGTTATCAGTTTGGTATTCCGGTCCCGGCGATTACGATGCTCATTACCTTTGCTGCTCTTTGGATCATTCTGCATAAAACACCTTTCGGACGCAAAACGTATGCCATCGGCGGCAACGAGAAAGCTTCGATTGTTTCAGGTATTAAAGTACCACGTGTAAAAATCTGGATTTACTCTTTGGCGGGAATGCTTTCCGCATTGGCGGGTGCTATCTTGACCTCACGCTTGAATTCAGCGCAGCCGACAGCAGGTGCTTCTTATGAACTGGATGCCATTGCGGCTGTCGTACTAGGTGGAACAAGCCTTTCGGGAGGACGCGGACGGATTGTAGGTACATTAATTGGTGTGCTAATCATCGGGACACTAAACAACGGCTTGAATTTGCTGGGGGTTAACTCTTTTTACCAAATGGTCGTAAAAGGGATCGTCATTGCTATTGCTGTATTGATTGATCGTAAAAAATCCGCATAATACACCTAATCTTGCATAGAAGGAGACACACAAATATGAAAAAGCTTACATTAATCATGACGGCCTTGCTGCTCCTGCTCATGACAGGGTGTTCCCTGGAACCGCCTGAATGGGCGAAGCCTAAAGCGGCCGCAGACCTGAAGGACATAAAAATCGGCTTGTCGATCTCAACATTGAATAATCCATTCTTCGTTTCCCTCAAAGACGGAGTTGTTGCAGAGGCCAAAAAACAAGGATTGCAGGTTATTGTGGTCGATGCACAAAATGATTCTGCGAAGCAAAGTAATGATGTGGATGATCTGATCCAACAGGGAGTAAATGCGTTACTCATTAATCCGACAGATTCGTCGGCTATCTCCACTGTGGTCCAGTCAGCGAATGCATTGAACATTCCTGTAATTACGCTGGACCGTTCCGCTGACAAAGGTGATGTGAAAGCGCTAGTCGCTTCAGACAACGTCGAGGGAGGACGGATGGCTGCCAGATACGTGATTGATCAAGTCGGAAAAGGCGCCAAGGTTATTGAGTTGGAAGGCGTTCCAGGCGCATCGGCTACCCGTGAACGTGGGAAAGGCTTCCATGAAGTGGCAGATAAGGACCTGAAGGTCATCGCCAAGCAGTCGGCTGATTTTGATCGGACCAAAGGTTTGAATGTGATGGAAAATCTACTGCAAGGCAACCCGGATGTTCAGGCGGTATTTGCCCACAATGATGAAATGGCGTTGGGAGCGATTGAAGCCATTCAAAGCTCTGGTAAGAATATTCCAGTCATCGGCTTTGATGGTAACGAGGATGCGCTTAAATCAATTAAGGAAGGGAAGCTGACAGCTACTGTGGCTCAGCAGCCTGAGTTGATTGGACAATTGGCAGTGCAAGCAGCCAAGGATGTACTTCAAGGTAAAACCGTGAAAACATCGATTCCCGCCAAACTGGAGTTAGTGGATCAATCCAAATAGGAATGGGCATGGGAACCAACCTATGAAGCATTCGAACTGATGCAAAGAATACGCATCAGTTCTTTTTTTTTTGGATATTTTGCCAAGACGATATATACACATAAATGGAAGTTTTTAATTTTTGTATTGTAAGAAGAGACGGTAAAAGATAGAATAACACTTGTATGATAATGAGAATCACTATCATTTTATGAAGGCATATATCTAAGGAGGACGTATATTGTGCAACAAAAGAACAGATTAAAAAGAGGAATTATGCTTGGTTTTGCCGTTTTTTTGATGGTTGTATTGGCTGCATGCGGAAACACAGCAAGTAGTAACCAGACCAATGAAAAGAGTGGAACGGATACTCTTAACGGGCAATCCAAATCAGTTGCCACGCGCGAATATGTTGATGCCACTGGCAAAAAGATCAGTATCCCTGCAAATCCACAGCGGGTTGTCACGACACAATATTTGGATGCGATGCTGGCTTTAGGTGTTAAACCAGTAGGGGCTGCTTCTCATGTGTTAGAAGGCGACTATTTGAAAGGAAAGATTGACGGGATTGCTGATATTGGGAATCCGACAAATGTGGAAAAGGTATTAGAGCTACAACCTGATCTGATTATAGCAACAGAAGATACCTCGCCAGAAGTGAGGGAGCAACTGGAGAAGATTGCTCCAACCGTAGCTGTTTCTTTTGGAGATGGAGATGTATTTAAGCAACTGCGGGATGTCGCAGCCGTACTAGGTAAGGACAAGGAAGCCGATCAGTGGATTGCTAGTTTTGACAAAAAGGCTGAAGAAGGTCGAAAAAAGATGGCTGGAAAATTCAAGAAAGATGAAACGATTACCATTTATATGACCTACGGTAAGGACGTGCTGAGAGTGTACGGGGCGCGAAATGTAGGACATGTCATCTACCGTTCACTGGAATTGAATCCTCCAGAGTACATACGTCAGAAGCTCGCAAAGGACCCGAAGTATAACTTTGTATACGATAGCATTTCGATGGAAAAACTGCCTGAACTGTCAGGAGATCGTATTATTATGCTGGTTTACGATGAAGCGACTAAGGACGGGATGTTGAAGGAAATTGAACAAAGTGCGCTGTGGAGAAATCTCCCGGCTGTCAAAAACCACAAAGTGTATTTCATCAAGGCCGATCCTTGGTTTACCTACTCACCACTGGCTATCGATCAATCACTGGATGAGGCCGTTAACATGTTTTCCGTCGAACCTAAATAATCAGCTCATTTAAATAGGAAGGGAGAAGTCTTATGCTAAGACGATTTTTTGAATATTACCGTCCCTACCGGACTTTGTTTATCATTGATTTTACTTGCGCCATACTAGCTGCACTGCTGGAACTGGCTTTTCCACTTGCAGTCAATCGGGTAGTTGATGATTTGCTACCCAGTGGAAATTGGAAATGGATTTTACTTGCCTGTTTATCTTTGCTTGGGATTTATGTCGTAAGCGCCGGATTGAATTATGTCGTTACCTATTGGGGACACAAGCTGGGGATTAACATTGAGTCAGATATGCGTAAAAAGCTGTTTGATCGAGTACAAAAGCAATCCTTTCGCTTTTTTGACAATAACAAAACAGGCCATCTGGTCTCCCGTATGACCAACGATCTGATGGATATTGGAGAGATTGCCCACCACGGACCAGAAGATTTGTTCATTGCACTGATGACTCTGGGCGGGGCTTTCGGTATCATGCTCAGCATTAACTGGAAGCTGGCTGTGCTGACATTCATTATTGTTCCGCTGATGATCTACCTGTCCTTGTATTTTAGTCGCAAAATGAATGCTGCTTTCCATCGCATGTTTTCTGATATTGCGGATTACAACGCCCGGATTGAAAATAACGTTAGCGGTATCCGTGTTGTTCAAGCGTTTTCCAACGAAGCACATGAAATGGATCGTTTTGCTGAGAATAATGGACGGTTTCGTAAAACAAAGCTGATCGCATATCGCATTATGGCATGGAATTCTTCAATTAGCTTTATTCTGATGAAACTGGTCTCGTTGTTTGTGCTTGTATGTGGAACATGGTTTGTTATTAAGGGGCAGATGTCCTATGGGGAATTTATCGCATTTGTAATGCTGTCCAATGTATTCCTCGCACCCATCAAACAAATTAACTCTGTCATTGAAACGTATCCCAAAGGAATTGCCGGCTTCCGACGTTACTTGGATTTGCTGGAAAGTGAATCTGACGTAGAGGATCTTCCAGGTGCGAAGACCGTTAAGCATCTCAACGGAGATATTCAATTTGAAGGTGTAACGTTTGGCTATGAAAACAAAGACAAGGTACTGCGCAAAGTGGACCTTGCTATTCATGCGGGAGAAACTGTAGCTCTTGTGGGTCCTTCAGGAGCAGGCAAAACGACACTTTGCAGCTTGCTGCCACGCTTCTATGATGTCGAGGAAGGCAGCATTAAGATTGATGGCATGGATATCCGTGAAATGAAACTGGATTCGCTGCGGTCCATGATTGGAATCGTACAGCAGGATGTATTCCTTTTTGATGGAACGATTCGTGAAAATATCGCTTACGGCAAACTTGATGCTTCAGAAGACGAAATCTGGGATGCTGCCCGTCGAGCCCAGATTGAAGAACTTGTTCGATCCTATCCAGAGGGGCTGGATACGATGATCGGTGAGCGAGGCGTAAAGCTGTCCGGTGGTCAAAAGCAACGTTTATCCATTGCCCGGATGTTTCTGAAAAATCCGCCAATTCTCATTTTGGATGAAGCGACATCGGCATTGGATACAGAGACAGAAGCTGCAATTCAGCAAGCCCTGACAGAGCTATCTCAAGGTCGCACGACACTCGTGATCGCCCATCGTCTGGCAACGATCAAAAATGCTGACCGTATTATTGTAGTTGCAGATCAGGGGATTGCCGAGCAAGGAAAACATGAAGAATTAATGGCTGTAAAAGGTGCATATAGCCGCCTGCACCAAGCTCAGTATGGAACGTAAGAGTCAATTGCGACTTCGTAAATAGAGAGAGGAATGAATGAGTTTGACAAAGAAAATGTGGATTGTGACGATGCTTTTGTCAGTCATTGTCATTCTTAGCGCCTGTAGTGGAAAGGTAAATCAGCCAGACGAAAAGCAAAATCAAGCTTCTGGTGAATCAAAGTTAGCTGCAACGAAAACAGTTAAGACGATTCATGGGGATATTCAGATACCTGTCCATCCTCAGCGGATTGTAGTAGATATGTACCAGAATGATTTATTAGCATTAGGAATTAAACCTGTGGGAAGTGTTAAATATTATCTGGATAATCCGTTTTCGAAGGATCTTGTACAAGGCATTGCAAGTATTGGAGACCGCAGTAGTGTATCCATTGAAAAAGTATTGGCTCTACAGCCGGATATGATTCTGATTGGTTCCAAGGATGCTTCTGAATATGAAAAATATAGTAAAATTGCTCCGACGATAGTCATCCCTTATGGAACATACAAGAATGTGCATGAGGAACTGACAGCTTTTGGTGAGCTGCTGGGAAAAGAACAGGAAGCCAAAACATGGCTTGCCCAATACGACCAGCGATTGCAAGCTGCACGTGACAAATTAAAGGGAATTGTTCAACCCGGGGATACTTTCACAGTAATGGAAGCCACAGATAAAGAATACTATGTATACGGTGATAATTTTGGCAGAGGAGGACAGGCGGTTTATAGAGGATTGAATTTGACACCTCCACCACTTGTCCAAAAAGAACTATTAGGCGAGACTCAATGGAAGTCAATTTCCAAGGAAGTTATTAATCAATATGCTGGCTCTTACATTTTTCTGACGGTTAACAAGGATTTGAGCGGTTATGAAGGAGACAGCATATGGAAATCACTAAGTGCAGTCCGGAATGGGAAGGTTTTTGAGCTTCAGGAGGATCGATACTGGTACTTCGATCCGATTGCTATTATGGGGCAAGCTGAAGAATTGGCAGATATGATCGTCCAGCGGAATAAAGAAAACGTCTCACAGAAGTAATGGTTTCGGTAATGTTGGCAGCCCTTTGGTATTTTTGCCGGAGGGCTTTGTTTTTTCACAAAATAGCAGGGCATTAGAGAATCGTCGAAATTTTGCTATTGAAGCCGTTGCCACATTAATTTACAATAGTAAAGATTGCATGATAATAATTCTCATTATCAAACATCATCTCCACTACAGGTTTTCGTGATACCTACATACTATTCAACAGTAAGGGTGAACCATAGTTATGAAATTATCAGAATCTTCGGATAGTCCTGCTCAAAGTAATCACAATCAGCCGCCGACTCAATTTCACTCGCGGCCATGGGCGGCTTCGCTTATCCTGACAGCCGGATTAGCACTGTTAGCGTTCGGTATCGCTCTGTCCTTATCATTTGGTGCAGCCTCAATCAGACTGGAGGAGGTCTGGAACGCCGTCTTTCATTTTAATCCAGAGCTGCAAAACCATCAAATTATATGGGAAATCCGACTGCCTCGGATTCTGGGTGGTGTGCTAATCGGAGTTTGTTTTGCCGTAGCAGGAGCCATTATGCAGGGGATGACCCGCAATCCGCTTGCGGACTCTGGCTTGCTTGGGCTGAATTCGGGCGCCAGCTTGACGATGGCGATTTGCTTTGCCCTTTTTCCAGGTACTTCCTTTTTGCAGTTAATGTTGTATTCTTTTGTAGGTGCAGCCTTGGCGGTTGTGATGGTCTATGGTACAAGCGCTATTTCCAAATCAGGTATTACGCCAGTTCGTCTTGTATTGGCAGGTGCAGCTGTCACGGCGTTGCTGTCTGCCTTAGGAGATACGATCAGTTTATATTTTAATGTTGGACAGGATTTGGCCTTTTGGTATGCTGGAGGACTTAGTGGGACCAAGTGGGTTCAGCTAGGCATTGTTGTTCCATGGGTTGTGGCAGCTTTTATCGGTGCTCTCATGTTATCACGCTCCATTACGTTACTTAGCCTAGGAGACGAAATTGCATTGAGTCTTGGTCAGCGAACTGGGATGGTAAAGGGCGCCGGGATGATTCTCGTATTGATCCTGGCGGGTGCCGCGGTATCGTTGGTTGGTTCTATAGGGTTCGTAGGGTTGATTATTCCCCACATCACGCGCAAACTGGTTGGGGTCGATTATCGCTGGATTATTCCTTGTTCGGCTATTATGGGAGCTTTACTTATCGTTTTTGCCGATCTGGCGGCCCGTATGATTAACGCACCTGAGGAAACACCAGTGGGCGTACTTATTGCCTTAATTGGTGTTCCATTCTTCCTTTATCTGGCACGTAAAGAAAGGAGGGCACTGT
Organism: Paenibacillus sp. EKM10P; assembly: GCF_011800655.1. Lineage (NCBI taxonomy): Bacteria > Bacillati > Bacillota > Bacilli > Caryophanales > Paenibacillaceae > Paenibacillus > Paenibacillus sp. EKM10P. The sequence continues at coordinate 153,490 of NZ_JAALET010000002.1, read as the reverse complement.
AAGATGAGTAACGTTACGAATGGCGCTATTGCCAAAGCAAGTCACCGTAAAAAAATCCATGATTGGATCGTTGTTATCATTTTGCTTGTATTGCTCGTTGCTGCATTCACCATAAGCGCGAATACGGGAACGATCCGGCTTTCGCCAATGGAGCTTTTTAGAACCTTGTTCGGACAAGGGACTCCACAGCAGGAATTAATTCTCTTTGAATTCCGGTTGCCGCGAATGGTTATTTCCATTCTGATCGGCGCAGGTTTGGCTGTTTCCGGTTGCATCATGCAGGGGGTATCGCGTAACAGCCTAGCGGACCCTGGTATTCTGGGGATTAATGCAGGTGCCGGGCTGATGGTTATGCTGTTTGTACTGCTTTTCCCATCGATGCAAACGATGAATTCATTATTTTTACTTCCCGCTCTTGCACTCATTGGATCGGGAGCGGCTGCTATTCTGATTTATGCTCTTTCTTACAAAAAAGGCGAAGGTATTTCTCCGACAAGGCTATTGCTGAGCGGAATTGGGGTAGCGGCGGGTATCAGTGCTACCATGATCATTATGACTCTTAAGTTAACACCTGAAAGCTACACGTTTGTAGCTAATTGGTTAGCAGGAAGCATATGGGGTTCAAATTGGAAATTCGTAATGGCTCTGCTGCCTTGGCTAATTGTATTGCTTCCTTTCGCATACTATAAATCAAATGTTATGAATGTGCTTAATTTGGGGGATCAGACGGCATCCGGGTTAGGTACACCTATCGAAAAGGAACGTATTCTTCTCCTCGCGGCTGCGGTCGGACTGGCTAGTTCAAGTGTGTCGGTTAGTGGCGGAATCGGTTTTGTCGGTTTGGTAGCTCCACATTTGGCAAGAAAGCTGGTGGGTCCGAAGCATAAAATGTTGCTTGTAACGTGTGCTTTAGTCGGAGCACTTCTGGTACTCGTAGCGGATACGATCACACGAGCCTTACCTTTACAGAAAGAAATTCCGACAGGATTAATTGTTGCCATCATAGGTGCGCCATACTTCTTATATTTGCTGAGTCGCTCAAAAGGATGAAAAATAAAAAATAACCTTCAACACCACTAAGGAAGTGGAACTGAAGGTTATTTTTTTATTTCTTGTAGCAGCCTTTCATCTCAACGGGAAGTATTCAAGGCATGAGAGGTTTGATGCAGCTCTCTGATCATTTTATGCAACGTGTAATTTTCCTGCCGTGTCACACCGTGGTGATTTTCCTGAACCAGCAGCTGATGAATGTTTCGTTTTAAAATCTCACTTCGACGTTCCAGCATTTCGGTACTCATAAATAAATGAACACTCCCTTTGTCATGAATAAATCTACATTTTAGAAATAAGCATAGACTGAATATAAGGTTGCCTTTCGACTTCTTTAAGTATATCGTGCTGGATGATCAAGGGAAAACGGAACGAGACAGCAAAATACTTATCCTCATCATCCCTACCGTGTCGACAGCTACTCACCCCATGAGTTCTTAGATATACTTCCTTATGCTGGCGATAACAGGAGATTAGGGACAATTAGCTTCACATATATGGAATCACTTATCAATTTGCTGGAAGCTGTGGTGAGGAGCCAACCAAAACTGCAAAGGTTACAACTACCTAATGAGAAGAAAAGAATAAGAGGCTACAACATTTATCATTATTTATATTGTGGATATACCGGCTGAACAGCTACTTGCTCAGGATCATGACCGAAGAACAACAGACTCGGCTTGACCTCCTGCACAATCTGCTGAATGCGGGCAATTGACTGGCGCGTCTGTTCACGGTCAAAGCCGTCAAATGGCACGTCGTTTGCGTAATTCTCCTGAGTGTAGGCAACATCAATCGTCAGCATGATCGGACCCGATTCCTTTGTTGTGATCAGCGCGGACTGATGACCCGGCGAATGACCCGGAGTATAGAGCAGTTGCAAGCCCGGAACCAGCTCATGGTCCCCTTGGAGCAGTCGGTAATTCAAGGTTGTCTGCACGCATTCCGGCGGCGCATACTCTAGATTACCGATCGCAGCGTCTGCTTCGGTCTGCTGCACATAAATCGGTGTATTCGGAAAATGCGGATTGCCTCCGGCATGATCCATATGCATATGGGAGATAACGATGGCATGAATATCGTCTGGTTGATAGCCGATCCGATCCAGTACTGCCACGATACTATCATCGGCTGTCATACGGGGGATGAAGCGTCCTTCAAACGGTGTACTTTTAAAATAATCTGGGTTGTCGATAAACGAATCTGGCATACCGGTATCTATGAGGATCGGACCGTGATCTGTCTCCAGCAGATACGACCAGATTTGCAGACGCACCAGTTCACCGGGCTGTGCATGATGGTTGAGTGAGGAGCGATCAATATCAAGCTGACCGACCGGCAACCAGTGCAATTTGTTAATCATACAATCATCCTCCAGTATTAGTTTACATAATAATTATTATGTAGTTTATAAACGAAATTATAGCTGGCAGAAAATGATGCTTGTACTTCATTGTAAGATGGGGCGATGGAGTCTCATGCTTTCGCCGTAATCCCATCTCTTTCAAAAATTAATTTCTAATAGTTTAAATGATAAGGCATGTAGGCGTCCAGCAGGAATCTGCCGTCAGACAGGCAGTATGTGTTGACGTATAATCGGATGAACAAAAAAGGGTAAGTACATAGACTGGACAAGAGAGACACGCTTTATTTATACTTAAAAAGGGCTCAAAAAACTGCGTATAATATAAATTATACGCAGTTTAGGTTTAAAACGACTTTTAGATGCTCTCCTGCATAAGATGTCGATTGGATTGTCGATAAAAATCAGACGAAAATGATTGTTTTACAGCATTTTTCGGATTTTGAACTGAATGGAGGCAAGCACGATGAAAAAAGAACTGCGTCATATGAATCTGGATACTATAGACGAAATTGATGAAGTGTATAATGAGGAGCTGGAAGCATTTTTGATCTGGATGAAGGATGCCGGATATACGATACATACGCAAAAGAATTACACAGGGGATGTAAAACAGTTTTTACGTACATTGCGTGATAAACCACTCGACCAGGTGAAAAAGATTCATGTGATGTCATATTTATCTAAAGCGCGGGAGGGAGGCGCCGGAGATAGTACGCGGAACCGCAAGCATGCTGCGGTGAATAGTTTTTTTAGAGCGCTACAGGAATTTGAATTATGCAGCACCAATCCGGCAGCGGGAATCAAAAAAGCAAAGACTGAAAAGAATCGTATGCCCGTTTATCTGGACGAGAAGGACATTCAGCCATTTTTGCTTGCGGTGGAAGGGAAATATGCAAATCGTAATATGGCTATTTTTCTGCTCATGGTCTACATGGGATTGCGGGTGGGGGAGGTTCATTCTTTGAATGTCTCGGATTACAGCCGAGAAAGACGCACATTAGATGTGTTCGGTAAAGGGCGTAAATGGCGTACCCTGCCAGTACCAACGGCTGTATGTGATTTTATAGAGCAAGCGTTGGAGGAAAGATTGACGCCGTGGAGAGGTAAAGAAGACGCGATGTTCGTATCCCAAAAAGGCCGACGTCTGGCAGTGCGTTCTATTCAACAGATTGCTACAGAAACGTTTGAACGATTCCAGCAAGAAAAGGGTATAGAACGTCGAGAGGCTTATTCCAGTCATAAGCTGCGGCATACATTTGCGACGATGCTATTACGTAAGGGAGCAGATCTACGTACCGTACAGGAGCTACTAGGGCACTCATCCATCCAAACGACCACGGTATATACTCATGTTACAGATCGAGAAAAAGAAAAAGCGATGGATAAGCTGGATATTCAGATCCCAATAACGGGATTGTAAGTATGTTCCACGAGTGTATTGTATATTGAAATAAATTTAGGTTTACATAAATATTATTATGTAAACAAATTAAAAGAATTAAAACTTGAATTGCAAATTTTAACCATGATTTTACGTTCTTATTTAATAGCCAGTATCCTATGGTCTTGACAAAGGTAATATTTTGCTACAAGATTAGTGAGATCACTTTATAAATATGGTTTATGAAGTGGTCTTACTAATTTTGTAAACAAAGGAGCACTGTATGGAAAAAGCCAATACAAATTTAATTAAAGAAATAAACTTGAATCTGGTTCGCAAAGTATTGAAGCAGGTTAGCAAGGCCACAAAGCCCCAACTGGCCGCATTGACTGATTTAAGCGTGGTGACTATCAACACTCTTATGCAGGAATTGCTTAATAATGGAGAAATTTTTGAAGATGAAATCGTTCCTTCAAATGGTGGTAGACATGCGTTAACCTATCGTTTTAATTATGAGTATAGTCTGGCACTGATTATACACATTAATGAAAAACAAGGAATGGATGTAGTATCGACCACGGTAGTTAATTTAAACGAGGACGTCCTCATGAAAGAAGAACATCCCTTTCAAATTTTTGATGCTACACAATTTTATTCCATAATTCAAAATATCATTTCTCTTTATCCCTCCATTAAAGTTATTGGTATTGGAATCCCGGGACAATCTGTAGATGGAGAGATTACAGTCAGCAGTCATGAAAGGTTGAATGGAATTCGGCTGGCAGAGGATGTGCAGAGCCAATTTGGTTTGCCAGTTATTGTGGAGAATGATGTAAATGCGGCTGTATGTGGATACGTTTACAGAGAACAGATCGATGAAGATCAATGTGTGCTAGCTGTCTATTTTCCTGAAAATTCACCACCGGGGATGGGAATTTATTTGCGTAATGGGGTTTTAAAGGGCAAGCATGGATTGGCTGGTGAAATCAAATTCCTTCCGTCTATAGTTTGGAATGAAAGCAAGGGAAGAGAAGTTTTTTTCAAAAGTGTATGTGAAATTATTCAAATATTACAGTCTGTATTCGATCCTAATCAAATTGTGATCTATAGAGAGAATATAGAAGAAGAGGCTTTCTATCATTTTTTGGAAGCCTACAAAGCTAAGCATGAGATGCCTTTGTATCCTGACATTGTTCTCTCAGATTTATTTTATGAAGATTTTAAAACAGGGTTGAGAGGGTTAACTCTAAAAGAATTAGAACGTCCTATTATTGTCTTTAAATAATGACATCATCGTATTGAGCAGAGGAGGAAAGGAATGTTGGCAACCTGGTTTCTGATTATTATTTATCTAGCGTTTATTAGCTTGGGAATCCCGGATTCCCTGTTTGGGGCAGCATGGCCTGTGATGTGGCCGGAACTTGGGGCAGCTTTTGGGTCAGCTGGAATAGTATCCATGGTCGTTGCAGGCGGAACCATTGTATCAAGTCTAGCTAGCGGAAGTATCATTGAAAAAATAGGTACAGGTAAGATTACTCTATTGAGCTGCTTTTTGACTGCAGGAGCGTTACTTGGATTTTCTTTTGCGCCTTCATTATTTTGGCTTGTACTATTAGCAATCCCTCTTGGACTTGGCGGGGGAGCTGTTGATGCAGCACTCAATCAGTATGTGGCTACTCATTATAAGGCACATCATATGAGTTGGCTGCATTGCTTTTGGGGAGTTGGAGCTACGATGGGGCCGATAATTATGTCTTTCTACATTTCGAACTACAATTCATGGAGAAGTGGTTACACAGCCGTATCCATGATTCAGTGGGGCCTTGTTATTATTTTGCTCATTACACTGCCATTATGGAAACGTGTTACCGCGATACAAAATCCCATTATTTCTGAATCCCCATCAGACTACTCACAGATGGATGACAATATCGTACATGTTGAGAACATACCCAAACAAAATCCAATTCGAATGAAAGGAGTTAAGAACACGCTCATTGCTTTTTTGTTTTATTGTGGTGTGGAAGCCACGGTGGGCTTATGGGGAGCCAGCTATTTGGTAGGCGCAAGGAACATCACAGCCGACACTGCTGCTGGTTGGATATCTTTATACTATGGTGGAATCACGGTTGGCAGGCTTATTACGGGGTTTGTAACTATAAAAATAAATAATGGTATGTTAATCCGAATTGGCCAACTTACTGCTGTTGCAGGAGGACTCATTTTGTTGCTTCCTTTGCCTGTTGCCTTTTTATTACCCGGTTTTATTCTTATTGGTTTAGGGCTTGCGCCGATTTACCCTGGACTTCTTCATGAAACACCAACACGGTTTGGTAAGGAAAATTCCGCTAAACTCATGGGGTATCAAATGGCAGTTGCTTATACAGGAACGACTTTGCTCCCGCCCATTTTTGGGATTATAGCTTCACAGGTAAGTATTCATTTTTTTCCAGTTGCAGTCGTTGTGTTCCTTCTTTTTATGCTGCTCAGTTCAGAACAAGTGAATCGGATACTGAAGAAGAAAATTTTGAAGAGTTAAGACAAATTACAACTTGACCTGAAACGCGTTTCATCGGCTAAAGTAAATATATAACCTAAAAGAGAAAGGAGAGTACCCTATGATCTCACTCATTTTATTGTGTTTAGTTATATGGGGGGGAACGTATTGTTGTTTAGTGTTATCAAGAGATCCTATAGAAGTAAAGCCTTACCGCTCCATCGATGATTTTTTCGAGTAGCTTTGTATCCACTTAATAAAGATGCTTTTTTTACTCACTTTATTAACATGTTTAATTAAGTGATTTATGAAGTGAACCGAATCTGTTTCGAGCCCATTACATTGGATAGGTTTTGCTAAAGGTCGAGATACGAATACAAGGGAGTGGGACAATGTGGGGATTGAAAATGTCTTAGGTTAATAGAGACTTTGATATTGATCCCTGGAAAGAACATAAAAAACCGTAAGTATGAACTGACAGGTAGGAAACTCTAACAATTAAGGGAGGCTTATTTATGTTTAAACTGGTAGTAAGTGATTTGGATGGTACTTTTCTGAACAATAGTGGTACTTTTGATGTTGAATTATTTAATCAGGTGTACGGAGAGATGAAAGAAAATAATATCGCCTTTGTTGCTTGTACAGGTAAGCAATGTGAAAGAGTAGAAGAGTTGTTTGATGAGCACGGAAAAGGAATCTGGATTTTGGGAGACAGTGTTACTCGTATTAAAAGGGATGGAGTTGTTGTAAAAGAGTTTACAATTGAACGTAATTTGGCATTACAAGCGATCAGTCAAATTGAAGCTTTCGCTAAGGATTTTATTATCATCGCATGTACAACTGAAGCAGCCTATGTCCACTCTCAAATTCAAGAGGAATATTACAAGATTGTGAAGGGCTCCTACAAGGAAGTGCTGAAGATTGATTCGTTTGATCAAATAAATAGCAACTTTCTTAAAATAACTGTTTACGATCCATCAGGGAGAAGTTCCATTTTAAGAAAACATATTGAAAAGACGCTGCTAGACCAAATTTATATTGTAGATTCTGAAGCAAATTGGCTGGATATTACAGCCCTTCATACCCATAAAGGGGAGACGGTAAGAAAACTCCAAGAGATATTGGGTGTTACTATGGACGAAACCATGTCTTTTGGAGATGGTGAAAATGACGTGGAGCTTATGAGTATTGCCAAATACAGTTTTGCTGTAAAAAATGCTTGTGAGAATACTAAAAATGCAGCAAGTTTTATCACCAAATCCAATGAAGAGAACGGTGTGTTATTAACGATAAAGAAAATGATGGATTTACAAAAGCATTAATATTAATTATCGTTATTAAGAGATACACTCCAGATTTCACACTACCCAATGAGAGGACTATAAGCAGCATGAAAAATAAAATACTGGTTTTTGATATTGGTGGCTCTTTTATTAAATTCAGTTTATATTTTCAAGATAAATTTATGAGGAAAGGTAAAGTTGCTACACCATTAGATTCACTAGAGAATCTGCTTATAGTCTTGAAGCAAATTCATAATCAGTTTATAGATGAATGTGAAGGAGTAGCCGTCAGCATGCCAGGTATTGTGGACTCGGTCACTGGTCATATGGTGCATGGTGGTTCGTTAAGGTATATAAACGATATCAATATGATCGAAGTTTTCAAGAAAGCGTTTCATTTGCCTATAGCTATTGAAAATGATGGGAAGTGTGCAGCTCTTGGAGAAGTATGGCGCGGCTCACTACAGGGGATCGCTGATGGTGTTGTTTTGGTAGTTGGAACAGGAATGGGCGGTGGAATCATCTCTCAAGGGAAATTGCTGAAAGGCCATCATTTATCGGCTGGGGAATTCTCCTTCATCAGAACTAACAATGAGCATGCAGACAATGTTGATTATCTGCTTGGTATGCAAGGGAGTAGTTCTGTTTTAGCTAAAACTGTTGCCAAGGCTAAAGGACTTCCTGAAGATGCTATAACAGGTGAAAAAGTATTCAAGCTTATTGAAGAAGGTGATCACACGGTACAAAAGATTTTTCAAGAATACTGTAGGAACATCGCAACACAAATTATTAATTTACAAACAATTCTTGACCCTCAAAAGTTTGTGATCGGGGGAGGCATATCTGCCAATCCTTTGCTGGTTGCTACCATTAAAGAAGAATTAGAGAAACTTTACCTGCATTCGATCTTAAATTTTGTGCGTGCAGATATTGAACAAAGTAAGTTAGGCAATGAAGCGAATTTGCTAGGTGCTATATACAACTACATGCAGTCACACCATCTTGAGGTATAAGATAAAATAAAAGTAAAAGAGCGTGCCTTGAACTTAAGACACGCCTTTTTGCTTTTTTAAGTTTACATAATATATATTATGTTTATTTGTTTGATACGTATAACATTTCAAAGCAACTTATTTTTCATTTTCCGGGGGAGATTCAATTATCAGCCCCTGAACATGCTTGCGCGTTAGAAGCTTCCGTTTTTTGCGGTTTTCCTTTGTTTCTAACACAATATCCAAATCATAGTCGTCAGGATACAATTCTGTTGCAGCGATGTGAAGAGTGAGCCTCTTTTTATTTATGATCAGCTTTTGTCCTTGAATCAAAATTCCAACATTGCCTCGTTCATCCTCGGTTTTGTAAACAATACCGGTTCGATCTAGGTAGCTGGCATAAACACTATCTCCAAGAGCAAATGGCTTGGTTATGAGCGGGTGCTCTTGTTTTCCCTGTTTTGCGACTGTGCGGTCTGTAGATGCTTTTTTAGAGGCAGGTTTATATACATCGTCAGACTTTTTATCATCAAAAGAAGGGGGAATAACCAAAAACTCCTGTGCATCCTGAGACGTTCTTCCAGCAGAAATGGCCTCAGAACGCTCGATAATGCGAGTCCACATGCCTAGCTTCAAAGCAATTGCGTATGCGTAGCTTTCCCCGGCCTCGCCGATGCGAAGTCGGTACAAGGGTTGCAACGTTTCGGTATCAAACTCCATACGAGCATTTTGGAACCCCGGTGTGTTTTCAGCAAAATGCTTGATTTCGCTAAAGTGCGTGGTAGCCACTACTGTCGCACGGCGACGATGAAATTCTTCCAGCAACGCGATAGATAGGCCTACGCCTTCTCCCGGATCAGTACCAGAGGCCATTTCGTCGATCAGGATCAGAGTAGAGCTGCCTGCCGTTTCCAAAATGCCAATCATATTGCGAATATGAGCAGAAAAGGTGCTCAAAGCATGTTCAATGCTTTGGCCATCCCCGATGTCTACCACAATGTCCTCGAATACAGCCATTCGGCTACCTTGCAAAACAGGTACCAGCAGGCCGGATTGCACCATGAGTGTTAACAAACCTACGCTTTTGAGAGCCATCGTTTTTCCGCCTGTATTCGGCCCGGTAATAATAAGTGAAGAATAACCTTCACCAATTGAGAAATCAAGCGGCACCATAGTATGGGCCATCAATGGGTGACGTGCACCATAGATATCTATTATCCCATCATCGTTAAGCTCGACAGAGACAGCATCCAGAGTCATAGCGTATTTGGCTTTAGCTAATAAAAAATCCAGTATGCCTACCGTCTCTGTATTAATGCTTAGTTCACGGTTGTATGACTCAGCCATTGCGGTCAGGTCTCCTAGCACTTTCATTTCCTCTTTTGATTCTTCTGCCATATTTGCGCTCTGTTCGAATTGCAGATTTATGATCTCGGCAGGTTCCACATAGACGGTCTGACCGCTACCTGACTCATCCAGTACATTGCCTTTCACCTGTTTGCGGAATTCTTTTTTGATCGGAAGGACGTAACGGCCATTGCGCTGACTGATCATATTTTCCTGCATGATGGATCGGTGACGGCTGATAAGAGAATCTAGTTTCCTCTTGATACGTTCTTCAGTAACTGCAATTTTTTTGCGAATTTTAGCTAGTTCTTTACTGGCATTATCCGTTACTCGACCCGAATAAATGCATCTCTCGATTTCGGATAGGAGTGACTCCATGCCATACATGGAAGAGGCATAAGCACTGACGGTTGGAGCTGATTCCGCCTTGGCATGCATATATTTCATCAGCTGCATGCAGCTTCTGATGAATTGGGCCAAATGAGAAAAATCACGCTCGCTGAACATATAGCCAGTTCCCAAGAGGTGCAGAATGTGCTCCATTCCTTCCAATGAAGGAACAGGTACGCTAGCTCCGTGGCGAATGAGCTGTAAAGCTTCGCTCGTTTCGTTAAGACGAATTTTGATTGTACGGATATCTGTAATTGGCTGCATGGAAGTGGCATGCTGCTTACCTAGGTATGAAAAAGCACATTCAGACACTCTTGTTTTAATCTGATCATATTCCAAACGCAACATTGTAGTTTCATTCATGGATAAATCTCTCCTTTAGTTGTGTATTGACAGGATTTTTTAAAACCTTTCTGAAAAACAAAAAAAGGGCGGAGAATGAACAAAACGTTCATTCTCCGCCCTTTAAGGGAGAGGGAGTGTATCATCAAATAAGCCTATAATCCAGCATGTGCTCTCATCAATTCTGCGTTTTAATCCACAGGCCAACCAACATATCAGTTCATTGGCTTATGAATAGAAAAACGTGTAAAAGGAGTTCACAAAAGTTGGAAACAAAAAAACCGTGCTGAACACAGCACGGAATAAGGCCTAGATGAAAATAATCCCTAAGGCGATTTATGATATCCGCATGTTCTTAACTAATACCAGGGTAAAAACTCAGCAAGAAACAAACCTGTCCCTAAAGGGTACAAGCGCCTGATGGTCTTCCCTGAATATGCAATTGCTTAGTTAAGAACGTTCACCGACATTAAAATCTCTCCCTTAATTGAAGATCTATCCATAATATACGATCAGACAGGTAATGAAGTCAAGGGCAACTTCTTCAATTCGATGTAAAAGTGACCATGAGGATAATGGGTTTATGTAATATATATTATGTAAACCCATTACTCAACGAATGATTATCATCTTTTAATTGAGAATGATAATCATTATAATTGTAATGGTGAATGAAACTCGTATGTCCTGCGAATCCAGCTATAAGAAGGAAGTGATGACAAGATGAAGACACAAACTTCACCGTCTACTTTTAATGAATATTTTAATCAGATAATCGATTCCAACTTAATGATTCATGAAAATAGCTCCACTCCAGCAGGAATACAGCACGAACATTTTTATCAGATACCCGAAAAGTGGGGAGACGGAATACATCGAACACATTTTTTACGCAATGGCCTTGAGCTATCACAAAGCAAAATGTTATTTCATGAGCCAGTCCAGATATCAAGAAGAATTGATAAGCCTTATCTGGAGTTGGCACTAAACATCGATTATTCCGCCACTTGGTCTGTGGATGATTTTCGTTCAGATCGTGAGCACGGGGGACATGTACAGCTCGTCTACATGAATGATGTGAAGATTCACGCAGAGATAGCAGCTAGTAATGTGATGAATCATCTAGAGCTGCGTTTTAATCCATTGCTATGGCAAGAGTTACTACAGGAACTGGGTATTCGTTTGGAGCAATCTTTTGCTTGCATAGAAGCGTTGATTACTCCTGATATGCGGGCTATTGCTCAGGAATTGTCGTCTCATTCTTATGAGGGCATAACCCGTCAGCTTTTCTTGGAGAGCAAGACGCTGGAATTGATGGCTCTGTTTTTGCAAGAAATACGCACTTCTCCACCTAAACTTTCTATGACAATTAAACCCACTGATGTGCAATGTATTCACGAGGCGCGAGACATTTTACTCCGTACACTGGTGCAGCCTCCCAGTCTGATTCGGTTGGCACAGATGGTACATATTAATGAGCAAAAACTGAAAAATGGCTTTAAAGAGCTATTCGGCACAACAGTATTTGGCTTTGTGCGCCAGCAGAGACTGGAAAAAGCCAAGCAACTGCTAGAACAGGAGCAGATTTCAGTCAGTGAAGCGTCAGCGATAGTCGGCTATAGTAACTTTAGTCATTTTGCCGCACTATTCCGTAAAACATATGGCTACAATCCAAGTGCCTACCGAAAAAATAAGAATTTATGCTCCTTATAAAACCTTCATCTTTATAAAACTCTCCTTCCAGTGGTGATGTTTCTCCCGGAATTGGCGGTAGGAAGCAGAATGTGGGCCTACAATAGACACAGGCTCAAGCATTCTGCAACTGCCGTATTTGGAAAGGAGAAATGATTCATGCAACCAAAAACGGGCATTGCCCGATTACTTCAAATCGCTGGGGAAAAACGCGGATTACTTGCTGTTTCCGCTTTATTTTCCGGTTTAAGTGCCATTTTCATGCTGGTGCCTTATGCTTCAGTTTATTTTGTACTCAAGGAGCTACTTGAGCACGCTGCACAACCTACAACAGCAGACGGGCCATTGATGATTCAATGGGGACTGATTGCTTTAGCAGGTTTATTAGCCAGCCTTATTACAATGTACATCGGCGGGCTTATCTCACATATTGCGGCTTTCCGTATTTTATACGGCTTACGCGTCAAGCTGTCTGCGCACATCGGTAAGCTCCCCTTAGGATGGCTTGGCTTAATGGCACTTCCACGGGGGCTGTCAAAAAGACCTTGGAGCAAAATGTGGAAAAAGTAGAGACGTTTGTCGCTCACCAATTACCGGATCTGGTGCAGGTTATCGTGACAGCAGTAGTGATGATTGTTGCCATGTTTAGCTTGAATATATGGTTGGCGTTCGCTTGTATCGTGCCGATTCTGCTTGCTTTCACCGTTCAAATGAGGCTGATCGGTGGCTCCAAAACACAGGATAACATCAAGGAATATTACAACTCACTGGAACGTCTAAACGGATCGGCTGTGCAGTATGTCCGTGGTATACCCGCAATCAAGGTGTTTGGACAGACGGTGCATTCGTTTCGTAAGTTTTATTCCGATATGGTGCATTATCGTGAATATTGCATGAGATTCACTGACCAATTTGAAACTGGCTTTCTCGTCTTTAAGGTAATTATTGGCTCATTCGCTGCTTTTGTACTTCCTGTCGGTGTATACCTGTTGAGTGGTAACCCGCAGAATGTTGCATTTGCCTCGGTGTTACTATTTTTTCTGGTAATGGCCCCCGGGGTGTCAGCACCCATGTTTAAAATTATGCATCTCATGTCTTCAATGCGTGATATTAATGAAGGCGTTGATCGGATTGACCGTATTTTTAAAGAACCTGCAATACAAGAGCCAGCACATCCGCAAAAGCCGACTACTTATGATGTGCAGTTCGAGCAAGTTTTCTTTTCCTATGGAAACACAGAAGAGGTTAACAAGCATGAGGACGGAGATGACAATCCATCGACCTATGTGCTGTCTAATATCACTTTTACGGCAAGACAAGGGAAAATGACCGCTTTAGTCGGCCCGTCTGGTTCCGGTAAATCGACGATTGCCAATTTGGTGCCGCGTTTTTGGGATGTACAGAAAGGTGCAATCCGCATTGGTGGGGCCGATATCCGCCAGATGAGCACATCTAACCTGATGGATACGGTTGCTTTTGTATTTCAGGAAACTTTTTTGTTTTATGACTCCGTATTTAACAATATTGCCGTAGGTGATGCGAAGGCTTCTATGGAGCAGGTTATAGCGGCTGCAAAGGCAGCACAGTGTCATGAGTTCATTTGTAAGCTGCCGAACGGCTATGATACGCTCATCGGAGCTGGCGGGGTATACCTATCGGGCGGAGAAGAGCAGCGACTTGCGGTAGCACGTGCCATTCTCAAAAATGCACCTATTCTCGTATTGGATGAAGCTACGGCATTTGCTGATCCTGAAAATGAATATGAAATGCAGCTGGCATTAAAAGAACTAATGAAAAATAAGACGGTTATTGTTATTGCACACCGTTTGTCTACTATTCAGCATGCGGATCAGATTCTGGTGCTTCAGGAAGGACGTATTGCTGAACGGGGTCAGCACAGTGAGTTGCTGGAAGTAAACGGCCTGTATGCCCACTTATGGCAGGCCTATACGGATGTCGGACAATGGCAGATTGGGGCACGGGAAGAGGAGGCGGCTCAATGATGAGAATGTTGCAAAGTATCACGGCTGGAAATCCAAGGGTACTGTTAAAACCGATATTATACACAACCTTAGCCAATATCGCAGGGTTGGTTCCTTTTGCCTTGCTGGTAGGGGCGGCCCGTCTGATTTTCGAGCCTTTCATCCATCCGGGAGCTTCGCTCCAATCTGCTGGCTTATGGTGGATTAGTGGAGGTCTGCTCCTGTCGCTACTTCTGCTGTTTCTGTGTGAGATTCCGGCTTATCGTTCCCAATACCGTGGAGCCTATGATGCCTCGGTAACCGGGAGGTCGCGTCTAGCTGAGCATTTGCGTAGACTATCTCTGGGATTTCTGAACAAACGCGATCCCGGTGACCTAGCCAATATGATGATGGGTGATTTTACAATGGTGGAACATGGGATTTCCCATTTGGTGCCGCAGATGATCGGGGCGGTGACGATGCCACTGCTGGCATTAATTGGATTATCCTTTTTAGATTGGCGGATGGCGCTGGCATTGTTTGCTGCTTTTCCGGTGGCTATTTGCTTGGTATTGCTTACTTCCCGTATCCAGCGGCGGCTGGGGGCCAATCATATGCGTGCCAAAATCAATGCTGCGAATCGTCTACAAGAGTATTTAAATGGTATTCGGGTGATTAAAGCCTACCAGCTAACTGGTGAGCGTTTTGTCCGGCTGGAGCTTGCGTTTAGAGAACTGATGCGGCACAGCATCCGTATTGAAGGGTTGTTAGGACCGATTGTATTGGCTGCTATTGCTTTCATGCGGTCTGGCTTGACGTGGATGGTTATGATCGGTGTATATCTACTGCTGGCGGGTCAGTTGGATGTTATTGTGTTTGTTTCTTTTCTGATTGTAGGAACACGTATTTATGATCCCCTAACCACTGCACTTGTAAACTTCGCTGAATTTAGATACCACGAGCAGGCAGGTGAACGTATCGTCCAATTGCTGAACGAGCCAGTGATGCCGGGTGACCAGTTGCCTTCGGAGAGACACGATATTGAACTAAGAAACGTAAGTTTTGGATATGGTGATCAGCCAGTATTGCGGAATGTGAGTATGTCTATACCGTTTCGTTCTTTCACAGCACTAGTAGGACCCTCCGGCAGCGGAAAAAGTACGGTATTGCGGATGATTGCCCGCTTTTACGACCCGGATCAGGGCAGCGTGCTATTAGGTGGAAGCAACATACAACAGATGAATACGGAAGCGCTATTGCGCAAGATATCTATGGTGTTCCAGGATGTATATCTGTTTCAAGATACCATTGCGAACAATATTCGATTTGGCAAAAGCGATGCTACACAGGAAGAAATCGAAGCTGCTGCTCGCCAAGCTTGTTGCCATGATTTTATATCCAGGCTACCCAAGGGATATGATACCCGGGTAGGTGAGGGAGGCAGTACGTTATCGGGCGGTGAGAAACAGAGGATATCCATTGCCCGCGCTATACTTAAAAATTCGCCGATTGTTTTGCTAGATGAAGCTACGTCTTCGCTGGACCCTGAGAATGAAAGGGATATTCAGCAGGCTATTAATCGTCTTGTACAAGGTCGAACAGTTATTGCGATTGCTCATCGGCTTAAAACGATTCGAAACGCAGACCGTATTGTAGTGTTGGACAAAGGAAGGGTCGTGGAGCAGGGAAGACATGATGAACTGTTGGGTAACAACGGCCTATATGCACGATTGTGGAACAGACAGCATGAGGTAAGAGAGTAATAGTCTGTATGAACTCAGGATACAAACATTAAGAAACCGCCCCGGGAGATGTCATATCTACCAAGGGCGGTTTCTTGTGGTGTTATTCAGAATCATCGGCTATGACAGCTTGTACAGGCTGCCTGTCACGTAGCAATGGTAACAACAGCATCGCTCCCAGTAAAAATAAACCGGCACTCACGGTATATACGGTGTTCAGGGAGGATTCGCGTTTGAGTGTACCGCCGATGCTCATACCCACGACCATCATCCCCGAGAACAGGGGAGAGAGGGCACCACCGACGCGGCCGATAAAAGCAGCTTCGGCATTTTTCATCATCATCGTGTTGATACCAATATGAATGCAAGGATAAAATAGACCGCTGAGTACTTGCAATGCCATTGTCAGCACAATATTGTGCGACCATCCGACTCCAAAGGTTGTCAGTGTGCTGACCAGAAGTCCAGCCGCCAGCAGCAATTGCGGCTGAACTTTTTTGGCAACCCCCATAATCAGACCGCCGCCCAACAGCATAGCCGCTCCGTTCGCCATTAACGGCCATTGTAAAAATTCCTTATCTTGTCCAAGGTTCTCGATAGCTACAAAAACCATTAATGGTTGAATAAGTCCGACCGCCAGCCCAATTATGGTAAATGTTCCTCCAAGCGTGCGAAGTGTACGGTTATTCCATACATAACGTATTCCTTCTTTAAGCTCTTCAATGAAATGAGTTGGTCGATCTATCTCAATTACTTGCTCATCTTGTGGGATACGAGTTAGAACAAGCGCAGAGATAAGAAACAACATTCCTGTTATAGACAATGAAGAGAAAATTCCAAAGTGTTGATAAATAAATGTACCGACGACAGGACCAATAACCATAAATAATGCCATGAGAGACTGAAAAAGAGCCATCACTCCCTGGAGCTGTTCTGGTGCTACATGCTGCTTTAATATTTTCATCGCAGATGGCTGAGAAAATTGAGATAGAATGGCCGAGAAGAAAGTGGATAGCAAGAGCACCTGCCATGACCCGTACCACAATGCGAGCAACACGATAAAAATAGACGCGGCCGACAGCAGATCGCAACTAACCATTGTCCGTTTAGGCCGCCAACGATCTGCAAATGTACCTCCAATGATGGCAAACAGAAAGATAGGCGCAAATTCAGCGACCGAAATGAGCGATACGTATACAGGATCATTATGGGTCAGATCTGTTACATACAACAGTATGGCAAAGTTCCGCACCCAGATGCCCAAATTTAGCAACGCATTGGAGGCAATAATGGTCCTTATATATGGATTTTTAAACAACAACAAACTCTCCTTTCTTATTTTCAGAGTATTTCTTTGAATATTTTTATAAACAAAATTATAATTTGTCTATATAATAATAGATAATATAATAAATATACTGCTATTTAGTCAAATGTTTTTTGTAATCCCTGAATAAAATAGAGAATAGAAAAGGAAATAGTCAATCATGCAAAAAAAGCGGATTAGAATAGAAAAGGGGTGGAGCACTACATATTTACAAATTGGATGGGATATCCAAATAAAAAAACAAAATTACATAATAAATATTATGTTAACTATTACGTGTCTATTATCTACCAGAATCTGAATCCGATGTACCTTTTAAAATCATAGTGATATAATTACGCGTACATGCCTGAAAAGGAGCGTATAGAACGTAAATGAACTTTCAAGTGGACTTTTTATCTTTTTTTGTGATTCAGGTAGACGGGAAAGAAGGACAAGGCGGTAGGTCCTACAAGCATTATGCTACAATGGATGACTATGATTACGATGAGAGTGATGTCAAAAAATTTCTGGACGGGGAATTTGCTCGCATTAGCAAGCGAAAGGTTGAAAAAAATCCAAGCACAGAGCAGGCACCGACTAAAATCGGCCGCTTTATCGTTGAACCGGAACATGAGCTGAGCAGTAATCCGAATTTCAATATGTTCGCTCGACTACGAGCAGCAGAGGATAAGGAAGATTTTAAAAATGCATGTGATGACCTGGTGCGGATGTACCTGGATACAAGCGCGGTACGAGGTGGAGCACTGATCATTGTACAGGCTACATTAAATACCCACTCTGACGACCCGTTTATTTTTGTACTCAAATGTGATTTTGAACCCAAAATTGCACGAATTACTGAAAGCAGCCTGGTCAGTGAGGTCGAAATGGCCATTTCAGCCCGTAATATGAAATCCATCATGTATCCCTACATGCTGGAGGAGGGTATGAACGATGAGTGGGAGCTTAAAATACATCAGTCTTCGCATGCGCGGTATTTTGAAGATTTTTTGAAATTCGTCACTTATGAGCAATCCATGCCGGAAATCGTTAATGAGCATGTCATGGGCTTTGTTCAGAACTATGTAGAAACCAAATGGCCGGATGCATCTAATGAGGAAAGACAGCAGGAAGAGCGCGATCTGGAGCTGTGGGCGGCCAGCGAAAAACGGGATCTGCAAGGAAAATGGGAACCTCTTCAGGTCGTAGAAGCTGCGCAGCATATTGTCGAGCTAAAACCGGAAATTGAAGTTCGTTTCAAACTGGATGATACGGCTGTGCGTGGGTTACTATCCGACTTTGGTGCCAAGCTGCATATCACGAAACTTCAGGATAGATATGCACTTATTATTGAAGGTGATGCATTTACGTTTGAAAAGGGATTTTCTCCGATTGAGCTGCTACAACCTGAATCCTTTGAAACGGTGGCTGAGCGGCTCAAAGAGAAACGGCAACATGAAAATGAGGGTATGGATGGCGATACACCACCTTGGTAATTTGGAACGCATAGCAGGGCGACAAACGAACGGAATTATATTATAAAAAAACGGACCTCACAACGGATGTATCCGCTGTGGAGGTCCGTTTTTGTTTAGCTTTTATATTCTTGACTTACTGAATTACATATGCACTTTACTAATTTGATCTTTCAGCTTGTCCGCAGATTGAACCAACCTTGCACGTTCCTCGTCATTGAGCGGAAGATCCAAAATTTCACGTACTCCATTGTGATCCACGATACTTGGAACACCTAAATAAACGTCAGATACACCGTTATAATCTTCCAGCAGGGTGGACACATTAAGTACCGACCCCTCGTCTCCGAGAATAGCGGCTACGATACGGTCAAGAGCCAGCCCGATGGCGTAGGATGTAGCGCCTTTGGCATCTATAATTTCATAGGCAGCATTCTTCGTATTCTCAAAAATTTCATTTTTCGTTCCTTCGTCCAACTCCAGTGGAGTTCCAGCCACGTTGGCTGTGCTCCATACAGGTAACTCAGAGTCACCATGTTCTCCAATAATATGGGCGTGGATGCTTCGTGGATCGATGCCCTTTTGCTTCCCGATCAGATAGCGGAAGCGTGCGCTGTCCAGCAACGTTCCTGATCCAATGACTCTGCTTGAAGGCCAACCACTGCGTTTCCAAGAGATGTAGGAGAGAATGTCCACTGGATTGGTTGCGATCAGCAAAATGCCATGTGTATTGACCTTGATGATATTATCAATAATACTTTCAAAAATTTCGGCATTACGTTTAAGCAGATCAATACGTGTTTCTCCCGGCTTTTGTGAAGCTCCCGCTGCAACAATGATGATATCTGCATTACGGCAGTCTTCATAATCACCCGCCCATACTTTGACACCGCCGAGAAAAGGAAGCCCATGATTCATATCGAGCATTTCCCCCTTCGCCTTTTTGACGTTGACATCAATAAAGACAAGTTCTTGCATGCGTTGGCGCAGCAGCAGGGTGTAGCCGGTTGTTGTGCCAACCGCTCCCATGCCGACAATAGCCACTCTACTTCGTTTGTAAGGTTTTAAGCTCATAAAATCCTCATCTCCTTCTCGGGTTGTATACCTTTTCATTTTGGGATATTACTTAAAAATTTATCTTTCCAACTTAGTGTACCCTATATACTAACCCACCGCAAAGAAATATGACATTTTTCCTTGACTTCAAAGGCGAGCTCGCTAATAATTAATCGAATGATAAGAACATGCACTAAAGCGTTGCAGCACCGATATTGACGCATGAAATTATGGAAAGAGGATTAGGAATATGGACTTATTTCGAAAAAAAACAGGACTGCTCTCGCACGAGGAAAGCGGATCTACAGGTCACTTAAAGAGAACAATGGGGCCTTTTGATCTCACCATGCTAGGAGTAGGATGCATCATCGGGACAGGGATTTTTGTTATTACTGGCAAGGCAGCAGCAGAAAATGCAGGTCCCGGCTTGATGCTTTCTTTTGTTATTGCAGGGATTGCCTGCGTATTGGCAGCCTTGTGCTATGCAGAGCTTTCATCTACAGTTCCCGCGGCTGGGAGCGCTTATGCATATAGTTATATTGTTTTTGGAGAAGTTCTGGCCTGGGTACTAGGTTGGGACTTGATTCTGGAATATGGAGTGGCGGCCGCCTCTGTGAGTAGTGGCTGGTCTGCTTACTTTCAAGGCTTGCTGGCCGGATTTGATATACATCTACCGTTAGCTTTAACCGCAGCCTTCGATTCGACCAAGGGGACCATTATTGATCTGCCAGCGGTGTGCATCATCATGCTCATCACACTGTTGCTTAGTCTCGGAGCCAAGGAAACGGTCCGATTCAATTTCATTATGGTTTGTGTCAAAGTCGGGGTCGTACTGCTATTTATTGGAATTGGAATCTTTTATGTTAAGCCTGCCAACTGGACACCGTTCTTGCCTTATGGATTTTCTGGTGTATTGAGTGCTGCGGCAATCGTATTTTTTGCTTATCTAGGCTTTGATGCTATCTCAACTGCTGCTGAAGAGGTACGCAATCCGCAACGGAACATGCCCATCGGCATTATTTCCTCTTTAGCGATCTGCACGATATTGTATATTGCCGTTTCAGTTGTGTTAACGGGAATGGTACCTTATACGCAGTTGGGCGTTAGTGATCCGGTTGCGTTTGCTCTCCGCTTTATTCATCAGGATTTTGTAGCTGGATTAATTTCAGTTGGTGCGATTGCTGGGATGACGACCGTTTTGCTGGTGCTGTTGTACGGCCAGACACGATTAATTTTTTCTATGTCACGAGATGGTCTTTTACCCGTTTTTCTTTCTAAGATAAATGCCAAAACTCAAACACCGATTCGAAGCACATGGCTGGTGGGTAGCATTATCGCATTGGCAAGTGGTTTGTTCCCGTTACATGCACTGACCAACTTGACGAGTATTGGAACCCTGTTCGCTTTTGCTGTAGTTTCGGTTGGGGTCATCGTTTTGCGGAAGACACGACCAGATTTAAAAAGAGGGTTTACCGTACCATGGGTTCCGTTACTTCCGCTACTGAGTGCTTTGGTTTGCATCGGTCTGATGCTTCAGCTTCATATCAGCACCTGGATCGGATTTATCGTGTGGCTACTGCTTGGATTACTGATTTATTTCTTCTATGGATATCACAAAAGTTTGTTGAATCATAAATCCTAACAATATTAGTATGAAAAAAGCCGGCATTCTTCACTTTTGTGAAGGAGCCGGTTTTTTTTGTCATTACGCGAAAAGTGTCACATAGGGGTGTTTATGGTATAATTCTGTTTCAGATAAGCTTTTGGCACGTGATTACCGCATGCCATCGAGGGAGGATTTTGATATGAAACTGCGCTGGCGTGCGCTCTTGGGAGGAGTAATGCTATTGACGGGCATCCTGCTAACTGCCTGTTCTGCTGAACCCCCAAAAACTGTAACTAAACCTCCGATTGAGGAACCAGATGACCAGGGACAAACGATAACTATTAATCCGCCGGTAACCCCAAAGGCTGGCGATCCAAACGCCAAATATGTAGTACAGACACGAATCGCGGATTTTCATTTAATCGATAACAATAAAGGGTTGGTTTGGGGAGTTACCCATAATGAGCTTCGACTTTATGATACCCATGATGGTGGGAAAACATGGAATAATATTTCTCCTTCTGAAAACGTCCAATTTCAAGACAAGCTTGAATATGGCAAGGATATCAGTTTCACAGATTCACGTCACGGTTGGGTCGTCCGCCAAAATCTGGACCAAACAGCAACAGTCATTCTAAGAACGGCAGATGGAGGGCAGAGCTGGGATGTTTCAGCGCTACCTAGCGGAGACCATGTAAGCTCGATTCAATATGTAAATCCAACCACAGGCTGGATCATGGCTTATACAAAACTGAATGAGCAGGATCAACAAAAAATGTTGTATCACACCACGGACGGAGGAGCCACGTGGAATAAAGTTGCGCAAAGTTCTGGTATGACTTCCAACAAATCAGGCTCAGGTTTACCCGATCAAGGCAGTATGGCGGGAATGAGCTTTTCTTCCAACAATCAGGGTTTTGTGGCGATTAACGTGGACAATAGCGTGAAATTGTATAAAACTTCGAATCAAGGGAAAACGTGGACTTCAGTCGCTAACAGCATGCAAGGGTGCCCTCAGGCTAAGGCAGAAGCTCAGCAGTCTCTTAAAGGTAACAGTTCCTCATACTGGATTCCGGTTTTCTGCTATGGGGATAACGGTACCAAATATAACGGGCTGTTTACGAATAATACAGGAACACAATGGAATGATGTGCCATTGGGTCTGAGTAGCAATAATAATTCTATAACTCCTGGGCGTACCTTTCTAAGCGATAAAGAAGGATGGGTTATAACCGTAAACGGAATGAGCCGTACAATAGATGGAGGCAAGACGTGGACAAGTCTCAAAGGCAACAAGGTGCTGCCTTCGAAGCTAAAAGACTACCCACGATCAGTCAAGCTGCGTTTTGCTTCTTCATCGGTAGGTTGGCTGCTTTTGGAACGACTCGACGACAAGAAATCACTGCTGTTAAAAACAACAGATGGTGGTGCGAACTGGAGAATTTTGTAATCACGATAAAGGTGATTGCCCTGGGATGTCTTCCCAGGGCGTTTTATTTTTAAAAAATTTAAATTTTATACGACAACATGTGAAAAAAATCACAAACTAACAAATGAGCCACTGTTATACTAAACCTGTAAACAACGATAGGAGTGATAATCATGAGAGCGAATCAGGATCATATGTTAACCCAATACTACCTTCAATTTTGCTACACTTGTCAGGATGCCTACGGTTGCACGACGGAAGAGGACTGCAAGCAATGCGCAGAGCGTTACGCCGAAGAAGAAGATCATGAAGTTCTGGATGAAACACAACGTTATCTCCAGCTTGTACATGTGTAAATCGATGAGCCATTCTGATATCGCCATATCTTGAGCCTCCCGGATTAATCCGTGGAGGCTCTTGGCGTTCTTGAGGGTTGCTATCAAATTTGGGCAGCAACATACATATACTGTTATAGAAGGCTTGAGGCAGGTCAGGATGCCCAGTGGTTTCCCTGTGGAATGCCTGGCGGAGAGGAGTGCGGTGCATGGGATTTGAGTCATTATGGATGTTCGATTGGCTGGGTACGGTATTGCCCGTATTTTTCGTAGTTGTGTTGGGTATTGTCGTGTTGTCTGCGGGCAGGGAAGTCATGGAATGGAGCCGGAACAAGCGGCAGCCTGTGTTGACGGTGGGTTCCCGCATTACGGCCAGAAGGACACATCTCCAACAGAGGCGCCAAGAGGAACAAGGGAGTCGTACCTATACTTTCTATTATGTAACCTTTGAAGTGGAGAGTGGCGACCGGATGGAGTTTAAGGTATCAGGGGAAGAATATGGTCAATGTGCTGAAGGGGATGAGGGACGGCTTACTTTTCAAGGTACAAGGTATATCGGGTTTCAGCGTCTTAATCGTTATAGCTTGGAGCAGGTTAAAATGTAGGATTCAGTCAAAAACATTCATGCTCATTTACAGCCTTCTGCGAGGAGCCAGGGTAGGGGGCTGTGAATGTTTCTTGTACGGCACATTTTGGTACATATATACTAAAACAGAGTAGTTCAGAGGAGGAATAAGTCGTGTCATTTGAAGGACAAGTTGTTATTGTAACAGGAGCGGCGCATGGCATCGGGAAAGAGGTCGCTTTTGCCTATGCTGCTCAGGGTGCCAAAGTTGTATTTGCTGACTACAATGAGGAAGAGGGCGCCGCAGCCGCTGCAGCAGCCCGGAACGAGGGTCATCAGGCTATTTTTATTCCTTGTGATGTGCGTAAGGAAGCAGATATTGTAGCGCTGATCCGTGCCACGGAAGAAGAATACGGTACAATTCATACGTTGATTAACAATGCAGGCGTATCCAGATGGAAATCTCCATATGAGTTAACCGTAGCAGAATGGGATGACATTCTGAATACAAACGTACGCAGTTGTTTTATTGCAACCAGAGAAGCGGCTAAGGTAATGAAGCGAAACGCAGAAGGGGGCTCAGTGGTTAATATGACCTCTACACGAGCTTTCATGTCAGAGCCGGACACAGAAGCCTACGCAGCATCCAAAGGAGCCATAGCCGCCCTTACACACGCGATGGCCATATCGCTAGGAAAGGATAGGATTCAGGTCAATTGTATTAGTCCAGGATGGATTGAAACCGGGGATTACGAGCAATTACGTGCGGAAGACCATCAACAGCATCCGGCTGGGCGAGTAGGGACCCCTAAAGACATCGCACGAGCCTGTCTGTATTTAACACAACCCGGCAATGATTTTGTAACAGGCACGAATCTAGTGGTCGATGGTGGCATGACGCGTAAGATGATCTACGAGCCATGATAAAAGCCTAAATGAGTAGTCCCATTCTTGGGGCTATTTTTTTATTTTCTGGACTGTCACCTATTGGGCATTTGTACCATAGGATAGGGTATGTGAAGGAGAAGCAAGGAGGGGACGCGGTGGCTGTAATCAAGACCAACTCAGAGGATGTGAGGACCCTCGCCCGGCTGATGCGGGCTGAGGCTGAAGGTGAAGGCGAGTCAGGAATGCTCATGGTTGGCAATGTCGGTGTGAACCGAATTTTAGCCAATTGCCTAGATTTCCAAGGGATACGCCTCATGAATGACATGGTGTTTCAAAGCCCCGGAGGTTTTGAGGCTACTCAGAAGGGGTATTTTTATCAGAGGGCCCGTGATCGGGACATTCGACTTGCCCAGCGTGTAATCAATGGTGAAAAAATACGTCCAGCATCCAATGCATTATGGTTTTTCAGACCGGCTGGAGACTGCCCGGGTACCTGGTATAACCAGACCAATACCGGACGCTTTAAAGCCCATTGCTTTTTTAGCCCGACTGCACAGGACTGTCCTAATGTATATTAGACACCTTTCAGGATGGCTTGAAGAATTTAAAAATTAAAACCATTTTAGGAGGAATTTAAATGATTTCACAGCA
Source organism: Paenibacillus sp. EKM10P (assembly GCF_011800655.1). NCBI lineage: Bacteria > Bacillati > Bacillota > Bacilli > Caryophanales > Paenibacillaceae > Paenibacillus > Paenibacillus sp. EKM10P. The sequence continues at coordinate 128,133 of NZ_JAALET010000002.1, read as the reverse complement.
AGCTTACCGTCCCGTATCTTATGCTTCCGGCAATGGATATCCCGAATGGCCAAGAGGAATGGCTCCAGCCGGAACCATGCAACCTATGACTGGCTTTCCACCTCAAGTAAGTAGTGGCAGCCCTATGACACCAACGGGTACGGTAGTGCAGGTTCAGACTCCTCAATACGAGCAATCATACATCGAGAATATTTTACGCTTGAACTTGGGCAAAACGGGAACTTTTTATATGACCTATGAAAATAACCGAGAATGGAATGCTAAAATATTCAAAGGCATTCTGGAAGCAGCAGGTCGGGACCATATTATTATTAGTGATCCGGCGACAGGCAAACGGACCATTCTGCTGATGTTAAACCTAGATTATGCAACTTTTGATGAGCCATTGTTGTACCAATATCCCGGCGTCATCGGGAACCCGGGCGGATCTCCGGTTCGCTGATGCCTTCATATATATGAGTTTACATCCTCTGCCAAACGGCAGGGGATGTATTTTGTTTATATTCTTTCTCAAATATAGTTGCTTTCTTGGTGGTAAGAGGCGAAAATGAGAGCTTTTCGACCTAAATGATAGAGGGATTGATTTTTCTGACATTGCTTGTAGTTTGACTGTATAGAGTATAGTTATATAATTAAATATAAGCTGATGAATGATTTAAACATTTATGCGGAATATGGCTTATGGAAGCCGGAAGGGGTGAATGTGTTGGGAAGTTGACGCTGCTTATGATGTGTTATCGTTCTGTCTATGATGAAAATATCCGAAGGAGGTGCGCCTGTCTGCCGTAATGACGGCTGATGGGGAGCATATTGAGTGACCCTTTACCGAGTATGTTTAACTTAATTATTGTTTTTGCATTAGTATTATTGAATGGATTTTTTGTATCTGCGGAATTTGCCATGGTGAAGGTCAGGGGCAGCCGTATCGAAACCTTGGTGGAGGCGGGCAATAAAAAGGCCGTATACGCCGCCAATATGATACACAATTTGGACGCTTATTTGTCTGCCTGCCAATTGGGTATTACCTTAGCATCGTTGGGACTGGGATGGATCGGAGAGCCGGCCATCGCACATTTGATTGAGCCTATATTTACTGCCGTTGGCTTGGGAGCGGTATACGTACACGGTACTGCCGTGGTGATTGCATTTATTGTCATTACGATTCTGCATATTGTGTTGGGTGAATTGGCACCCAAAACGATAGCTATTCGTAAATCTGAGACTATTACACTGTATTCGGCCATGCTGATGACTTGGTTTTACAAGTTGATGTATCCATTCATATGGGCGTTGAATGGAATGGCGAACAGCCTGTTGCGTTTGTTCCGTCTGGAGCCGGTATCCGAATATGATGATTCCGCGCATACGGGGGATGAAATACGCATTCTGATGAAAGAAAGCAATAAGAGCGGACTAATTGATAATACGGAATTGGCGCTTGTTGATAATATATTTGATTTTGCCGACACGACCGCCAGGGAAATCATGATTCCGCGCACGGAGATGATCTGTTTATACAGTAATGAGTCCACAGAAGAAAATCTCGCGATTGCAACGGAAAGCATGAGAACCCGTTATCCAATCTGCGCCGAAGATAAGGACCATATTATCGGCTTTATCCATATTAAAGATCTTCTACGTGCGAACACGCTGGATACCCGTACGATGATTCGCCCGATTCTTGCTGTTCCTGAATCAACGCAAATTAGTGATCTGCTCAAACGCATGCAGCGTAGCAAGACGCAAATTGCAATTTTGATTGATGAATACGGTGGCACATCGGGTATGGTAACATTGGAAGATATTATGGAAGAAATCGTCGGTGAAATTCAGGATGAGTTCGACCAAGAACGTCCGAGTTGTGAGCAGATTAATGACGAGGAATTTTCCATTGACGGTATGTTATTAATTGATGAAGTGAACGATCGTTTCGGGCTAGATCTTGATCATGAGGATTATGATACAGTAGGGGGCTGGCTCTACTCACATGTAGAGGTTATCCCTCCACAGCCAGGTCAGTCTGTAGTGTTTGAAGGATGTATGTTCATTGTAGAAGAAGTTGAAAACAAGCGGATTTCACGTATTCGGCTAATCAAACAGCCTATCATCGTGGAGGAAGCAGGAGTCTCATAATGGAATAAATATGGAAAGCGACCTTTAATGATGTGGGGTCGCTTTTTAATTTGTCTTCTTTACATAAAGGATGTGAATTGGTATGATATCTGTGTTATTGTCAACCTAATACATAATTATTAAGTTGACAATAGAGTGGATTTCCTTACGGTAAAAATCTTATCTGCTTACATAACCATCTAAATGAGGGAGGATGAAGTATGAATTTATTCAATAAGGCTGTAAATTGGGACTCATTAGCTGAAAAAGCAATACATTTCAGCAATCTGACGCTGGAAGAAGGCACGGCGGTACTGGAAGCGGACGATGTGGAAATATTACCGATTATGCAAGCTGCATTTCAGGTAAGGCATCATTTTTACGGAAAAAAAGTAAAGCTCAATATGATCATGAATGCCAAAAGTGGTCTGTGCCCGGAGGATTGTGGTTATTGCTCACAATCCATCGTTTCTACGGCACCTGTCAGCAAGTATAGTATGCTGGATAAGGAATCATTGTTGGCTGGGGCAAGGGAAGCCCTAGCACGAAAAGCGGGGACATATTGCATTGTAGCTTCCGGCAAAGGTCCGACAGATCGGGAACTGGATCAGGTGATTGATGCTGTACAAGAAATTAGTCGTACCATGCCGCTCAAAATTTGCGCTTGCTTGGGGATTCTCAAGGGAGATCAAGCACAGCGATTGGCAGATGCTGGGGTACACCGTTACAATCATAATTTAAATACAAGTAAAGCCAACTATCCCTCGATTACGACCACACATACATATGACCAACGCATCGAAACTGTGAAAATGGCTCAATCACACGGAATGTCTCCATGCTCTGGCGTTATTATCGGTATGGGGGAGACGAATGAGGAAATCGTTCAAATGGCTTATGCCTTACGAGAGTTGGATGCCGACTCTATTCCGATTAATTTTCTGAATCCAATCCCCGGAACCCCTTTGGGAGAAGCACAGCGGATCTCGCCGATCCAAGCTTTAAAGGTGTTGGCACTGTTTCGGTTCATCTGTCCATCCAAAGAAATACGCGTCGCAGGCGGAAGGGAATTGAATTTACGCTCATTACAACCGCTAGCCCTTTATGCAGCAAATTCGATTTTTGTAGGAGATTATTTAACGACAGCAGGCCAAGAAGTTACCGCTGATCATCAAATGATAGAAGATTTTGGCTTTGAAATTGAGATGTGTGCCCTTTCAGCCGTATAATAGAGATTGTACAAACATGGAAGGGAGAGTTGAATGATGAGCGAAAAAGTATTTATTAGTCCAGGTAAATATGTGCAAGGGAAAAATGTGATTGATAAAACAGGTGAATATGTTAAGCCTTTAGGCCATACGGCTTTGGTTATTGCGGACAAGCTGGTTTGGGAGATTGCAGCCGATCGAGTGGTCAAAAGTCTGGAGCAGGCTGATATCACTGCTATAAAGGTTGAGTTTCAAGGAGAAGCATCCAAAAATGAAGTAAACCGTATTGCTGATGAGGGACGAAGCGGCCAGGTTGATATTGTCATTGGTGTAGGTGGCGGTAAAACACTGGATACCGCCAAAGCCGTTAATGAGCTACTCGGTTCCTCGGTGGTGATTGTTCCAACAACCGCCTCTACAGATGCCCCTACCAGTGCTCTATCTGTTTTGTACACGGATGAGGGTGCATTTGATACGTATACCTTTTTCAGTAAAAATCCGAGCTTAATCCTGGTTGACACGAAGGTCATATCTCAGGCACCGCCTTTGTTCCTCTCCTCAGGTATTGCGGATGCCATGGCAACGTGGATTGAAGCCCGTGCAGTCATTGAAGCTCGTGCTACAACTATGGCTGGCGGCTTGCCAACCTTGGCGGCAGAAGCCATTGCGTCCAAGTGCGAGGAGGTTCTTTTCGATTACGGACTGCAAGCTTATGAATCTGTGAAGCGCAAAGTCGTTACACCAGCGCTTGAAGCGGTGGTGGAAGCCAATACATTGCTAAGCGGTTTGGGCTTTGAAAGCGGCGGCTTGGCAGGTGCACATGCCATTCACAATGGTTTTACCGTACTCGAAGGAGACATTCATCACCTGACGCATGGCCAAAAAGTAGCTTTTGGCACCTTAGTACAGCTTGCCTTGGAAAAAAGACCTTTAACTGAGGTGGAGCGGTATATTGATTTTTACCTAAAACTCGATCTGCCGGTTACGCTGGAAGACATTAAGCTGCAGGAAGCTTCCCGAGAGGATTTGTACCGAGTAGCTCAGGCTGCTACCAAAGAAGGCGAAACCGCTCACAATTTACCATTTGCTGTTACAGCGGATGATGTGCTTGATGCGATTTTAGCGGCTGATCAGTATTCAGTTGCCTACAAGACTAAAATTGGACATAGAAACTAATCGCATACGAAATAAGTAGATTCAAAGGTCGCTGATAAGCGGCCTTTTTCCATTATTTAACTTGCAGCTTATGGTATGATTTTCATGGTACATAATTAGAAAATTACCTAAAATTTGAGAGGGGTTTAGCGATGGCCAAATGGAATGTAGAAGACCAAGGTATTCAATATAGTATTGAGTACAAGCGTGGCTTTACCGGAGGAAAAATTATTGTGAATGGTAGCGAGCAGAAGGTGAAAAGCCAGAACGCATTTTTGAACTTGATTGATTTTCCAATTCGATTGAAGGAGAAAGCTGTGAATGTTGTGGTCATTGGCAACAAAGCAGATTTAGCTGTGGACGGTATTTATCTTGGGTCCAATCAACCTTATGTTCCAGTAAGTAAGGCTCCGGGCTGGAGCTGGGCTTTTGTCGTGGTCAGCTTAGTTATAGGGTGGCTATTTGCAGGTATCTTTGGTCTGTGTTTGGGGATATTAGGCAGCATGTTTTATGTGAAATCATCTTTATCCTTACATCAAACCATTAATCGAAGAGTTGTAAGCTGCTTTATTGTCTTTTTCATCATCAGCATAGTACAAATCGTATTTGGACTTGCAGCGAATTATTGGATTAATACACTGTAAATGTATGTAACATAACTTAAAGATGAAGCAAGAAGGCTCTCTCGCATCAAGCGGTGAGAGCCTTTTTTACCGTGTTAAATCGCCCAATTTCCTTTACGGAAGATCGGTTCCTCAGTACCGTCTTCGGTAACGCCATTGATGTCCATTTCACCTGAACCAATCATAAAATCGACGTGAGTCAGACTGGAGTTCAGACCGTTGGCAGCCAACTCCTCTTGAGTCATATCCTTACCGCCTTTAAGATTGAATGCATAAGCATTACCGATAGCCAGATGGTTAGAGGCATTTTCATCAAACAATGTATTGTAGAATAAAATGTTTTTATCAGAGATCGGTGACTTATGAGGCACGAGCGCAACCTCGCCCAGGTAGTGTGAACCTTCGTCCATTTCTACGAGATGCTGGAGAGTCTCCAAACCGGTTTCGGCCTGTACATCGACAATACGTCCATTTTCAAAGGTCAGTGAGAAGTTGTCGATGATATTGCCACTGTAGCTGAGTGGCTTGGTGCTGCTGACTTTACCGTTTACTCCCGTTTTAAGTGGAGCAGTAAATACCTCTTCAGTAGGCATGTTGGCTACAAAAGTATGTCCCTGTTGGTTGACGCTTTCGGCTGCTACCCATAGATGGTCTTTTGCCAGTTCGATAGTGAGGTCTGTACCTGGCGCCAGATAATGCAGCTTTTTATAGCGTTTGGAATTTAAAATATCAGCTTTGCTGGATAGGGTTTTCAAATGCTCATTCCACGCCTCCACAGGGTTGTCCAGATCCACACGTACAGTGCTGAAAATGGCTTCCCACAGTTTATCCATTTGCTCGGAAGCTGGCAGATCAGGGAATACTTTGGCTGCCCATTCTGCTGAAGGATAAGCAATCAGAGACCAGCTAAACTTGTCAGCCATTTGGTATTCACGGTATTGACGTAACTCATGGGATCGCACACGCTGGGCAGCGGTAATTCTGCTGGACGGAATCCCTTGAAGCAAATCAGGATTCTCGGCAATGACATGGAGCACTGCAGCGCCATTTTCGACTTCTTCTGTCATTTCGGCTGCGTACCATTTGGGGGCAATATTAAAAGTTTCATCAGGAGCTAGTTCATACTGTAATCGGGTAACCGTCTCATCACTCCATTTTACTTTTACCAGCTTAGCTCCCACAGTATACGCTGATTTAACGATAAGTCGTACGAGTTCGGCGGACAAGATTGGCGCATGAACGATAAGTGTCTGCCCAGGTTGGACATTGGCGCCCACTCGAACGGCTAATTCCGCATATTTCTGCAATTTTTGTTGAAAATCTGACATGTAACTTTCCTCCATTTCACGAACAAGCCTCAAATAAGAATAGGGTAATTCGCACAGTTTTTTTGCAAATTCCACACATAGCTTATATATTGTACAATGTAACGAAAAGGTTCACAAATCAGTTTTGGTACTTTTTAGTGAAAATGAAAGGGCGGATAAATAAATGACGGAGCAAAATTCTTCTCAGGAATTGAAAGAAGTACATATTCAGCAGGCGCAAATGACTAGAGATGAGAACGGTGCATATTTAGGCCAAGTGGTATTTGGAGTAGACGGACAGAGTTCTATATATGAAATCACCTTCCACAGTAAAAAGGGAAAGGAGTGGGATTATAGTCTCCATTTTGCAGGAGAGCCACGCTTGGAGGAAGAGATGCTACAGATGGATAGCTGGATTGAAGAGAACGATGATCTTTTCGACTATTTGCTGGATGCGGCATGGAGTAAATTACCCGAGTAATGTAAACATGGTCTATTTTCGTGACAAGCGGATTATATTTAGCAGTGTCCGCATAATCTGCTGACATGGGGGAAGCCTAAAGGTCGAGTATAACAGGAAATTCCATGTGAATAGGAGGGTGAAGCTTTGGCAAATCATCTGTTCACCGAAGGAATGACGGCAAATGAAGAGGCTGCTCCCGATCTCCTGAGCTTACGGACGCTGTTTGTAAATGTGTGTTTTATTGGAGAGCCGGGAAGCCGATCCTGGGTGCTGGTGGATACGGGGATGGCAGGATTCACAGACTCGATTATACGCCTAGCTGAAGAACGGTTTACGGGTCCTCCGGTTGCTATTGTGCTTACTCACGGTCATTTTGACCATGTAGGTTCGGTTATTGAGTTGGTTCAGCATTGGGGTACACCTGTTTATGCACACCCTTTGGAATTACCTTATTTAACGGGAATGAAAGATTATCAAAAACCTGACCCTAGTGTTGGGGGAGGCTTGATGTCGGGAATTTCCTTCTTGTATCCCAATGATGCTATAGATCTAGATGATCGCATCACCTCCTTGCCCCAAGATGGCAGTGTCCCCGGCGCCCCTGGTTGGAAGTGGCTGCATACACCAGGACATACGCCTGGTCATGTATCGCTTTTTCATGAGCGGAGACGCTTAATGGTAGCTGGTGACGCTTTTATCACGGTAAAGCAGGAATCGGCCTTGGCTGTGCTTTTACAGGAAAAAGAAATCCACGGACCGCCTGCGTATTTTACAACAGATTGGCAAGCTGCACAGCGGTCAGTGAAGATGTTAGCCGGCTTAAAGCCTGCAATTGCAGTTACAGGGCATGGACATTTCATGCAAGGTACCGAGCTGACTAATCAGTTGGAACAGCTGGCTGGAAATTTTGAACACATGGCAGTACCCAAACAGGGACGTTATGTGTAATATGTGTGAAGGACGATGCCTTGTGGGGCATCGTTTTTTTGCGTGGACGTGGAATTTTTTTGCTGGACATGGTATAGTCAAGCCAAAAGCTAAACGCTTTCATTAAACATCGTCATTTCATCAAGGAGGATTTTTGATGACACAACAGCATACTGCAATTGGTGATCTTTATTATGGAATACCGGCGATTCGTCTTAAATTTGGACGATATGAAGCGGTTGCCCTGCCAGGAAACGGCGCAAATCTGATTTCTTTTCGTGACAATGAGACGGGATATTCTTTTTTACGTGAGCCGGATGCTGAGAGCATAGAGGCTTTTAAGCAAAGCCCATCCGTTTACGGAATTCCTTTCTTATTCCCTCCGAATCGATATGAGGATGGAAAATTCCTGTGGAATGGTGTTACATATGAGCTGCCAATTAATGAAGAGGCTACCCATAACCATTTGCACGGCTTTTTACACACCGTTCGGTGGGAGGTTGAGGATTACGGTTCCGGGGAGCAAGGTAGTTATGTGGTAATGAATCAGCATGTAAGGGAAGGGCATCCTATGTTCCGTTATCTACCCTTCACCTTTACGATGAAGCTGACGTACAGCCTTGACGAATTTGGCCTGCATCAGCGTTATGTGATCCATAACGAGGGGGATCAGCCGATTCCCAACTTGTTTGCCTTTCACACAGCCATTCGGGTACCGTTTGTACCTGATAGCTCGCCTGAGGATTACAAGATTAAGGTTACGATCGGTGAGCGGCGTGAGCTGACAGATCGGTTGTTGGCCACTGGACAGTTCCAACCTTTATCCCCGGAAGAGGAACTGATGAAGACAACAGGAGTTAGCCCTTATTTTGCCTCTATGGATAATCATTATACGGCGGCTCCGCAAAATGGACGTAACTATATGGAACTCACACACAGTAAGACAGGTGCTACCCTTGTATACGATGTAGGCACTGCTTATAAGCACTGGATGATCTGGAACAACAAAGCGAACCAGGAATTCATCTGTCCTGAACCGCAAATGAACATGATCAATGCACCGAATCGACCAGACTTGCCTGCGGAAGACATCGGGTTAATTGCACTGGCTCCGGGACATATTTTTGAAACAACCAGCCGTCTGTATTGTGTTACTCCGAATAAAACGAAATCTTAATATGTTCTTTATCCAAATAAGCTTGCATCGTGGTGAACGGTGCAGGCTTTTTCGATTGCTAAGGCTGCAGTTACAAGACCACTAAGAAAGATTATGAAAAAGGTTGCAGAAAAGCAATGTGTCATAGTATGATACGAAACAGGAGATGATCAGATGAATCATGGAATGATGCCTTTTCAAGCTGTTAAACGCAAGCAAATTGCAGATGAAGTGGCTGAGCAGTTGCAACGAAAAATTGCTGCTGGTGAATGGAATGTAGGCACTAAGATTCCAACCGAGCCCGAGCTTATGAAGCTATTTGGAGTCGGGCGATCTACAGTTCGGGAGGCGGTTAGCGTACTGGTGCATGCCGGTCTATTAGAGAAAAAGCAAGGACACGGGACCTTTGTCTGCCAACCGACGACTTCTCAAGAACCATTGGATTACCGACTAAGCCGTGCTGAAATTATTGAAGTTTATGAAGTGCGGAGCGTGCTGGAACTGGAGATTGCCAGATTAGCTGCGTTACGTCGTAATGACGAAGATTTACGCTTGATGCGAGAGGCACTGGACCGTCGAGCTGCGACATTGGCCGCTGGAGATATGAATGGGTACTTGGATGCGGATATCACTTTTCACTTGGCTGTTGCAGCAGCTACAGGCAATAAGGTGCTTACGGACGTATACCGCAGCTTTGTAGAGGCTATTCGCAAGGCGCTGAGAAATCTGATTACCGATCCGGTGATGCCAAATCATTTTACACTTCAGCATGAAAAAATTTATGAAGCGATCTTGGATCAGGATGGTAAGGCTGCAGAGCTATATAGTATTCAGCATTTGGACGGCACCAAGCTGGAGCTGCAAAAGCATATGGGAAGTTCCTAATTTTTTTAATCCTAAACATCAGATGATCGGATGAATAAAATGATGTATAAACCTTCTACTTTGAGCATCTCCTAAAATCAAACCAAAGGTGGTATCTGTATGCGCAAAATATGGGTGTTGGACACAACGTTAAGAGATGGAGAACAATCACCAGGAGTTAGCTTAACCAGCACAGAAAAGGTGGAAATCGCTCTTCAGCTTCAAAAATTAGGCGTAGATCGGATTGAGACCGGCTTTCCGGCAACCTCACCTGGTGAGATCATCAGCATGCAGGAGATTGCCAAACAGGTCACCCAAGCAACACTGGTTGGTTTTGCACGCTCGAAAGAGCAGGATATAGATGCGGTCAGAGAAGCTCTACGGGGAGCGGAGGACGCTTGTCTTCACTTGTTCCTGGCTACCTCACCTATTCATCGCCAGCATAAGCTACGAATGGATAAAGCGAAGGTATTAGAGACCGCTGCTGCTGCCATTCGTTATGGACGTAAGTATTTCAGCAAGGTAGAATTTTCGGCAGAGGATGCCAGTCGTACCGAGTTGGACTTTATTTGTGAAGTTGTAGATATGGCAATTCGCGCTGGAGCGACCGTCGTCAATTTACCGGATACCGTGGGTTATGCCTCGCCAGATCAGTTTGGAGAAATGTTTAGATTCGTAAAACAACAAGTACCAGGTATTGAAAAAATACAGCTTAGCACACACTGTCATGATGATCTTGGGATGGCAACAGCTAATACGCTGGCAGCTATCCGTAACGGTGTAGATCAATTTGAAGGTACCATTAATGGCATTGGCGAGCGAGCCGGAAATACACCTATCGAGGAGGTCGCACTGGCCCTTGACACGAGAACCGATCTCTATGGTGCACAAACGAGTCTGGTTTTGGAGGAACTGTATGCTACCAGTCGACTGGTAAGCAAACGTACTGGAATGTCGGTACCGGGGAACAAGGCCATTGTTGGGGCCAACGCATTTGCACATGAGTCCGGTATACACCAGGACGGAATGCTAAAGGAGCGTACAACATATGAGATCGTGTCTCCTGAGCGCATTGGTTTGAAGACCAGTAAACTTGTATTAGGCAAGCATTCGGGAAGTCATGCGTTTAAGGAAAAACTGGCGGACATGGGGTTTGATGTTTTGACAGAGGAACAACTTCAGGCTGCATTTCGCAAATTCAAAGCCTTGGCAGATAAGAAAAAACAGGTGTTGGATGAGGATTTACTTGTCCTGATGGATGAAAGCCGCAATGCCTCACCTCAAATTTACACACTAAATTCTATTCAGGTGTCCTATGGTAATCAGTCGGTTCCAGTCGCCTCTATACGGTTGAATAAGCAAGATGGCACATCAATTGATGAAGTTGCGATGGGTAATGGTTCTGTAGATGCGATTTTTCATGCGATTGACAAGGCTAGTGGTGAAGTGGTGGAGTTGGAGGATTACTCCATCCAGTCTGTAACGTATGGCAAAGATGCGTTGGGGGAAGTTCACGCTATTTTGAGGCAAGGTGAGTACACAGCACTGGGAAGAGGTACTAGTACAGATATTTTGGAAGCTAGCGCTAAAGCTTATATCGACGCACTAAATAAGCTACTGGGCAGAAAAGTAGTGCATGCCAAAAGCAACATCACGATTAACTGAGGCTGGTAATCAAGCTCATAGCTGAATTTTTTCTTCTATCTCCTCTAACCTTATCGTAAAAAAGCGCTTGCAAAATATATGATAACATTTGAAATTTAATGTATAATAGGCAAAGAAGATCACCATATTTTGTCTGAATTACATAGGCCAAGAGGAGGAAATGAGTTGAACTACCGCATTGAAAAGGATACGTTGGGCGAAATCAAAGTACCGGCAGATCGTTTGTGGGGAGCGCAAACACAGCGCAGTAAGGAAAATTTCCCGATTGGCTCGGAGAAAATGCCATTAGAGGTCATTCAGGCGTTCGCGGTACTCAAAAAAAGTGCGGCGATCAGCAATTATAAGTTGGGTAAGCTATCTCAGGAAAAACAGGATGCCATTATTTATGCAGCGGATGAAATTCTAGCTGGACGAGTGGATGACCATTTTCCATTGGTTGTATGGCAGACAGGGAGCGGTACGCAGTCCAATATGAATGTCAATGAAGTGATTGCTCATCTGGGCAGTGAATGGTTACAAAAACAGGGAAAAGATGCGAAGCTGCATCCGAATGACGATGTGAATATGTCGCAAAGCTCAAATGATACGTTTCCTACAGCGCTTCATGTAGCGGGTGTCATTGCGGTCGAGGACCGTTTGTTGCCTGCCATTGATAAGCTGAAAGAGACTTTTCAACAGAAGTCAGAACAGTTCAAGGATATTATCAAAATTGGTCGAACCCATTTGCAGGATGCTACACCACTTACACTGGGTCAGGAAATTAGCGGCTGGTATGCCATGCTGGATAAAAGCAAGCGGATGATCGTCGACATGGTTCAATATATGAAGGAGCTGGCGATTGGCGGAACAGCAGTGGGCACAGGAATTAATGCTCATCCAGAGTTTGGTTCCCGAACCTCTGCGGAAATTTCCGGCTTCACTGGCAAAACGTTCACTTCTGCACCTAATAAATTTCATGCGCTGACCAGTCACGATGAAGTGGTGGCTGTACATGGAGCAATCAAAGCGCTAGCTGCGGATTTGATGAAAATCGCCAATGATGTTCGCTGGCTGGCTAGTGGTCCGCGAAGCGGCTTGGGGGAAATCACGATTCCTGCTAACGAGCCGGGTAGCTCCATTATGCCAGGTAAGGTAAATCCTACCCAGAGTGAAGCACTGACGATGGTCGTTACGCAAGTCATGGGTAATGATGCAGCTATCGGCTTTGCAGCAAGTCAAGGTAATTTTGAACTGAATGTGTTTAAGCCAGTAATCATATACAACTTTTTGCAATCAGTTCATCTACTGGCCGATTCCATCATTGCTTTTAATGACAACTGTGCCGTTGGCATCGAGCCCGATCTCGCCAAGATTGAGCACAATTTGAATAATTCACTAATGTTGGTGACAGCATTGAATCCACATATTGGATATGAAAATGCTGCTAAAATCGCTAAACTTGCACATGCAGAAGGGCTGTCTCTAAAGGAAGCGGCACTCCGCAGTGGACTGCTGACGGAAGAGCAGTTCGACCAATATGTTGTACCAGCACATATGATTCAGCCCAAAGCCTAAGCACGACGAACGGGTACAGCTTGAGAAATTTAAAAAAATGTACAAACCAGCTTGTGGAGTGCGGAATTTAGCACAGACCATGAGCTGGATTTTTTGATTTTCTCATATATTTTTTTACTTATGATTAGTATTCTGTGTGATTTGAGGGTATATAGTTAGAAGGCGAAAAAATGAACATTTATTTTCAAGATAGGAGAAGCCGTATGGAACAGACAACCGTGATTAATTTGATTGTGCTTTTGCTGTCCGGCTTGCTGCTGGTCGGTGTGCTGACTACCAAATTTTCCAGCCGTTTCGGTATGCCTGCGCTCGTTTTGTTTATTGCTGTAGGCATGGTGCTCAGTCAGTTTATTTATTTTGATAATGCCTTTATCACACAGCTGGTGGGCATTCTCGCGCTCATTGTAATCTTGTTTGAAGGCGGGATGCAGACAAAGTTTACAGATGTTAAGCCAGTAATTCGACCTGCGTTGTCATTATCAACGTTGGGGGTCATCATTACGACTGTAGTCATTGGCGTCTGCGCCAAGTTTATTTTAGGCGTGAGCTGGATGGAATCCATGCTGTTTGGCGCTATTGTTGGTTCGACGGATGCGGCAGCTGTGTTTTCCGTTTTAGGAGGTAAAAACATCAAAAAGCGAATTACCTCGACGCTTGAAGCGGAATCCGGCAGCAATGACCCGATGGCTGTATTTCTCACAGTAACATTGATTGAGCTGATACATCACCCTGAGCAATCCATTTGGATACATATCTTGTTGTTTTTATGGGAAATGGGTTTTGGTCTAGCCGTTGGTTTTGTACTCGGACGCTTAGGTGTATATGCGATTAATAAAATGAATTTTGATTCATCCGGTTTGTATCCTGTAATGGCATTGGCATTTGCAGTCTTGACGTATGCGGCGGCATCGTTACTGGAGGCGAGCGGATTGCTGGCGGTATATGTCATGGCCATTGTATTGGGAAATTCCGACTTGACCTACAAGCGATCCATTATTCATTTTAACAATGGCTTCGCCTGGATGGTGCAGATTATGATGTTTGTCCTGCTCGGCCTATTGGTCTTTCCCGATCAATTGCTGGGCATTGCGTGGCAAAGTTTGGCGCTCTCCTTCATCCTCATGCTGGTGGCTCGTCCAATAGGTGTGTTCCTAAGCTTGCTTTTTTCCAGGTACTCTGTTCGCGAGAAGACACTGTTATCCTGGGCAGGACTGCGGGGAGCGGTACCCATTGTACTAGCAACTTATCCATTACTGGACGAAATGGATGTAGGACCTTTGTTTTTTAATGTCGTATTTTTCGTTGTGCTCACCTCTGCGATTATTCAAGGTACCACGATCTCGTGGCTAGCGGTGAAGCTTGGCTTGATGGACCCTAACGAGACATCGTCGCCTTCACTGTTGGAATTAGTTTCTTTGGGAAAAACCACTTCCGAAATCAACCACATTCAGGTACAAAAGGGGATGTCGATAGCCGGCAAGGCGATTCAGGATATACAGCTGCCTGAAGACATCTTATTCACAGCCATTATTCGGAACGAGCAAATTATTGCCCCGAGAGGTACAACTGTGATTGAACCGGGCGATACTTTGTATGTGCTTAGTCCCAAACTTAAGCGACAGCAGATGAAAGAGCTGTTCATGCTACTCGAACCGGAGGCTGCTCCGTAAATAGGATATCCCCCCTATTTACAGTCCTTCACATTTATGTGAAGGGCTTTTTGCTGTATTCTTTTTCAGAGTGGATGAATCTGTTAAAAAATTGACACTATCATTCTACAAAATTAGTTTATGATATTGTCGTTAGATGTCGCAGCCTATCGCTACTGATCATTTGATGGGCAATAGTGAAGAAATACGATAGAAGTCACCAAACAGGAGAGATGATGAATGAAACCGGAAGTCTTGCCACAGCGTGCAGCAGCTCGCAGGCAGAAAAATAAGAAAAAGAAACGAAAAGGAAAATTTGGTCGCTTTATGTTGCGACTTTTTATTGTATTCCTGTTAGCAGGAATTGGGGGCGGTGCATGGTTGTTTTTAACCCCTTCTGGCAAGGAGATGCGCTATTTGGCTGCGGATACGCTGATTACGACTCAGCATCGTCACTGGGCGAAATATTTTATCGGCGAAGCAGAGGCGAAGAAGCGCGTGGCTGAATATTCGGCCCGGTTCGAAGAGATGGGAGAGGAAAAGGATAGACATACAATCAATCTGCCTGATCTGATACCTACTAAAGTACAACAGACGCCGTTGGTTGAAGTGGAAGAGGTATCGGGTCGTAACTATCATGGCTATGTTATGACGGTGCATGACCCCACTAAAATTAGGCTCGGGGTTCCTGCTAAAGTCGGCCGGGGAGAACATGTATCTAGTATGGTCGAGCGTTTGGGGGCCGTTGCTGGTGTAAACGGCGGTGGATTCGCTGATCCCAACTGGAACGGGAATGGCTTTAAACCGATTGGTGTTGTCATTTCTCAGGGCCAGATATACTACAACGATATGGGTAAAAATGCCTCTGTTCAAATCGTAGGTATTGATAAACAGGGAAAAATGATAGCCGGTCACTATTCGTTGTCCGAGTTGTCCAAAATGAATGTGCAAGAAGCGGTTACTTTCCAACCACGCCTAATTGTGAATGGAAAAGGCCTGATTCGTAATGCAAGCGAGGGATGGGGCATTGCTCCCCGTACCGCGATGGGACAGAGAGCAGACGGGGCAATCCTTTTCGTAACCGTCGACGGTCGCCAGCCTGGGTACAGCATAGGTGCCAACTTGTATGATATGCAAAATATTTTACTTAAGCATGGAGCGGTTATCGGTGCTAATCTGGATGGAGGTTCATCAACGGTGCTCGTCAAGGATAACACCATTGTCAACAAGCCTTCCTCTGAATACGGAGAACGATATTTGCCGACTGCGTTTCTCGTATTTGAGCATCCAGAGGCCGTCAGTATCCCGAACATCTGGGCAGGGATGAGACCTGGAGACATTGACGCAGCCAAAAAGAAATAGAGCCGGAATGAACAAGTCTATTAAGTGAACGGAGACTCATAATGAAGCTAGATCGAACAGGATTTCAGCGATTGTTTGTCGCCTTGCTGATGCTTCCATTACTCTTGACAACAATGCATCAAGGAGAAGCCAAAGCGGTTGAACAGGGAACCACA
Source organism: Paenibacillus sp. EKM10P (assembly GCF_011800655.1). Taxonomy (NCBI): domain Bacteria; kingdom Bacillati; phylum Bacillota; class Bacilli; order Caryophanales; family Paenibacillaceae; genus Paenibacillus; species Paenibacillus sp. EKM10P. The sequence goes on along the minus strand of NZ_JAALET010000002.1, from coordinate 111,933 downwards.
GCACCTCAATCAACACAACTAACAGATATTGTTATAGCCGGTCAACCCTTAAACAACAAGACCAAATCTCTATTGATTGACGGTAAGCTCATGGTACCGCTTAACCCTTTGGCTGAAGCTGTAGGTGCAAGCTACCATTGGGATGCTAAAAAAAAGCAGGTCACGCTGCAAAAGTGGGCTGAACCCTTAGTTCTTAAGGAGAAATCACGTAAAAACAAGCAGCAGCTTACATTTGAGGTTGTAGGTAAAGACGTATATGTGCCTCTTAGAGATGTATCGCTTGATTTAGGTTATACGTTGGAGAAGACAAATACACAGATTCAGATCCAGCCACCGATTCACGGTAAACTAAAAGAACAAATATATGAGGGAGATCTCGTGGCAGCACGTGAAGCGTTAATCCACATAGAAAGACGTTCTGTCCATCCTTATATAGAAGAACATCGTCCTAACACTGAGCTGCTGTCCAGTGTCTATATGTTCCCCTAAGGCGAAGCATTGCGGTATTTTACAGTGAACGGGGATGTGCTGAGTCTGGTTGAAGTGAAGGACGGTTTTCCGATTGTTACCTATCAAGGGTATGTGGGAGCTCCCTTTGATAAAACCTTTACGATGGAATACGATCCACTGGAGCTGTTTTTGGCTAATAAAGCCAAAGATCAGTGGGGAACCTATCCGAAATTAAATAAGCCGCTGATCTACGAGTATACTACAGGATGGGGAGACAGCAGCACTACTTTTTATGGGCGTGTTACTATAGATAAAAAAGAAGAGCTGCTGGGTACGACGGGCGATCCGGTAAGCGGACTCCGAGCCGATGCCAAGCAGATCATGAAAACCATCAAGCTGCCGTGGGAATCGCGTACAGATGCCCAGCAGGCGATGGGATAAGTTTAGTAGAGCAGATACTACAAAAAAGCGTGTATCGTTGAAGTTAATTTAACTTCCCGGTACACGCTTTTTACAATGAAATGGATAATGAATATTGTGATATGCTCAAATCTTGTTTAGGCGTCATTTTCTGCTTCGAGAAACACGGAGATCAGAATACGCGCGTTGTTTTCTCCAACATTTTTGGCATAGTGGGGGATGGCTGCTCTCCAGCTAAAGGAATCTCCTGCTTCCAGCGTAGCTGAATCCTCACCCTGCTCCACGTATACCGTACCCTCCAAAATAAAATGAATCTCATCCCCTGCATGAGCATGCTCTTCTTCTGTAGATGAGCCTGGCGGCATGTCCACCAGCATCATTTTGACATTACCCTGACCACCCAAATGATCGACCTGGAGTTTGTTTTTACCATACAATGTTTTACGACGCTCGTCCTTACGAATCACTTGCATCCGTTCCTCTTCTTTAAGAAGCAGAAAAGCGAGAGGTACGTTCAGCGCATTAGCGATGCTGTCCAATGTAGCGATGGAAGGGGAGGTTTTATTATTTTCTACTTGACTCATAAACCCTTGAGATAGACCGGTTCGTTCGCAGATTTGCTGGATGGATAAATTTTTACGTTTACGAGCCGCACGAATGTTGCATCCTATACCCATAGAGCGTTCCTCCTTTTAGGGAAATATAATATATACTAATTTATTATTCATCATACCAAATAATTTGTTGACAGACTATAGTTTCTTATGCTAAATTCACATTACAAAATAATTATTACTATTACTAATAATTTGAGTGTAATTCATACTTATGTGTTGCAGTATAGATTCGGACGTCATTATTTTTTTGGCTAAATTATTAGTAATATAAATTAATTATTCATATACGCTTGTATGAGTGTATTAAAACAAACAGAATGGAGAGATAAACATGAGTTCAGCAAGCAGAAATGTTTCTACAATTATGCGGGTGGCGCTCGGAATTTTGTTTTTGGCACACGGAATTGCTAAATTCCAAATGGGATTGGGTAATGTTGCAGGCTGGTTTTCCAGCATTGGTGTCCCAGGATTTTTAGGTTATGTCGTTGCGGTGATTGAGTTGGTCGGCGGGATTGCATTAATTCTTGGATTGCTTACTCGCTATGTATCCGGACTTTTAGTTATTGTATTGATCGGCGCTATTTTCACGGCCAAATTGTCCGGCGGGTTGATGGGGAATGGTCAAGGCGCTGGCTATGAGCTGGATATTGCTTTTATTCTGGTAGCTCTTCATCTCGTATTTGCGCCGACAACTCGCTGGTCTCTGGATTCTTTGTTCAGCCGTCGTGGGTCAACAGAACAATAAATTTGATTAAGCCTTAGTCCTCCAATCCATGTAGAAAGAGGGAAATCTCATGACAGCACATATTCATGACAACACTAAAATCGGGCAGGTTTCATTAAAAGTTAGTAACTTGGAGCGCTCTATTCAATTTTACACTGAGGTCATTGGTTTACAGCTTCTACGTCAAACAGCGGATACCGCTGAATTGACTGTTGACGGAAAGCATGCGCTACTGATTCTTAACTATATTGAAAATGCAGTTATTCTGCCGCGCCAGTCTGCAACCGGATTGTATCACTTTGCTATTCTTCTACCAGATCGTATAGCTCTGGGTTTGTCTTTGCGTAATCTGCTGGCTCATGAGATTGAAATCGGACAGGGAGACCATGATGTAAGTGAAGCATTATACATCCATGATCCCGATAATAACGGAATTGAAATCTATGCGGATCGTCCTCGTAATCAATGGAAAAAAGATGCAAATGGATTTTACATGATGGGAACTGGACCTGTGGATGCAGAAGACCTGATTGCCATTTCTGAAAACTTACCTTGGCAGGGACTGCCACAGGGAACAGTAATTGGGCATGTTCACTTCCATGTGTCTAATTTGCTCACAGCACAGCAATTTTATTGCGATGTGCTTGGCTTTGACATTACATGCCGATATGGATCTTCAGCCTTGTTCGTTTCCGCAGGTGGTTACCACCACCATATGGGCTTAAATATATGGGCAGGTGAAGGAGCGCCACCAGCTCCCGAGCAGGCTGCTGGATTGGATTATTTTGAACTGAATGTTCCAGACCAACAAGAATTGGATGCCATTACTGCTCGTTTGACTGCGGCAGGTTATCGATTACAAGAACGTGATGGGGCCTTGTATGTGGCTGACCCGTTCCGTATTCAAATCAAATTGGTTCAGGGTCAAACCATTTAACATAGCAAGAACGTAACAGAAAAGGGTATTCCTATGAGCCGTACTGGCTGGGAATACCCTTTTTTATATCCTAAAACAAACTCCAATCCAAATCGCGGGACATTGTCTCCAGCAAGTGTACCCCCGCTGTACTGTTGCCCATACGATTCAATGAAGGCCCCACTAACCCGATGCCGTATCGTCCAGGTACCATCGTCATTATACTGCCAGATACGCCGCTTTTGGCAGGGAGTCCGACTTGAATGGCAAATTCACCAGAGGCGTCATACATACCGCATGTTGTCATAAATGTTTTGGCGATCTGTACATAGCGACGGGGGATCAAAGGTATACCTGTGACCGGATCACGGCCGTTGTAGGCTAGTATGAGTCCCATACGTGCTAAATCTGTACAGTTTAATTTGACAGCACAATGTCTGAAATAGACGTCAAGCACATCCTCCACATGACCTCTTAAAATCCCCTTTTCCATTAGAAAATAAGCAAGGGAACGGTTCAAATGGCCTGTGGCTGATTCTGAGTCGTAGACATCCTGATCATATTCCAATGTGTCATTATGAGTAAGCAGACGGAAAAACTGAAGAACACGGGCAAATCTCTCTTCTGGACTGTTTCCGCGAATCAGAGAGGAGACCGCGATTGCTCCGGCATTAATCAGTGGGTTAAATGGAATCCCCGGCTCGACTAGTTCTAGCTTTAGCATGGAATTAAAACGGTCTCCGGTAGGCTCCATACCTACCTTAGAGAAGACAACGTCCTCTCCATTATCCATCAAGGCCAGAATGAGCGTAAATACCTTTGAGATGCTTTGCATCGTAAACTGGATTTCCGTATCTCCGGCTACCACGGTCTCACCCGCACCGTTCATGACCACAATACCCAGCGCGTCGGCCGGGGCCTTGGACAGTTCGGGAATATACGCTGCTACCTTGCCATGAATATACTCATGACGGCTTTGTTCTACCCATTCCGGCAGTTTGGTCTGTAGTCTCTGCCACTCCGATGTCATTTCTTTTCCTCCAGTCGAGTAACCAATCTGTGGTATTTATTGTAGAGCAAGAAGTAGCTATATACTTATTTTAAAGAAATGTTCAGTCGAAAAACAAGCTCTGATGTCATTTCTTTTTCTCCAGTTAAATCCCCAATTATTGTAATATATGGATTATAACTTACAGGAGAAGGAGATGAAGTTGAGCATGTTACATGGTATGTTAGCGGATTACCCACGGGAGAAAACGATTCATCAGTTGTTTGAGGAGCAGGTTGAGCGCACACCGGACCATGTGGCGATTGTACTTGGGGACAAGCACTTGACGTATGCTGATCTGAACAAACAGGCCAATCAGCTTGCACATGCTTTGCGGGTCAAAGGTGTAGATAAGGACGAGCCCGTCGGGATCATGGTCGAATGCTCATTGACTATATCGATACCGAACTTTATGTCGATAACTCAAAATCGTTTTTGAGCAGTCTACAGGAGCTTGAAACCGATGATCTTTGGTACAAGTAAAGTGAAGTGAAGTAAGGTGAAGTAAAAAAACTGTCGACAGGGTCGACAGTTTTAGTTTAAAGACCTTCTGATGATTCAATTGGATTCATCAGAAGGTTATTTTGCTATGTACTAGAAATCAATAATAGCTGCTGGAATTTAATGAGCTTATGATCGCAGGCAATAGAGCAACAGCCATAATGATATAGATAACAATTACAATAGCGGCCCATAGCAGGCCTGCCTTAGCGTAGTTCGCTTTGCTCGGATTTGTCGAGCCGCTAAAAGCCCACACAAACAGCATAACAATTCCAACTACTGGTATTGCCATCAGGAGTAAGCTGATCATCCACTCCTTGAATGAAACAGGTGGCGGGTAAACAGGGGCTGGTCTGGACGGTGCTCCTTGTTGATTGTATTGCGGATTAAACGGGTTAGACGGGTTAGACAATTGGATCTTCTCCTTACGTGTTTAGTATGTTGTGTTTCCTATATTGTCCAAAACATCATACATGATATGACAATAAGCAACAAGTAAAATTCAGTAAACAGTCTAATAGTACTATCACATGACCAAAAATAGGTCTATACACCCTATTGACGAAGCGCTAATTATATATTAATGTATTGATATTAACATTTTGTTTTTATCAAATGATTTAAATTAAAATTTACATAGAGCATTCGTTGCTTTTGAAGGAAAAGCGATGATGTCCCAAATATGAGCAGGTAGGTGACACAAGTGACAGATAGATCGAAATACAACGACAGTGGCTTGACGGAGGAGCAATTTTTGGCCCTTTATGATGCGAATCAATATGAGCGTCCATCCGTAACGGTAGATATGCTGCTATTTACTGTAATGGATCAGCTCCAGCAGAATTACCGTAAGCTACCGGAGAAAACACTTCAGCTCCTCTTGATCCAAAGAGGAGAGCATCCTTTTATAGGGCAATGGGCGTTGCCCGGCGGTTTTGTAGGCATGAATGAAAGCCTGGAAGAGGCTGCACGCCGTGAGCTTAAAACTGAAACCAATGTGGATCAGATTTATATGGAGCAGCTGTACACTTGGGGAGATGTAGCACGTGATCCGCGTATGCGGGTAATCAGCTGTGCTTACATGGCGTTAGTAGACCATGAATCCTTGGAGGTGCAGGCAGGGGATGATGCCGCAGATGCTCAATGGTTCGAACTGGATTACAGTGTGGCTCAGGAGACGCGGACGAATCAACCGGAAGGTTACACATGGGAGCAAAACATTGACATTACATTGAAGCATGCGGACATCCTTTTAACAGCCAAAGTGAAAGTAACTGAAATTCTTAAGGGGAAAACCATAGAAATCAAGCGAGAAGTGCTGGAGTCACAGGGAATTGCTTTTGATCATGCCAAAATTATTGCGTACGGTATTGAGCGTCTACGCAGCAAAATTGAATACACAGATATTGCGTTTCACCTGATGCCAGCTCTGTTTACACTGAGTGAACTCCAACAGGTGTATGAAATTATTTTAGGTAAAGAGCTGTTAGCCGCGGCTTTTCGTCGTAAAATAGCAGATCTCGTGGAAGAAACCAATGAATACAGGAAGGCGGCCGGACATCGTCCGTCCAAGCTATACCGATTTAAGCCACGGTCACGTTTTATATAGCATAAAAGGAAGAAGAAATGAGGATTAGTCATGGAGAAGTTTACATTTTTTTATCGCAGTCATTCACCATTTTCGCAATGGTACCCTTGTGAATTTGTCGTGGATGGATTGGAGTTTAACTGTGCTGAGCAATATATGATGCTAAAAAAAGCGCAGCTTTTCGGAGATGAAGAGGCAGCTCTGAAAATTATGCAAGCCCCTACCCCAAGGGAGCAAAAAGCCCGTGGTCGCAGTGTGCGCGGATTTGACCAATCCTTATGGGAAGCAAATTGCCAGCAATTCGTGTATGACGGAAATTATGCCAAGTTCACCCAAAATACGAATTTGCTCAAGCACCTGCTTAAAACGAAGGGAACTACTCTGGTTGAGGCTAGTCCCACGGATACCATTTGGGGTGTAGGTTTAGCTGAAAATGATGCTCGTATACGGCACCGGAAGCTATGGCGGGGTACGAACTGGCTGGGGGAAATATTGACGAATTTACGTGAAGATCTATTGCAAAAGGAGGATTGGTCACCATGAAAAACACAATGAATTCCCGAAGTAAGCGGGATGCCAGGTCACATATGGCGCATGAAACATTATCCATTTTAGAGAATGGGCATTATACAAATACCAAACAGGTACAAGTAAATATAGCAAAAGAGGTAGGGAATGCGGTCACAGGCTCGAAGCTATATAGACCTTCTCAACTGGTAGCGATAAAGCAAGATGCAGAGCAAAGAATAAAAAGTATATTAGGAGCTTCTTCCGATGTAGTCGAACAGGCGATCATTAAAAAGATGGAAGTAACGGGAGAAAGTACGTTGCAGGCCGCACATAGACTCCAGGTCGAGGAGAAGCGGGAACACGTAGCTTGTTTGAATTTTGCATCAGCCAAAAACCCCGGGGGCGGATTCCTTGGAGGCAGTCAGGCTCAAGAGGAAAGCTTGGCTCGTTCGTCAGCACTGTATCCTTGTATTTCACAAATGGAGGAAATGTACCAACATAATCGGAAGCTGCGGAGCTGTTTTTATTCAGATTATATGATTTATTCTCCTCAAGTTCCTGTATTTCGGGATGATCAGGGAACATTGCTGGAAGAGCCGTATCTAGTCGATTTCCTGACCGCGCCTGCTGTGAATGCTGGAGTCGTGCATGAACGGGAGCCAGAGCAGGTCAATCGGATTGGAGAAGTTATGTTGGAGCGCATTCGTTACATTTTGGGAATGGCCATGCAAAACGGTGTAGAACATTTTGTGCTTGGTGCTTATGGTTGTGGAGTATTCCGCAATAAGCCGGAGGAGGTAGCCAGTTGGTTTAAGCAAGTACTTGTAACTGAAGGATATGGATTCCTGTTTAAACGGGTTGTCTTTGCGGTATTGGACCACAAAGCAGAGCAGCGTACTTTAAACAGTTTTAAAAATGCTCTATCCTGATGTTAGAGACAGATTAAACATTAATACTGATGAAATAGGAGAGTGCTGAATGAACCCATCTTCCAACATTACCTGGCATGTATCAGAAGTGGATAAGCAAGCTCGACAGCTTCTGAACGGACATAAGAGTCCGGTGCTTTGGTTTACGGGGCTGTCTGGCTCGGGAAAGTCAACGGTATCCTCCACACTCGAAAAAGCGTTATATGCAAGAGGTATACGTACATTTATTTTGGATGGGGATAATGTTCGGCATGGTTTGAATCGCAATTTGGGTTTCCTGCCCGCTGACCGCAAAGAAAATATTCGTCGTATAGCCGAAGTGTCCAAGCTAATGGCCCATGCGGGTGTTCTAACGATTTGCGCCACCATTTCGCCTTATCGTGAGGATCGTGAAATGGTAAAGGACATTTTACAGCAGGAGGGCTGTTACGAGATTTATATCCGATGCAGTCTAGAGGAATGCGAGCGTCGTGATCCAAAAGGCATGTACAAGAAAGCAAGAGCTGGAGAAATCCAACATTTTACAGGGATTGATGCTCCATATGAAGTACCGCTGGAACCTGATTTAATCGTATCTACGGAAGGCCGGGAGGTAAAGCAGTCGGTACAGGATATTTTGGATTTTCTCGATAGAAAGCAGCTCTTATTATGATTTTATGATGAATTCTATATGAATATTGTCTGAAAGTCTCTATAGCAAAACCTAAAGAAGTGATCAATGCGATCATTTCAGAATATAGAAATTGAAGTCACTTTATTGTAAATAAATACAGCACTATATTACGGCAAGCCTTAAGGGGCTTGCTTTTTTATTTGTGATTTTAAACTAATTCTAAATCCTAGATTATAATTATTATAAAAAAGTATTGATTTTTGTTTGTGCACAATTTATAGTGAAAGGCACAAGGTCAACCAATTCAATCAAGAGGTGATTTCAATTATGAGTAACCAACCAACGAACCTGACTACAAGCTGGGGCGCTCCTGTTGGAGATAATCAGAATTCGATTACAGCAGGCTCACGGGGGCCTGTACTAATTCAGGATGTGCATCTGCTGGAAAAATTGGCGCATTTTAACCGGGAGCGTGTGCCGGAACGGGTTGTTCATGCCAAAGGTGCGGGGGCACACGGATATTTTGAAGTCACTAATGATTTGTCTTCATATACAAAAGCGAGCTTTTTGTCCGAAGTGGGTAAGCGTACACCGATGTTTATCCGTTTTTCTACTGTGGCAGGTGAGCTAGGCTCGTCCGATACTGTACGCGATCCACGTGGATTTGCGGTAAAGTTTTATACAGAAGAAGGAAACTATGATCTCGTGGGCAATAATACACCTGTCTTTTTTATTCGGGATGCCATTAAATTTCCTGACTTTATTCATACGCAAAAACGTCACCCCCAAACGCATTTGAAAAATCCGAATGCGGTCTGGGATTTCTGGTCCTTGTCTCCTGAATCGCTGCATCAGGTAAGTATTCTCATGTCTGATCGCGGTATTCCCGCTACACTTAGACATATGCATGGTTTTGGCAGCCACACGTTCAAGTGGGTGAACGCCGAGGGACAGGCCGTATGGGTGAAATATCATTTTAAAACAGAACAAGGTATACAAAATCTCGATGTGGATTTAGCTGCGAAAATTGCCGGTGAAAACCCGGATTATCATATACAAGATTTGTTTAATGCGATTAAAAAGGGCGATTTCCCAGCATGGAAACTTTATGTGCAGATTATGCCCATAGAAGATGCGGATACGTACCGTTTTGATCCATTTGATGTGACCAAAGTATGGTCTCAAAAAGATTACCCGCTGATCGAGGTAGGGCGCATGGTGCTGAATCGCAATCCTGAGAACTACTTTGCTGAGGTAGAGCAGGCGACATTCTCGCCAGGTTCATTTGTTCCTGGTATTGAGGCTTCCCCGGATAAGATGCTGCAAGGACGCCTGTTTGCCTATGGTGACGCACATCGCTACCGTGTAGGTGCAAACCATAATGCGTTGCCAATCAACCGGCCGCATGCGGAAGTACACAACTATCAACGCGACGGTGCATTGCGCAGTGACGGTAATGGCGGGGGATCTGTCTATTACGAGCCGAATAGTCTCGGCGGACCGAAAGAATCATCAGCTCACAAAATTGCTCCTTTTGAAGTGTCTGGCGAGGCACAAAGTGTAGCCTACGATCATCACGATCACTACACACAACCAGGGGACCTGTACCGCTTGCTGAGTGAAGAGGAGCGCTCACGTCTGGTCCGAAACATTGTAAATGCCATGAAGCCTGTAGAAAGTGATGAAATCAAACTGCGTCAGATCGGTCATTTCTATAAAGCTGATCCTGAATACGGGCGTCGTGTAGCGGATGGTCTGGGCTTGACCGTACCACAAGGCGAGTAGAAGGATTGGCAAACGCCTAACCTGAAAGCCGTATGAATAAATAATAAAAGGATGTCCCCACACCACATATATGGTGGAGGGGACATCCTTTGTTTTTGAGAGTCATGTAAAGCAGGGGCTACTAAATTCTCTTCAACCGAGGTAAGTAAACCACCAGAAACAGTGACCGTCCCAGGGCAAAGATGATAAAGGATAACCAAAGTCCATGATTCCCATAATGAGGAACGCACCAGAAGAGAGCAATCAAAAAGCAGACCAGTGAAATCAGCATCGAATTACGGATCGGATACGTTACCGTCATCCCTGTAAACACACCGTAGAATACGAGTCCCAGCCCGGCTGCTAGGGGAAAGACCACCAGCCACCCATTGTAAGGAGCTGTCAGGCTAATCACTGTAGTATTCCCTGTAAATAGCGAGATCAGCGGCTCTTTCAGTGCAAGATACAATCCTCCTGTCACTACACTGGTAACCAGTGTCCAGAACCAGGATAAATGAATAACTCTCTGCAGCATTTTACGATCTCCAGCACCACGAGCCTGTCCCGTCATGATGCTACTGGCGTTGGCGAACCCGTCAAAAAAGTAAGCCATAATGTAATGGATCTGCAACAAAATAGCATTTGCCGCCAACTGATCGGTTCCAAAGCTCGCACTGCGCGCCGTAAACAGATTAAACATCGTCAACAGGCAGGCAGTACGAATCATGAGATCAAGGTTCGTCGCCATGACACTTTTTAACTCTGAGGCACCGAACCATTCTCGCCAATTCCTCTGTCCGCTGCGCTTCCATTCTCTCCAAATCGGTGAACGGAACACCAGTACAAGACCCAATACACATGCAAGAGCTTCTGCAATCAGGGTAGCGCTTGCGACCCCAGCGACATTCCAATGCATGACCTGTGTAAATACAATAGCTAATAGCATATTAATCACATTCATGGATATTTGTAAAAATAGTGTAGCTTTCACGCGGGACAATCCCATCAGCCATCCGAGCAGCACATAGTTCACTAATGTAAGGGGTGCTCCCCAAATACGGATGTTAAAATAAATTGCTGCTTGCTCTGCCACATCCTGAGCTGGATGGATGAGCTGGAGAGAAGCTAGCAAAATGGGCTTTTGCAATACAATAAATACTGCACTAATAAGTAGAGCTATGGCAAGTGGGCGCATGAGAGCAGCTATGCCTTGATCGTTATTTTGTGCCCCTGCGGCTTGTGCTGTGAAAGCTGACGTACTGACTCGCAGAAAGCCAAACAGCCAATATAAAGTATTGAAAATAAGAGTACCGACTGCCACGCCGCCTAAATAGGCAGACTGGCTCAAATGACCGATTACTGCTGTATCCACCGCACCGAGTAGCGGGGTAGTAATCGTCGAAATAATTAAAGGGATTGCTAAAGCAAGATAGGCTCGGTGGGAAGGCAGCATGTTGAAAAAACCTCCAGTAACGATTGTGTATAGGGATGCCGATCCGAATGAAATAATGATTCCTTGGAAAAATGCTCAAGCACACGGCCATCTTTCATAACCATGATTCGATCACTCATAAAGTGCACAGCCGCCAGATCATGCGAGATAAACAGATAAGCCAGTCCAAACTCATCCTGCAAATCCTTAAGCAGATTCAAAACCGTGGCTTGTGTGGTCACATCCAAACTTGCAGTCGGCTCGTCCAATACGATAAAATCCGGTTCTGTGCTAATGGCACGTGCAATGGTTACACGCTGCTTTTCCCCACCACTGAGCTGATGTGGGAACTTATCCAGATAGCTGGCCGGAAGCTTTACCATACCTAACAGCTGTTCTGCTATATTCCGACGTCCGGAGGGCAAACCCGCCATAAAGGAAGGAACATAGCACTTGAGCTGATCCAATGGCTCCAGCAGTGATTGCAGAATGGTTAGTCTGGGGTTCAAAGCTGCGGATGGATGTTGAAATACCGCCCCCAGTCTGCTGCGAATCCGTTTTAATTCACTTCGCTTTAATCCTCGAATGGACTGTCCATCCAGTCTAAGCTCACCTTGATCAAACGGGTCTAATGTTAAAATACAGCGAGCGAGTGTGCTTTTCCCACTGCCGCTTTCTCCGACAACACCCAGACATTCTCCGGGCAAGATCGATAGAGCAACATCGTGCAGCACAGTTTTGCCCCCAGTGTAAGCCTTCGTCAACCCGGAGACGGTAACAACAGGGTAGGGGCTGTCTTGCCACTGAGCGCAGGCGCCTTGATTATTCATGTATTGTGCTCCTTTCCGGTGCAAGCTGTTCATCAGTGCTATTGCATGGCAAACGCGAAGGAGCGCCTGGAGACAGCGGTGGAATAGCCGCCAGCAAGCGACGCGTATAGGGATGGACTGGATGGTCTAGCACCGCTTGCGTTTGGCCAGCTTCAACCAAAACACCTGTACGCATTACTGCAATTCGATCCGCATACTTCCGTACATGCCGTAGATCGTGAGTAATCCACAAGACGGAAATTCCCGTTTCCATCCGGATTTGATCAATGAGCTGGAGTACTCGGTGTGCAGTGAGCGTATCCAGCGCAGTTGTGGGCTCGTCGGCAATAAGCAGCTTTGGCTTTAGAAGCAGTGCAGCTGCAATAGCCGCTCGCTGCAATTGACCGCCGCTGAGCTCGAATGGATAGCTGCGGTACACACGTTCGGCGGGAAGCTGTACGTGCTGAAGCACCTCGATACAACGCTGTTTACGCGCTTTACGGTCTTGCTTGCCGTGAGCACACATCAGCTCGTCGAGTTGGCTGCCTACACGTAAAAAAGGTGTAAAAGCCCCGTGATAATCTTGAAAAATGTAAGATATTTCACTGCCAAGCAAGGAACGTCTTTGTTTAACAGGTAGGGCAAGCAAATTCTCGTCATTCCACATGATGATTCCTTCAGCGCTAACAGAAGCGGGGAGCAGACCGCCAATAGCGAACGCAGTCATGCTTTTACCGCTGCCGCTTTCGCCTGCCAGAGCACACCATTCTCCCGGATGAATGGCAAGTTCCAGTTGTTCTACAATCGTTTTTGCTTTTGTCCGAATCGTTAAGCCTTCAATAGTCAGCATGTATAGTTCACTCCTCTGACCGGGTTCTAACATCATATCGGTCGCGTAGCTTGTCTCCAAACACGTTCGCCAGTAGCACGGTGAGTACGACAGCTATGCCGGGACCCAGCATTAAATGGGGTGCCATTTGAAAATATGCACGCCCTTCATTCAACATCGTTCCCCATTCGGGAATGGGCGGCTGAGGACCTAAGCCCAAAAAAGATAGAGAGGCGATCATTAAGATGATTTTGCCGATATCCAGCGTAGCCAGTACCAGTACATTCCCAATGGCATGGGGCAGAATATGCCGCATGACAATTCGCAGGGAGGAGGTACCCGCAAGTATCGATAGCAAAATGTAATCCTTTTGCTTTTCAGCCAGAACGGTACTGCGCACCAGGCGGGCATAACCAACCCATTTTACTGCAGACACCGCAAATATAAGATTCCCTAAGCCTGGTCCAAGCAGGCCGCTTAGCACAATGGCAAAAATATAATCAGGCAAAGTCATGAAGGCATCGACTACACGTTGAAATACACGATCCACCCAGCCTCCAATAAATCCTGACAGCAGACCGAGGGGAACCCCGACAACCAGTGAAACGATCAAAATCAACAAACTGGTTCCGACTGTCGTCCGTAGTCCTGCTATGACTCTCGACAGCACATCTCTACCCAAATGATCGGTTCCCAGCCAGTGCATTGCGCTGATCGGTTGAAGTCGACTTCCCATTTGGATATGATACGGATCTTGCGGAGCTAAGAAGGGTATGACTGTAATGGCTGTAAGAATAAACAGGATGGAAAGTGATCCGATCCATGCTTTGGACAATCGTGCCCTGGTGAACTGCCTGTTTTCCGCATGTACGGATTTTATCATGATAAACCTTTCTCCTTCAAAGCAATTTCAGGATTGACCCAACGGTAGGACAGCTCTACCAAGATATTGAGACATATAATGAATACGGCCATAAAGATTGTATAGCCCTGTATAATGGGGTAGTCTCTCGCGGCAATTGCATCCACAATCCATTTGCCAAGCCCCGGATAGGCGAATAGCACTTCGATCACCACCGTACCTCCCAATAGGCTGCCAATGCTCTCGCTGAACACCGTAATAAGTGGAACTAAGCTGTGACGGAACATGTGTCTGAAAAAAATGCGAACCGGACTGATTCCACGCGCTTGCGCTGCTTTGATAAAATCCTGCCCCGAGCTTTCAATCAGACTTGCGCGAATCATTCGTACATAAACAGCCGCCATTGCCAATCCGAGGGTAAGAGAAGGGAGGACCAAATGGAAAACAGTTCCATCTCCCATGGACGGCAAAATACGCAATTTAACCGCAAACCATTCGATAAACAAAAGACCTAACCAAAAGCTAGGAATCGAGGAGCCAATTAAGGCAAACACACGACTGGCACTGTCAATCCAGCGGTTACGGTACAGCGCGGACAATGTGCCCAACGGGAGAGCTATCAGCAGCATAATGAACAGGGAGCCTCCAGTCAGGAGGAGTGTATAAGGCAGCTTTTCTATAAACTCTGTCAAGACTGGACGATGGGTTAAATAAGATTGTCCAAAATCCAACTGGAGCAACTGAACCAGCCACTTACCATATTGCACAGGCAATGGCTGATCCAGCCCCAATTGGCTACGCATATCTGCAATTTGCTGATTGGATACAGCTACATCATCTACTCGAAGAATGCTCCGAACGGGATCGCCCGGAACAAGCTTAAGCAGACAGAAGCTCACAAAGGAAAGAATAAGAAAAAACAACATAAACGTCAGAAATTTTTTGGCAATGGATTGAAACATGCTAGTTCACATCCAAGTCCTGGGTCAGCAGATAGTATTCACTTTGGCTGGTTACCCAGTTATGTACGTAATTACGATAGGCCACTACGTTGTTTGGATGAACTAGAAAGGATTGCAGATTTTCTTGGTCAATCAGCGTGACAGCCTTCAGCGCCAGCTTGTTGCGCTGCTCCTCATTCACAGTTGTGTTCAGTTGTGTAATCATACGCTCGAGTTCTGGTATATGCACACGACCGTAATTCAATGCTCCCTCCGGCATATAGGCCGCATTCAGGAAGTAGCTTGCATCGCCGCGCGGGGCTGTAATGTTACTGTAAGTCGCCAAATCCCAATCCTGATGAGCGGCCAGATATTCATCAATATTATCAACCTGACGGATATCAATCGTAATGCCAAGCTCCTTAGCGTTAGCCTGAATCAGCTGCGAAATGAGTGGAAGCTCTGCTCTCGACTGGTAGGTTAACAATGTAAGATGAAGGGAGGACCCGTCAGGATTCGTAACTTTTCCGTTCTGCACTGTATATCCAGCCTTTTTGAAGCCTTCTCGTGCCGCATTCAGATCAAACTTTTTCGTGATATATTTCGGTGAAAAAGGAAAGTCCGGCAAGAACGGACCTTGCGCAGGGGTTCCCTGACCAGACATGATACCGCTCGCAATCTCATCCCGGTTGATCAGATGATCGAATGCTTTGCGCACAGCTGTTTTTTTCAGATCATGATTGTTCATATTGTAAATAAGTTGGTGCGTCCGCAGGCTGGGGAGAGAGTCAACTTTAACGGTAGAATCAGCTTTCAAGAGTTCCAGACTTTCAATGGGCGGACGGTACACAATATCGGCTGTTTTAGCTTGAAATGCAAGCTGACGTGCATTGGCGTCTTCGTTAAACATGAACTTGGCATGTTTCAGCTTTACTTCACCGTTCCAATAGTGCTCGTTGCGCTCCAGATTCAGTTCACTTCCGGCACGGAAACTGGCAACCTGGAACGGCCCCGTTCCCGATGGGAAGTCACCTGTGGCTGTGGTGTCCATAATTGCGGTATTCGGATGAACCAGCTCAGATACAAATTCCGGGAAGGGCTTGTCCGTCGTAATGCTCAAGGTCTGCCCTTCTGCATGAATATCACGGATATGTAGTGCATTTTTGACCGATGGATTGAGCTTTAGCGCTCTTTCCAGAGAGGCTTTGACAGCTGCCGCATCTACGGCTTTACCGCTATGGAATTTCACGCCTGGTCGGATGCTAAAGGTCCAGTGTCGCCCGTCCTTACTATCCCATTTCTCTGCAAGCCAAGCTTCCAGCTTGAGATCCTTATTCACTTTGATTAGTGTTTCATTTACTCCAGCACGAACGGCTGTGTAATTAATATCTGTATGAGGATCAATAGAAGGGCTTTGCACGTTGAACAATAAGGTGACACTCTTATCTTGTGGTGCCGTAGAGGATGTGGATGTAGTGGATGGAGATGAAGCACAGGCTGTCATCATCACCGCCATTACCGCAGGGATACATAGTTTGAAATATGAACGTTTAAACAACAGGGAGTCCTCCTTAATAGTAATCGTAATTTTTACGCTTTACTCCGTGAGTCATATCGTAACCAAATGAGGAGGATTTGTAAATATGTAATTATATGAATACCTATCTAGATTCGTAAAAAAAGGCTGCTTAACCATAAATGAGATGGTTAGCAGCCTTTAAATTTATTCAGGTATTATATTTGGAATAAAAATAATGGTTAATCAGTGCATGGGTGCTTTAGCAGTGCCATGTTCAACATGAACTCTGCGAATGAAAAACGCAAGGATCAGACCGATCACGCTGATGACCATTGCAAAGAAAAATGAATTCTGAGATCCGATTACCATGGCATTAGCCATTTCATTTACGGATTGAGGCATGCTGGATTGGCTCAAATAGCTGTCCATGCCTTTGGAGAGAATACTTACCGCTACGGCAGTACCGATTGCACCAGCGACTTGCTGGAGCGTACTCATAATAGCCGTTCCGTCTGGGTATAGATCCATAGGCAGCTGGTTTAGACCGTTTGTTTGAGCTGGCATCATAATCATAGAAATACCGATCATCAAGCAACTATGAAGCACAATAATGAGTACGAGAGTGGATGTCGTTGTAATGCCTGACAGGAAAAACAACACAGCAGCCACGATTACAAGTCCTGGAATCACAAGCCATTTGGGACCGAATTTATCGAATAAGGAGCCCATAATAGGCGACAAGAGACCGTTGATAATCCCACCGGGCAGAAGCACCAAACCTGCTGTTAAAGCGGACAAGGCCAGCCCTTTTTGTAAGAACAGTGGAAGAATCAGCATCGTAGAAAGGATCGTCATCATACATAAGAACACCATGATAACGCCGATCACAAACATTGGATATTTAAATACACGCAAATTCAGCATAGGTGCCTTCATTTTCAACTGTCGTACAGAGAACAAAATCAACGATACCACACCGACAATCACAGGAAGCAAAACAACCAAGCTGGTCCAGCCTTCGCCACCTTCTCCGGATTTACTGAAACCAAACACGACACCGCCGAAACCAATGGAAGATAGGATAATAGATAAAAGATCAATCTTGGGCTTGGTCGGTTCTGAGACGTTCTGCATAAACAAAATACCGCAGATCAGCGAGAGTACCAGGAACGGAAGAGAGATCCAGAAGATCCAGTGCCAAGATAAATTTTGTAGCACCAGCCCTGCAATAGTAGGCCCTACCGCAGGTGCAAACATAATAACCAATCCGATAATTCCCATAGCCGCGCCTCTTTTTTCAGCAGGGAAGATAATTAAGATGGTGTTAAACATTAACGGCAATAACAGTGCTGTACCCATAGCCTGCAAAATGCGTGCGATCAATAACACTGAAAAGGTAGGGGCAAGCGCCGCAACGAGACAACCAGCTATTGAGAACAGCAACGATGCCACAAACAGCTGTCTTGTAGTAAAGGTTTGAAGCAGCAATCCCGATACAGGCACCAAAATACCAAGTGTCAACAGATAAGCGGTAGTCAGCCATTGAGCTGTTGCTGTTGTAATATGCAAAATCTGCATCAAATCATTCAACGCAATGTTAAGTGCCGTTTCACTGAACATTCCAATAAAGCCACTAAGGAGCAGGGCAATCATAATAGGTAGCACCTTGAACGTCTTGGGTTCAGAGGGTGAACTTGTTTGACTCATTGTACTCATGTTGTTTTTGTTCCTCCAATAAATTAATGGGTATTGAATTATAACGATCGGTCTATATATAATAAACATGCTATTATTTTTTTGTCAAAGTAAAAGTTTCAAATATTATATAATGAAGGATGCTGTATATGGCTGCTAAACCCGAATCATATGAGAATATCGTACAAACGGCGTCGAGACTCTTTTTTCACCAGGGGTATCATGCGACCGGACTGAATCAGATTCTTGCCGAGAGTGGATCACCGAAGGGATCACTTTATTATTATTTTCCACATGGTAAAGAAGAGTTGGCTTTGGAGTGCATAAGAAGAGGGAATGAGTTTATTAAGCAAAAATTAAAACAGGCACTGAGCGGAAACGAAAATCCTGTAGTAGCCATTCAGGATTTTATTCGTCATACAGCTGAGGAGGCAGACCGTCTCGGCTTTGACAGCTTCATGCCGATTGGCTTCTGGGCTGCTGCGGAAACTTCCTGTATCAGCGAATCGCTACGTCATGCTTGTGTGAATACGTTTACAGATTGGCAGCGCATTTATATGGAGCGTCTTCAGGAATCGGGCTTGGATGAGGAAAAGGCACACAGCCTGGCGGTACTGATCATTTCAATGCTCGAAGGTGCATTAATTTTGGCCGTTACGCAACAGAGCAGTGCTCCAATTTATAACATCGTGGATTACATTCCACAATTGGTCAAATGACTTAGCTGGTCGGTTTTCAAGCGCCCCTAATGAGCTCCAACAAGCGACTTTAGAGAGTCGATGTTTTCATTTTTGAGAACTCGGCTTTTTGGTGCATCCTGGGATGTAATTTTACTCACATTACCAGCACCAAATGATGAAAAGTATGGTAAAATGGAATGAATTTGATTTTGCGCGAAAGGAAGAGTGATGCAAGTGGCAAAAGCGAAGGTACCCAAACGGCCTACTCGGGATGAATTTGTACTTGAGGAAATCGGGAATCAGCTTGTAGAAGCACAACAAGAGCAATCCGAAGTTGTATTGACAGTATGGGGACGCGAAGAAGCAACCCGCGGACAAATCGTTAAAATGGACCCGAGAACAGGCAAGGTTCATGTAGAGAGTAATGGAGAAACGGATAAGGTTCCTTTTATGGATATCATGAGTGTAAATTACCCGAGAGATTAGTTGTGATTACATAAATATAACAGAAAGGGATGAAAGAATGTCAAAGTTAGGCGTCTCCCTTACAATCGGTATTTTTATGATCATCTTTTCAATGATTTTCGGTTTTAAAGTATATATAGTTGTTTCTGCTGCTATGTTCGGATTTTTTGCATATCTAGCTGTAGCAGGATATCTCAAACGTAATAACCAGGATGATCCGTCAAATGATGGCTATTATGAATTTTTGGAAAATGCCAGGAACTAATAATTATTATTCATGAATAAAAAAACAACCGAGTGGTTTACAGCCATCGGTTGTTTTTTTATATTCTGCTATATAAGTGGTAAAGAGAACACCGCATGGCTGCGTTGACCTAGGCCTGGTATAGGTTTATGTAGCTTTGATCGGGCTGGCATGATTGGTGCGGGCTGCGGCTTTCTTAAGCACCTTACGATCGAAAATGAAGGGGCCGAACGGCAACAGCGAGGCAATCAAGGCTGCAAGCCCTTGCAGCAGCGTAATTTTACGCAATATCAACATGACTAACGTGGCAACCACATAAGCCACAAACAGTACCCCATGGATCATTCCCACCCAGCTTACCATTTGCGGCATTCCAGCTGCGTATTTAAGTGGCATGGCAATACATACAAGCAGCAAATAAGAAATCGCTTCAATATTACCAATGGCACCAAACGTTTTAAAAGCATTTTTGAACATAATAGACCTCCTTTTTCTGTTACTTAAAATTTAATATATCCTATAATGCAATGTTATTAAACGGTAGAAAGTTACGATATATCGAAAATTTACAGCTAACTCTTAATATTTACTTTGATACTCGGGTCACAACGTCCGGGTTGTTTAGATTAACGTAAGAAAAAAATGAGGTCTAAACATTTGGTATGGAAATTCCGATAACAGTTAAATGAACGTCTGTACGTTATGGTATATATTTTAAAAGCTGGATTGCAGCAGAAGGGTTTGTGCGTTTACTTATTCGTTTTAACAAATAAAATTTCCATACTGGTATCAAGGAGAGCATAGCATATGAATAAAAAACGTCTGCGTCAATGGATGGCTCCGTTCGCAACGGCCACACTGATTTTGAATACGGGATATGGCATTTTGGGACCCGATGCAGTGGCTAGCGCGTTGCCGACTGAAAGGCATAACTCAAATCTGACAGGTTTGAATAGTGCACAATCACATACCAAATTAGCAACCGTTCAAGGGCGCCAAATGCCGTTCACTTCTGGCGCGAAATTGACTTCGTTAACTGGTCAGAAGACCACTCTTAACCAAATGATAAAAGTAATGTCGAGCCAGCTGGTTACTTCGAATATTGCGCCAGCAGATGTAAGCAGTCTTACTGCGGTTCCTACAGAAACAACAAAAGTAAATTTGTCTTGGATCAATCCGTCGGACATCAATTTTGACCATGTAAAAGTGGTTAATGTCACTAACGATGTATATGTAGATAACATTCGAAGTAACTCTTATATGATGAGCGGTTTACAGCCGAACACGACATATACCTTTCGCGTGAAAACGGTGAATAAGAGTGGAAATGAATCTCTCGGTACAACAATACAGGCTAAAACAGCTTCCGTTGATGGTCCTGTAGATAAGACACCCCCAGGAGAAGTAAGCGGGCTGACAGCGACGAATGTAGGTTATAATGGATTTACCATCAATTACATATTGCCTAAGGATACTGACTTAAGCCAAGCGATTATCTATTTAAATGGTACAGAAATTCAGAGAACCACAGGCACGTCTTACACGTTTAATGTCTTGAATGCTGCTACAGCCTACAATGTAACGGTCAAAACGATAGACAAATCCGGAAACTTATCTCAGGGAGTTAGTATTCCCGTTACAACGTCTTCAGTCTCTACCGATATTGTGCCCGAAGTGACAGGTGCTTCAGTGACATCAGTTAATAACTATAGCGTTACTGTTTCCTGGACAAGACCTAGCGGAATTAGTACAGTCAGCCTGTATAAGGATGGCCAGCTGGTAACGGATTCAACAGGATCATCCTATACATTTAACAATCTATCGGCAAGCCAGACATACACATTCACGATAAAATCCAAGCGAAGCACAGGTGCGTTGTCTTCCGGTGTGAAACTGACTGCCACAACGGATAGTACATCCTCCAATTCGTCAGAAGTGTCCAATCTTGAAGTCGATAGCAAAAGCGACACCTGGATCAAAATCACCTATGACATGCCGAGCAGAGCAGAGAAGGTGAAAATATATGTTGATGGCGATTATAAGGGAACTACAAGCTCAGAATCCTATAAAATTACGGATTTACGAGAGGGACGCTGGTATGAGATTAAGGTCATAACTGTAAATAGTAGTGGAAGGGAATCTAGTGGTGTAAAGATATCGGAACGCACGAATTCGGATGGTTACTACTCTTCGTCTTCTAGTTCATCGAACTATGAGAAAGCAAGAGATTTGATGCGGATTGCAGAGAACAGTCTAAATGCGTCCGACTGGCGTTCTGCCAGAGATGCGATTAGTGATCTGCCAACCGGTACACGTAAAAGTGATCTGCTGGATCGATTGGAGGCTATTCGCAATAGGGCATTAGGCACCAGCAGTTCATCGTCCGGGACAAGCTCTACTACCACCACTTCCGGTACTACGACGAATTACACGAACAGTGCGGTTGCTTCCTATTCAACGTCGTTCACCCTAACACCAGGAGCTAAAACAGCTTATGTGGATGGTCGGGCTACAACGATAGCTCAGGCGCCGAAAATCATAAATGGCGTAACGATGGTCCCGTTACGATTTATCAGTGAACGGGTGGGTTACGATGTAAATTATGAAAAAGGCACCAAAAAGATCATTCTGAATCGTCCTACAGACGGCAAACAAATAGTACTTCAAGTCAAGAATTCCACACTTGCTGTATATGAGTTAAACAACTCCCGGAATTATTCGACGAGCATCACTGCTCCAGTTATTGTTAACGGCTACACGCTGGTTCCATTACGAGTCATCAGCGAGCTTTCGGGTTATCAGGTAAACTATAATACTGCATCCAAACAAATTACGATTACCAAATAAATACTTCTGAAAAAAGAGTTCTAAAGTAAAAACTTTAGAACTCTTTTTGTTAGGAAATGTATATGAACATGCGAAAAAGAGAGCTTTTAGACGCCCGTAAGATCTACGCATTACTGAATATTCGAACAGGCATGAAAGCGAAATTCATGAGGGGTTAATCCACATCGTTCCTTGAAGATTCGATAGAAATATTTCATATCATGAATACCGACTTCAAGTGCGATCGTTTGAACGCTCCAATGAGTATCTAATAGTAAGCTACAACTCTCGTGAATACGAATATCCTGCAGCATTTTGGTGTAGGTCATTCCGCTGGCTTGTTTAAATTTGCGTTGAAATTGCCGTGAGCTAATTAAAAATTGCTTGCAAATTTGGTCAACAGACAACGGATTTTTATAATTTCTGGTTATATCATCAATCGCATATTGAATGGGATCGGTTATGATTGGCTTGGAAACATGAGCTATTTGTTGCATAGCATGGCTGATATGTTCTAATAAATCGATTAAGTATAGATAAAGTTTATATCTAAATCCGGTGGATTTACATTTTTGCTCCATTTCAATAGTGTACATAATTTTAGCAAATTCTTTTGCGTTTTCTCGAACTTGAATATAGTCAGTACATTCCCGAAAAAGAAGAGCCAAACGATAGAAATCCTCTTGAATTTGGCTATCAGCAGGCTCTCCGGGCAATGTTAGTATTTGCTTGTCAAAAAGACAGTTCATAACCTCAAGCGGTGTATGATCTGTTGTATTACTCTGAACAAAGAGATGTTCTTTTCCATAAGGGATAAAAATAATATCACCCTTGGAGACGGGCAACGTTTGTGTAGAAAATTTTAGTGTGCCGATACCTTCCTTGATATAAGATATTTCGTAAAAATCATGAGCGTGTTTTTGAATATTTCCCTCTATTTGAATAGGATAAAGAGAAATTGGAGTCCCATTTGTGAAATTATGGTCTAGATAATATGCCTCTTCGCTAACCAATGCGATCCCCTCCTTTGTTGGTAGAAAGCACACCATTTTTTAGTCATAAATTTTATTATATCAATTTTTAAGATGTATTCAATTGGTACAGGTCGTAATTGCCCATAAGCTGTCGCTCATGACCATTTAAGTGAAAAATCGAAACCATTAAAATTTTAAATATAAATACAAAGGAGGATAACATGATGAGTGTTAGTTTAATTACAGAGCTTCCAGAAGAAAAAATGCCATATTTGCTGCGTAGCGGGGATGGAAGAAAGTATGTATTTGGTCAACAGGTAGCTACTGTTATTGCCGATTTTAAAAGCACTGGGGATGTACTCGAATTAACGACGATTTCAGGTGGGAAAGGAGAGACCTTTCCGCTACACAGACATAAAGATGCTTTTGAATCTATCTATGTAATGGAAGGTAAAATTGAATTTATGCTCGATGGAGTGAACTATTTGTTGACTGCCGGAGACTATGTTCATATCCCTCCTGGAATCGCACATGCGTATCGAATGGCTGGGCATCGAAATCGCTTTGCTTCCTATTCGATTAAAGGCAATCTTACAGCAATATATGAGCTTTTAGGAAAGCCGTATCCTTACTTTGAACATCCAACCACAGCGATGAATTCGTATTCTGAGAATCAATTGACGGAAGCTTCCAATAGAGCAGACATTGTATTCCTTCAAGATGCTGTTCAATGGGGGAAGTATAACTCGCCTGAAGAAAGCCATAATCCAAGATGCGTAGCTCCTTATGTTCTAGAAAATGGAGAGGGAGACCGGTTGCTCACTGGAGACCAGCTCCACAGAATTCTAGCTACTCAAGAAAATACGAACGGGGAATACATTTTTGTAGCTTCTGATGGCCCGAAAGGAGAGCCCATTGTTGAACATTTTCATAACCACCATACGGAAACTTTCTTCTGTGTGCAGGGACAAATGACGATGTGGGCAAACGGAGAAGAAGTAAAACTATTCCCTGGAGATTTTCTTCATGTACCTGCAGGAACACTTCATTCGTATAGACTGGACTCTCATTATACGAAAGTCGTAGGTATGTTGGTGTCTGGATTGTTCGAACCTTTCTTCCGGGCATTGGGTGAACCGCACGAAACATACACCTTTCCAACAGAACCAGGCCCGCTCCGTATGGATCGTGTAATGGCTATTATCGACGAACTTGATCTGAACGTGGTGGCTAAATCTCCGCTCGATCGTAAGTAGGGAGGACGCAGTGTCAGCTAACAATCGCACCAAACAGTCTGAGTCCTATGCTATTATCTGGATACTCGCATTTGCAATGGTGATTTCAGTGATGAATTCTACCATGTTTAATGTCGCGCTACCTTCACTACGCGAAGAATTTCAATTATCTTCTTCCCAAGTAAGCTGGGTTGTAACAGCATATATCATTATTTATGCTATTGGATCAGTGGCTTACGGAAAATTGGCGGACATGTTTAGGTTGAAGAACCTAATTACCTTTGGATTATGTTGCTTTGCGCTAGGATCTATAGTCGGCTTCTTCTCTTCTAATTATTGGATGGTTATTGTGAGCAGAATTTTCCAATCCGTTGGAGCATCTGTTGTTCCAGCCTCATCTATGTTGATCCCGATTCGCTATATATCTATCGCAAATCGTGGCAAGGCTTTGGGGATTACTTCTGCCGGAATGGCTTTAGGGACGGCAATAGGTCCAATTATTGCTGGTTTTGTTATTGGATTCGCAAGCTGGCGTTACCTATTTTTAATCTCATTTTTAATAATTGTTACCATTCCTCTTTTCAGAAGGTATTTAATCAATGAAGCACCTTCAAAAGGAAAATCTGATCTCATAGGAGGTATTTTGCTTGCCGCTTCCATTACGCTGCTGCTGCTCTCCATTACTGGTCACAGCTGGAGCTATTTCGCGGCTACGATCCTCATATTCGTATTGTTCATTATTCGTATTAACAAAACAGATGAACCCTTTATTGAACCGACACTCTTTAAAAATACAAGATATACGATAGGCTTGACTATCGCTTGTATGGTTCTTACCCTTAATTTATGTGTTCCGTATTTGATACCGCAGGTGCTAAGCTCAATACATCACTTATCTTCTGTAAATACAGGACTCGTAATGTTTCCCGGTGCTTTGATTGCTGCATTGCTTGGGCTGGTAGGTGGGAAAATCGCGGATGCAAAGGGCAACCGCTTTGTATTTTCGTTGGCTTTCCTGTTTCAAGTGATAGCATATCTTATATTAGGTATTTTTATAAAGGCGGTTCCAGCAGTTATTGCGATCATTTTAATTCTAGCGAATACTGGGTTAACGTTCGCTCAGATTACAATGGCAAACACCATTTCTCGAACATTAAGCGGTAAGCAAACCGGAGTTGGTATGGGTATCTATATGATGGGAAGCTTTATGGCGGGGGCTATCGGAACGTCTATTTTAGGATCCGTACTTGATCAAGGAGCACAAAGTCAAAGTGTGTTCAGCTCTATTTTTTGGATTATGGGCATATGGATCATAGGATTTGCCATTCTTTATTTTTCAGTTTTTCGTAAAAAAGCAACATTCATTTAGCAACACATACAGTAATCCAATAACCACGTTCCTTATAATAATCGCCATAGCCTGTGCCAGGAGTGTTTTCATTCCGATGGCAAAATGATAAAACGCTACTGACCTTCGAAGGTCAGTAGCGTTTTATATCGTTTCAATAACAAACGAGGAAGAGGGGGGAACTTAGGAAATCGATCCAACCTAATAGCTACTACTTATTTTGGTGGTTTTAACTTTAGGTCATCAATGCACCGATGGTATCTCAATGCTTACTTGTCCGCCGCCTGTCTGGGTGGAGTTGGCGATGATCAGCTGACCGCCATGTAGGTTCACAATGGATTTTGTTATATATAGGCCCATACCGTAATGTCCACTTAATCTTCTGGACGAATCACCCATATAAAATTGCTCCGCTGCTTGTTTGAGGCCTTCGTGAGAGAAGCCCGGGCCTTCGTCTACGATGCTGAACCGAATACATTCTTCCACAGACTCTACAGTCAGCCGGATTTCGCTATTTTCTGGTGCTTGATCTACCGCATTAGAAGCAACATTCATGATGGCTCGCTCAAGCAGAACGGGGTCTGCATACAACGTCTTAGGGAGGTTGTATGCAGCAAATGCGACGGATGTTTTTTTGACAGCAGCCAAGGCCTTTACCTGATCTTTCACCTTCGTTACATAGTAGTCCGTATCTATCGTTTCCGCCTGCAGGGTGGCTACTGTTTCTGCTTTTGAAATTTCAATAAGAGTTTTGATATACTGTTCCATTTGCCTGGTGCTCTCCGCTATATAATCGGTATAGTTCTTTTGCTCTTCCGATTGATCGGTTTCGGACAGCAGCTCTACGTTTCCGCGAACGATAGTGAGCGGTGTTTTGACATCGTGTGCAAGCGCGGATATTTGCTCGCGGCGTGATTTTTCGAGATTCCATTGTTTCTGAAGCGAAGTCTTTAACGTTTCTTTCATTTTATCCATAGAATGGAGCACTTGGTCGATTTCCATCACACCACTGAGCTGAATTGAGAAGTCCAGGTCCTGTGCCTGAATTTGCTTTGTAGCCTGCTGCAATCCACTCATTTTGCGTGTCAGCTTTCGTCCGAAGGAGGAAGCGAGTAGGGCTCCTCCCCCCAGGAAGGCGATACAAAACACGGCAAAAAAGGACAATTCTGCGTTCGGCAGATATTGACGTAGAATAGGATGTTCAAACTGTGCCGAGACAGAGTAGCGCATCACAGTAACTTTATTATTATGTGAAACTTTTACATAGTTATAGGGAAATTGATAGGCAGTATTGCTCTGCTGCGTAACACTCCAAGCGGCTTGAGCCTGCTTTTCAGGAAGATTTCCCTCAATGTGGCTGCCTTCCGAAGTGAATAACGCGTATCTATATAGTTTCTGCCGAGAATCCGGCTGTAGGGTCTTGCCAGCTTCAATGATTGCCTTATCCTCCCGTACTTGATTTTCAGCATAGTTCGCGGGAAGAATGGTTCCACAAGACATCAGGACATAGAAGATGAGGACCAGGAACAGCGCGAGCGCAATTGTCCCCATACAGAACATAACTAAATAGCCCAGGAAAATGGTTCGCAGTTTGGTTGTCTTGCGTGCTTGCTGTACTTTGGCTACTTCCATCGGTACCCGATCCCCCAAACTGTCTCCACTGGCGAAACCTCTTCTTTGCCAAGCTTGGCCCGGATATTTTTGATATGCTCCACAATGGTAGCGGAATCGCTGTCCCCATCAAACCCAAAGACGGCTTCATAAATCTGCTCTTTAGAGAATACCTGGCCCCAATTTAGAGCTAAAAACTTACATATTTCATATTCACTTTTGGTAAACGGAATTACAACATTCTGAACGGTGATTTCCTTACCAGACAGATTAAAATGGACTTCCCCGATGCAGAATACATTTCGTCGTTCACGATGCTCCCGTCTGAGATGGGCGTTGATTCGAGCGCGCAGCTCTCCAGCCCCAAACGGCTTGATAATATAATCGTCAGCCCCTTCCCCAAGGCCCAACATCACATCGTTCTCCATGGATTTTGCTGTGAGGAACAGTATCGGACAGTCCACCTTGCTGCGAATTTCCCGACAGAGTGTGACTCCATCCATGCTTGGCATCATCACGTCAAGCAAGATGAGGTCAAAGGCTCCAAGCTGCATAGTGAGAACCTGTGGGGAGGCGGAGACCACCGTGACAACATGGCCATCTTTTTGCAAAATATTTTGAAGGAGTGCCAAAACGGCGGTTTCATCATCAACGGCCAATAAGTTTGCCATGCTTAATTCACTTCCCTTGCTTTCTTTACTCTAATCCTTACTCCGATGAATTTTGTCCTTCCCAACGACCAATCCATAACCCTAATAATACCATGATGACTAAGGTCCCTACTACGCAATATCTGATTCCCAAATCAAGCTGTATAGTTTCAGGGATAGAATCTGCTGGGCTTACGCCGTATTGCACCCAGATGGTGATGAACCGGGCCGCCCAAGCAGGGGGGATGAATATCCAATTATGATCACCCAGCCCTGTAAGGAGCAAAGCAGACAATAGACTCTCCATGATGCCCAGACCGATAGAAGCTCCTTTGCCGAATCGCAAGCTAATGAAAAAATGCAGAATATAAAGGAATACACTGGACATAAACAGAATGCAGGCAGCCAACACATAAAACATCAAGCCATACGGGGACTCTTTCATCAGATATATATAACAAGCTCCAAAGCCGCCTGAGGCAAGCAGCACACTACCAAATCCCAAGCACAGAAGCAGGCTAAGCTTGCTCAAAAAAGGTAGCAGCTTCACCGGCGAGGTCAAGAGGTGTTGGAAATTTCCAGCGACTGACTCCTGCTCAACAGCAATGGAGCATACAATACCAATCATGGTAGGAAGAGCCACAGCTAGGACCTGCAAATAGCCGTCTACCTTCGAAATTGGTGAGTACGGAGTGAAGGAATAATAGGCTAGAAAGATTGCTATGCCTAGGAGTGGCACAAGCAGCTGCACCAGCAATAAGGGCTGCCTTCTAAGTTTAAGCACATCAGATTTCAGATTGCGGAAGAAAGATATCATCTTACTTAGCCTCCCGCTTGCGGAAAGACATGGCCGTCAGGACGGACAGAATCATGAATAGACCAACGGTGATCACTAGGCCGGGCACAATTACGCCTCTATCCAAAAGTGGATCTTCTGAAGGAATAGCAAGCCCATTAGGCAGCACTTGAATGACGGCGCACATCAATCGAGCTGGAATAGCATAGGGTACCGCCCACCATATAGAAGACGTTGCGAACAAGATGGTGCAGGCTACATTGCCCAGCATGTTGATGATTAGGGTGGCAAACATGCCTATTCGGTCCGTTAAGAACAGGCAAAGTGGAATTTGCCACAAAAAGGTAACAAAAGGTATCAGAGTTGCAGCGACGCTTCCTGCTAGTGTCACGGAAGATGAGAATACGAATCCGCCAAGAGTTATTCCTACAAATAGGATAATAGATGAAACCATTAAGAGCCTTACGCAAACCCCGATTTTCCCGTACCATACCTGGGCCAAATCCACAGACATGCCGAGGATAGCACGGTATTTCAGCTTCTTGCCATCCTTTTGGATGACTCCTGAGCACATTAAGGTGAGAGCACCTGGCAGCAGCATGATATACCACCAGTTGTAGCTGGCGCTTTGGAACATATGTCCTCCCATGAGCCCGGTACATAGAAGAAGAGTAACGATGGGAGCCAGCCAGACTAGCTTTTTCGTGAAGGTGCGCTTTAATTTTAAATGTTCGGCTGCTATGTTTTGCTGCATGCTACTCACCTCCCTTTCGGTATTCCTGTGCAATCTGCATGAACAACGATTCCAGGTTTTGTCCTGAAGTGACCGCCTCTTGATAAGCTAATACGCCGCCAGCAATGATCCCAACATGGTCAACGATTTGTTCGACTTCGGATAGGATATGACTGGAAAGAATTACGGTAATTCCTTGCTTCGGGAAGGAGCGAATCAACTCGCGTTGCTCCTGAATACCAATGGGGTCTAGTCCGTTGGTTGGCTCATCTAAGATCAATAGCTTGGGATGATTGAGGAGAGCAATCGCAATGCCCAGCCGCTGTTTCATACCCATCGAGAACTGGCCCGAGCGCTTTTTCCCGGTATGGGTCAAATCAACAATGTTCAGCACTTCATCAATCCGCGAGTCAGGTAGTCCAAGCAACGTTGTGCGAACCTTCAGGTTCTCTCTAGCTGTCAAATTCTCATAGAGGGGAGGAGCTTCGATCAGTGCACCGATCTGAGCCAGATCTTTTCGGGACCAGGGTTTTCCTTGAAATAAAATCTCACCGGCCGTGGGGCGTAGCATACCGGTTAACATTTTTAAGGTAGTTGATTTTCCTGCCCCATTCGGGCCGAGCAGACCATACACGGAATTCTCCTGAATAGACAATGTGACGTTGTTCACCGCCTGTTGTCGTCTGAAGGTTTTGCAGAGATTTTTAGTCTGTAAAATAATGTTATCCATATCAGTTCATCCTTTTCATTCGTTCTGACAATTACTTTACAGATCAATTCTAAGAACTTTATAAGGATTGAAATTTAATGTTTCAAACTTTATGCATTCATGCAGTATTCGCTATAATGGATACAGTGATTTAGGAAAGGGATGTATTCATGAAGAAGGTTATCGTAATCGGAGCAGGAATTCTGGGGGCATCGACAGCATACCAGTTAGCAAAAATGGGCGCTGATGTCATTCTTGTAGACCGCAAAGATAAAGGACAGGCGACAGATGCAGCTGCTGGCATTATCTGTCCCTGGCTATCACAGCGACGCAATCAGGCTTGGTACCAGCTAGCCAAAGCGGGCGCACGTTTTTACCCCGAATTGATTGAAGAACTTAAGAACGAGGGAGAAACAGAAACTGGCTATGCTCAAGTCGGAGCTCTCAGTATTCATGATGATTCGGAGAAAATTAAAAAAATGCGGGAACGGGCACACTTACGACATACAGATGCACCAGAGATCGGCGAAGTTACGCAACTAAATCAAAAGGAAACTCATGAACGTTTTCCTTTGTTAGTAGATCACTATCATTCTGTTCATATTAGCGGTGCCGCTCGTATAGATGGTCGAGCGCTGCGTGATGCATTGATCCGATCAGCCCAAAGAAATGGGGCAACCCTTATCCATGGGGATGCTGTGCTTCAATACGATTCCGACCATGTAACCGGAGTAGCGGTCGGTGCAAACAGTTTCTCATCTGACGAAGTTATTGTTTGCGCAGGTGCATGGGCCAATCAACTGATGCTGCCGTTGGGCATTCGCTTTAAGGTTAGTTTTCAAAAGGCACAGATTATGCACTTGCAGGTTCCTGTCAAACAAGATACCGGCACCTGGCCTGTAATCATGCCGCCTACTGATCAATACTTGTTGGCGTTTGATCAACAGAAGATCGTAATTGGGGCAACTCACGAGAATGAAATCGAAGGCTACGATACAAGAGTAACAGCAGGCGGGATGCAGGAAATCCTAAATAAAGGTTTAGAATTAGCACCTGGTTTAGCAAATAGCACTTTTCAGGAAGTAAGAGTCGGTTTTCGTCCTTTTACCCCCGGTTTTCTACCAGTGCTTGGAGCTGTCCCTGGCTGGAACGGCCTTATCGCTGCCAATGGGCTTGGAGCATCCGGGCTGACCATGGGTCCCTTCATTGGAGATCAACTGGCAAAGTTAGCACTTGGAATGGTCCTGGATATTAACATTGATGATTACGATATTCGAAACGCTATTGATGAAAATTGACCTTCAATGTGGACAATAGTTGAAAAGCATAAGAAGTCGCCAGTATGGCAGATTCTTAGCAAGCAATAAAAAACAAAGGTCTAGTTAGCATAATACTAACTAGACCTTATTTGCCGAAAAACAACCATCTATACTTATAAGTTGCCGCTTATTTTGAAGTTAGAGAGAAGCTAATCTTTCTATACGTCATTCATCATGTCATTGAGATGCGAATTCTCCAACGATTGTGTTAGGGTTTGCATATTTTTCAAGTAGTCGATTTTATAGATACAGGAGTAAATCACGTTTAATACATAGTCAAAGGCAATTTGCGACGAAAATGTACCAATCTTAGCATGCTTTACTTCGTCATTAGGCACCTGAATACATATACTACTTCGTTTGGCCAACTCACTTTGATTGGTAGCTGTAATGGTGATAAAAGGGATATTCTCACGCGTAAAATGTCGTGCCGCTTTTAAAAAAATCGGTGACTTACCGTGGTAAGTTAAGAAAATAGCGCAATCCTCTGTAGTTAGATTAGCCGTATGATAAGCCCATTCAGACAGCTCTGTGGCTATAACCACGTATTTGTTGATTTTTACTAATTTATTCTGAAAACTTTTCGCTCGGATTTGTGAATCGCCTAACGCATATATAAAGATCCTGTTCGCTTGATCCAGCAACTGAGCCGTTTGTGACAGCAAGTTATCATCCATGAATGTAAAGTTTTTTTCAATCGTTTCCTTCATTAATTCTGCAATTTCTTTCGCCACTTGAAGTGGGGTTTCATCAATCCCGAATGGATAGTTAGGGTCAACATTGGATATATTCTGGGTATCTTGCTGAAATTCCCGAGCGAGTTTTATGATAAACTCCTTGAAGCCGGATAGCCCAAGTTTGTGAATTAATCGATTAATGGCGGAATGCGAAGTATACGTAGCTTTGGCAAGCTCCTGAATATTTAAGTGCAGAATCGCTTCCTTGTGGACCAAAATATAGGAAGCAATGCTTTTTTCGTTTGGTGTAAAGTTTTGCATTTCAGATAATTGCATCAGTATTTTCAACAGGTTCCCCCCGGTTCAATTGAACTAACGTTTTACAAAAGAATAAACATTTTGTTTAAAAACAAGCCGCCATGCTTACAAATATTCGGTTAAATGTACCATTTTGATGGCAAATTCTTTACGATCGACGTTCTTCTACTATAATAAATGAAAAAGAGCCTAGGGGGAATTAATATGCTTACTATCGGTTATATTGGGAATGGCAAAAGTACCAATCGGTATCATCTTCCTTTTTCATTGACCAGAGATCATTTGAACGTAAAGACGATCTACGCTCGTAATCCAGATAAAGGGGAGTGGGAGAAAACCCCAGGCGTTCAGTATACGGATCATCTTGATTCTCTAATGAACGATAAGGAAATTCAGTTGATTGTTGTCTGTACACCTGTAGAATCCCACTATACTTATGCGAAAATGGCACTCGACCACGGAAAAAATGTACTTGTTGAGAAACCCTTTATGTTAACGAAAGAAGAAGCTGTGTCCATCTTCCAATATGCCAAAGAGAAAAATCTGATTATACAGTGCTATCAGAATAGACGTTACGATTCGGATTTCCTCACTACAAAGAAGGTTATTGAATCAGGAAAACTCGGTGATTTGTTGGAGGTGGAAATGCATTTCGATTATTATCGTCCTGAGACCCCTAACTCCACCTCTCATTTTTCCAAATATAACAGTTACCTCTATGGACATGGCGCTCATACCATTGACCAGGTTCTTTCCTATTTTGGGAAGCCTGACACGATCCATTACGATGTGCGCCAATTGCTCGGTTCTGGAAGAATGAATGATTATTTTGATCTGGATTTTTATTATTCTTCACTCAAGGTATCCATCAAATCCAGCTTTTTTCGTCTAAAAGAGCGGCCGAGTTTTGTAGTATACGGCAAAAAAGGTGTTTTCATAAAGCAGACAAAGGATCGTCAAGAGGAGCATCTTAAATTATACTATCTGCCTAAGGGACACGCCGATTTCGGCATCGACCAGCCTGAGCATTATGGTATTTTAACGTATCTTGATGATGATGGTCAGTATCATGAAGAAAAAGTTGTTTCTGAAAAAGGAGATTATGCCCGAGTATATGACGATCTCTATCATTCGATCATACACGGCAAAGAAAAAGCGATTACAGATGAAGAAACAATAACTTCAATGGAAATACTTGAGAAGGGTATAGAGGAGTGTAACTAGAATGAAATTGGGAATTGTCGGAGCAGGAATGATTGTAGGGGATCTATTGAGCTTTATTCAGGAAATCCCGACTATCTTATTAAAGGCCATTTGTTCTAGACCTAGCCATGAGGAGAAATTACTAGATTGGCAACGTAGATATGGAATCTCTCAGATTTATTCGGATTACAGCAAAATGCTGATGAATAATGACGTTGATACTGTCTATATTGGGTTGCCTAATCATCTTCATTATTCATATGCCAAAGAAGCATTACTGAGTGGTAAACATGTCATTTGTGAGAAGCCGTTCACATCCAATTTGCATGAATTTCTAGAGCTAAAAGAAATTGCTCAGCAAAGAAAACTGGTATTGGTGGAAGCCATTACGAATCAATATTTGAAAAATTATTTTTCCATGAAGGAGTATCTGCCTAAGCTTGGTGAGATTAAAATAGTTGAATGCAACTATTCTCAATATTCATCTCGGTATGAGGCTTTTAAATCGGGAGTAATCCAGCCTGCGTTTAATCCAGAAATGTCTGGCGGAGCCTTGATGGATATCAATTTATACAATATTCATTTTGTTGTTGGCCTTTTCGGGAGCCCTAAGAAGGTAGAATATTTGGCGAACATGGAACGTGGAATTGATACTTCAGGCATACTGCTACTTGATTACGGCGATTTTAAGTGTGTTTGCATAGGTTCAAAAGACAGTACGGCACCCAATGCAGTGAACATTCAAGGCAATAAAGGCTATATACACATGGCGAGTTCAGCTAATATATGCGATTATTTTGAATACACTCCTAATAAGGAAACGCCCATCCGTGTGGATCTGAAGGATCATTCGCATCGTATGTATGACGAATTCGTTGAATTCGACCGTATCATCCGTGACAACGATTTGGAAAAGGTCTCGGATATGCTTGAACATAGCGAAAAGGTTATGAATGTCATTGAGGAGGCCAAACAGTCGGCGAATCTTGTGTTTGGTCCTGATAAACATAATCTTTAAAATACTTGTACCTAAAATTGAAGAAGCAACTCGCTTGAGCTGCTTCTGACTCATGGATGTGAGAGTAGCAGATAGATACGTCTGCTACTCTTTTTTCGCCCAGATTCACAATTTCCGGTCTAAAAGCATGCCAATTTGCTCGGCCATCTCGACCGGTGGAGAGGTTTTTCGTTCATAAACCACCACTCCATGATCCCCACTACAGCGGACGCTGCATAACGGACAACTACTTCTTTGTTTAATCCTCGATTTCTCTCTTCATTCATGTCGACCTCTTCCCGAAGTTCATCCATCATAAATTCAAGGAATTGAGTGCCGAAGTAAGGAGCGCCCTTACTCACCAGCATTGTGGAGAAAAATAAATAGTTAGCCTCAAAATATTCAAACCAGATCATTTCGGCTTCTGTAAAGCTCAAATGGGCCGATTCATTGCACAATCTTCGGAGTTCATCAATATGTGTGGCGATCAGCTTATCCAGCAAATCATAGGACCTGGTCGTATTTTTCCCTCAATCGCTTGATGTCCGCTCTTGGGGGCGCACCGAACATGCGAGAGTATTCACGGTTAAATTGGGAAGAACTCTCGTAACCGATCCTGTAAGCAACGTCCGCAGCGTCCGCCGATTCAGCTAATAAGATGCGACGGGCTTCCTGAAGTCTCAGCTGTTTCTGAAACTGGATCGGGCTCATGGAGGTTACTTCTTTAAAATGCCGATGGAATGAGGAAATGCTCATACTGGCGGTCTCTGCAAGATCTTCGATCTGAAAAGACTGATCCCAATGTTGAACAATATAGTCGATAGCTTCCCGGATTCGATAGGTGCTGCTTCCTTCGACCGCAATCTGAGCCAATTCGGCTCCATAGGGGCCCTGAAGGAGTCTGTACAGAATCTCTTTTGTGTAGAGTGGGGCGAGAAACGGGATTTCTTCTGGAGTATCCAGCAGGCGGGCAAGTCTAAGCACAGCATCCTGAATAGACGGTTCCATTCGGCCGACGAATAAGGCACGTTTGGCGTTTTCTTTTAATTTGACCTGGATTTTAGAATCGTTCAGTACCTCAAGGATCTGATTATGGGTAAATTCGAGCTTGAGACTTAGGTAAGGAGATCCTGGAGAAGCTTTTATAATTTGACCGATCACTGGCAGATTCATAGACGCGATCAGATAGTCGGAAGGTCCATATTTGAAATTTTCCTGTGCCAGCAAAATTTCTTTCAAACCTTGAATAACAAAACAAAAGGAAGGTTTGTAAACCCGGTAAACAGGCTCGGTTTTGCTGGAATGCTGATAGAAAAAAAGGGAAGGAATTGCTGTTTCCCTCGAACTATTTTGAAGTGAGTGACGCTCGATCAAACTGGTGAGCTCTTTTTGTTGTTCAAGAATGTTCGCCGACATTCAAATCCTCCTTGCGAGTTTGTCTGGCTCCATTATAAAACGCAACTGCCTGTAACAAAAGTAGTGGTGATAGGATCAGGCAATCAATTAAGACAAATGAGATACCGCTTTGCTTCTTCTGTTCGGCATAATAAAACTAAACTCACAGAATCAAGCAAGGAGGTGGATAACGGAATAGGAAGTGGGTTCAAGATAACGACATTTAACAAGAACAATTTTCAACAGAGGGAGAAGATGAATCATTTGAATCGTTGGTTTAGGAACTTATTGGTTCAAAGGCTTATCACATTAATAGAGTTTGAAGAGCATGAAGGTTTCAAACAATTATATAATAGTTCTCTTGACAGAATCGTAAGCCAATTAACTATAGAAAGATAATTAACGTCTTAAGGAAGGATGAATTATGATGCAAAAGCGTAAATTGGGAAATAGCGGTCTGGAAGTTTCTGCGATGGGGCTTGGATGCATGGGAATGAGCTACGGTTATGGCCCAGCTTCTGATCCAAAGAAAATGATCTCAATCATTCGGGAAGCAGTCGAGCGCGGCGTAACTTTCTTTGATACCGCCGAAGTATACGGACCTTATACGAATGAGGAACTTTTAGGCGAAGCGCTTCTTCCTGTTCGCGACCAAGTCGTGATTGCCACGAAATTCGGCTTCCATATTCAGGATGGCAAGCAGTTCGGTATGAACAGTCGCCCTGAGCATATCAAGAAAGTTGCCGAAGCATCGCTTAAACGTCTCAAGATTGAAGCCATCGATCTGTATTATCAGCACCGGGTCGATCCAGATGTGCCAATTGAAGAGGTAGCGGGAGCCGTGCAAGATCTGATCCGAGAAGGAAAGGTGAAGCACTGGGGATTATCTGAAGCAGGAGTGCAGACGATCCGTCGAGCACACGCCGTTCAGTCGCTCACTGCAATTCAGAGTGAATATTCTCTGTGGTGGAGACGTCCTGAAGAGGAACTCCTTCCTGCGCTTGAAGAGCTCGGCATTGGCTTCGTTCCGTTCAGTCCTTTGGGCAAGGGGTACCTAACGGGGAGTTTTAACGCAGACACGACATTCAGTCATGGTGATTTACGCAATATTCTTCCGCGTTTTACTTCAGAAGCGCTAGAGACCAATCAGGTGCTGGTGGACCTGCTTAAAGAGATGGCTGAGCAGTTAAAGGCAACACCAGCCCAAGTTGCACTCGCCTGGCTGCTTGCCCAAAAGCCGTGGATCGTTCCGATTCCGGGCACGCGGAAATTGAGTCGTTTGGAAGAAAATCTAGGTGCCGTGACCCTTCAGCTTACGTCTGAAGATGTGCGGAACATTAGCAACGCAGCCTCACAAATCACATTGATGGGCGCGAGATATACAGAGGAGTTGGAGAGAAGAACGGGTCTGTGATTTAATTCTTCAAGTCTTTCGTAGCTATGCAGAATGGATTGAAGGAAACCCTTATTTTCAGAGAGTTGTACCGGGTAAAATCATCGGATTTACACGAAAATGATTTCACCCGGTACGATATGTTTAAGAGGAAGTCTCTTTAGTTAAAGTGAATAATTGAGATGAAAAATCACATTTCTCCGCAATATTAAAATCCTGGTCAGCCTGATAAGGCGGGGTGAGTATAAGTCCGATGTTCATTAACTCGCTGCCTGTAAAACGTCGGTCCAGTTCTTCCACGAAATATACTGCCTTTTCGTCCAGTCCGATGAGCTTTAGCCTTGAATAAGCTGCATTGGGGCGCGAGAGCACCTGGTACCAGCCGACGAGAGCATGCTCACGTTCTGCATCAATAGTCATCCAAGCTGTCTCATTTTTTTCAAAAGGACTTAGCAGACGATGAAACGTTCCCTGGGTAACTAATCGTTGGTGACGTTTATACAATTGTATTTGCTTTTTGATTATACTGCACTCTTCCTCGGTCAAGGCCAAGGGATCAAGTTCATAACCGAATACACCGAAGTAGGCGACATTTGATCTGGTTTGTAGCGGTGCAGTTCTGCCTACCTGGTGGTTCGGAATGGTTGACACATGAGCACCCATGCTGCTAAGCGGATAGGCCATGGAAGTGCCATACTGAATCTTAAGACGTTCAATAGCTTCGCTATCGTCGCTCGTCCATGTTTGCGGAGCATAATAAAGCATCCCTGGATCAAACCGTCCCCCACCGGAAGCACAGGACTCAAACAAAATCTCAGGGTATTTGGTAATCAGCTTCTCATATAAAGCATATACGCCTAGAACGTAACGGTGAAAAAACTCGCCCTGTCTTTCCTTGCCAAGAGATAATGAATAGGCTTCTGAAATGCAGCGATTCATATCCCATTTTACATATTCGATGTGAGCAGAAGAGAGCACGTCATCCATTAACTTAAACAGGTAATCCACAACAGGCGGTTGGGAATAATCAAGAACATACTGATGCCGTCCATGCTTGCGTTTACGCCCGGGTGTTCCCACAACCCAGTCTGGATGTTCCCTCATAATATGAGAGTCGGAGTTAACCATTTCCGGCTCGAACCAAAGACCGAATTTCATACCGAGCTCATTGATCTTCTTTGCCAAATTCGAGATTCCGTTCGGTAGCTTTTCACGATTTTCAAACCAGTCACCGAGTGAGGAAGTATCATTGTTTCTTTGACCGAACCAACCGTCATCCAAGACAAAGAGCTCAATCCCTAGTTCACTTGCTTTTTTAGCCATATCCACTATTTTCTTCTCGGTAAAATCAAAGTAGGTTCCCTCCCAGTTATTGATTAATACAGGTCGTTCCCGTTCGGCCCAGCTACTACGAATTAAGTGTTTATTGTATAGGCGATGGAACGCCTGGCTCATTCCGTTCAAACCGTTCTGTGAGTAGACCATAACTGCTTCGGGCGAATAAAAACATTCTCCAGGCTTCAGAGTCCAGCAGAATTTGTCAGGATGAATACCGAGGCTCAGTCGGGTAGTTGAGTAGCTGTCCACTTCCGCCTGGGCAAGAAAGTTTCCACTGTAGACGAGATTAACTGCATATACTTCTCCTTGGTGTTCCTGAGACCCCGGTTTGGCAAGCGCCATGAATGGATTGTGAATATGACTACTAATTCCTCGTGTGCTCCCAATGGACTGAACACCTGGTCTGAGTGGTGTACGTTCCACATGTCGTTCCCTACCCCATGCCCCCGACAAATGAATAAATTCATATTCGGAGTCAGGAAGATCAAGGCTCATGCTCATTAGACGGTTGACTCTCAGAGTACTATTTCCGGAGTTCGTTATGGATACGGATCTCGTGATTACAGGCAGTTCACTGAAGATGGTGTAAGCAAGTACGGCAACCGCCCCTGTAAGGGAATCGGTCAGCGTGATCAGGAGAGTCTCTGCTTCATCTGCTTCCTTACAAAACGTAGCAGGGAGATGGGGGATTTTAGGTTTCCCCGTGATGACCTCGTAACGGTCAAAAATGAACTCCATGACATGAGAACCATCCTCCTGTATGATCTCAACTGCTGGTTCTCTAAAGTCTCCACTTCCCGAAGAAGGAAATTCCTGCTTAATGCTTTCCAATGATGTTACCAAGTCGCCATCAAACTCACCGACAGACACAGAGCGGTAGCTTCGTTCAATAAAACGGTCATATTGACCTAGGTACTCCATTTTTTTGCCATAATATAAATGCTCCAATTGCCCGTTCTCCATGACACGGAAAAGATAACTGCAGTATTTGTTCGTTAAGTGAAATGTACGTTCCTTTGGGTTAACTTGTATACTAGCCATGTACATAGCTCCTTTCAAAATATAACAGACCTGTTGAAAGCGTTATTATTGAACTCAGCATAACAAAGCCAGGGATAGAAAATACATTACTTTTTTTAAGCGTATTATGGGAAAAACAAAGAATCTTCCAAAGGGGATTTATAGTTAAGTTCAACCTTATTTCTTGTTATTTGTCATCCTTAACTTATGCTATACTGATAAATTAACAAACATAGATTCTATGTTGGGAAAAGTACGAGGAAGGTGCGAATGGACCAGAATATGATTTTCAGGATTTGGATACACATCCCAGTTCAGAGCTTAAAAATATATTGGATCTGATTCTATATAATTGTGGGACAAGCACATATAGGGAACAACTTCTTTGGTTTTACTATATAAATCTATAAAAATATTAGTATTTGAAAGCGATTTTTTTTGCTATCGTAAAATTGTTGGTTTTTTCCTGCATGGTATTTTTAGCGATTGTAGGAAGAGTACTTTTGCGGGAGGAGAACCGTGCGTGGATTTCTTAACTGCTTTTATTCCAGCTGTCGGCTGGGGAGTCATGCCGATATTGGCGTATATGACTAAAGCCAGTCCCCGAGAACAGCTGACAGGTACTGTTATTGGTGCTGTGTTGTTTGCCCTGTGCTTGTATATCATTCAGCCAGCCTCATTAGCACCGATTCCTTTTGGGATAAGTTTTATATCCGGTATTTTCTGGGCCGCTGGACAATTGCTCCAGTTTCGATCTTTCCAAAAAGTAAGCGTATCGATCGCCATTCCTGTCATTTGCGGTCTACAGTTGTTAGGGACGACGTTATTTGCTGCACTTATCTTGGGTGAATGGATAACAGGTTACCAATATGGGATGGGTGTTGGTTCTCTTCTATGTATTTTGGCGGGAGTTCTATTGACCAGCTATCAGGGCAAGTCTGCTGGGCTGTCTAAGCCTTTGCGATTAGGAATTATCATGATGCTGTTTTGCTCCGGGTTAGCGTTAAGCAGTTATGTAGTTATCAATCAGTACTTTAATATATCTGGGTTGTCCATCATTCTGCCGCAATCGTTCGGGATGTTATGCTCGGCCATAGTCATGAATCTGAAAGGCAAACATCGGCTGCGATTCTCTCCAGTACTTCGCAATTTGTCTACAGGATTGGTTTGGAGCATTGCTAATCTAGCACTATTTATTTCCAACGGTTTGATCGGCATGGCGGCTAGTTTTCCGATCTCTCAAGCGAGCATTGCGATTGCTTGTGTCGGTAGCATTTTAATATTTAAAGAAAAGAAAAGTTCTCAGGAATGGATAGCTATACTTGTGGGAATTACGGTGCTGATGATAGGAGTAGGAATGATCAGCCTGCTTAAGCCCTAGAGAGAATTTGTGGAGAAAAAAGCTTATATATCCATAGGGCACGTTTTTCGGGATTGACAGAGATATAGCAGCATGAGAAAATGTACGCGCGTACATAAAATGATTGGAGGTGGGAAATATCGTTTCGCGCAAGGAAGTAGCAGAACTCGCTGGCGTGTCTGAAGCGACGGTGTCTCGAGTATTGAACGCGACCGGTCCTATTAAGGAAGATACGCGGAAAAGGGTCCTGGACGTTGCCAATCAACTTGGATATGTTCCCAGTGCATTGGCCCGCAACTTTGCCCGAAGCAAGAGTGGCCATCTTGGTGTGGTTATGCCTTATGTCCCGAAGGCGCATCTGTTCTCTGCTTATTTTTTCTCTGAGATGCTGAGCGGCATCGGCAATAAAGCCAGAGACAGCGGGCTCGATCTACTACTATTATTCCGAAAACCGGGGGAACGGATGGACTACAGCAGTCTTTTCCGTCAGCAGAAGGTCGACAGTTGTATCATCCTTGGAGCAAGAGATGACCACGATGAGGTGGAGGCTCTGAAGAGACTTCAGCAAGAGGGGCGACCGTTCTGTGTCATGAATCACCATTTCGAAGGGCAGTCGTTCTGTGAAGTGGATGCAGACCATGTAGAAGGAAGCCGAGTGGCTGTTAGTCATCTCATTGAGCAGGGGTGCAAGCGGATAGCCTTTCTCAACGGTCCGGATATCTATTCCAACAGTACGGAGCGCTTGAAGGGTTATCTCATCGCGCTTCAGGAGGCTGGTATTGAATATGACTATGAGCTGATTCTGCAAGGCAATTACAGTCGTCGAAGCGGGCTGGAAGCGTCGGCTACCATCACAGACAAATTAGATGATATTGATGCCGTCTTTGCGGCGAACGACCGGATGGCCCTCGGCGTAATGCAGGGTCTCCGTGAGCGCGGACTGGCAATTGACCAGTTCCCAGCATTTGTGGGCTATGACGATTCGGATGCGGCTGAGATGGCTGTTCCCCCACTAAGCAGTGTTCGTGTTCCTTTTTATGAGATGGGGGAGCTTGCAGCCTCGAAGCTTATACCCGATTCTCAGGACCACATTCCGGCTCTGGAACTGACTGGGACTGGGTGCGACTCAATAAGAGAACTTCTGCCCACAGAGCTGATTATCAGGGCGTCATCCATTCGTCAATAACACCATTCATCAATAATTCGTTGAAACTCATACCTATAAGGAGGATCACGACATGTCTAATCGTCTTCGTATTGGAATGGTTGGCTACAAATTTATGGGCAAGGCTCACAGCAACGCTTACCGTAGTCTACCTATGTTCTTCCCAGATGCCCCGCTGCAGCCAGAGATGTCCGTCATCTGTGGACGTAACGAGCAGGGGGTTCAGGCGGCTGCCCGCCAGTTCGGCTGGACCGCGAGTGTTACGGATTGGCGTGATCTAGTGAAGCGTAACGATATTGATCTCATTGACATTAACGCCCCGAGTAATGCCCATAAGGAAATTGTTATCGAGTCTGCCCTCCATGGCAAGCATCTGTTTTGTGAGAAGCCGCTTGCGCTTTCACTGGCGGATTCCCGTGACATGTTGCAGGCAGCAGAGAAAGCAGGAGTCAACCATATGATTGGCTTCAACTACCGCTTTTCTCCGGCTGTCCAGCTGGCGAAGCAGCTCGTCGAAAACGGTCGCCTAGGCAAAATCTATCATTTCCGTGCGTTTTTCCTTCAAGACTGGATCATGGACCCGTCCTTCCCGCTGGTATGGCGGTTGCAAAAAGAAGTGGCCGGTTCTGGCTCTCATGGAGACCTTGGCGCCCATCTGATTGATCTCGCTCGGTTTCTGGTCGGCGAGTTCGACGAAGTTATCGGCATGAGCGAGACGTTCATCAAACAGCGTCCGCTGGCTATGGAGATGAGCGGATTGAGCTCCAAAAGGAGTACCGAGGCCAATGCACCAATGGGAGAAGTGACGGTCGATGATGCCACGCTGTTCCTAGCACGCTTTGCTGGAGGTGCGCTGGGCAGCTTCGAGGCCACACGCTTTGCTGCCGGACATCGGAGCACAAATTCATTCGAAATCAACGGTAGTCTAGGCAGTGTACGGTTTGACTTTGAGCGGATGAATGAACTGGAAGTGTATTTCACACAGGATGAGGAAGACGTTCAGGGCTTCCGCCGCGTGCTCGCCACTGATCCAGCACACAAATATTCCGAAGCCTGGTGGCCTGCAGGACATACAATCGGATTTGAGCATACCTTCACCCACGAGATGCTTGAGATGTTGAGTGCCATCTCCGAAGGACGGCAACCTTCGCCGAATTTCCACGACGGGGTCGCTTGTCAGGCTGTGCTTGAAGCAGTAGAACGATCTATAAAGGAACGTCGCTGGGTATCCATTGAAGAAATGTAGTATAACTACACATTCCGAAAGGTGAGTGGATTATAGATGCACAAGGCACTGATTGTATGGGGTGGATGGAACGGACATGAGCCGGAGCAGGTGGCGGCTATTTTTGAACGCATTTTAAAGGAAGAACAGTTCGAGGTGGAGGTATCTAATACCCTTGATGCCTACCAGGATGCGGAGAAACTGCTTGGCCTGGACCTGATCATTCCCATGTGGACTATGGGCCAGATCGAGCAGGAACTGGTCAATAATGTCTCAGCAGCGGTTCAAAGCGGTGTAGGTCTGGCAGGCTGTCACGGTGGCATGTGTGATGCCTTTCGGAACAACGTGGACTGGCAGTTCATGACAGGCGGGCAATGGGTTGCTCATCCCGGTAATGATGGAGTGGAGTATATGGTGAACATAAAGCGTGGCTCCAGCCCGCTGCTGGACCATATTGAGGATTTTCAGGTCAAAAGCGAGCAGTACTACCTCCATGTAGACCCGGCAGTTGAGGTGCTGGCAACCACACGCTTCCCGGTCGTACCAGGACCTCATTCGGCTAATGGGCCGGTGGATATGCCTGTTGTATGGACAAAGCGGTGGGGAAGCGGACGCGTATTCTACAATTCGCTAGGTCATCACGCAGATATCATAGATATACCTCAAGTGACCGAGATGATGCGCAGCGGGTTCCTGTGGACCGCGGCAGGCAAACAGGCAGCGACCAGCTACGGTAGCTTGCTGGCAGAGGCATACACGGGTATGGCAGACAACCAGCAGCAGTAGCGCGAACAGGATGGTATCCGATGTAATAAAAGAACGCCATTATCCATTTTTTCTCA
The DNA here is from genome assembly GCF_011800655.1 of Paenibacillus sp. EKM10P. Classification (NCBI taxonomy): domain Bacteria; kingdom Bacillati; phylum Bacillota; class Bacilli; order Caryophanales; family Paenibacillaceae; genus Paenibacillus; species Paenibacillus sp. EKM10P. The sequence continues at coordinate 67,243 of NZ_JAALET010000002.1, read as the reverse complement.
AGGAGAAGGGAGTCCAGCATGAACAAAATGAAAGTAGGCATTATCGGATGTGGTAAAATTAGCGGAATTTACATGGAAAATTGCCATCGTTTCGACATTCTGGAGCTGTTCGCAGTAGCGGATCTGGACCAAGGTCGAGCAGAGGAGCAGGCGATAGCGTTCAACGTTCCGAACGTATATACAGTAGATGAGATTTTAGCTGACCCGCAGATCGAACTTATCATTAATTTGACCATTCCGGCCGTTCACGCCGAGGTGTGTCTCAGAGCTCTTGCGGCTGGCAAGCATGTCTATGTGGAGAAGCCACTTGCCGTCACCCGTGAGCAGGGCCAGGCTGTCTTGGATCTTGCTCGTCAAAAAGGACTACTTGTTGGCTGCGCACCGGAAACTTTCTTCGGTTCCGGTATACAGACATCATTGAAGCTGATTGAGGACGGTGTCATTGGGAATCCAGTAGCTGCTACAGCTTTCATGATGAGCCGTGGACATGAACATTGGCATCCCGATCCTGAATTTTATTATGCAGTCGGCGGCGGGCCGATGTTTGATATGGGCCCTTATTACTTGACGGCTCTGGTACAACTGCTGGGACCGATTACTGCTATTTCGGGCATGACCAGCAAGGCGATGGATCAGCGAACAATTACGAGCGAGAAAAAGAAAGGCCAGACCATCCCAGTCGATATTCCGACCCATGTAGCCGGATTGCTGCGCTTTAAGCAGGGGGCTGTCGGCACGCTGATTACCAGCTTTGACATCTTTGGTGGAAGCACTCTGCCACCGATCGAGGTATATGGAACGCATGGCACGCTACAGGTGCCTGACCCGAACACGTTCGGAGGACCAGTTCGCTATAGACTGTTAGGCGAGCAAGAATGGACAGAGGCACCGCTGCAGCCGGGATACAAGGAGAATACACGGGGTATCGGTGTTGCCGATATGGCCTATGCTCTCCGTAGCGGACGGCCTCACCGCGCTAGCGGGGAACTGGCCTACCATGTGCTGGAAGCGATGTGGGCGTTCCATGACTCTTCCGATCAAGAGACCTTTTATACGATGCAGAGCACCTGTCAGCGCCCGTCGGCTTTACCGGAAAACCTGCCCTTGTATACATTAGATGTGTAAACGAGTATCAGTCTGAAGCTGACCTGCAGCATACAAGAATTATAAGACTGGAGGGCTGTCCCAAAAGTCGGTCTGGGATTTGCACATTCTGCTTTGACTATTTATTACTTAAAAAAGAAGGCTCCAGCCCCGATTTGACTGCGGCTTAGGAGTCTTCTTAGTTAACTTTCAAGACATCATGCTACAATGATTTCGAGCCTTGAACAAGATTTTTATGCTATAAAAAATAACATCACTACTGCGAGGAATGCGCTAGAACGGACCTTTTAGCTTGATTAGTTCTGTAATTTCGCTCTAATATAAAAGAAACATCAGCTGGACATCAATGTATTCTTAATACGGTGGCGCTGTGAATGTATTCTGATAATACAAGAAAAATATCAGATCAATTTCAATTTTTGAAGAGGGTGAAAATATGTGTAGATATGCAATGTACGGTCCATACAAAGATATCTTTGCCTGCTTTACTTGTAGGAAGGTGTATAAGCAAACATCCCGCTTTGAGATGCCAAAGGATGAATATGAGCGGCTTGTTCATGTCTGTCCGCAATGCCAGACGCCCATGCATGACATGGGTCATGATTTTCAGGCCCCGAAGCAAACGGATATCAATCAGTGGAAAAAGGTAGAGCTTTTGTATCGAAATGGATATTCTTACCATTCCTGTGGGTGTGGCGGTCCTGGGTACAGACCTTCCCGGTTGCAAGATGTTCCTGAATTTCTGAAGGAACACCGAAGGTTTGAGAATGAGGGAGAGGCATTACTGCATCGAATTTTGCAGAGTTAGTTGAATCGTGCCCATAACAAACATCGGCTATTCGTAGTATTTTCATAAGGAGGTCATCATGAGAAATTGTGCGCTTTACAGCTCAACCTTCGATCTGGATCAGGTTGAGAGACTATTAAAGTCGATTTATCCCAACAACAAGATACACGTGAATGAAAGCAAAACTAAGTTTGAGGTCAAAAGCCGGGGCTGGTTTAGTAGAAAGATCAAAGGATTTAACATAATGACCAGCAAAACGAATCCGGAGGAGTTTGCCTCCATGCTTAACGGAATGATAAACTTTTTTAGTCAAATTCCTGCTGAAAACGAACAGTTGCAGCAAAAGCTGTTGATCAAAATGAGTACGCTGAATATGGTGATTGGTGTGGAGACTGAGGAGGATATATCTGAAGCCTTTTTTGCCGAATTACTTGATATCATAAATTCGCTGGATGGACTGATGTTCCGAGGTGGCGGTGATTTGCTTGCACCTGACGGAAGTCTGCTACTAGATGTGAATGGACGTTCGGAAGTGGAAGATTATACAGTGACTGCTCATGTTAGTTATTTGTACGGAGAGGATCAAATTAGCGAATCCGGAATGGAGCGAAAGCTGCAGTCAGAAAAGATATTGCTGGATCAAGGCTTTACGCAAATGCCGCCGATCCCAGGAAGGCTAGGAGATGAAGCCGCAGACAGCATCCGTTCCCTTAAGGAAGTGGCTGGCCGTGCCGTTGCTTTGTGTATTGTAGCCCTGAAAGGCGAGTGTATCGGTGCGGGCGAAAACATGGATGATACGAATCGAATGATAAATCAAGTGACTGATCAGTATGGCGCGGACCGTTTCTTTTCACCAGAAGAGAAGAGGTTCCTATCCAATGAGTATGACGATGAGTCAGAGGGTGTCCAGTTCTCCTGGCGTTATGAAGGCTTTTGGACTCTGTTATGGGCTTTGGGCCATCTTGAGAAGCTAGGTGACCCAACTGGTATTTGCGACGTGCCATTGTCTGTTTCAAAGTTGCAGCAATTTGACTCATTTGAGGCTTTTCTGTCAAGCTCAAGGCTGCGCAGTAGCAAGGAAATTTTAGATGAAGCCGATTTAATCTGTCGTTACGACTGGATGTGTGTGGATAGCCGCATTCATAAACAGCCAGCCCCTGGAAATCTGGATGATGGTGTAGTGTATGAACGTCATCGTGTGCTAAAATGGCTCACTGGTTACATGGGACAGGATTGGGATGATGTGCGCACAGATACATAATAGGAAGCGTAAGAAAGCAACAATCCTCTACCAAATAGGTAGAGGATTGTTTGTTTGGTGTGGGGCACTTTACTTAAAATTCATGACGTTGACCGTAAATTCGCAATTCACTGATCTCAAACATCGTACTTTGCGGCTCGATTATCGCCAGCTTGAAAAAGCGGAAAGAGGTGTTTTTATACTCATCCCTCACGTAAAGCCGTTGCTTTTCTTCGGTTCGTACAGTGAGCTGATCCGTCAAACGGGTCCAATTCTTCTCATCATTCGAGCCAAACACGGCAAGACCGGAGATCCGCTCGGGAAAACTTCTTCTGCCTTGGACCTCGAAAACATGCGCATTGATTTTAAACTTACTTCCAAAGTCAAGGGTATGGTACTGATTCGAAGCCAATCCGTAAGCGACATAACTGTTGTCATTATGATCCGTGAGACTTGATAAATAATTACCGAAGGAAGACGTAGATAGCATCTTCACAAAGTTGAGGCTTCCATCCTGCAAATTGATATTTAGAAGCTCTAATCCTTCTACTGCCTCACGAACGGTTTGCAATTTGGCATAAAACGCTGCATCTGTATCCGTTGCAATATGATTGATAACGTCTGTATATGCATTTGTGTAAGTCGCAAGGGAGGCTGACACATAATTCTCAGCCGAATTATATCCGGTGGTAGCTGCAGTAACAGCAGATGGTCGGTCAGCTGTCACCTCAATTTTTACATGTTTCGTAGCTAATGAGGTTTCGTCGCTGACCACGACGGTAAAAGAACTTGTTCCGATTTGCGTAGGAGTCCAAGTGAAGGCGCCGGTGTGGGCATCCAAGATGGCGCCCTTAGGCCCATCTGCCATTTCATAGGTAATGATACCTGAAGCGCTCGAGTCCGTAGCCGAAAAATCTGCGTTGATCGTTCCGCCTGTATACGTAAATAGGTTCAGTGTGGATGAACCGGAGGCAAACGCTGGAACGGACAACTGGCTACCCGCCAGGACATGGAAGTGATCCAGGTCTACCTGGGCACCGTTTCCCTTTACCTTCATATACATAAGACTATAGTTTTCATCCATCTGAGCATATGAAACTCTGTCGATGGACATATCAAAGGTGACATATCTCCATTGTCCTTTTGTATCCGGCAGCGAAATCGTATGGAAAGGAACAGAGTTTTTTTCTTTACTTAGTTCAAGAGTTGCGATTCCTTGGGTCCTGATTTTCAAGCCGATGAGTTTGGTGGAGGTTCGCTGACCGAAGGAAAGATTCAAAGGTACAATAGTGCTGCCCTCGTCCGTTGCTGTAATTTCCACATAGGAAATTGTACCTTCCTGCTTGGTTGTCGAACGGCTGTCAAGAGCCGTGTATCGGTCTTCAATTTCTACTACAGCATCACTTGTCATTTCCTTCGGGACATTATTTGACCCCTCCAAAACGGCTGCCGGAGGAATATACAACCAGAAATCACCGCCTCCGTCTGGACTCTCCCATGCTTTGGATAGTGTACCTTTATAATAATAATTTGGTGGGATACGTTTTCTAAACGCTTCATAAAAGTATGGCGCCTTCTCTGAGAGATTGACTCCTTTGCTGTAAGTATAATAGTAGTATATGTCCCAAAACTGGGCGGTGTTCATTCTACCTCTATAAAAATCGGATATCGTCCTATAGATGCCCATGGGGTTACCATTCGCATCCATGGTATAAACCACTGGGGTCCAAGGGGTATCATATCCCAACATGTATTGCCAAAAATAATTGGCTGCCGTCAGAATTCGGTGATCCAGAAAATCAAAAATATCCACCGCATTCGGAGCATTTGAGACCGTGCCTTTTACCGGATCTATTTTTGTGCCTTGGGCAAGAAGCATTCGGGAAATAATCGCTGCATTTGTAATGTCTCCCGCGCCGTGAGCCTGGTCCCTGCCCATTTCCACGTGCTGGATGACCGGTTTATCCAGTTTCTCTCCCGTTACAGAATTGGTGTCAACTAGACGAAATAGTTGTTTAATTGAGCCGTTAATTCCTTGATCTGTTGCCGTTTTGTTCACAGTAAACCATTCTACAGCCTCTTCATATCTATCGGTGTTGTCTGTAAAAATATATCCTGCCATAGCTCCCAGCAGGGGATAAGTGTGTTGGTTCATGAAATGATTGTTATCGTGAAGAAACGTTTCCGTAACCGGAATAATGAGATTGTTGCTGAAATTGGCCGTATCCTGGTCCGTCCACCTCAAGGATTCCGTCTTGCAACTGGAGTACCGCAATATCTCTGCGGCTGTTACCATCCGGTTCAGCGGAATCCCAGTATGAATGTGAGCATCGGTGAAATAGGTGTATTTCGCAGGGTCCATTTGGGACCAAATGCGAATAATGCGCATAGCATTAGCCCGGTAGATTTCATCGCCTGAACTATAATATAGCAGCGCTTGTGTATACGCTTTCAAACCATCGGATATAAATCGCGAGTTAAAACTCTGGCTGTTAAAAGCATCACTGGCCGGTTTCGTTGGTTCCATAGGATTTTGGTTGCTTGATGTAATCGACTTTGAGGTGGTTGACGATACCAACATGGCCTTATAATACGAATACCAGGGTTCCTGCTTCGCCATAATTTGTGCCCGCATGTTTTCAAGAATGTCCTTGGTTACTCCGATCCCGGGATGCAGAAATCCGTTGTTGGTTGTTTCCATAATTTCTACAGCATCGGTTGCCTTCGGCAGTTCCATTGTAGACACCGAAGCAGATGCGGGCGACCAAGGTATACATATGGCGGCAAAAATTAGGGCAGAAAAAAGGGCTGTCATTCGTCTCCACATACTCATTTGGTATAGTTTATACATTCTGTTCAGAAAATCTCCTCCTTTGCTGTTTATTCAAGAAACACAATAGCAGAATGGAGAAGGAGAGGTATGCTGTTTTTTTTAGAGAAATATGCATAAAAACTAGTGAATTCCAACAACACATGCAACTATTGGCTGAAGTCCACAACTGGAGTAGAGGCCAGCATATTCAAACAATTGGTTAAAAAAACCACACATAAAGATGCAATAAGTTCATTTATATGTTTTCATTCGCATGATATTTTATGAAACAAAAATAGGGTTTAAGAACATACAAACAAGTAATAAGCTCAAGCAAGGAGGACTTATTCATGAAAACTATTAAATTATTGCTTGCAGACGATGAACCTGTCATATTACGCGGCTTAAAAAAACTGATTTCCTGGAAAGAGCTTGGGATTACCATTGTTGGTGAAGCTAATGATGGGAAAGAACTCCGCGATCTAATACGTATACATGAACCTCACCTCATTATCAGCGATATTAGCATGCCAGGTGGAAGCGGCATTGATATTATTTCAGAATTGAATGAACAAGGATTCCATGCCAAAGTTATTTTTATCAGCGCTTTTCAAGAATTCGTCTATGCCCGTCAAGCTATTCAGTTAGGAGCGCTGGATTATCTGGTAAAACCTATAAATAAAAATCAGCTCGAAAAGGTAATAGCAAAGGCAGCCTCAATCCTCCGGGAAGAATCCAACGGTGAGCGCAATAAAGAGATGTTGACTTATTACGAAAAAAAGAATCGCTCGACAACAATAGAACAGCTGCTTGACGGGTTGTTGGATGGAGAACAAAAGACACTCACCGCACTCACACAAATGGGAGCCATAGCGATAAGCCGATTGACTACCGTGTGTGTGCTGGAGATTGATGAGAATACCAACAGCTCACAGTGGGAGGAGCGGGAACGCAATCTAGTAAACTTTGCCTTATCCAATATCATTAGAGAGACATTAGATCAGGAACTGAACGCGGGCAACGGATTGCTGGTTCAGAAAGAAGGAGGCTTTGCAATTCTAATCCAACATGAACAGAGAGAATACCCCCTACAACTGGCCACTGACCTTCACCATAAAATTAACAGCTATTTAAAACTGAGCATTTCGTGCGGCATAGGACTCAGTGTAACGAGCATTGAAGAAACAGCGAAATCCTATCGCTCTGCTTTGAAAGCGCTTAAAATAAATTATTTTATAGGAATGAATCAAGTCATTCGGTATGGAGACGAGCTCACGAGGGTCCAGCCAGAGAATAGAACCATTACAGAGCTTCAATCTGATTTGGTCAAAGCGCTGATTAACCAGCAGAAGGAACAGCTTCAACTACTGATAGAGCAGTTACTTGAGCAGATCAGGATTCAAACCGGGGAGAATAAGAACTTGGCCATTTCGGGGGTTTACAACTCTATCTTGACCATCAATCAGGAGCTTACAGAGATCGGGGGAGGAATGGAATACATTAGTAGCAAGCAAGGAGCCCTACTGGAAAGACTGGCGCCTTGTCCTTCCTACGCCGATGTTGCTCATGTTATTGAGGAGATTTTATCGGAAATGCTGCAGCAGCTTGCAAGCAAGCTGACAAGAAAAGAAAGTGCATTGCTTATCAAGATTAAGACCTATATCGAAGAGCATTATGCAAGCAATATAACGCTGGAGTCCATGGCTGCTCTTTTTTATATGAACTCTTACTATTTTAGCAGCTTTTTCAAGAAGCATACCGGCCAAAATTTTAAAAACCACGTCACTGATGTGCGAATGAAACATGCCCTCAAGCTGCTTATAGAGAGTGATCTGATGGTGTACGAAATTGCCGAGCAAGTAGGATATAACAATGTGAGGCATTTCAGCGATATGTTCAAAAAAAAGTTCGGCAAGGTGCCGCAAGAGTATCGGCAATCCTTCCGTCAACCACAATCATAATGAAGTAGGTGCTCCTTCATGCGTTCATGGATACCGATACCTAAAAGTATATTCGTTAAATTCTCTGCTTCTTTTATTTTGGTTGGGCTTATTCCTTTATTCGCACTTAGTTTCTTTTCCGTTCAGATTTTCTCAGGCTATGTGGAGCGATATACAACCAGCAACTTACAGCAAATGGTGATGTACATGAGCTACAATATTAATTCTGCCTTCCAGCAGTACAATGATATTTCGAAGCTTATGTATAACGTTCGTTATGAGGGGTTATCAGAAAATATACGTCGGAACCAAACCTATAATGTCAATGAACTAGAGCAGATTAATTCAACTCCTATCGACTCATTTTTGAAAACCGTCCTATATAGCGGCCCTTATATTACAGGCGCTTATTTTGTGCGGGAAGCCGACGAGAAAATCTATTACCAAGAAAGGGAGAATAGGGCGCTTAGAAGCGAATTCCTCCCTTTCCGTCAGTGGAAAGAGAAAATGAGCAGCCAGCCTTCGAAGGTGGCTATCTTCCCAACACATCAGGACCAATATTTTACCGGTGCAAGGCGTGACGTTTTCACTATAGCGCGAAATTTGATCGATACTTCAGGCCCGCTCAAGCATGAACATAAAGTGGTGGGTACGCTGTTTCTGGATATCGATAAGTCTATGTTTAATCGGTTTTTAAGTGAGCTTTACCTTGGAGACCAGGATGAACTGGTACTGATCGATGGCAAGGATGATATTTACTTCGGTCATTTAGATGTCAGGTTGAATGAAAAATTATTATTGAATTCTAATAAAAATGAAATGCTTGTGTTGCAGGAGGAAATCCCCTTTCTAAACGGTAGGCTGATTGCTGGCATTCATCGCGAGGGGTTGTTTGATCAGCTTTTTTCCGCGAGGGCTACCGTGTATATTGCGATTCTGATCTGCTCGTTAGTGCTGATTATTATGGGTACCTGGTTCTCCCGCCGTCTCGCTTCGCCCATCCAAAATCTGATACAGCAAATGGCTGTCGTGGAATCTGGAAAATTGGACATGAACCTCCCAGTGAACAGCAACGATGAAATGGGCAGATTGACCCAAGGCTTTAACCGGATGGTCGAACGTCTTCAAGCACACATTGATGAGGCCTATGTGGCTCAAATCAAGCAGAAACAGACTGAGCTGAATGCACTAAAAAGCCAAATCAGACCTCATTATCTCTACAATACTTTAGAAGTTATACGGATGAATGCAGTGGATAAGGAGGCTGATGAGGTCGCTGATATGATTCACTCCTTGGCCAATCAATTGAAATACGTCATTGATTACGGTGAAGACCGTGTAATTCTATCCAGAGAGCTTGAACACCTGCATGATTATTTCTATATTATTTCGGTCCGTTATGAGAACAGATATACACTCCGCTGTGATATTTCTCAGGATGTTCAAATGGATTGGCCGATCTTAAAATTATCCTTGCAGCCAATCGTAGAAAACGCAATCCAGCACGGGCTACGAATGAAGAAAAGAGGTACTGTCGCAATCACTGTGGAAAAGAGGGAAACAAATCTGGCGATAACGATTTACGATGATGGTGTAGGCATGGATAAAGCGACTTTGGCGCGTATAACTGAAATCCTGAATAAGCCTGATGCTCTCAGCAGATCTGTTGGTTTAAAAAATGTGCACGAGCGAATACGTTCCATGTACGGAGAACAATATGGGCTATCCATAAGCAGTCATGAAAATATTGGAACGTCTGTGCTGCTCTGTTTTCCTATCCCTGAAAAGTAAAGCCTGCATCAAGAGCGGATGACTCGTCCGTTCTTTTTTCATTCTTAAATTCCCCCCATATGAGGCTTAAAAAAGTTCATACAAGTAAAAACCAGCCAATGTTATTCTAAATAACGAAAGCGCTTACTTATGCCGCAGCCGCTTTCAACAGCTTTTATTACATTAAAGAGGGGGTTTCAGTAGCTATGCTGAAAAAGGCAAAATTTACGTTAAGTGCACTAGTGCTTACAACGACCATGTTCTTGGGAGCTTGTAGTGGAAGCAACAGCGATACGAATGGAACGAGGTCTGATCATGAGGGAGAGAAAGTGAGCTTTACCATTGGATATGCCTCAGGAGATCCGGCTGCCAAAAAAGCGATAGCCGATACCATCCAAAGATTCATGAAGGCCAATCCTGATATTAAAGTAAAGGATTACAGTGAAAACTCCAGCAGCTCCTACCTCGATTGGCTGAAAACGAAGGATGCGGTTGGCGAGTTTCCTGATCTGGTAGAGATGCGGGATACAGAGGTCTTTGCTGATGCGGGTAAAATCGTTGAACTGCCTTCAGACTTAGTGCAGTTGCTAGATTCACCTCCGGCAGTAGAAGGTAAAGTGTGGAATGCACCTTTATCAATGAATGCACCCCAAGGCATTATCTACAGCAAAAAAGCATATGCGGATGCAGGGATCACTGAGCTTCCTACAACGTATGACGAGTTTATTGCCATCCAAGAAAAATTGAAGGCTTCCGGAATGACTCCGCTTGTGGTTGGTGGAAAAGACATTTTTCATATGGGATTTTGGGTAAACAAGTTTCTTATTGATGATGTGTATTCAAAAGATCCAAACTGGAATTCCAAGAAAACAGCCAAGAAAGTCAGCTTTACGGATGAAAATGTCGTACAGGCGATGGCGGATTATAAAGAACTGTTCAAAAATTATGTGGATAAAGGTTGGCTTAGTACTCCTGACAATCAAACGGCTTCCTTTCTGATTACAGGCAAAGCCGCTCAACTATACTCTGGGACCTGGATGTTTTCACAAATCGAAGAAGCTGACCCGAACTTTGAATACGGCTTCTATGCGGTGCCTGACCGCAACGGCAAAGTGAATATTATAGGGCTTCCATCGCCTGCCGGATGGTCCTTGTCCGCTGAAGTAGCCAAGGACCCTGAGAAAACAGAAGCGATCAAAAAATTTATTCGTTTTTTCTTCGAGCCAGAGCAATATTCGCAGTATCTTGCGAGCATTAACGGAATTCCGTCTACGAAAGAGAAAGTCAAGTATAAGACCGGGGAAGCCATGCAGGTGGCTCTTGATCTGATGAACGACCCGAATGTTACAAAGTCTTTGGCTATTAATAACTGGTGGGGAGAAAACTTGATACAGCCTCAGTTCCGCAACTGGTTCTACAAAAAGCTGCAGGAGATGGTCGTGAACGACGGAGATGTCAAGACTTATATGCAGCAGGTGGACACAGAATATGACAATCAGGTGAAGGCGAATTCGATGTGAAATAAAACCTTTGGAGGAATCAGCTCCTAAGTGGTTCCTCTTTATAGGAAGGAATGGATTGTATGAGAGCACCCACAGCATCAACAGGAGGGCGCATTGCTACAGCGACAGCTCACCTAAAAAAGAAAAAGCAGCACCCCTTTGCCATAATATTTATACTTCCATCATTGATACTGTACACCTTGTTTGTTATCGTTCCTACCCTTGGCAGTGTTTATCTCAGCTTTACCTCTTGGAATGGAATAAGCGAGGATATCCGATTTATTGGCTTCGCAAATTTTGTTGAGATATGGAATAGTCCCCGGGTTCATAATGCGCTTAAGAACACACTCATCATGACCATAAGTCTAGTCATTCTGGAAAACATAGCGGCGATTGCCATGGCCCTGATGGTTGATAGGATAAGGTGGTTCAAAAATTTATTTCGCAGTATTTTTTATTTTCCCACTTTGCTTAGCGGGATCGTTATGGGCTTCGTATGGGCGATGATCCTTAATTATAATTTTGGCGTTGTAAATAAAATCCTAGACACAGTCGGACTTGGAAGCTGGGCTGTCGATTGGTTGGGAGACCCCAAATACGCAATGCTGTCCATCATTCTGTCCACGGTCTGGAAAGGTGCTGGTTATTACATGATCATCTATCTGGCAGGGCTACAGGGAATCCCAGCAGACCTGTCCGAAGCCGCAAGCATTGATGGAGCGAATGGCTGGCAGCAGTTCCGTTATATTACCTTTCCGCTGCTTGCTGGCTCTATGACCGTATGTATGGTGCTTTCCATGATCAGTGCACTAAAAATATTCGATCAAATTGCTGTTATGACGGATGGGGGACCCGGCTTTGCGACTGAAACGTTGACCTACATTATTTACAAGGTAGGCTTTGGCGAATTGAGACAGGGCTTCGGCACTGCTCTTGCTATGGTATTGTTTGTCATTATATTGATCATTACCGTTATTCAAGTGAAAATTCTCCGAAAAAGGGAGGTGCAGTATTGATATGAGCATGCAAGCACGTCAAAAAATAGGCGAAGTGATCCTGTTCGTGGTTACTCTGCTAGTAGCGGTCGTATTCTTTTTTCCGATTCTATATAACCTAATGTCTGCCTTCAAAAGCAATGGTGAAATTATGCGCGATGCTCTGTCATTTCCGACCTCACTGTATCTAGGCAATTTCAAATATTTGTTGACTGAGACTGAGTTCCCAAAAGCAATTGTCAATAGTTTGATCTTGACCGTTGTTTCAATCGTTATGCAAATCTTGATTATTCCGATGGCAGGGTATGCGATTGAAAGAAGAAACGCCAAATGGACCCATTTCGTGTTCCTTTATTTTCTTGCCGGGATGATGATTCCTTTTCAGGCTTACATGATTCCGTTATTCAAAGAGCTTAAAATCCTTGGCCTTTACGGAAGTCTAGCAGGACCGATTTTTATTTATATCGCAGGCGCTGTGGGCTTCGGATGCTTGCTCTACACAAGCTTTGTAAAAGGGATTCCTAAGGAAATTGAAGAAGCAGCAGAGATTGACGGCTGTAGCAGGTACACTATTTTCTGGAGAATTGTATTTCCGTTGTTAGGTCCGGTTACGGCTAGTATGGTCGTATTGAACGGGCTTGGCATCTGGAACGATTTTCTCTTGCCAATGCTAGTACTTCCATCCGGTGAACCCAAAACGATGGTTGTAGAAATTTATCGATATATCGGGGAGTTTTCGTCAAGATGGGATATGATTTTCGCCGGAACCGCCTTGTCCGTTGTTCCTGTGCTTATTGCATTCGTTTTTATGCAAAAGTTCTTCATTAAAGGAATTTCGTCAGGGGCCACAAAAGGATGAAAAATCCTTCTTCTTTCCATTTAACAAATTACTCTACAGGAGGTTCTCCTTAGACATGAACAAAATTGTTAACCCTGTTCTGGTTGGCTTTCATCCTGACCCCTCTCTGATCCGAGTCGGGGATGACTACTATATGGCTACGTCTACTTTTGAGTGGTTTCCTGGTGTGGAAATCCACCATTCTCGGGACTTGATTCATTGGAGGCTGACAGCCAGAGCTCTTACAGAATCCTCTCAAGTTAATTTAAGAGGCAATGTCGCATCCGGATCAATCTGGGCGCCTGCAATTTCCTATGATGATGGTTTATTTTATTTGTTATTTACGGATGTAAAATCGCGCAGCAGAGTGTATAAGGACCTGCATAACTATATCATTTGTTCGAAAAGCATTGAGGGTCCTTGGAGCCAACCGGTAAGACTGAATGGCAGCGGTTTTGATCCATTTCTGTTCCATGACGATGACGGACGCAAGTGGCTGCTCAATATGCGTTGGGACTTCAGAAAAAATCACAACAACTTTTCAGGTATTATCATGCAGGAATATGATGCAAAGTCTCAATCCCTGATTGGACCAATACACGAAATTTATAAGGGTACGCCAGTAGGCGTTACAGAAGGACCCCAGCTGTATAAACGGGGAGCGTTCTATTATTTATTAACCGCAGAGGGCGGAACAGGGGTCCAGCACATGGTAACTCTTGCGCGCAGCCGCAATCTGACCGGACCTTATGAAACTGACCCCCATTTTCCGCTCATGACCACGGCGCACGATCCAACATACCCATTGCAGCAGGCGGGTCATGGGACACTGGTCGAAACGCAGCTCGGGGAATGGTATATGGCCCATCTGTGTACCAGGCCTTTTTCTGACATTTCTTTAATGAATCCGCTCGGCAGGGAAACAGCGATTCAGAAGTGTATATGGACCGAAGATGGCTGGCTACGTCTGAGCCAAGGCGGCAAATTACCGGCTCTGGAGACAGAAGCTCCGAACCTGCCAAGCCATCCTTTTCCAGCAGAAGAACCTAGAGACCACTTTGACAGGGAGGACATCGGCCTTGCGTATCAAAGTCTGCGTGTCCCATTCGATCCCTCATGGGTTAGCCTGACCGACAGACCCGGATTCTTGCGCTTACGCGGAAGAGAATCGCTTGCGTCTTTACATGATCAAAGCATGGTTGCCCGCCCAATCCAGCATTTCCATTGCTCGGTGGAGACCTGCATGGAATTTAAGCCCGAAAGCTTTTATGAAATGGCCGGTTTGGTTTGCTACTACGATGATGGAGATTACTACTATTTACGAGTGACTGGCGACGAAATCCGGGGAGTTACGCTAGGTGTAATCCTATCTAAGGCAGGCAAATATGATGAGATTTCGACAATGCAGCTTTCAGTAGTAGATTGGAAGCAATACTATTTGAAAGCCGTAATTCATCGACGGGATTTGATATTCTATGCATCTCCTGACGGGCAGGAGTGGACTGCCGTATGTAATCCACAGGACTTTGGCACACTGTCAGACGAATATGGAGGCAAACTCGGATTTACAGGAGCTTTTGTCGGAATCTGTGTCCAAGATCTGGATAGGCAGAGCAAGGAGGCCTGGTTTGACTATTTTGAATATCTTCCTCTGGAAAGTCTTGTAGACCATACTTCTCCGCAGAAAGAGAAATAGAGGGTTACGCCCATTTGCATTAATGGTTAAGCCCATGTTTGGTTATTTTCGTGACAGGCTGGAGTTATCTTCATATTAGAGAAAAAAGAAGGGATGAAATTCATGCTTACTTTAGATAGCACAACCGTTTGGGTTAACGAGATCGTAGACCAAATCATCGCTAAGATGGACTGGCTCAGCGAAAAATCAAGAAACAAAATCCCGTATACAACAATCGATGGTGAACATGATGACCGATCGGTCTGTAATCCTACCCGTACGGAAGCGGATGGAATAAGTTGGTGGACCAATGGATTCTGGGGGGGAATGCTGTGGCAGATGTATCATGTAACAGGCAATCCGAAATACAAGGACGTTGCCGAAATCTCTGAGCAGAAACTGGATGCCTGCTTTCATAATTATTATGGTCTGCATCATGATGTAGGCTTCATGTGGCTCCCCACGAGTGTGGCTAACTTTAAACTCACCCAGAATCCAGTATCCCGTAAACGGGCAATGCACGCGGCAAACCTACTTGCAGGTCGCTACAATCCGGCAGGGGAATTCATTCGGGCCTGGAACGACCTAGAAGGCGAAGATACCAGAGGCTGGGCCATCATTGACTGCATGTTGAACATTCCGCTCTTGTACTGGGCTTCCGAAGAAACTGGCGATCCTCGTTTTCGGCAGATTGCAGTGAAGCATGCGGACATGACCATGAATGCTTTTGTGAGAGCAGATGGGTCCGTCAACCATATCGTTGAATTGGATCCATTTGTAGGCGGAGTGGTTAAAACCTATGGAGGACAGGGGTACGAGGAAGGATCTTCATGGACGCGAGGACAAAGCTGGGCCTTGTACGGGTTCATGATGAGCTATAACCATACGCAAAAGGAAGAGTATTTGAATACGGCCAAAAGGGTTGCCCATTATTTTATCGCCAATATTCCTGAAAATGGGGTTACTCCAGTCGATTTCAGACAGCCCAAAGAACCGGCGCTTGAGGATTCGACGGCTGCAGCAATTGCCGCCTGTGGTCTGATCGAGATTGCCAAAGTGGTCGGGTTGCATGAGAAGGATATGTATTTGCGAGCAGCGATAAAACTACTGCAGGCGCTACATGTCGACTGGACGACTGGCTGTGACTGCATCCTCAAGAACGGCTCTGCCTCATACCATGCCACTACTCATCATCAATCCATCATTTATGGCGATTATTTTTTCATAGAAGCTATGTTCAAGCTCAAGGGGAGCGATTTATATTTCTGGTAAACAAGATTACAACCCTGAGAATATCGAGTTTAATCGACAACTATATAAATATAACAAAACTAGACAAGACAACTGTTGAGAGAAAGTTGTCTTGTTTTGCACTTTTAGGACCCATACCATGGAGTTAGGAAAACAGATTTTAAAACTTTTTGATCATCAAGGCATAGTACTGGAAAACAAAAATATATATGCTTTAGGTCGCTTTAATAAAATTTCATCGCTGGGAATGATACAGAAAATCTATTAAAGCGAATAAATTTTTAGTTGTAAAAGAAAGCGGTTACTTAAGGGTTGTTCCACGTTTGTTTGTTTTTGTCCCAATTATGAACGGAAAGGAGAAGACTTTGCCATGCCTCAGGGATAGAGATTGGAATTGAAAGCTATGAGACGCAGGGGTAACCAATTAGCTGTTTATTATGCTCAATAGGAGGTTTGGGAATGAAAAAAACCATAACATGCTTGATTTTGTTTGGACTGCTTATGAGTATGTTGCCGATCAAAAATGTGAGCGCTTCCGATAATACTAGGCTTACCCAATCGGCAACCGCAAGCTCCGTCGAAGATTCGAGTAAAGCGGCTGATTTTGCGATCGACGGTGACCCGCTAACTAGATGGTCCTCACAATATTCAGATCCGCAGTGGATAAGTGTAGATCTCGGTAGCACCACCAAAATCAATGGCGTTACGCTTAACTGGGAAGCCGCTTACGCGAAGTCTTACCAAGTTCAGACATCGACGGATGATGATCATTGGACTACCGTCTATTCCACCACGACTGGAGATGGAGGAATCGATAAGATATCTTTCGAAGCAACAGACGCTAGATATGTAAAAATGAGTGGCATTGAAAGGGCTACCAGCTACGGATATTCCCTTTGGGAATTTGAAGTGCATTCGGCTGACCAGCCGGAGGATAACTCACCTCCAACAGCGCCCTCCAATCTGGCCAGTTCCTCTGTATCGGATACGACAGTAAGCTTGCAGTGGACGGAATCTACAGACAATGTAGGTGTTTCAGGCTACGACATCTACAAAGGATCAGACCTCGTAGGTTCCAGTGCGTCGACATCCTTCATCGTTACCGGCTTAACAGCCAACATGGCGTACAGCTTTTACGTGAAAGCTAGAGATGCCGCAGGTAACGTGTCAGATGCAAGCAATGTGATTGATGTTACCACCACCACAGCTAACACAAATATTGTTTCAGGTGAAACATATAAACTAACGGCACAGCATAGCGGCAAAAATCTGGAAGCAGGAGACTCAACTGCCGATGGAGCGAAGGTGCAGCAGTGGACGGACAGCGGCAGCGCTCGGCAGAGATGGAAAGTCATTGACGTTGGCGACGGATATTATAAATTGATTGTACAATCCAGCGGTAAAGCATTAACAGTAGCCGGAGGCTCCTCAGAAGATGGTGCTAGTGTACAGCAATGGACAGACAGCGATTTAACTAATCAAAAATGGAAAATGATTGACGTCGGCGGTGGATATTATAAGCTGCTTGTACAATCTAGCGGTAAAGCGCTGGATGTAATCGGAGGTTATACTAATGACGGGGCAAATGTGCAGCAATGGACGGATAACGGAAATGATCAGCAGAAGTGGAAGTTTACGCTTGTTGACTCAACCCCTGATACGACGGCACCAACGGCACCAACAAATCTGAAAAGCTACTCCAAAACAAACACTTCGGTGAGTCTTGTATGGACCGCATCAACAGACGATGTAGATGTTACCAGCTACGATGTGTATAATGGAACAACTTTAGTCGATTCAACAACCACGACAAGTTATACGGTGACGGGACTTACCGCTAATACAGCATACAGCTTCACTGTAAGAGCCAGGGATGCAGCAGGAAATATTTCAGCAGCAAGTAATATCATAAAAGTTACGACGAATTCTACAACTGAGAATACAGGTTTTTATATTAACGGAACAACGCTCTACGATGCCAAGGGAAATCCGTTTGTGATGAGGGGAATCAATCACGCTTATACCTGGTATAAGGGACAAGAGTCTGTAGCGATCCCTGCCATTGCGAAAACGGGAGCGAATACTATTAGAATCGTACTGTCAGATGGTCAGCAATGGACGAAAGATGATCTGTCAGCGATACAAAATTTAATCACATTATCAGAGCAAAACAAATTAGTCGTTGTTCTTGAAGTCCATGATGGCACAGGGTCTGACAGCGCTGCTGTATTGGATAATATCGCTAATTACTGGATTGAAATGAAAAGCGCACTCATTGGGAAAGAAAGCACCGTCATCCTCAATATCGCGAACGAATGGTATGGAACCTGGGATGGAGGAGGCTGGGCGCAAGGTTATCAGTCTGTTATTCCTAAGCTCAGAAATGCTGGCATCAAAAATACAATTATTGTTGACGGTGCAGGATGGGGGCAGTACCCGCAATCTATTTTTGACTACGGAACAGAAGTCTTTAATGCAGATCCACTTAAAAATACGATGTTCTCCATTCATATGTACGAATATGCCGGCGGAAATGCCGCCACAGTAAAGAGCAATATGGATAATGTACTGAATAAAAACCTGGCTCTGCTGATTGGAGAATTTGGTATTAAGCATACAAGCGGTGATGTGGATGAGGCTACCATTATGAGTTACGCTGAGCAAAAGGGCGTAGGTTATCTTGCATGGTCTTGGAAAGGAAACAGCCCGGGTCTTGATTATCTGGATATGGCCACTGACTGGCAAGGATCCAGCCTTACGGAACAAGGTCGTATTATCATTGAAGGCCCTAATGGTATTAGGGCGACATCAAGATTAAGCACGGTTTATAGCGATTCAGCCAACAAATAGTCATCCAGTAAACCATGAGTATTTAACGTTATCCAACAGTGTCCAGCATGAAAACAAGTCTTTGCTGTATGCAAAGCCGCCAACTTGGCGGCTTTTTTTGTTGCAGAGTAAGAATATACATCGAATCAATTCAAATGTCGTCTTACAACCTACTAACTTAAAAGAATAATAAACAAGTTATGGAGACGGAGACGATTGAAAGTATATTAACTTGAGAAAGCAGCTACAATGTTCATTAGAGAAGCAGCACCCTGAAATTCAGAGAACATGTTAGAATCAGAAACGGATAATTTTACTGAAGAAAATGAACTAAGGAGCGGTTGAAATGGCGCGTGTTTTATTTATTAATGGTGGATCAGAGGGACATATCAATCCAACCATTGGAGTTGTACAGGAGCTTATTTCGCGCGGAGAAGAGGTAGTGTACTTTTCTATAGAAGCCTTTCGGGAGCGTATCGAGAGGACGGGAGCTTCAGTACGAACATTTGACGATCAAAAATTTATAAAAGCTTTTATCTCAGGTGGAAGAGATTATTTGCTGGAAAGAATTAACGGTCTTTTACTTACGGCAGATATCATCATTCCAAGCGTTCTCGAACAGATCAAAGGAGAGCATTTTGATTATATCATCCATGATTCCATGTTTGGGTGTGGACGTATACTTGCTCAAATTCTTAAGCTTCCTGCAATCAATTCTTGTACTTCTTTCGCCCAGACAAAAGAATCATTCAATCATATTATGGAACAATTCTCCATTAATGTCCCTAAAGATATAGTTAAACCTATAAATGATAAATTTCAAAACCTGACGGCAATGGTAAAGGAGAAATATGGAGTGGAGATCCATTCACCTTACGAAGTGTTTTGTAATCCTGCACCACTTACAATCGTATATACAACAAGAGAGTTTCAACCTTATGGAGAAGCATTCGACCAAACTTATAAATTTGTAGGTCCATCCATCTCTTCACGATTAACGCAAGAAAGCTTCGATTTTACTGCAATCAAGGAAAAAAAACCAATTTACATCTCATTGGGTACAGTCTTTAACCGAGCAATTGACTTCTATAAGCTTTGTATTGAGGCATTTGGGAACACGGATCATACGGTTGTCATGTCGATTGGGAATAGAACCCAAGTTTCCGATTTAGGGGAAGTTCCTGAAAACTTCATCGTAAAAAATGATGTACCACAAACGGATATCTTGCAACACACTAAATTATTTATTACACATGGTGGAATGAACAGTACCCACGAAGGTCTATATTACGGGGTTCCGCTGATTATAATCCCGCAAAGCGCGGATCAACCGATCATCGCAGGACAAGTCGCCAATATGGGAGCAGGTATTAAGTTACAAATGGAAAGCTTGACTGCAAATCAATTGCGTGAAGCCGCAGATCATGTGTTAAGCCTCCCATTCAAAAAAGCTGTTGCACATATGAGAGAATCTTTTCAAAAAACTGGTGGATATCACCAAGCTGTTAATGAGATTTTCGCATTTAAAGGTCAATATCATATTTAAATATATATTGGATGTAAGCTCGTCTATTGCAGCATATTAGGGAATTCGGTAGAATTTACTCATACTACTTATGAGTAAGCTGGAAGGAGAGAGTAAAGGTTGAAGCAGGAGTATTGTACGCCGACTCAGCACCCAAAGTGGTTTGGACTGGCTGTTCAAGCACTTGTTATATTGTCGCAGGAAGACAAAAGCATAGCTTGTCCAAGTATTGAACTCGCCAAATATCTTCAGTCGGAGCCTTCTTTGCTGCGCCGCATACTTTCCGTTCTCGCAAAGGAAGGGTTTATCGGGACCCGGGAAGGCCGTGACGGTGGGTACCACCTTAGGAAACCGGCAGAATCTATACAACTGGTTGATGTATATGATGTATTTCGTTCAGGCAGCAGGCTTTCCTTCGGTATTACCGAGACAGCTGGCACGCATCCGCTCGGTAAATGTATGAAATCTACACTTGAGGATATTACTCAAGAAATGGACGACAGCATACGCGGAGTATTAAGCAAGTACACGATTGCAGATCTCGCCAACCAACTGGAAGCCAAGCTTTAGATGGACCTGGAAAAAGACGGTTGACAGCGGCTTGCTTAGATTTTATACTGTGCAATATAAACCACAGTTAAATGCAAGCCGCGCGCAGCGTTAATTTTTAAGGTTATCTGTGTGAAAATAAACACAGTTATGTCTGTGCGCAGAAGCGGAAATATCTTGGATTTTTCAAGGTACTTCGTTTTAGTAGGAATTCAAGCTCTGACTAGCCGCAAAGTCTGAATTTAACTGTGCTGAATAAAAAACAGTATTTATTTAAAAGGAGGATTCATAATGTCAACTTCAACTCATACTGGCCAGAGCTCCGCCTTGTTCGCCGATGTCATCCGCGAGCGCCGCTCTGTGCGTCATTACGACAAATCGGTTCGTCTATCTCACGAGGAAATTAAGGATATTCTGAAAGAAGCGTCGCTTGCACCTTCTTCGAGTAATGTTCAGCCCTGGCGCTTCTTGGTTATTGAAACAGAGGAATTGAAAGCAAAACTGCAGCCCATCGCCTATAATCAATCCCAGGTTACTGAGGCTGCAGCGGTGATCGTTGTGCTTGGTGATACGGAAGGATATAAGAAGCTCGATGAAGTTTTCGGCGAAGCAGTAAAACATGGCTATATAGCGGAAGATACCGCTAAATCGTTCGTAGAAAGATCGATTCATACGTATGCTTCGTTACCAGAGGAAAGCCTTCACAAAGTCATTCATATCGATGGTGGTATTGTATCCCAGCAGCTCATGCTGGTTGCACGTGCTCACGGCTACGATACGGTCGCGATGGGTGGCTATAATGCGGCCGAGCTTAAGCAAGCGTTCGGTATTAGAGACCGCTACATTCCAATCATGCTGATTGCACTCGGTAAAGCGGCACAACCGGGTCATCAGACAACTCGGCTGCCGATAGACGACATCACATTCTTTAACGAGATGCCCGCTAACTAAAAACAAAACCCAACGAATTTAATTTTATGAATGAATAGAGACGAGAAATGACAACTTAAGGAAGTAGTATACATTCACAATTTCCAAAGGAGGATATCTGTTATGGCTCACCAGAAGAGAAGGAAAGAAGCTGCATGGAAGTCACGAAAGCAAGAACAGCATCCCCATGGTAAAATCAAATCGCTCAAGGAATTGTCCAGCGAACAGGATTGAGGAGTATACTACTTGGAAAAGAAGGGCTGTCGATGAAATTTATCGGCAGTCTTCTCATGGTGTGTGATCATAAAGGCCCTTCATACAGGCGGCATCCAATATGTTTTATTTCAGTGGTCAGTAATATTGGAGGCATTGAGTTAGCTATTCACCCCTGAAAATATACATAATATTTTCAGGGGTGTTTTTATTAGGTTTTCTTTGTCAAAGCGAAAAATTACTGCAATTCACCAATGCGTGTGGGGTACTGTCGGCCCTTTTACGGAAAGCTTACCGACGGACGGTAGAGGACGTTCTTCGCTTGCAAGAAGCCGTAAACTGATGATAACGTTAATTTGACGAAAGCTAAATTAGGATGGGAGTTGAAAATTCTTGAAGAAACTCGGTAAATTTTTGCTTGTAGGTTTAAGCTTGGGGTTGGGCCTTGCAATCGGTAATCTACAGACTCCTGCCGCCTCTGCCGCTAGTACCGAATATTATGTGTCGACAATTGGTAGCGATTCCAACGCGGGAACAAGCGACGCGCCGTGGAAAACGCTCCAGCATGCGGCTGACACAGTCTCTCCAGGCAGCAAGGTCTATGTCCGAGGCGGTGTTTACAAGGAGAAACTGAAAATCACCCGCTCTGGCTCCGCCTCGCAAGGCCCCATCGTGTTCGCAAGCTATGGCAACGAAACCGCCATTGTTGACGGAACAGGCCTATCGGTCAGCGGGAACGAGGGGTTAATCGAATTGGCCGATGTCGATTACGTTACCATCCAGGGGTTTGAAATCCGCAATTTTACCACAGCTTCCAAGAACGCAGTGCCTACAGGCATTTACGTTCACGGTGCAGGGAGCTTCATCAATCTGTCCGATAACAAAATCCACGACATCAAAAACACGGCCACCCCAACCGGAAAGGACCGGCTGGGACGGGACGCTCACGGCATCGCTGTTTATGGCACGAAAGCTCCTGCATCGATTCACAACCTTACAATCAGCGGCAATGAACTATACAATCTCGTGCTCGGCTCCAGCGAATCGCTTGTTTTAAACGGTAATGTGAACGGCTTTGCAGTGACCAGCAACCTCATTCACGATAACGACAACATAGGAATCGATCTGATCGGCTTTGAAGGAACCGCACCGAATACTGCTTACGATCAAGTGCGAAACGGGTTGGTAAAGGGCAACCGAGTGTACAATAATTCGGTTCGAAATAACCCATCCTACAAGAGCGATGACAACTCGGCCGGCGGCATTTATGTAGATGGGGGCAAGGACAACATTATTGAGCAGAACTACAGTTATAACAATGACATCGGTGTCGAAATAGCCTCCGAGCATGCCGGCAAAGCCACCAGCAATATTACGGTCCGCAGTAACGTGATATATAACAACCGATTGACCGGCATTGCTATGGGCGGCTATGATGACGAACGTGGCTCAACGGTAAACAGCAAGATCGTGAACAATACGCTGTACAAGAACGATACATTGGACGATGGAAGCGGCCAGCTTTTAGTTCAGTATGATACACGAAACAACGTGATTAAGAACAATATTTTTGTAGCGAGTTCGACTGATGTGTTGATCTACAATGGATATACCCAAAATTCCGGCAATGTTGTTGATTATAATTTATATTTTGCACCTGGTGGCAGTTCGGGAGCCAACTGGACCTGGAAAGATAAAGAATATACGGGATTCGCCACGTACAAATCGGGAACGGGTAACGATGCGCATTCTCTGTTTGTCGATCCTAGATTCGTGAATGCCACGAATGGCGACTTCCATTTGCAGCCCTCGTCACCAGCGATCGATTCAGGATCAACGGATAACACCATCATCGGAACCGAGGATATCGACGGGGAGCCCCGCGTGAAAGGGAAGGCCGTGAATATCGGTGCAGATGAGTGAAACAAAACTAGACTCAAATGAATAGCTGATTTATCCCAAAAGCCCTCTAGATTCGAGGGCTTTTGTCTTTATACATATAACATTCATAATTTGTGTATTTGCAATTTTGTAATTCTTGATACACTATAATTGATAATGAGAATCATTATTGATTAATTGAAATGTCACTTTATGATCACCGAGCCCTTGTTGCTATGGAGAGGCATTCGTCCTGGATGTTAACTCGGTTGGCTTTGCCTACTTGAGCATACACTGATCGGAACATTTCCTAGGTGCAACATTATTTTTCTATAGAGAAAGGTTGATAGTATTGGCTGCAAATAGACAATTATGTATTGGGTTATCCTTATCTGCAACATGGATGAAAGGAGACGGTTGGCGGCGCCAAGACAGCGGTGTGGAAAAGATGGGGGCCATTGACTATTACATTGATTTGGCGAAAATGGCGGAGAAGGCAAAGCTCGATTTTCTTTTCAAGGCGGATTATCTGTATGTTAGCCCACAGATGCTGGGCGATTCCGCTAATTTGGGTAGTCCTGACCCTACAATGATGTTTGCGGCGATTGCTCGTGAAACCGAGCGAATTGGATTAGTGACAACAATTTCCACTACCTTTTTACTTTGTCATTTTCATAATATATTAATAATTACACATATATTATTGCAAGGAAAAGGCGCTATTTAGCGTCTTTTTTGTTTCAACGGAAAAAGTTATTAAACCATATTGAGGACAGGATCTTGTTCCTTATATTATACCAGCTTTGCCCAAAAAATAAGTGGAATGCAACCAAAATAATTTTATTATTCAATTAAACAATTGAGTAATATCAAACTATATCATATACTAAGAAAGTTCTATAACAGAATCTAAGGAGGTCAATCTTATGACTATGATGAGAGCGATACAAGTTCCTGCTAAAGGCGAATCCATGAAATTAGTTGAAATTCCTATTCCTGTACCTGAAGAAGGGCAAGTACTTCTCCGTATAGAAGCGTGCGGCGTATGTAACGGTGATTCCATGGCCATTGGTGGTGCTTCCCCAGAATATCCGCGGATACCAGGTCATGAAGTGATCGGAATCGTGACGGAGTTAGGATCTGGATCTACCAGATGGGAAATCGGACAACGAGTAGGTATTGGATGGCATGGAGGACATGATCATGTTACCGGCCTGACTATGGATGGAGGCTATGCTGAATACATGGTAGCATTTGAAGATAGTCTGACCCACATACCTAATGAAGTGTCTTCTGAAGAAGCAGCTCCTTTGATGTGCGCAGGAGAAACTACATTTAGTGCACTGCGAAATAGCTCAGCCCGACCAGGGGACCTCGTTGCGATTTCCGGAATTGGTGGACTTGGTCACTTGGCTGTACAATACGCAAAAAAAGCTGGGTATCAGACCATAGCAGTATCTCGTGGTAGTGATAAAGAGAAGCTTGCTCGGGAACTTGGGGCACATTATTATATTGATTCCGAAAAAGAAGATCCTGCTAAAGCTTTACAAGCGCTAGGGGGAGCAAAAGTTATTCTTGCTACAGCACCAAATGCAAAAGTCATTTCCACATTAATTGATGGGTTAGGAAAAGATGGAGAGCTCATTATTGTAGCCGGTTCTGGTGAACGTTTAGAACTGTCTGCCATGGACTTTCTGAAGGGACCCCATACTGTTCGGGGTTCGTTTACAGGACAATCGAAGGAAATTGATGCGGCAGTTCGATTTAGTGTACTGACCGATGTACGACCTATGATCGAAGTTTTCCCGTTGGAACAAGCTAGTGAAGCATATGAAAAAATGATGTCGGCTAAGACACGATTCCGTGCCGTGTTGAGCATGACCAAATGATAAATCCTTCGCAAATCTCTTCACTCTTGACAGATAAAGAGTACAGTTTTATAATTCAATTAATCAATTGAATATTATATGATTGATGAATATTATATTTATTGGAGGTATTTCTAATGGGAGCAACTGCATTGACAAAAAATACGTTTTCAAATCAAATCCAGTCTGGTGTGACCTTGGTAGACTTTTGGGCTCCATGGTGTGGACCTTGTAAAATTCAGCTTCCTATTGTGGAAGAATTAGCTGATGAACTGAAAGGACAGGCGACATTGGCAAAAGTTAATGTCGACGAAGAAACCGAATTAGCTTCACAATTTGGCATTCGAAGTATTCCAACTTTGTTGCTGTTTAAAGATGGTAAGCTCGTTGATACCATGGTTGGTGTGAATCAAAAAAATGTTCTTAAGGACAAAATTCTTAAATTGGCTAATTGATATGAAAATCGACAACATTATAATGAAATAATGTTGTCGATTTTTTGCTCTTAGAGCGCCCCTTTCAACGTAGCGGATACAATTTGAGAGTGACTCAATATCATCATATAAAGAAGATAATCTTTTAACATATGTGGCTCCCTGCTGAAACATGGAGAAGGAGAGAAACAATGAGAAACCAAGTTAAAAAAAATGCTCCGGTAATCATCGTTGGTGCAGGTTTGAGTGGACTTCGCGCAGCATCGTTACTCACCGCTCACGGTATAGAATGCATTGTTTTAGAATCTAGAGATCGTATCGGTGGTAGAGTTTTGACTTTAGAGGTTTTAGACAATCCTGAACTCGGAAAATTCGATCTTGGACCCACATGGTTCTGGCCACGCTCTGAGAAAATTATTACTCAGCTCACGAAAGAACTGGATTTGGAGACTTTTAATCAATTTAACGAAGGACGAATGCTCCTAGAACGCTCCCAACATGAAACACCACAACAGCATCTTTTGCCAGAGGGGGCAATGGAGCCCTCGCTAAGATTTGTTGGTGGAGTACAGTCTCTGATTGAGGCGCTTAGTGCTACTTTGCCATCAGGAGCAATCCAGCTCAATACACGTGTAACTTCGATTCATCAAGAAGAAGACGGTACAATCTGCTTAGAAGCCAATGGAAAACAATTTTACACAACTGCAGTTATTATCGCTATTCCACCACGGCTGGTTGAAAAAAATATTAAATTCGAGCCAGAACTTCCTTATGAACTGAAGTCTTTTTTAATTGATAAACCAACATGGATGGCCGGTCAAGCTAAAGTGATTGCCATTTACGACCGACCATTTTGGCGTGAAGCTGGGCTCTCCGGTTTTGCATCAAGTTGGGTGGGCCCTTTACAAGAAATTCATGATGCTTCACCAGGTACAGGAACAGGTGCGCTATTTGGCTTTTTTGGTTTACAGGCAAAAAAGCGGAAGATTTTGGGCGAAGGTAAACTCATGCAGCTTGTGTTGGAACAATTGGCTAGACTTTATGGGCCTGCTGCCGAGAATGTAAATACATTACTATTTAAAGATTGGTCAAGCGACACCGATACAGCTGTTGAGGAAGACGCCGAACCACTTCGTGACTATCCAAATTATGGCCCTGTTTACGGAGATCCTTGGGGAGAGGGCATATTTTTTACGGGCACTGAGACGGCTGATCAACAGGGAGGACATTTGGAAGGGGCGATTCAATCAGCTGATCGAATCGTAGCAAGATTTTTAGAACGATATGATGAAGCATAGTACAGATAGTTGTAAAAAAACGGTCATGCTTCGCTAACTTAACATGCTATTGAATATGAAGTGTTTCAGATAAAGTTTGGGGGCTTCAAAATGAAAGAAACAGATATCAAAGATCGATTATATCAACAATTTTCTCGAATCGGGAAATGTTTATCGAGTGACAAGCGCTTAGAGATCATGGACATTTTGTCCAATGGTCCAAAATCAGTTGAAGGTTTAGCAACACAAACGGGTATGAACGTTGCAAATGTCTCTCGTCATCTACAAATCTTACTGGATGCTAAATTGGTCAAGTGTTGCAAAAAGGGGACATACGTCATATACAGTATAGGTGACCCTTTAGTAATTGAATTTCTATCTTCTTTGTGGAAAATATGTGAAGATCGACTATCTGATATAAAGCAGATTAAAACTGAGTTGGAATTACAATATCCAGAGGTTCAAACCATCACCAAACATGATTTGTTAGAAAAAATGAAAAAAAAGACTGTTATTCTTCTAGATATTCGTCCCACAGATGAATATGATGCTTCTCATATTCCAGATGCCATTTCAATACCATTAGACCAACTTGAGAATTACCTGAAGACAGTTGATAAAAGTACTATAGAACTTGCCGCATACTGTAGAGGCCCATACTGTTCACTTGCATCTCAAGCGGTTGATTATATGCTGAAGCAAGGGTATATGGCTTATCGAATTGAAGAAGGAGTTCATGATTGGAATGTGTGTGAGGAGTCATAAGTATCTTTAAGAGAGGAGCAGTTTTATTATGAGTGTAGTGGAACTGACATCAATAGAAGAAATAGATTCCTTTATCGAAATTAATCCTTTGAGTATGTTATACGTATCCCAAGAAGATTGTAACGTATGCCATGCCATTTACCCCAAGCTCAAAACAATGCTTAAACTATATCCTAAATTGGCTCTTGCTCGTGTTAATGCTAGTCAAGTGGAGGAAATCACAGGAAGATTTTTGATTTTTACTGTACCGACAATCTTGATTTTTCTTGATGGGAGAGAATATCTACGCGAAGGGCGTTTTGTTCAATTTGAACAATTAAAAAAACAATTACAGTTATTGTCCGATGAAGTTTAATTTTTCGATGAAAAACAAACGATGCACCTTCAGTATTATGTCCTTTTTTAGGCGTTTTATTGAAGGTGCATTTCAAGTAATGGCCAGTTTTTGTTGTGATTCCACTGAAAAACATGCGTTATGTGTTCTTTTATGTTGATTTTCGTTCCACCAAAGTAAACTCTAATGAATTTAGTGCGTTCTCCGTCTGGTTAAGCTTATTACGAATAATAATAAAGGCATTCTCAGCCTGTAAGTCAACAGGATAGTTGATCGTTGTTAGATCCAACAACTGAGCGGGTACGGAATTATTGAACCCCATAATACCTAGATCTCCAGGGATCGAAAAACCTGAGGTACGTAATGCTTTTGCCAGACCTGCAGCTACTTCATCATTCGCACAAAATATAGCATCTGGTCGATCTTTTTGTGAAATCCACCAATCTGCAAGTTCTTCTCCATCCGGAACAGATAATTTGTCTTCAATGTGAGGGAACTGATTCGCGTTAAGCTGATGCTTTTGCACAAAATCTCTATGAGCACGGATACGTTCTCTTGTATTCAAACCTTCCGTCATTGGATAAACACTAAGTATCTTACGATACCCTTTGGAGTAAAGATACTCCAGTCCATTGAAATAAATTTGATATTGTTCCATAAACACGGAGGGAAGCTTCTCATTAAGAACACGCTGCCAGGTCACAATAGGACCATACTGTGCATACGATTCGATGATATCCCAACTATTACTCCTGATTAGACATAAAATAGCATCCAATTGTTTCCGTTTAAGCATTTCTAGAGCAACAAGTTCTTTCTCTGGATCTTCATTCGTTATAAACAGCGAGATATTAAATCCATGCCTTTCAGCAAAAACTATAAACGCTTGAACAAAGGTTACGATAATAGAACTAAATGAAGTAGCAATGATCCCAATCAAACGGGTCTCGCCCTTTTTTAGAGAGATCGCATTGGCATTTGGGACATAATCAAGTTCCTCCATAATTCTCAACACTTTTTGCCTAGTGGATTCCCGTACGTAGGGATGTTTGTTAATGACGCGTGATACCGTTGCTGTGGAAACCCCCGCTAAATCAGCAATTTTCTGAATATTGGCCAACTCTACCCACCTCTTTGTGTCAGCATAGCATGTTTTAATTCTAGAAACAAAAATTAATAAGACAAAATATAAATTTATATTACAAATATGTGAATGTGTTATTTGTAGCCTTGACGTTAGAAAAATTGTCTATTATAATTCAATTGATCGATTGATTAGTTGATCCTTTAATCGAGCGATACATAAATTAAATTGGAGGTTTGATTTCAATGGCAAAAGCATATCTTCAAATTACATTAAAAATTAATGCACCAGAACGTGAGGCAGCTGCAAAGGTTTATACAACTTATAAAGAGCCTTTCCTGTCTGTTATTCCTGGTGCGGTTTCTAAAGAATTGCTTGTGCGTGATGAGGATGTTCAAGTTTTGCATGGCTTTAACAGTGAAACCGACGCTAAGGCTTATCTCGAAAGTGATCTATTTAATAATGATGTCGTTGTTGGACTCAAAGACCTGCTTCAAGCTGAGCCAGAAATCCGGATTTATAGCACATTCTAGAAATTGATTTAGCACACTCTGACTATTTCAATTAGGTTTAAAATCAGGAAAGAAACCGACAGAGCACAGCTGTAATGTCGGTTTCTTTCGTTAAATAGAGCAAACTATAAGTTTTGGACTTACAATACCTAAAAGGGGATGTTAACATGGCAGAAAGGATAATTAACTTGAATACGGTTTGGTACAAAGATGCAAAGGGCGATGGACGCATTAAAAGTGACAATCTCCAAACTCAAATTGCAATTCCAGTCCCCAAAGGGGGAAGTGGTAAAGGGGCTGAACCACAACAACTTCTTATCTCTTCTGCGGTGGCTTGTTACACGATGACCTTAGCATATATGTTAGATAAAAATAAACTTCCTGTGACTGGATTCTTTATGGATACAGAAGGTAACATAACTCAAGGTGATCAGTTAAGTATTACCCACCGCCCGCATGTTGTTCTGAATCCAGGAGCAACCCATGAAGACGTAAGCATGACGGAAGATTTTATACAAAAAGCAGAAGAAAATTGCCATATTGGTCAATTACTAATAAAGGCCGGCGTCTCCGTAGGAACTCAAGGAAAAGTAACCATTGATTCTGGAGAGGATCTTACTAGTAGCTATATTGCAGAACACGGATTGGAATGGTAAGTTTAAGCAACAATTTTTAGAAGTATTTTTCAATCTCGTGAAGTGGCCTAATGTGCATCACAAAAAGACTTCAAAGTCACAAATATGTGGGCTTCGAAGTCTTTTTTATTTGATGCTTAGATTGGTTACTGTTAGTGAAAATGTTCCTGCCACTCATTCAATCCGTCTTCCATACGATACGCCTTGAATCCCTCAACTTGCAATTTTTGCGTAGCAAGTGCCGAATAAACGCAAAATGGCCCTCTACAATAAGCGACCACTTCAGCTTCCTCTGGTAACTCTCCCATTAATACGTCTAGGTCTTCCATAGGCATTGAAATGGCTCCTTGAATATGTCCTGTTTCAAACTCTTCTTTGGGACGCAAGTCAACTAAGATAATGGAGTTTTCATCTAGTTTTTTCTTTACTTCATCCATGGATAGGGTATGAATGTCATTCAAGTTGTTTAAGAAGTCATCTTTCATTTTCCCGATATCAGGAATTTGTTTCTCACTAATCTTCCACAGTGAAGAGAGAAAGTCAATGATCTCCGGGTCTGCTAGCGAGTATATGGCGTAAGTTCCTTTCTTTGTAAACTTAACAAGCTTAGCGTCCAGTAACACCTGTAGATGACGAGAAACATTAGCTATATTCATATCCGTACATGTCGCTAATTTCTCCACTGTTCTGGGACTTTGTGATAGTACATTCAAGATTTCAAGACGTTTGTCACTTGATAGACACTTACCAATTCTAGCCAGTTGCTTATATAGATCTTCTTTGAAAAGCTTTGCGCACTTTAGCATATCTTCCATTCATTTATAACCTCATTTCAACTTGGTGACATATGTTAAAGATTCTACACTTTATATTTTGACCAATATGGCAAATCAAAAATACTTTTTATACACTGAAAAACCCTTTGAATCCAGCATTCTCCTCATAATAGGGCACTATATCAATTGATGAATAGAATTTTAACATGTGGAGAGACGAAGTCAAGGGCCCCTGAACTAATGGATAATATGAGGATGGGACACAAATGTACAGTGACGCAGCGTTTCACCCATTCGAAGAGCTTGTGACGCAAAACGTGAACAGGTAGAGTGGTGAGGTTTGTGGATGTGCTGTTAAAAGTGGTTGGCATTTGGGCTGGCTGAAGACTTTGCTTGGTAGCGGAAACAGAAGAAAACACGTAAAGACAAGAAAAAACCTTGGTTAGGATTTTGAACGATGTCGCTTTTTTTGGTGGAATGACTACAATTAGCAATTAAAAAACGGCAAGTCGATGTATGTAAAGAGGAAGGGAAAATAAATTCCATGTAAGCGTTTGACATATTGGAATATCAATCTATAATTATGAACAGACTTGACCTCACCGAGAGGGAAGAATCCTGACTTTTCCCAGTCTGAATCGGATGAAGTTGTTGCCTATCAGGAATACGATAATCGATAGAGCTGTTGTTCAATAAACAGCAAGCTCCATAATCAGGGGCTTGCTCTTTTAGTTACCTAAGGAGAATGGGGCGGAATGACACTTAAAAAAAGGATCTTTTTATTGTTTTTTCTCAGCGCGTTTATTCCCTTTATCAGTATATTTGCAATTTCTTCTTATACCATTGATTCCATCTTTGTGAATAAAATCAATGATGGAATTAGGAGCAATCTTCAGCAGGTAACTTCATCACTGGAAAATTCAATTACTAACCTGAATCATGTGACTCAGCAATTATCATATCGCGGTACATTAGGCAAAAAACTGGATGAAGTCTTGAAGCCTTCCTCCAATATAATTGAATTGATTGAGGCTAGAGATGAATTAAAGAATGAGTTAAATGTTGTAACGTTTACTAATCCGAATATAGGTTTGACCTTATATTATTTCCAGAAAGAAGGTGCTACACAGTTCGCTAACTTTCCTATCAAAGATCGTTTTTCTCCCGAGTCTTTGCCTGTACTTTTCAAATCATATGGCATTACGTGCTATGGTCCCCATATCAGTATGAACCGATTTAATGACCAGCTCGTTTTATCTGCTATGCGGAAGGTACAACTGCCTCAAAGGGACGATGTGTATATTTACGTCGAATCCGGCTTTCGTCTCACACAGGATATACTGGGTTACAATCAATACCAAGGAGCTTTATCGCATTTGATCCTGAATGGTGAGGGCAAAATTGTGTATAGTGAAATTCCAGAAGTGATGAAAGTTGGGGAGAATTTCTCCAGCTTATCGAAAGGTGCTGCAAAAGATGGAATAGCCCGTGATTACCATTGGTTTAAGGAGGACTCCACTCAGAATTGGAGCGTCATATCGGTAATTTCGCAGGCGAAGTATCAACAGGAGAAAAACCAGTGGTTGCTTCAAATATTACTGGTCGCTTTATTTTTTCTCGGCTTTACCGTATTCCTTGCTTGGCTTCTATGGAAGATGGTCTACAAACCACTCAGTCTGTTCCATTCGGAAATTAATGGAATGTCTCAGAATCCACAAAAGACAGGCAGCCAGACCCGCACTCAAATTCCTGAGTTCGACTTTCTGTTGGGGGAATTCTCTAATATGCAGCATCAAATCGGTGACCTGTTCAAGGAAGTGCAGCAGAAAGAGAAGATCCGTGCAGATTTGGAAGTGGAAAAACTGTTATATCAGATCAATCCTCACTTTTTGATGAATACGCTAGATACTGTGCACTGGCTGTCCGTCATGAATGGACAAGGGGAAATTGACAAGTTGGTGCAATCCTTGAACAAGCTGTTGTATTACAACTTGGGTAAATTAGGGCAAGTATCCACGATGGAAGAGGAAATTGATGCGCTAAGACAGTATCTAATCCTGCAGCAAATTCGATATGACTTTGAATTTGACGTACGTATTTCAGCGGATGATCAAGTGCTTCAAATACCTGTGCCTCGTTTTATTTTGCAACCGTTGGTTGAAAATTCACTTTATCATGGACTGAGTGACGAAGGTTTTATTCAAATTGAGGTTACACTTGCCAAAACACTGAATATTTTAATACAGGATAATGGAGCAGGCATGACCGAGGAAGCGATTCAAAGACTTCTGAACAATCGTATAACTGAACATAAAAAAGTAGGGATGGGCATCGGACTCAATTATGTCCACCGCATGTTGAGGGCACAGTACGGAGATCAAGCACAACTGGTGATCGAAAGTGAATTGGGTACAGGGACAAGTATACTGCTCATACTTCCGATCAAAGGAGAAGATGTCTGAGGATGATTAAGGTATTGATAGTGGATGACGATAAATTAGTACGAAAAGGAATAAGCTCCGCGATGCCGTGGAACGAGTTCAATATGGAGGTTGTAGGAGAAGCAAGTAACGGGTTGAAAGCACTGGATTTTCTAAAATCCCAACCGGTCGATCTGATGTTGACGGATCTCGCGATGCCGGTGATGTCAGGTATTGAACTGATGCGAGCTGCAAGGCAGCTCTATCCAGAACTTCATATTGTCGTATTAACACTGCATCAAGATTTCGATTATATCCAGGAAGCGCTAAGGCTTGGGGCCATCGACTATATAGCCAAGGTTCAGCTTGAGAAGGAGCAATTCGAACATGTGCTGGACCGAATACATACACGGATTGACGAGCTGGCGAATACAAGACCAAAGCTGCCACTGCTAAGTGAGACCAATGTCCATTATCGCCATGTGTATGCACTTATTTCACTGGATCGCAAGTTAGGACAGAGTTGGCCGATTGAACCGACATCCGATGGAGATGAGATCCGGTGGGAGGTTGAACGGAACAGTTGGATGTGGACGGCACCCATGGACGTAGAGGAACAGCTTTTCCATAGGCTGAAGGAATACCTAGACCAAGTTCCTCAAAGCGCCTTGCTGGTTATGTCCGATGTACAAGAGCGAACGTGGTCGCAAATCCAAAACTGGATTATGAATTATACTGAAACGTCCTTATTCTATGCATACGACCCTTATAATCCTGTCATTGCTGTTTCGATGAATGTGGAGGACTCATTTCCAATAGAACCGCAGGATGAAGACATGGATCGAATTAAGCAAAGTTGGTTTCTAACACCATGGACCCATAACGACAGTTACTACAACCTACTGATTGAACAGTTTAAATCACTAAGACTGCATAAAAGCCAGCTGATGGGATTGCTATACTCGATAGTTATGGAATGGAATCACCTTTTTGCCCAGACTAAGCTGGGTAGAATCTCAATGATCCATTCTTTTCTATCCTGGTACGAGGTAGAAGCTTGGATCAAGCAGACGTCTGTGGGTATTCGTAAGGCAGATGAACAGACTTCATATTCACAGGAAATTGTAGACGCCGTCAAAAAATCGATCATGATCATGCAAAATGATTTGGATCAGGCTTTTACTGCTTCAAGTTTGTCCCAGCAACTGAACATCAGCCGAAGCTATTTCAGTCAATGCTTCAAGGATCTGATGGGGAAGACCTTTAATGAATACTCCCGTTTTATACGAGTAGAGAAGTCTAAAGAGTATTTATTGAATACAAACAACACGATTTTCTGGATTGCGGAGCGAGTGGGTTATACGGATGAAAAATATTTCAGCCGAATTTTTCGCGAATTGACAGGTCTGCTGCCAAGTGAATATCGACAGCTGGGCAGAGGGGATAAAAAGCGTACTCTTTTATAATTCCATTAATCAAGCCGACAGTTTTCTGTTTTAGGAGCTGCCGGTTTTTTGTTCTTTACTTTGATTAGTAAGTATGGATAGACAGATGTATGTCGTGAGGTAGGATAAATGATTACATGCTAAATATGGCTTTTTGGCTCACAATGAAACCGCATACATTTTTCTATCCAAACAGACGTTAAATCCCTATCTCGATTTGTCTTCATCGAGTTTTATAATGAAAGCGTAAACAACAATGATAGAGAAATATTCAGAACGAAGGGGAATCGAAATGTGATGAGAACTAAATGGTCCATAAAAAGCAAACTGTTAACGAGACGTCTGGCCGTACTGTCGATATCTGCCCTGATGATTTCAACCCTTGCAGCCTGTGGGGGGTCATCCAACCCTCCCACTGCGAAGGAAGCGGGGAAATATGAGGTAACACCGGGAGACCCATTCAGTGCCTATAAAGACGAAATAACCGTCACGATGGGGCGTGTGACTACAGCCAACCCAAAACTGCCGGCTGGAGATTCGTATGAGAACAATGCGTATACTCGACTGGTCAAAAAAGCGTTTAACGCTCAGATTAAAGACCAATTTGAAGCCAACGGAGAAGATTACAGCCGTCAGGTTTCTCTCGCCATCGCCTCTGGAGAACTGCCTGACATGATGCGTGTCGATTCCAAGGATGAACTCAAAGAACTGGTTGATAATGATCTGATTGAAGATATGACGGAAATTTACAAACAGTATGCCACGGATAATATCAAGAATATTTACGACTCTTATGAAGGCCGTGCATTAGACAATGCGACGATAGATGGACGTTTAATGGGGCTTCCGGCTACTTCCCTAGATTCCGCACCAACCATGGTCTGGGTTCGTCAGGATTGGCTGGATCTACTGGGAATCCAACTTGACGCAGACGGAGATGGTGCCATCAAGCTGGACGATGTGGAGAAAACGGCCGAGGAATTCTTGAAAAGAGATCCGGGTCAAACCGGGAAACCGGTAGGTATTCCCTTTGTGAACACCCTGAATACAACTGACTATAATGGTTCTGCCTATACCATGCTCGGAGTTGCCTCAACAAAGGGTTCATTCCCTCAGTACTGGATGAAGGGTGAAGACGGCAGCATTGTTTATGGCTCGACAACAAAGGAAACCAAGCAGATGCTAGGCGTCATGGCAGATTGGTTCAAGAGAGGCATCATCGATCCGCAATTTGGAACACGCACATTTGATGACATCACGGCACTGTACACCAACGGCCAATGCGGCATTGCTTTTGGACCATGGCATATTCCCGACTGGGGTCTGGGCAACGTGAAGCAGAAGGATAAGAATGCGAAATTCACGGCTTACACTTTGGAGGATGCAGATGGAAAGGTAAACGTGGCACACGCCAATCCAGCTAATCAGTTTATCGTTGTAAGAAAAGGATACGAACACCCGGAACTCGCTGTTAAAATAGTAAACCTTTTCTACGATAAACTAGCAAATGATAAAAATGTGGGAACATCTATGCCAGAAGCTGCCAAGTATCAAGAGAACGGCGTAGACGGTTCTACCAGACCGTTTAATATTGAAGTCAACTCGGCGACCTCGTTACTGGATGACTACTCTGACATCGTTCGCGGGATTAAAGGAGAGATTAGTCTGGATCAGGTCCGGACAACAGAATCAAAAAACAATATTAAGAGTATCCAAACTTACCTGAGTGATATGGATACGGATAACGTAACAGCCTGGTCGAAATATCACTCGCGTATCAACGGAGTGGGGCTTATTGACAAACTGACAAGGGAAAACAAATTCGTTTGGATGACACCTGCTTACTCTGGAACTACACCAAGCATGAAACAGACCTGGGCTAATCTGACCAAGATGGAGCAGGAATCTTTCATCAAAATTGTGACTGGTGCTGAACCTCTGAATTACTTCGATACATTCGTTAGCAATTGGAAGAAGCAAGGCGGTGATCAGGTAATTCAGGAAATTAAAGACGAGGTTGCATCCAAAAAATAAACAATCTTGAACTGTTTATAGGGCTGCGATACGCAGCCCTGCTTTTAGGAAAGGGGTCCATCCATGAAACAGGGAAATGATAAAGCAAAGAGCCCGTTCGGTACGGGTGCCATATATCATCTGATGATGCTTCCGGGTATTTTATTTTTGCTGGTATTCAGCTATGTTCCGATGGTCGGTGTCATTACGGCGTTTCAGGATTATATACCAGCCAAAGGAATGTTAGGCTCCAAATTTGTAGGGCTGAAGCACTTTATTTATATGTTTAAGCTGCCGGACATCGCACAGGTTTTTAGTAATACGTTGGTGATTGCCATTGCCAAGATTCTATTGGGAACAATCATGGCTATCATTTTTTCCATTTTGTTAAATGAGATCCGCATCAAATTCGTTAAAAAATCCGTACAGACCATTGTTTATCTGCCACACTTTCTATCCTGGGTAGTTCTAGCGTCCGTGGTTGTTAACATGTTCAGTTTGGATGGAATTATGAATCAAATTTTGGCTTTTTTCGGTCTGCAGAATATTAATTTTCTCGGCAGCAACACCTGGTTCCAGCCGCTGATTATTGGGACAGACGTGTGGAAGGAGTTCGGCTACAGTTCCATCGTCTATTTGGCTGCAATTACTTCGATTGATCCGGGCCTGTATGAAGCGGCAGGAATGGATGGAGCCAGCTGGTGGAGAAAAGTATGGCATATTACGTTGCCAGGCATGCTGCCTATTATCCTGCTCATGGGAGTGATGAGTCTGACCAATATTTTGAGTGCCGGCTTCGATCAAATTTATAATCTGTATAACCCCGTTGTCTATGAGTCGGGAGATATTCTGGATACTTATGTATATCGGATTGGACTTGTCGGGCGACAGTATAGCTTTGGTACGGCTGTTGGTCTGTTCAAGTCAGTGATCGGTATTGTTTTGCTATTGTCCGCCAACCAATTGGCCAAAAAATACACTGACCGAAAAATATTTTAAGGAGGTCAAGCCTGTGTCCTATTTTGTAAACCAAAAAGGTCGAATTGGCGGGTTAATCATCTATGCCATCGTCATTTTGCTGGCATTGATTTGCCTTCTTCCATTATGGAATATCGTTGCGATTTCATTTAGCAGCAGTGAGGCCGTGTCAGCTAATGCTGTAGGTCTCGTACCGGTCAATTTTACAACCGCAGCGTATACGAAAATTATCGATGATGCTCAGTTCTGGCGTTCCTTTGGCATATCTGTTCTACGTGTTGTGCTCACACTTCTTCTCAACATGATTCTTATTGTTCTAATGGCATACCCGCTCTCCAAGTCGAAAAGAGAATTCAGGGGCAGAAACATTTATATGAACGTCATGATTTTTGCCATGCTGTTCAGCGGTGGGATGATTCCAAGTTATCTATTGATCAAAAACCTCAATATGCTCAATACAATTTGGTCGCTTGTTCTACCAGGAGCTGTCCCTATATTCAGTGTCATCCTTGTCATGAACTTCTTCTCTGCTGTACCTAAGGCCCTAGAAGAAGCAGCATTCATCGATGGGGCGAGTCCGCTGCAGGTCCTGTTCAAAGTGTATGTTCCCGTGTCCATCCCTGCGCTGGCGACGGTAGCACTATTCAGTATCGTGGGAACGTGGAATGATTTCTTCAGCGGTTTGATCTATATGACTCAAGTCAGCAATTATCCACTAATGACTTATATTCAGTCCCTTAACGTGAATATTGCGGAACTTCTTCAATCCGGGACCAACTCAGCACAACTCAGCAACTTGACTGAAATTTCAAACAAAAATCTAAATGCGGCCAAAATCGTAGTCGCTGTCATCCCGCTGCTGCTGATTTATCCGCTGCTTCAAAAATATTTTGTGACTGGAATTGTTGTAGGATCGGTAAAAGAGTAATTGTATGATGTGACTTGATTAAGATAAAAACACTATTCGTCTATTGGAAAGGTTGTAATGAACAATGGAAAATAAAAATTGGTGGAAAGAAATTGTTGTATACCAGATATATCCACGGAGCTTTCAAGATAGTAATGGTGATGGAATCGGCGATTTGAAAGGAATTGTTTCCCGTCTGGACTATTTGCAGCAACTCGGTGTCGGTGCAATTTGGCTATCAC
Source organism: Paenibacillus sp. EKM10P (assembly GCF_011800655.1). Lineage (NCBI taxonomy): Bacteria > Bacillati > Bacillota > Bacilli > Caryophanales > Paenibacillaceae > Paenibacillus > Paenibacillus sp. EKM10P. The sequence continues at coordinate 27,712 of NZ_JAALET010000002.1, read as the reverse complement.
CAGTTTGTAAATCCCCTCAGGATGATTATGGTTATGATATTTCGGACTATCGGGATATTGATCCGATGTTCGGGTCTTTGGATGATATGGAGATGTTAATTCATGAAGCTGGGAAACGTGACATTCGGATCATAATGGATTTGGTATTGAACCATACTTCCGATGAGCATCCCTGGTTTCAAGAAGCAAAAAAAAGTAAAGAAAATCCGTACCATGACTATTATGTCTGGAGAGATGGCGTTGAAGGAATGCCACCAAACGACTTGGGTTCCACCTTTGGTGGTTCAGCTTGGGAATGGGTACCCGAGATAGGACAATATTATTTACATCTTTTTTCTGTAAAACAGCCGGATCTCAACTGGGAAAACCCAAAAGTCCGACAAGAGATTTATGAAATGATCAATTGGTGGATAAGCAAGGGTGTAGGCGGTTTTCGGCTTGACGTAATTGACTTAATCGGAAAAGAACCAGATTTGAAAATTACCAGCAACGGGCCAAATCTGCATAAGTATATCAGGGAACTCAGCAAGGAGACGTTTCAAAAAGCTGGAGACCTGCTGACGGTTGGAGAAACATGGGGCGCTACGCCAGAGATCGCCAAAGTGTATAGCAACCCGGACGGCAGTGAGTTTTCAATGGTATTTCAATTTGAACATATTAGTTTGGATGAACAAGAGGGAAAAGGGAAGTGGGATCTTAAGCCTCTAGATTTTCTAGAATTAAAAAAAGTGTTGTCCAAATGGCAGACAGAGCTGAAGGGGGATGCCTGGAACAGTTTGTTTTGGAATAATCACGACTTACCCCGAATCGTTTCTCGTTGGGGAAATGACGGAGAATACAGGATAGAATCGGCTAAAATGTTGGCAACCCTTCTTCATGGCATGCGAGGCACACCATACATTTATCAGGGGGAAGAATTAGGAATGACGAATGTTCAATATCCAATTGAAGACTATCGGGATATTGAGTTACTAAATTTCTATAAAGATAGAATTGAGAAAGGATACCCCGAAGACAAAGTTATGGAGTCAATCTTTGCAAAGGGTCGTGATAACGCTCGAACACCAATGCAGTGGGACGCTTCAGACAACGCTGGTTTTACATTAGGGAATCCTTGGATTAAAGTAAACCCGAATTATAAGGATATCCATGCACAAGAAAGTTTAAATAACCCTGAGTCCATATTCCATTATTATCAGAAACTAATCCGATTAAGGAAAGATCATGAAGTGATTATATATGGGGATTATGAGCTGATGTATCCCGAGAATAAAGATTTGTTCGCGTACACTCGAACGCTGAAAGGGGCTAAACTACTTGTAGTATGTAATTTTCAAAAATACACAACCGATCTCCCACTTCAGAAAGAGCTGGCAGAGACTAAACAGCTGCTAATATCCAATTATCCAAATAACATGTCTGATGTAGAAATGCGCCCTTATGAAGCGAGAATGTACCTTATCGATACACTCAATAAATGAAAATGAATATCCCACAAAAGTATATTGTCGGACATTCCATCGGTGGGCAAGTGGTGACTGAGTTTGCGTTATCATATCCATTTATGTTTAAGTGGCTAGTGGTGATTGCCCTTTCATTAACGGGATTTGCATATTCGCAAGAATTCACCCATTATAACTAGCTAATAGCATCTGACGTTTTTGTCACAGGTAAGAACCATACGTGAATAGATTGGGTATCCCTTGAATCAAAAAAGAGCAACTCCGAAGAAACATCTTGGTGCTTGGAAGCGGCGGGTGAGTGGAAATCGGTTGTTTACAGATATGGAACAGCGACAGTCTAGGACTTTATTTTCTCGTCCTTGATTGTCGCTGTTTCAATTTCTAGGCTCAGTCTAATAAGGAATTTATTTAACAGATATAGAGAATGAGATGGTGCAACAGACAAGCGGATTGACACAAGAGATTGAGAACGAACTTATAACTTCCATGTCAATAAAGGAAATGAAACAGTTCCCAAGAAGGAAGCATCATCACTAACAAGCCAATAATAGATCTAAGAGGCAGCGGGACGATAAATCATCAAGAATGACTAACTAAACTAACATGATGGTTCAACTGAACACAAAAAGAGATAACCCTAATAAATTCAAGGATCATCTCTTTTTATATAAAACAATTGAACACGAATAAACGCTATGATATAATCGATAACGCTACTGACAAATCATATAAATGCCAATAATTTTATTATCCATATTTTCATAATACATCTAGAACTTTGATTTGTCAATGCTTTTTTTGCCCCCAAAAAATAGAAAAGGATGGTGGAATGTGCGATCAGGCTGCGTACATCCTCAAGCGGTTTTGAGAAGAAGTACGCGGCGACTTACTTCAGTGGTGACTAGACATAATCATGATTGTTCGCTTTTTTCTCTATATTAATGGTTAGGAGAGATGTTGAATGAATTCACTGGTTCTCGATTTTCAAGAAATGGATAACACTCAGCTTTTGCTTGTTGGTGGAAAAGGGCTGCACTTAGGGGCATTAGCCAAAATGGAAGGAATACAAGTGCCAGAAGGGTTTTGTGTTACAACAGTGGGATATCAAAAAGCCATCGAACAAAACGAAATGGTTCATGCTTTGTTGGATCAGCTAACTACGCTTAAAGTAGAAGATCGAGAACAAATTGACGAAGTCAGCAAAAAGATTCGACAGGCCATTATGGAAGTAGCCATTCCTTCCGATGTTGTGAAAGCAGTTGCCCACTATCTCTCCCAGTTTGGTAATGAATATGCTTATGCCGTGCGTTCTAGTGCGACTGCTGAGGATTTGCCGCATGCTTCTTTTGCTGGTCAACAAGACACCTATTTAAATATTATCGGCAAAGAATCCATCTTGGAGCATATCCGCAAATGTTGGGCTTCTTTATTTACAGAACGCGCGGTAATTTACCGAATGCAGAATGGATTTGATCACAGCCAAGTTTATTTATCTGTTATCGTTCAAAGGATGATGTTTCCACAGGCTTCAGGGATTTTATTTACCGCTGATCCCATCAATGGCAACCGAAAGCTGCTCTCTATCGATGCTAGTTTCGGACTTGGAGAAGCGCTGGTCTCCGGCTTGGTATCTGCCGATTATTATCAAGTACAGGATGGGGTAATCGTCAACAAGAGGGTGGAAACCAAGAAAATGGCTATTTATGGACGAAAAGAAGGCGGAACAGAGACCAAGCAGCTCAGTCCTGATCAGCAAAAGACGCAAACCCTTACGGATCAACAAATTTTACAACTGGCACGCATTGGAAGACAGATCGAAGAACATTTCGGCTGCCCACAAGACATTGAATGGTGTTTGGCTGATGATACATTTTATATTGTTCAGAGTCGGCCGATCACCACTTTATATCCCATTCCTGAAGCAAATGACCAGGAGAATCACGTGTATGTATCTGTCGGCCATCAGCAAATGATGACTGATCCTATTAAACCACTGGGGATATCTGTTTGGATGTTAACAGGTGCTACACCCATGTTTAAAACTGGTGGTGGAAGGCTGTTTGTGGATATCACGATGGGCCTATCTTCACTGGATGGGAGGCAGAATTTATTGGATGTTTTAGGACACTCCGATCCGCTCATAAAAGACGCGCTTATTACCATCATAGAGCGGGGAGATTTTATAAAATTGGACCCATCTGACAAAAGCGAACCGGGGCCTGTTAAAAGCCATAAGGGTATGTCGTCTGCGGATATTCTGGAAGAGGCAGGAAATGACCCGGTAATTGTTGCTGATTTGATTAAGAGTAGTGAGACATCGTTATCAGCGTTAAAACGTAACATCCAAACGAAATCAGGATTGGATGTATTTGATTGTATCCTGGAAGATATGCAGCAACGGAGGCAGCGTGCATCAGATCTGAAAAATTTGAGTGTAATTATGTCCGCCATCCATGCTTCAGCATGGATCAATGAAAAAATGAATGAATGGTTAGGAGAAAAAAATGTAGCAGACACACTTTCCCTATCTGTACCTAATAACGTCACTTCTGAAATGGGCATGGAGCTACTGGATGTTGCAGATGTGATTCGTCCCTATCCGAAAATAGTTGAGTATTTACAACAGGTAAAGGATGATAATTTTTTAGATGAACTGGTTCAATTTGAAGGTGGGCAGCAGGTGCGTGATGCTGTCGCTACTTATCTCGACAAATATGGCATGCGATGTGCCGGGGAGATCGATATTACAAGAACACGCTGGAGTGAAAAACCAAGTATACTGGTGCCTATGATCCTCAGTAACATCAAAAACCTTGAGCCTGGCGCCAGTAAACGAAAATTTGAGCAAGGGCGACAGGAGGCTTTGAAAAAAGAACAGGACTTATTAGCCCGATTGAAACAATTACCAGGTGGTGAACAAAAAGCCGAAGAGACAAAACAAATTATCGACCAGATCCGGAATTTCATCGGTTATCGTGAATATCCGAAATACGACATTGTTAGTCGCTACTTCATTTATAAACAGGCTTTACTAAAGGAAGCGGAACGACTCGTACAAGCCAACATTCTTCATGAAAAAGAAGATATTTACTATCTCTCTTTTGAAGAATTGCAGGAAACTATACGCACCAATAAACTGGATTACCAGGTCATCGACAAACGAAAAAATGAGTACAGATTATATGAAAAATTAACTCCCCCACGTGTTATCACATCTGATGGCGAAATCATTACAGGTCAATACAAACGAGAAAATATCCCCGCTGAAGCTATTGTAGGCCTGGCTGTTTCTTCGGGCGTTGTAGAGGGGCGAGCTCGTGTGATCCTGAATATAGAAGGGGCTGATCTGGAAGATGGCGACATACTAGTCACCTCCTTTACTGACCCCAGCTGGACTCCATTGTTTTTATCCATAAAAGGCTTAGTTACGGAAGTGGGCGGACTGATGACGCATGGAGCCGTTATCGCACGTGAATATGGCTTGCCAGCCGTTGTCGGAGTGGAGAATGCAACCAAACTGATAAAAGATGGCCAACGAATTCGCGTGCATGGAACAGAAGGGTATATCGAATTTTTGTAATGGATAATTAAGGGGGGGTAATTATGGGCAGTGGCGGTCATTTAAGCTTGCCGCTGCATTTAATTCAAACACATACAGGCCTAGCATTCGTTTCACCTAACCCACAGGGCAATACCATGATTCCGCTAACTAGCGGTAGTATCATCCAAAAGTGATTTCCTGCATGAATTAGTGTTCAATTCTCCTGTATGATAAACTTGCAAGAAGTTATTAATAACTGCAAAGTGACCGACACTCAAGTCATGTGGAGTGCGGAGCTCGGATGGACTTTATCGGAAAAGGCTGAAAACCAAAACTTGTGATGGTTTTCTTGCTCCTTTTCACACTGTCTTTTGATTAGACACACTCCCGGACATTACGTCAAAAGCTATGTGCAGGCCTTCAAGCTGGAATATGTACATAGCTCGAACGCTATTGAAGAGCATACCAGTTTGTTAAAGCCAGCATTGCCCAGGTCGTTGCTCAAGCTCTTTTTCCAGCTTATCCGGGACTGGAGAGACGCTTTGAGCGCGACTTTTTTCAAAGCGAGAAGTCCATGCGGCTTTTGTTTTATAAATTCAGTCCATTTAAAGCGGCTGGGAGGTATAAATATGCTAAAAACGATATTAGTTGTAGACGACGATGAAGAAATCGTAAAACTCATCACAAAGAGTTTAAGATACGAGCAATTTGCAATAACTTCGGCATATTCTGGGAAAGAAGCCTTATCCGCATTGGAAGAAAATCATATTGATTTCATCGTTCTTGATATAGTGATGCCTGATATGGATGGACTTGATGTCTGCAGAAGTATCCGAAACTCTTATAATGTTCCAATTTTGTTTTTAAGTGCGCGTGATAAGGACATTGATAAAATCGTCGGGCTCGAAATAGGAGCAGACGATTACATGACCAAACCTTTCAGTATTCAGGAGCTTGTCTCCAGGATAAAGGCTCACTTCAGAAAAGTGGACAGGCTTTTTAAAGAGTGGGATGAACTTAGTCCCAGTAACGAAAAGGCGGATTCTCCGCTCATTCTGAACGATAAGACGTTTGAAGCATTCCTGAATAGCAGGAAGCTCGACTTGTCAACGAAGGAATTTCAGATTCTGTCTGTCCTCATGCGCCACCCCAATAATGTATTGACTCGTGAGCAGATATATGAAAACGTCTGGGGAGACGAATACGGAGAAATAAATACCGTAACGGTTCATATAAAAAATATCCGTAAGAAACTTGGTCCTGAATATGACTTTATTAAAACAATATGGGGCATAGGATATAAATACACGGAAAGAGAGCAATAGTATGAAACTGAAAATAAAGCTTCCTCTTTTGTTCCTGCTGATGTTTATAATATTCATGTTTTCGATTGGAATGTACCTGAAGCTTGTCTTTGCAGTATATTCTCCTATACGCAGTTCATTACTGGACTCGCGATATATAGCATTGCTCCTGCCCATATTTGCAATTGCCTGCATCATATTTATTATTCTAATTATCTATATTCATTTTTGCATAGAGAAACCCATTCAGCTTCTGAATACCAGGCTTGAAGAAGTAAATATTGTACATCCACTGCCTCCCCTAGTTCTAAGAAGTAATGACGAGATCGGAGAACTTTATAAACACTTCAATAAGATGGAGCATCGGCTTCAACTCGCGCACAAAGAGCAGACCGATATGATCGCGGCAATTGCCCACGACTTGAAAACTCCCTTGACATCTATTAATGGCTTTACTGAACTGCTGGCTATGCACAAGGATTTACCAGAAACTGAAAAGCAGGAATATTATGATTTGATTCAAAAGAAGTCAGGATATATGGTCGAACTCATCAATGATTTCTCCAGCTTCACCAAAGAAAAACTGGAGTTGGAATCTATGGTAGCTAAACCTGTAAAAGCATCAAAATTATTTGAAAACATTGCCCTTGAATATGAATATGAGTTGGCGGGACTTGACAATGAGCTTACTTGCCGCCATTCATTCACGGAAAATATATGGCTGATGATCAATGAACCGATGATACGTCGGGTTTTCGGCAACCTCTTTAGCAATGCTGTAAGATATGGAGGGAAAAATAAGCTGAAAGTGTATATGACCGGTTACCCGCTAGGACAGTATGCCTTTTTTCAAATCGAGGATAATGGAATTGGAGTGCCGGATAAGGATATATCTTCTCTGTTCCTCAAATTTTTCACTGTGAATAAATCGCGACAAATCCAAAAGGGCGGGCTGGGGCTGGGTCTTGCAAGCTGTAAATCCATTATTGAACATCATAGGGGCGAAATTGACGCCTACCCTTCCGAATATGGCGGTTTGGGGATAAGATTCAGCCTTCCCTTGGCCGCACAACACTGATTTTATTTTTTGCACATTTTCTTTTACTACAGGAGTTAAAGGCTGCTGCCAGCTATGAACACCCAGGCAGCAGCCATTTTTTATTTTTTTAGTGTTTTATAATTTTTTATATTCTCTTTACAAACATTTATTTTTCTTTTAAAGAAGCTTTATCTTTGTGTTGTAAAAATTACTTGTAGTAAAAAAACTACAAGAACTAGAACTGGAAAAGGGGGATGTTACAATGTCAATTGAGTTCAGCCGTTGGCCCAATCACTACATGATGTCATACCAAGTCACCAAAGCTTTAGGTATGGCAAGCCTCGGTGCTACGGACGTCACCGAGATCTACGAGGCCTGCAAAAAAATCGACCCCGAAGACAAGGACACGTGGCACAGGGAATGGCTCATAACGGCTCAGGCATTGGAAAGACACGGCAAGGAGGCCGAAACAGCTGGAAACTGGTATACAGCACGAAACTGCTACATTCGTGCCTGCAATTACTACAGAATTGCAGAATATACGGTGATGGATGATGACACCGAGAAAATCCGTGTATTTAAAAAAGTAAATGAACTCTTCGAAGCTGCCGGGAAGTACTTCGATGTCCAACCGGAGAAGATCCAAGTCGATTACGAAGATGTCAAGCTGGATGGTTACTTCTTCTCCCCTTCCTGGATAAAAGGTCCGAAGCCGACCCTTTTTGCTCTCAACGGTGGCGACGAGTGGTCAATTGAAAACTATTTCTGGCTAGGTCCCGCTTTTATTTCGTGTGGATATAACTTTCTGGTTTATGACCAGCCTGGCACCGGCCTCTCGCTGTACGAAAAGGGAAAAGGAAGACGAGCGGACAGTGAGGCTTTCCATTCCCGAGCAATCGACTTTCTTCTAACGCGGCCAGAAGTCGATCCCGATAAGATTATCGTGCACGGTGAGAGTTTTGCGGCTTACGACTCTTTGCGATTCGCTTCGTTCGATCACAGAATTGCTGCCGTCATCTCCGACGGCGGTACGCATGCCTTTGATTGGGATGCAATGCTTAAATGGATGCCACCGAGTCTGGCCGCACATGGCATGAGAATTCTGGGGGCAAAAAGCATGGAGGACTTTGCGGGTAATCCGCGTTTTGCCTATGATCTTGAGGGGGTGCTTCACCAGATAGAATGTCCGCTTCTTGTAATGCACGGAGCGGAAGAGATATTGGTTCAGCCAAATCCGCTGACACAAGCCTTGAAAAATTATGAGCAAGCGGGTTCGAAAAACAAGACATTCTTCCCGATAGAGGATAGAAGACTTGGGGGATTAGAACACTGTCAGGTAGACAACATCAACGTGCTACATGAGGTAGCGCTGAATTGGCTCTGCTCAATTGGGCTTGGACCAGCTGCACCTCGTCCTAAGTGATTGCCAGGACGTCATAAAGTAAACTGGGGAATACGTCTATCGGATTCCCCAGTTATCCTTTCCAGGGGAGGAGTATTCGCTGGAGATGCTTTCGCAAGAAGAAATCAAGGAATTTGAAGCCGTGCAACTGTTTATGGAACGTGCGTTTTTGGTTGCTCCTAAGCTTCAGCCCACGCTGGAAAACTTGCAGCTTGTAGGTGCCATATGCAAAAAAATAGAAGGGATTCCGTTAGCCATTGAGCTTGCGGCTTCCAGAATGAGCATATTGACATTGGAACAGATGGAAGAACGTCTGGCGAGTCTGCTGACATTATTGACTGCTGGATGAAAAGCTCGTTGAGAAATATGCGAAGGCATTTGGCAAACCCGCATTGACAGTGCATTTTTTGAGACATTCATTCGCAACTCGTTATCACCTGGAGAACAATAACGTACCTAGGTTGAAGAATCAGTTAGGGCATTCGTCTATACAAACAACCATGATCTATACACATTTGTCTGATGAAGAAATGAGAACTGCAGTTAATAATATGGATAAGTGAGCAATTTCCAACGTAAGGAAACATGAAATCAGTGACACAAAATCCCACTATAATAAGTGAGAACTATGCAATTTTACATCCAACATAAAATTACATAATGATTTTTCAATGATAGCACAAGGAATAAAGTTAAAGAGGGTGCTTTGGTATCGAAAACAAGGGGAGTTTTGTGTCAATCAACAGTTTATGTTAAGGCATTTTTATCTCCGAAGATCATGCTATACATATGTACAAAATACGGGTTTTGTGAATATGTCTGAAGAGAACCTTATAGATGTAGTTTTCTGCTGCAACTGTTGTTGTACATTGACACAAAATCCCCTACTAAAATGACACAAAGTTCCCTACTTTAGTAGAATACAAAGAGATTGTCTGTAGTTACTCCAACTGATGAGAGCAGCGAATCATCGCAAAGTGATTTTAGGTGAGTGTAGTTATGAAATAGCTCGACTATATCTAAGGTTATTGAAAATGCGAAACCATTATTAATACGACCCAACTGCGGTCCGCTTAAGCGAATTCCCTCTTTGCAGAAGCGCAAGTTGTCGCGGGTTCGATAGATCTGGTCGGCCAGCACCGCTTTGGGATAATAACCAAATCTGGCGCGGTAACGCTCTACGGCGTCCTGCAATGTCTGCCCTTCGTTGTAGCTATCCCACGACAGATGCTCGCGGAAAGCGTAGCCGTTCACCACGCTAATCGCCAGCTTCTCTCCGAACTCGACGTTTGCCCTGGCTTTGCCGCGCACGATCGGTCTGACATGTGGCTGTGCGATACTGACAATCCGATCCGATATGCTGTGTGTCCGCTTGTCATACATCGTTTGCTGCTGACGATAAAGCTCTTGAATGACCAGCAGTTCCTTGTACAAACGCCGCGGCAGGCCGCTCGTCATATCGGCGAGTTCGGCGATCATGCGCAGATCACGGGAAACGAACCTGAGCTGCTTGCCGATCGCTTTTCGTATCGCGCGCGGCTTCACGCGCCGCTGCTTGGCAACCGCCAGATAGGCTTTGCGGGCACACTCTCGGTATGTTCTGGGCTTGCGGGTCTTTCCACGTTCCGGTTCGTGCAGGATGTCGATGATCTTCTCCAGCTTTTCTCTGGCCTGATTCAGTAACGACAAATCCGTCGGGTAGGCGATATCCGCCGGCGCGCAGGTAGCGTCCAGCAGCAGTTCGCCCTCGTTCGTCAGTTCCATCTGCTGTGGCTGCGTTTCTGAAGGCTTACCGGACGCTGCGTCAGTTCCGCTGCCAGGTTCATCGTCGTCCGATGAATCATCCGACACTTGCGCGCTTCTTCCAGAGCGATCCATTCATTCACTTCATCCAGAATTTCGCCACCCAATCGCTTGCGGAAATGCGTCATGAGAGAATGATGAAACGGACGGCGGTACCGATATTCCGGCAGACCGAGGAAGTACTGCAGATACGGGTTCTCCAGAATCTGACGAAGTGTCTCCCGATCATCGGTGCCAAGCCGCTCCTGGATGATGAGTGCGCCGAGCGCGATACGGATCGAAACGGCTTTTTGGCCCTTGAGGCTTTTCTTGAAGTTTTTCGCATACTTCTCTTCGAGCATCCACCACGGAATCATCTGGGCCAGCAGCACCCAGCGGTTATCTTCTGCGAGCTTTCCGCCGAACGGCAGAAAAAAGTCGACGGGCAGGTTCATCTGGTTCTCGGTTCGCTGATACAATCCTGACGCCTCCAAGTGCACGGTTTTTCACGGGGCTGCCCCGTTTTCCTTCGACATAAGAGGCCCTAAACCCTTGTGCCTGTTGGAGTTTTGATTCGTTCAGCAAGCCCTAGGTAAACCGTGTCCTATGGGCATCGGCGCACGTGTTTAGACTCCGATGCCGCGAGGCTCATTGTCAAGGCGAATACGTTGTTTACATGTCTTCGATGTACACGCCCTTGATAATCAAGGATTTTCTAAAAGCGAGTTGAGATAATTAACGAAAATATACGCTAAGTATTAAACGGATTAATGACCCTTTGGCGGCTCAAACATCATATTGTTTAACTGGTTCACAAAAATACCTTCGTTCGGGCCCGGGTTGTTTCGAAATACTTTCGCTTCTTCCACTAGAACCTCGTCCGCATCCGTACCAAGTACCTTCATCGTTTCATCAATGAATGATGCTAGTAGCATAGAGCTCGGATCGTTATTGAAATACGTTTGAACCCCTGGCGGCGCAATTTCCAGGATTTTCACCGATGTGTCTTTAAGCATGTACCGTTGGGATAGCGTATAGGAATGGAGCGCTGCTTTCGTCGTAATACAGAAACATGAAAATAATTCCAATAGGACGTAGGTTCTACTTTCTTGAAATTCTTAATTAGACTGGAAAGAGGCTAAGTCTACAGGTCATTAAAGTCAACCTAAAAACTTAGCCTCTTGATTTCATATTAAATTTTAAATAAACTTCAGTCTTCACATAACATTGTCTGCAAAGTCGATGAGACTACTATTTATTACTGCTGCTACATCCCTTTTGTAATCGTGTATAAAAAAATGATCCCCGTCAAACATATGAATTTTACAACTTTTGGACGTATAATCATGCCATTTTGCAACGTCAAAAATAGTGGCTCCCTTTTCTCTTTTTCCCCACAATACACTTATATCGCAGTCAAGCTTAGCGTTTTTTTCAATGTGCCTGTATGTGTCAGTAATTCTAAAATCCGCTCTGAGTATCGGTAAAAACAACTCCATTAATTCATTGCTTTTCAGAACCTCTTTGGGCGTGCCTCCCAGCTTAAATACCTCATCCACAAACTCCTTATCCGGCAAATCATAGAGTACCTTCTTCTTACTTACAAAACCCGGAGGATATCTGCCGGAAATAAACATATGGACAGGATATGGATGTCCGAGCTCCTTTATTCTATAGGCAAGTTCATATACAAGTACACTGCCCATACTGTGGCCAAACAACGCATAAGGTTGTTCTTCAAGGTTGCTTATGATAATACGGTGTATATCTTCAAGCGCTTCCTCAACACTTCCGTAAAACGGTTCACCAATCCTGCTGCCTCTTCCCGCAAGCTCAATCGGGAAAAGCTCAATCCTATCATGCAAGTATTGTTCCCAATATTTATATACTGCTGCAGAACCTCCTGCATACGGCAGACAAAACAATTTAATCTTATCCATTATATCTACCCCTTATATCTGAACTATTGGTTGATCTCTTCCAATATTTCTTTAATAATAGCCGCATTTTTATCTATATATCCTGTACTTAACATATCAAAATGACTGCCAAATCCGTTATATACTTTGAACTCTCCCGTTGTTGCCTCTCTCCATCCTTCACATAAATCAGCTTCACCTTCATTGTCTTGCTGCTGTGATATAATAAGATGGATATTGGAGTTTATCTGTCCCGAGTTTATAACACTTCTAGTGTATTTATGATAATTTCTCATTCTTTCAATGGCCTTTTCAATAACTGCCTGGTTATCTCCAAACATGCCTTTTATAAGTTTCTCATTTTCTTCTATAAATTCTTTATCCTGTTGCTCAGCAAGTTTCTTAGCATCTTCGCTTTCTTCCTCAATAAGGACAAATGATTTAGCCGAATCCAGAAAGATTATATCGGATACATGATGTCCAGTTTCAATTAATACTTTAGCAACTTCAAATGCCAGATTACCTCCTGCCGAGTAACCAAATAGAATATATGGGCCCTCGGGTTTGACAGAAGTAATTGCCTTCACATACTCCTCCATCCTGCTCTCATTTTCTATAAAGTCAAAGGAATATATGGAATAAGCATTCATTTGTTTTGATAAACTACCATAAGCTATTCCATTTCCTCCTCCTGGAGGGAATGCAAACATAAGACTCTCCATTGCTGAATTAAAATGAATTGCCGGACTTGGTGTAATATAATCATTGGCGTACGTATTGTGTATAAAACGGGCAATTTCCTTTATGGTTGGGGCCATATAAAAGTCTTTTAGTGGTACCTCAACATTTAACTGTTCATAAATTCTGCTTATAAGGGATATTGCCTTCAGTGAGTATCCTCCCAGTTCAAAGAAGTTATCATTCACACCAATTTTTTGTACTCCAAGGGCATCATGCCACAGCAGTGCAAGCTTCTCCTCAACTTCACCGCAAGGCTCTACATACTCTACTGATGTAGCTAAAGTACCGTCATTTTGGGGTAAATTATTCCGATCTATTTTGCCATTGGCTGTCAAAGGCAGCTTTTCCAGCTGAACAAAGTATTGTGGTATCATGTAATCGGGAAGTTCTTTTAAGAGAAGCGCCCTTAAATCTGATATTGTAAATTCACTTTCCCCTGCTATATAAGCACACAAATACTTGTTGCCCTCCTGGTCTGTCTTTGCAATTACCGCAGCTTCTTTTATTGAAGGATGCTTTAATAGCTGCACTTCTATTTCCCCAAGCTCTATCCTAAAGCCCCTAATCTTTACCTGATGGTCTACTCTGCCTATAAATTCGATGTTTCCGTCAGGAAGCCACCTTCCAAGATCACCGGTACGATACATTCTTTCTCCAGAGCTGAAAGGATTAGCTACAAATTTTTCCGTAGTCAATTCAAGTTTGTTCAAATAGCCTTTTGCCAGCCCATCTCCAGATATATATATTTCACCAGTTGTATTAACCGGTAAGATATTCATGTCTTCATTAAGTATATATATCTTATAATTCTGCAATGGCATACCTATAGGTATACTTGTTAGATTTCTCACCTTCTCACGGCTTAAATGGTAATAAGTTGAATCTACGCAGCATTCTGTTGGACCATAAACGTTTGTTATAGTAGGGTTATTATCTTTAAACCGATCATAGAAACCTTGTATACCTTTACATGAAAGTTCTTCCCCTCCGATAATAAACTGCATAACTGAAAGACTTTCGCCAGGCCTGGCAGTATCTGTTAAAAGCTTTATATGTGCTGGTGTTCCGTCTGAAACAGCAATTGAATTCCTGTTATAGTACTTTAGAAGGCCCTCACCATCTAGCCTTGTATCCTCAGGAACTATAAACAGCGTATGGCCAAGGAGAGAAGCCGCAAATATTTGTTTTACAGATGCGTCAAAAAAGTAAGGGGACACAAGGGCAACATTTAAATAATTATCATAATTTTCATAGACAAGCTTTCTTAGTCCATAAACCAAGTTAACTACACTTCGATGCTCTATCATTGAACCCTTCGGAACTCCAGTAGATCCCGATGTATAAATGATATAAGCTAAGTCCTCTGGTTTATTTATTTTATCAAGGTTTTCAGCACTTCCAATGTATATTTCAGGGGAATCAAGCAGTAATATATTACCGTAAAACTCTGCTTTATCCGCTAAATGTGATTGCGTCAACAGCATAGTTGCATTACTATCTTCCAGTAATTTTTTTATTCTTAGTTCAGGAAGTTTGGTTGAAATTGGTAAATAGACACCTCCTGCTTTTAAAATTCCCAGTATTCCAACCTGCATATCTACGGATCTTTCTACCATTATTCCAACTATGCTGTTTTGCTTTACACCATTACTTCTTAGTGCTCTGGCAAGCTGATTTGCCTTTTCATTGAGCTGCCTGTAGGTTAATTGCTTGTCCTCAAACACTACAGCTACATTATCAGGTGTCCTTTCCACTTGGTCTTGGAACAGCTCATGTAGAGTCTTATCCCTAGGGTATTCTGCCTTTGTATCATTAAAACTATTTAGTATTTGCTGTTTTTCATCCTGAGATAGTATATTTATTTCGGACAGCATCTTTTCGGGGTAAGCTGTGATCTCTTCCAGTACATTGATGAAATGGACCCTAAGTTTTTCTATTGTCTCTTTCTTAAACAGACGAGTAGCATACTTTAACCCAAATACAATATTATTCTGGGTCTCTTGGGCGTTTAGGGTCAAATCAAATTTGGACGCCCTGAACTCATTATCATAGGGCATGAACCTTAGCCCATTCATCTTAAATTCTGATGCTTCTTTATTTTGCAAGACAAACATAGTATCAAACAGCGGATTTCTGCTCAAATCCCGCTTAATGCTAAGCTTCTCCACAAGTTCCTCAAATGGGTAATCCTGGTTTTCATAAGCCCTTAGAGCGTTTTCTTTTACTACCCTCAAAAACTCGCTGAAATTCTTTTTACCTTGAGGGTAATTCCTCATAGCTAGGGTATTGACAAACATGCCTATGATGTCCTGCAAATCTGTATGTGGCCTTCCTGCTATAGGGCTTCCAATTACGACATCTTCCTGTCCGGTGTATTTGAAAAGAAGCACATTGTATGAAGCTAGAAGCACCATATACAGTGTTGCTCCATGATCCACGGCAAGCTTGTTCAGTTTATGTGCAAGTTCCCGGCCTGTTTCAAAACTGACCATATCGCCTTCAAAACTCTGTATAGCCGGCCTTGGGTAGTCTACCGGCATATCAAGTACTGGTATTTCTCCCCTAAATGCCTGGAGCCAGTATTCTTCTTGTTTACTGATTGTGCCGTCAGCAAACAATTTATTCTGCCATACGGAATAGTCCTTGTACTGAATCTGAAGTGCTGGAAGATTCATTCCTTCATACAAGCTTATGAATTCTCTTACCAGTATTTCATCCGACACCCCGTCAGATATGATATGGTGTTTATCAAGCATCATGACATGCCTGTCTTCTCTAATTTTTACGAGCCCTGCTCTTAGTAAAGGAGCCTTGCCAAGGTCAAATGGCCTTATGAATTCATTTGCTGCTTCTGAGGCTTTTTCTTCGCCGGTTTCCATGTACATGATACTAAATTCCACCTCATCATGGACCTTCTGCACCGGTTCACCATCTACCATATGGAAGGAGGTCCGGAAAGCCTCATGCCTTTTTACCAGCTGATCTAAGGCTTTCTCAAAACGTTCTATATCAATACTGCCTTCTAACAACATAAACTCTGGCATATTGTATGCCACCCTTGCTCCTTCAAGCTGATTTAATATATACAGCCTTCTTTGGGAAGACGACATAGGATAGTATTCCATTTCTCCAGTGGGCTGGATAGATTGATAAATACTCTCTTGGGCTTCCTGGATGTACTTGGCAATTTCTGCAATTGTCGGCAGCTTGAATATCTCCTTAAGAGATATATTTACATTGAACTCTTTGTGAATTTTGGCTGCAAAGTTTATTGCTTTTAATGAGTGCCCCCCAAGCACAAAGAAATTATCATTTCTCCCTATTTTCTCAACCCCCAGGATATCCTGCCACAATTGTACAAGCTTCTCTTCCACTTCACCTGAAGGTGCTTCATACTCTACTCCAGTATTTAAATGAGCAGCAGGGTGGGGCAAGTTCTTCCGGTCTATCTTACCATTGGCTGTCAAAGGCATTTCATCCAGCTGCATGAAGTATGCCGGAATCATATACTCGGGCAATTCTTTTGAAAGGCATTCCCTTAGTTCAGTTATTGTCAGTTCATTTTCCCCAACGAAATATGCACACAGATCCTTGTTCTTCTGTTGGTCTTCCTTTACAATAACCACAGCTTCTTTTATTGAAGCATGTCTTAATAGCTGAGCCTCTATTTCTCCAAGTTCTATTCTAAATCCCCTTATCTTTACCTGGTGGTCCATCCTGCCTAAAAATTCTATATTCCCGTCAGGCAGCCATCTTGCCAAGTCCCCAGTACGATACATTCTTTCTCCCTTTATAAACGGGTTAGATACAAATCTTTCTGCAGTAAGCCCCGTCTTGTTTAAATAGCCTTTGGCAAGACCATCCCCAGATATATATAATTCCCCAGCGATACCTATAGGATTTACTTCTAATTTCTTACCAAGTATATATGCTCTGGTGTTTGGCAAAGGACGGCCTATGGGGATATTATCCAATCTACTAAGCCCCGCCGCAGTAATCAAATATTCCGTAGAATCCACACAGCATTCGGTAGGACCATAAACATTTGTGATGCAAGGTTGCACATCCTCAAATCTGCTTAGGAAGTCTTTTACTGCATCAAATGGAAGAACATCTCCGCCTATAATAAAATGTCTCACTTTTAGGTTATTATCTATAGGAGGAGAATTTAACATCATATTTACGTGTATGGGCGTTCCATCCGAAATATCAATCCTATTTTCACTATAGAAGTCCAGCAGCTTTTTACCGTCTTTCCTTGCTTCCTCCGGTACAATGTACAATGCATGCCCCATTAGCAGTGCTGCGAAAATCTGCTGCACCGAAGCATCAAAAACATAAGGGGCAATGAGGCAAACATTCAACGGTGATTCATATTTGCTATATATTCTCTGGAACAGACCCTCTACCAGGTTTAATACACTCTTATTATCAATGCAAACACCTTTAGGGTTTCCCGTTGAGCCAGAGGTATAGATGATGTACGCTGTATCACCAGGCTTATTTATACATTTTATATTCACATCGTTTATAAAATTATAATCATAATCAGATAAATCAATAATCTCACCATCGAAATCATCACGATCCATAAGATGATTTTGGGTGAGTAAAATTTTGGCCTTGCTGTCCTCCATCATATACCTTTTTCTTTCCAATGGATAATTAAGATCTACAGGAAGGTACGCCCCCCCAGCCTTGATTACTGACATTATACCTATAACCATTTCAGGCGAGCGGTCCACCATTATGCCTACAATATCATCAGGCTTTACTCCCTTTTCTCTTAATGCCCTGGCCAATTGGTTTGCCTTTTGATTCAGTTCTCGGTAGGTTAATTGTTTACCTTCAAAAACCACTGCAATATGATCAGGAGTCTTTTTCACTTGCTCCTCAAACATTTGGTGTATGGTTTTATCCAGGGGATATTCGAGAGCAGTATCGTTAAAGCTGTATAATACTTGCTGTTTTTCTTCCTGTGATAACATTTCGATTTCATAAAGCCTTTTTTCGGGGTATGCTGCAATTTCTTCCAGCAAATTGATGTAATGAGCCCCAAGTCTTTCAACTGTTTCTTTCTTAAACAGTCTTGTACAGTATTCGAGTTCAAAGGCTATACCATCCTCAGTCTCAAATGCATTTAAGGTGATGTTAAATTTTGATATTCTGCCTTCTATCCCTTTGTTGTACGGCTTGAAGCTTAGATCAGACGTTATGAGCTCTGCTTTTCCAACATTGTATATGGCAAACATGGTATCAAAGAGGGGATTCCTGCTCATATCCCTCCTTATGTCCAGCTTATCCACTAATTCTTCAAACTGATAGTCCTGATTGTCGTATGCTTTCAAAGCATTTTCTTTAACTTCTTTCAAGAATTCAATAAAAGTCTTTTCTCCTTGCGGGTGGTTTCTCATGGCCAGAGTGTTTACAAACATACCTATGATGTCTTGAAGGTCAGCATGAGGCCTTCCAGCTATAGGACTTCCCACAATAATATCTTCCTGTCCAGTGTATCTAGATAACAGCACATTGTATGCAGCAAGAAGCGTCATATATAATGTAGCTCCATTGTCTGATCCAAGCTTGTTAAGTCTAACCGCAAGCTCGCTATCAGCTTCAAAGCTGATGTAGTCTCCTTCAAAGCTTTGTACTGCGGGTCTTGGGTAGTCGGTGGATAAATCCAGCACAGGGATCTCTCCCTGAAAGGTCTGGAGCCAGAATTCCTCCTGCTTACTTATGGCAGCTCCTGCAAACAATTCCCTCTGCCAAACTGAGTAGTCCTTGTACTGTATACGCAGTGGAGGAAGTATTTTCCCTTCATATAAGCTTATAAACTCTCTTACCAGTATGTCGTTGGACACTCCATCCGATATGATATGATGCATGTCAAACACCATAATATGTCTGGCTTCTCCAATCTTTACAAGTCCAACTCTTAATAGTGGAGCCTTTCCAAGGTCAAAGGGCCTTATGAATTTCTCCACTATTTCGGGAACCTTCGCTTCACTGGTTTCCAGGTACATGATACTTAGGTCCGCCTTGTCATGGACTTTCTGAGACAGCTCTTCCTCGATCATATGGAAGGAGGTTCGAAAGCTCTCATGCCTTTCTATCAGACTATGAAAAGCCTGCTCAAAACGTGCTTTATCAACAGTACCTTCCAGCAATATTATGCCAGGTATATTGTAGGCGATTCCAGCTCCTTCAAGCTGGTTTAATATATATAGTCTTTTCTGGGCGGATGACATGGGATAATATTCCATATCCCCAGCACGTTGAATGGACTGATATAGGCTCTCCTTTGAGTCTTCAATGTAGCTGGCAATTTCTAAGATGGTTGGTGTCTTGAATATTTCCTTAAGAGGTATGTCTACATTGAACTCTTTGTGAATTCTTGCTACAAGGCTTGTTGCCTTTAACGAGTGTCCTCCGAGCATAAAGAAGTTATCATTTCTTCCTACCTTCTCTATTCCAAGGATGTCCTGCCACAGCAGCGCAAGCCTTTCCTCCACTTCACCTGAAGGCGCTGCATACTCTGTTCCTGTATTTATTCTTCCATCAGGCAGCGGCAGCGCCTTTCTGTCCAATTTTCCATTTATGGTTAACGGTACTTTTGCTATCTTCATAAAATAGGATGGAATCATATAATCGGGCAGCTCTTTAGATATAAGCTCCCTTATTTCGGTCACTGTCACTTCTCGGTCAGACACTATATAAGCGCAAAGATACCTGCCTACACTTGAATCCTCCCGGTCAATGACCACCGCCTCATTTATATCAGCATGCTTCAAAAGGGCTGCTTCTATTTCCTCAAGCTCGATTCTATACCCTCTTATTTTAACCTGGTGGTCTTTTCTGCCGGCAAATGCAATATTCCCGTCAGGAAGCCACTTTGCAAGATCTCCTGTTTTATACATCAGTTCTCCAGGCATAAATGGGTTCGGTACAAACTTTTCCCTGGTAAGTTCCGGTTTTTTCAAGTATCCTCTCGCCAATCCTGCCCCGGAAACACAGAGTTCACCCTCAACACCTATGGGCTTAAGATTATTGTTTTCATCAACTATAAACACCCGGGTATTGGTAATAGGTTTACCAATAGGTACCGACTTATCGGCCGTCTCACAATCATCTGCTTTCCATACCGTTGCACATACGGTTGTCTCAGTAGGTCCATAAGCATTTATATATGAAATCCTGTTGCTCCATTTCTTTAAAAGTTCGAGAGTGGAAGCCGAACCTGCTGCAATTACCTTCTTTAAGGAAGTTACTTTTTCCGGGTCCAGATTTGCCAGATACGGAGGTGGTAAAGTAGCAATAGTTATCTCATTTTCATTTAGGTATTCTTCAAATCTTCGGTAGTCATTGATAATATCGCCTGAAGATATATATAGTGTTGCTCCTGCCAATAGTCCCATAAATATTTCCCAAACTGCAGCGTCGAATGAAATTGATGCAAATTGAATAATCCTATCGCTTTCACTTACATTTAAGCGGGTCTTGAAAAACGCCTCCAGATTTGCTACCCCTTTATGTTCTACCATAACCCCTTTAGGTTTTCCTGTAGACCCAGATGTATAAATGATATATGCCAAATTTTGCGGTGAACATACCACTTCCAGGTTCATAGGGTTTCCGGCATAAAGGCTTTCATCTTCTATGTCTATATACTTCCCGTAAAACTCCACTTTCTCCAGGAATTGCTTTTGGGAAATCAGCACCCCTATCTCGCTGTCCTCGAGTAAATATTCGATTCTTGCCTTAGGGTAGTCAGGATCTATAGGCATATATGCCCCTCCGGCTTTAAGTATGCCAAATATACCTATGACCATCTCCAGTGAGCGTTCTACCATAATACCCACTATGCTGTCTGGTTTAACTCCCTTATCCCTCAACACTCTTGCAAGCTGATTTGACTTCTCATTGAGTTCCCTATAGGTTAGCTGCTTACCCTCAAACACCACTGCCGCATTGTCAGGTGTCTTCACCGCTTGTTCCTCAAATAGTTGGTGAATGGTCTTTTCCCTGTGGTATTCCTCCGTTGTATTATTGAAGCAGTGTACTATTTCTTTCTTTTCCACTTCGGTGAGTATATCAATATTCCTAATATGCATATCGGGATTATCGGTTACAATTTCTATTACCGACTGAAAATGTCCCTTGATTTTTTCTATGAAATTACCATCATATACCAGTGAGTTGTAACTGAATTTAATAGATAATTCCTTACCGCCATCAACGAGTATCCCAAAATCATAATTCGTCTGCTCGAATATTTCCATTCCAACTACATTTAAAATGCCATTACTGGATGAAGCATTAACCGCTTCATCCATAGGGTAATTTTCAAAAGCCATGACATGATGTATCAAGGCATCTTTCAAGCATGTTTTTGACTGCACATCCGCCAGAGGATAGAAACTGTACCGGTCAGATTCAAGCACCGATTGCTGCATCTCTTTGATCAGTTCGGTAAAAGTTTTATCCTCATCACAACTCACCCTTACTGCAACGGTATTTATAAATAAACCCACCATGCTCTCAATTCCCTGTATTTCATGAGGCCTTCCCGATACCACCTCACCAAACACCACATCATCGGTATTGTTATACCGCTGTAATAATATCCCCCATATGGTCTTTATAATGGTACTCATGGTTGTATTGTTTTTGGCTGCAAACTTCTCAAGATCGCTAGTTATTTGTTCAGATATTTTAAACTCCGTTTCTTCAATCCTGAAATCATCACTTGCAGACCTGCCGTTTTGGGGAAGGACTGTCTGATGCTCGTAACCTTTAAGATAGGTTTCCCAGTAATCTGCGGCCTCGTTCTGATTTCTGCCTTCCAACCATTTGATATAGCGGCTGTAAGGATATACCTTTCCTGACTCCGGCTCCCGGCTATTCATCAGGGCTTCATAGTTTTCCATAAATTCTCTAAATATATTTGCGAGACTCCACCCATCAATAATGATGTGATGAAAGCTCCATACCATGTTATAAGATTGGTAGCCTGTTTTAATTACACTTAATCTTGTTAAAATATCCCTTGATAAGTCAAAGCCCTTTTTTCTGTCTTTAACCCTGTATTCTTCTATATACCTATCCCTTAGTTCTTCGGCAAGGGAGGTAATATCCTCATAGCTGACAGACAGCTTTCTTTCCTTCATGACTACTTGTAAGGGCTTGGCTACATTTTCATACAAAAAAATTGTTCTCAAAGCGTCATACTTTTCAATAATGATATTAACGCTCTTTTCAACACAATCAATGTCCAGGATACCTTTTATAGAAAGTGATATCTGCTCAAAGTAGGCGTCTGAATTTTTATCCATCATATAGTGGTACAATATCCCTTGCTGCATAGGAGTGAGCCGGTACATATCTTTTATATTTTGTTTCTTCAAATCACTCATAAGTACTCCTCCTTAAATACAAACTCTTTTTATTCGAAGTTTTTCAATACGTCTTCAAACTCATCCATATTCAGATCGTCTACTGTAAAATCACTGAGTGTAGCTTCTGAATAGTCCATTTCTGCACAATGGGTTATTATGTTTACTAAATGCTTTTTAAAACTCACCGCTACCCCTTCAATAGTACTCTTCTCATACTCTCCCTGGTTGTAGCTAAAGTTTAATTCCAGCTTCCCGCCTTCTACAGTTCCGCCGTTAATATCAATACAATACTCACTTTTATAGTTTGGTCCTGTAGACTCTCCGGCAGGAATATCAGACACTCCAAATAAATTGTCTACATTATCCTGGTTGAATTGACCGAGGTAATTGAAGCTTATTTCAGGGTTTAGATTAAAGTTTAAATCGGCTTTGTTTTCCGGCAAGGTAAGATATTTTAGTATGCCGTAACCTATCCCTTTGTTAGGTATCTGCCTGATGTTTTCTTTTACCGATTTGATCATGCGGGAAATATCGAGTTGTCCGCTGACATCTAACACCACGGGATACTGGGTGGTGAACCATCCCACGGTCCTGCTTATGTCAATGTCTTTAATGATTTCCTCCCTGCCGTGCCCCTCCAGACTGATCAGAACCTTATCATTTCCGGTCCATTCCCTCACTGCTAATCCCAAGGCGGTAAGCAATATGTCGTTTACTTCTGTGTTATAAGCATGGTTTACCCGCTTTAGCATCTTCTCAGTCTCTTCAATACTCAGCTCGATCTTGACGCTATTGTTATTCATATACCTTCTTTCTTCAATCTCTCGGTCTTTTGGAAGCGGTATTGTTTCAGTTTTTTCCAAATTGGTCCAGTAATTTATTTCTTTTAATAGTTCAGGGCTATTGGCATACTCATCAAGCCTCTGTGCCCAATCTTTGAAAGAGTCGGTCTTGTTGCTGAATTTTATTTCATCATTGTTTAGCGCCTGTCTGTATCCTATGTCCAAATCTTCCAGTATGATTCTCCACGATACCCCATCAACTACAAGGTGGTGAATAGCTATTAGCAGGTGGTCCCCTTCTTTAGTCTTAAACAGACCAACCTTAACTAAAGGACCGTTATACAAGTCCATGCTCCTCTGAATCCTCGACGCTTCCAGCTCTATTTTTTCCCGGTAATTATAGCTGTCCCTAAGGTCTACAATTTCCAATGAAAAATGTTCACCTTCAAGGTTTTTGTTGTATTGGAGTATATTTTGATCCTCTATTTTTACCACTGTTCTAAAAATATCGTGGTGCTCTACAAGCTTTGACAATACTTTTCGAATAATAGCTTCTTCAAATCCGTTACGCCCATATATCATTATTTCCTGATTAAAATGATGAATATCCTTGCTGTCTTGTTTATACAACCATCTTTGTATAGGTGTTATCGGTACTATGCCTTCTACCGGGCCTTGATGAATTCTTCGGCTTGTAGATTGTATATATTCGACGAGTTCCTCAATTACAGGATGTTTGAATAAGTCCCGCATTTCAAGCTTTAGCCCATGGACGTTAAGACGCGACATTACCTGTATGGCTTTTATTGAGTCTCCTCCAAGGCTGAAGAAATTATCTTTTACCCCGATGTTTTCAGTTTTTAGTACGTCTTCCCATACTTTGGCCAGTATTTCTTCTCTTTCGTTTCTAGGAACTACATGCTCTACTCCGGTATTAATATTCCCCTGTGGTTCAGGCAATGCTTTCCGATCAATTTTACCGTTGGCATTAAATGGCATCTGTTCCAGCTTCATGAAATACGCTGGTACCATGTAGTCAGGTAGTTCGTTTAAGAGATGCTCCCTTAGCTCGGAAATGGTCAATTCATTTTCCCCTACAATATATGCACACAGGTACTTCTTCCCTTGCTGCTCTTCCTTTGCAATAACCACTGCTTCCTTAATAGCAGTGTGCTTCACCAGATGTGCTTCAATTTCTCCAAGCTCTATTCTAAAGCCTCTTATCTTTACCTGGTGGTCGATCCTGCCCATGAATTCGATGTTCCCATCAGGAAGCCGCCTTACTAAGTCCCCTGTGCGGTACACTTTTTCGCCGGGAATAAACGGGTTAGGTACAAATTTTTCTGCTGTCAGTTCAGGTCTATTCAAATAGCCCCTTGCAAGACCGCTTCCACCTATCACAAGTTCACCGGCCACTCCTACAGGAGTTAATTGGTTGTGCTTGTCCAGTATATAAAGGTATACATTCTGTAAAGCTTTCCCTATAGGTACTGTTATAAGTTCTTCTGCTATTTTCTTTGTTATACTGTAACCCGCTGCATATATCGTGGACTCTGTAGGCCCATAGATATTTTCCAGAGATGTGTTCTCTGAGACATCGAAAAGCTCATGGACAAGCTTTTTGGGCAGCGCTTCTCCAGCAGCAAAAATATACCTGAGAGTTGATGGCAGTTTTATACCATTATCTTTTAAAGTCTGTACCATTATATTCAGCATTGATGGTACAAAGTTTACATGGGTTATCTTATGCTTGTTTATTACCTCTACTAACTCCATAGCTTCCTTTTCCACACCTTGGCGTGATATTACAAGCTTTCCTCCGTTGAGGAACCAGCCAAATATCTCAGCTACGGATACGTCAAAGGTATAAGTTGTTTTAAATAGAAAAGAGTCTTCCGCTTTAAGCGGATACATGGCCTGGAGGGCTGTAATTATGTTTACAACGCTAGTATGCTCAATCATTCCACCTTTGGGCTTCCCTGTCGAACCTGATGTATAAATGACGTACGCAAGGTCCGAGGGTTTGTTTACATTTTCAAGCTTTGAGTTCTCTTCATTTAAATATTCTTCCTCCAGATATATAATATCCGCATCAATCTGCTTATTTTCCATAAAGGTCCTGGAGGTCAAAAGGATCTGGGAACCACTATCGTCCAACAAATACTTTATCCTTGTATCAGGATAATTAGGATCTATCGGCAGATACGCCCCTCCAGCTTTCAATATGGCAAATATCCCCACAATCATCTCAAATGAACGTTCGGCCATAATTCCTACAATACGGTCAGGCTTTACCCCTTTGTTCCTCAATACTCTGGCCAAATGATTTGCCTTTCCGTTCAATTCCCTGTAAGTCAAGTGCTTGTCTTCATATACCACAGCTATGTTGTCAGGTGTCCTTTCCACCTGCTCAGCAAACAGCTCATGTATGGTTTTGTCCTGCGGATAGTCTTTCTTAGTATCATTAAAGTCTATCAGCAACTGCTTTCTTTCTTCATGACTTAATATAATAAGCTTGTCAACTGACCCTTTGGGGTTATGGATAAACATATTTAAAATATTAATAAAATAGTCTATACACTCTTCTGCCTGTTTTCTTTCCAATACTTTGTCCGAGTAGATCAAGCTTATATTAAGATCATCGAATGTATTACTTACTGTAAAGTCAAGACTTGTATTGGTTGCTTCATATTCATCAACTGAAATTCTATCTTTAACATCAGCGATTTCTTTGTTTATTATCTCGTTATATATATGAAAATCCACATAATTGAATATGGTATCAAATAAAGGATTTTCCTCTTTGTTTTCTTTTCCGCCCAGGATATTTATGATCTCAAATAAAGGCAGTCTTCCATAAAGCTTTAAGTTTATTAATTTCTTTTCTGCAACTTTTATCAATTCCTCCCATATATCGATTTTATCAAAACACATTTTGACGGGAACCGTATTTAAGAAGCACCCCAGCATCTTATCTCCATCTTCGCATACAGGTCTGTTATTTTCTACCAAACCTACGACAAAGTCATCCTCGTATGAAAGCATATTGAGCATATAAGTGTATGCAGCAAAGCAAAGTGTCTTTAAGCTTACATCATATCTTCTGGCAGTACTTCTTAAATCACCTAAAAATTCCTGACTTAAATGGCGTGTTACATGGTCTACTTTATAAGATTTTTTTGTTTTTCCATGAATATTTGCAGGCATATTCAACCTTTTATATTCACTTAATTCCTCTCTCCAATAATTAATTACTTCCTGGTTGTCCTTAATTGTCATTTGGTCTGCTATATAATCTTTATAGCTGCATTTAAGCCGTGTTGGTATATAATCTTTTTCTTGCTTAAGCTTAGAGTATAGGTTTGAAACTTCCGTAATCAATGAAGCAACACTCCAGCCATCCAGGATAGCATGGTGGAATATCAGAACCAGACAAATATGGTTTGCGTCAAGTTTGAATATTCTTATCCTCCAAAGGGGCTTTGATATATCAAACGGATTCGCTCTGTCATTTTCCAAATATTTGTTTATATACTCAACCTGCCCTGTCCTGCTAAAATTCATGATATCTATCTGCTCAATATCAAGACTACTGCCCTTGTAAACAATTTGCACAGGAGTTTCAAAATCCTCTAAATTAAAAACCGTCCTTAAAATATCATGTTTTGACGTCATTAGAAGCATCGCTTCTTTAAATGCTGGGAAATCAAAGTCTTTGTCATTCAGATGAAATGCAAATTGGTCATGATAAACTGCATTTTCATAGTCTTTTTTGGAATGATAAATCATACCCAGCTCTATGTGACTCATCGGATATATATCTTCCATGTCCGAAGGTAACTTTTCTGAGAGAGTTTCATTCATCAATATTCGCTGTTTAAATAACTCCAGTTCTTCCCTTGCTTTACCCATCTTACTGTTAAAAGCTTCCGTATCTTTTACTTTTAAGAATGCAGACAATCTCTCAATATCAGGATTCATGTATATATCCCTGATTTGGATGTTTATATCCAACTTTTTGCATATTGTGCTGACTAATGATATTGCACGTATAGAATCTCCGCCTATTTTAAAGAAGTTGTCCCTTATTCCTACCTGTTTTGCTCCAAGCACTTCCTGCCATATTTCAACCAGTTTCTCTTCCACTTCATTCCGCGGCGCTACATATTCTGTTCCCGTACTCATACTTCCGTCAGGCTCGGGCAATGCTTTCCTGTCTATTTTTCCATTAGGGGTCAATGGCAGCTTTTCCATCTGCATAAAGTAAGAAGGGATCATGTAGTCCGGGAGCTCTTTTGACAAGTGTTCCCTCATCCCCTGTACGGTTATTTCTTGATCCGGTAC